>NZ_JAHCAS010000002.1 GCF_019634775.1 Dokdonella sp.
ACCACTATTATCCCGTCTTAATTTATCGCCTAATTCATGGCCGTCTCCAAGCTTGATTGGTATGTAATTACGTGATATGTAATACATTACGAAATCATCCGAGGGGACGGCCATGGCCCGTGGCGGGTTGTACAAGAGCGACGTGCAGAAGGCTCGCGATGCGCTGCGGGCGCAGGGCAAGCACCCGTCGGTGGACGCGGTGCGGGTGGCGCTGGGCAACACCGGCTCCAAGACCACCATCCACCGCTACCTGAAAGAGCTGGAAGAAGAGGAAGGGCAAGGCCTGGGCGCCAAGGTAGCGGTCAGCGACGCGCTACAGGATCTGGTCGGCCGGCTCGCCGGGCGCCTGCACGAAGAGGCCGAGGCCGTCGTCGCCGAGGCCCGGCAGCGCTTCGAGGCGCAGCTGCAAGAGCGCGGCCAGGCGCTGGAGCGCGCCCAGCAAGAATCGGCCGCCCTGAGTGCACAGCTCCAGCGCGCTGAAACCGCGTTGCATGAGGAAAAGACCGCGCGCGCCGCCACTCAGCAGGCGCTGGCCGAACGGATGACGGAGGTCGCGCAGCTCGGCGAACGCATCGCCGGCCTGACCACCCGCCTGGCCGAGCACGAGAGCCACGTGCAGTCGCTGGAGCAGAAGCACCAGCACGCCCGCGAGGCGCTGGAGCACTACCGGACGTCGGTCAAGGAGCAGCGCGAGCAGGAGCAGCGCCGGCATGAGCACCAGGTGCAGGAACTGCAGGTCGCGCTGCGACAGGCCAATGAGGCGTTGACCGCCAAGAACCACGAGTTGGTGCAGCTCAACCGCGACAATGGGCAGTGGCTAGAGCGCCACAGTCGGCTGGAGCGGGAGCTGGCGCAGGTCCGGCATGGCGCGGACGATCAGCGGAAGGAACTGGACGCGCTGCGGCTCACGGCTACCGAGCACCAGGCCCTGCAGACGCGCTGGGCGCAAGATACCCAGACCCTCGAAGCCGTACGGACGGAGTTGGCCAGCGCTCGCGCCGATCTAACGAAGGAGCGGGAACGTCGCGAACAGGCCGAAGCCGACGCACTGCGGGCTAGTGTGCGCCTGGACACGTTGGAGCAGTTGCTGGCGCAATTACGACCCGATCACGTGGATAGTTCGGACGCGCGAAAAAATCCGGCAACTCAATGATTCAAAAGACGAAATCAGACTCTATGGGGTATTTTTACACGTATCTCGGCTGAACCCCTTCCTGCTCTGCGAATTGACCCAGGAGCTGGAAGGCCTGCGATTGAAGGACGCGGCGGGGCGCGAGGTCGACCCCGCGCTGCAGGCCCGACTGGATGCCTTTGTCAAGGAGCAGCGCGCGCGTCTGCATCACGCACTCGACGGCGCGTCCGAGTCCCTACGGAGCTACGTCTCGCTGGCGGAGGGGCAAGATGAAGCTGCCTGATTCCTTGAATCTGCATGTGGAAGGACGGCTTTCGGAAGCTGATGCCAAGCGGCAGGCGCGCTCGGCCCAAGTCATCCTCGAACGCTTCAGGACCCAGCCCGGTGTGATCCTAGGCGACGAAGTAGGCATGGGAAAGACCTTCGTGGCGCTCGCGGTAGCGGCGTCGTTCGTGGTCCGCGACCCGAGCCGGCCCGTCGTGATCATGGTGCCGCGCGGCGTGGTGAGGAAATGGGAGCGCGACAGCGGCACGTTCCGCAGCGAATGCTTGCGCGAGGATGAGGAGCGCGCCCGATTCCGGGTGAAGGTTGCGGAAACCGGAATCGAGTTTCTGAAGCTGCTCGATGATCCGGAGGAACGAGAGCCCGCCACCGTCATCGTACTGGCACACGGCGCACTGCAGGGTCGCCTCGCAGACAACTGGGCCAAGCTGGCCTTGCTTCAGGCTGCCATCAAGGGCCGCCATGGTGCCGACCAACTGCGGGAGCGATTGGCGCGCTATGCCTCCAAGGTGCTCCGCATGGGGCCTCGGGTCACCGAGGACCTTGTGCTCAGGTTGCTGAAGTCGCCGACCGCTGATTGGAAGCGGCACATCGTCAAGCAGGGCCTGCTCAGCGAGTCTGACGATGACCCGGTGCCACAACTGTTCGTCGAGACCGTCGAGAGACTCGACTTGAGCGACGTGTACACCCGCGTACTCGAAGTCATTCCAGCGCGAGGTTCGAAATACCTGAATGATCGCCTGCGCGCTGCCCGCAATGCGCTGAACAACGCGAGCGACGGCGTGCTGCCCCCGATCTGGCGTCAGGTGCTTCGGAAGATGAGCCTGGCGCTCCCGCTGCTCGTACTGGACGAGGCACATCGCGCCCGTCATGGGGGCACGCAGCTTGCCCAGTTGCTGGCCCAGCACAGGGAGGGACTTGACGCAGCCAGTGGCCAGCTCGCGCATCGTTTCGAGAGGATGCTGTTTCTGACGGCCACACCGTTCCAGCTCGGGCATGCCGAGCTGTGCAACGTGCTGTCCCGCTTTGAAGCTGTGGCGTGGGACGAAAGCCGTGCGGCAGCCATGGGACGCGAGGCCTTCGTGGCGACAATCCGCGATCTGCGGGCCAAGCTGGATGCCATGCAACTCTCCACGGAACGCCTCGAGCGCGCCTGGAAGCGGCTGCTCATACCGGACCTCGACGAGGCGATCAGCACCTATGGGGAGACCTGGTGGACCGAAGGTGAGCGCGCCGAGAACACTGAGTGCTCTTCGGTCGCCAACGAGCGCGTGCGCGGCGTGATGCTCGCGTACCGCGAAGCTCGCGCGGCGATTCGATTCGCGGAGCAACGGCTGCGTGAATGGGTGCTGCGCAGTTCTCGCTCACTCTGCCTGCCGCCACCTTTTGATCGGGTTCCTCGCCGGGAGCGTGTCGAAGGCGCAGCGGTCGTGTCCGAGCTGCAGACTGGTGCGACTGTGTTGACCGGAGGGCTTCGCGTTACAGCATCCAATGCGCTGCCTTTCCTGCTGGCTGCACGTCTGGGTACCTTGGGCTGCGCTCACCGTGTTTTTGGGGACGGCATAGCATCGAGTTATGAAGCCCTGACCGAAACGCGGCGCGAGGCAGACACCGTCGCCCCGGAGGATGCGGAGGCAGAAGGTCAAGTGTCTGGCAGCTGGCACTTGGCCCGACTGCGAGAGTCCGTGCAGGCCATCGGAACACGCGGACGCGCCCTGCATCCCAAGGTGAGCGCCACCATCGACCTTGCGATGGCGCTTTGGCGACGCGGAGAGAAGGTCCTGATCTTCTGTCACTACCGACAGACGGGTCGAGCACTGCATCGGTACTTGTCGGAGGCGATGATTGAGGAGATCGAAGCACGCGCCGCCAAGCAGCTGGGTTGCCCACGGGGTGAAGTGACCGCTGCCATGCGGCGATTCATCGACCGACTCGACAGGGATCGGGCGACGGATGTGATCGAGCTGATCGACGCGATGTTGGCCTGCTATCCGGAACTGCAGGAACCGCCAAGACGCGCCTCCATCCACGACATCGTCCTTCGCTTTCTTCGTACGCCGACGTTTCTCGTGCGATTCGCGGACCTTGCGGTGGACAAGATTCCTGCCGGATGGATCGACTCGATGTTCGACAGCCCGGATGCCTCGGGCCAGAGTCTTCGCGAGGTGCTTCGGAAGTTCCTCGATTTTCTCGCCGTGCGCTGCGGTACTGAGGAGCGGGACGCCTACCTGGACGCGCTTTCCAAGATTCAGACGGGCGCTCATGCAGGGGCCGAAGTTGAAGCCTCCTTTGGTGAGGACGAAGCCCAAGTCGGTGAGCGGTCGCGTCTGGTGGCGAACGTCCGCCGCGTCTACGGCGACACTCGGGATCAGACCCGGGATCGCATCATGCTGACCTTCAACACACCCTTCTACCCGGAGATCCTGATCGCCAGCAGCGTGATGGCTGAGGGGGTGGACTTGCACCTCAATTGCCGCCACGTGATTCACCACGATCTGGACTGGAATCCCAGCTCGCTGGAGCAGCGCACCGGCCGCATTGACCGTCTCGGATCGAAGGCCGAGCGTAGCGGTCGCTCCATCAAGGTGTACCTGCCCTATGTCGAAGGCTGCCAGGATGAGAAGCTATTCCGCGTGGTCATGGACCGCGAGCGGTGGTTCGGCGTTGTGATGGGGGCAGATGAATCGATGAGCCGGGTTTTGTCGGCCAGTGCTTGGGAGGTCGAACGGATGGCTGAGCAGCCTTTGATCCCAACGCCCATGGTTGATGCACTGAAGTTGCGACTTGGGGCAGACGAATGAAAGAGGACCATCTCGAGGCCGTCTGTCTCGACTGGCTAGCCGGTCTGGGTTGGGAATGCCTGCATGGCGACGCGGTATCGCCGGGTGGGGAGCTGGCTGCAAGAGAACGCTACGCCGATGTCGTGCTGACGCCGCGCTTGCGTGACGCGGTGTTGCGGCTTGCGCCTGATCTGTCGCCGTCCGAAGTGGACGAGGTCGTTGCCAAGGTCGCGAGCTACGGCTCGCAGTCGCTGGTCGACGGCAACCGCGAGATGTACGACTGGCTGCGCAATGGGGTGCCGCTGGAACGCATCGAGTCAGACGGGCGACGCAGCGTGCTGCGCGTGCCGGTGATCGACTTCGATGGCCCCAACGACCTACTCGCGGTCCAGCAGTTCACCGTACACGGCCAGAAGCTCCGCCGGCCCGACCTGGTGCTGTTCGTCAATGGACTGCCGCTGGTAGTGATTGAGCTGAAGAACCCGGCCGATCCGAATGCCGACTACGAGAAGGCGTACAACCAGATTCAGACATACAAGGCCGATATCCCGCAGCTGTTCGCCTACAACCTGCTGAACGTCATCTCTGACGGCACCGTAGCCCGCTACGGCTCGCTCAGCGCTGATCTGAGCCGTCATTCCCGTTGGCGCCTGGTGGGCGGCGAAAAGGCCGCCAAGGGCATGTTGGAGCTGGAGTCGCTGATGCGCGGCCTGATGGAGCCGCGCACCCTGCTCGATTTCTTCCGCGGGTTCGTGGCCTTTGGCGGCAGCGACGGCGGAGCTAGCTTCAAGATCATCGCGCAGTGGCATCAGTACCACGGCGTGAAGAAAGCGGTGCAACGAGCTGTCGACGCCCTGACCCATCGCAAAGACGGCAAGGGCGGCGTGATCTGGTTCACCCAGGGCTCGGGCAAGTCGCTGCTCGCCTTGTTCTACGTGATGGCCCTGCGCGAGCGATCCGAGTTCGCGAACCCGACCGTCGTGCTGGTCACCGACCGCAAAGACCTGGACGGCCAGTTGTTCGAGACCTTTGCCGACTGCCGCTGGTCGATCCGTGCCACGCCGGTGCAGGCCAACAGCCGCGACGACCTGCGCGAGCAGCTCACGGCCGTGGAAGCCGGCGGCGTGTTCTTCACCACCATCAACAAGTTCGCGCCCGAGCGTGGCCAGACTTCGGTGCCGGTGCTGTGCGAGCGCAGCAACGTCATCGTGATCGCCGACGAGGCCCATCGCACGCAGTACGGCTTCAGGGCCGACCTCGACACAAAGACGGGCCAGACCAAATACGGCCTCGCAAAGTACATGCGCGACGCGCTGCCGAACGCGATCTACCTGGGCATGACCGGCACGCCCGTCAGCCTGGACGACCGCGATACCGAGGCAGTGTTCGGCACCTACGTCGACGTCTACGACATGATCGCCGCGCAGGAAGACGAGGCGGTGGTGCCAGTCAGCTACGAGAGCCGGATCATCGAGCTTCGCTTCAATGAGGCCGAGAAGCAGGCGCTCATGGACGAGTTCCTGGAGGCGACCGAGGACGAGGACGAACAGGAGCAGGGCCAGACGGTCAGTCGGCTGACCCGGCTCGAGGCCTTGGCGATGGCGGATGGTCGTCTGGCGACCCTGGCCGCCGATCTGGTCGCCCACTGGGAAGCGCGCAAGGAGCAGATCGAGGGCAAGGCGATGATCGTGGCGGTCTCACGCGAGGCGGCCGTGCGGCTGTTCGACGAGCTCGTGAAGCTGCGGCCCGCGTGGGGCGACCCGGATATCGCCAAGGGTCGACTGAAGATCGTGATGACCAGCAACTCGTCTGACCCTTCGCACTACCAGCAGCATCGGACCGACCGCTCGGGCGCCAAGCTGTTGGAGAAGCGCTTCAAGGACGCGGACGACCCCCTCGACCTGGTGATTGTTCGCGACATGTGGCTAACCGGTTTCGACGCGCCACCGGTCCACACGCTCTATGTCGACAAGCCCATGCAGGGCCACGGGCTGATGCAGGCAATCGCCCGCACCAATCGCATCTGGAAGGACAAGCCCGGCGGGCTGATCGTCGACTACATCGGCATTGGCGAGGAGCTGAAGAAGGCCATCCGCCAGTACACCCGAGACGCTGGGCAGGAGCGCGAGCCGGTCGACACCTCAGGTGAGGCGCTGCGCATCCTGCTCGACACGCTGGACGTGATCCGCCGCGAGTTCTTCCACGGCTTCGACTACGCCGGCTTCGCTGACCCCAAGCGCGCACTTGCCCTGCTGGGGCCGGCGATGGAGCACGTCCTGCAGGTCGACCCCGAGCCGGACGACAAGGGCCGCAATCGCGGCGTGCGCACCTTCCTCGACCAGGTGCTGAAGTTGACCAAGGCGCAGTCGCTGTCCGGCACCCGAAGCGCGGCGATGGAGGTGCGCGAGGAGATCGCGTTCTTCCAGGCGGTGCGAGTGTGTCTGATCAAGCTGACGCGTGCCGGTGAGTCGCGATCGCGGCTCGAAAAAGAAGCGGCGCTTCGTCAGCTCGTCGCCAAGGGCGTGTTGGTCGAGGGCGTGAAAGACGTCTTCGGCACACTGGGCCTCGGCAAGCCGGACATCTCGCTGCTGGACGAACAGTTCCTCGCCCAGATCCAGAAGATGCCGACCAAGAACCTGGCCGCCGAACTGCTGGAGCGACTGATCGCCGACCAGGTGAAGGCGCGTGGCCAGAAGAACGCCATGCAGGCCAAGGAGTTCACCCAGAAGCTCGAAGAGGCGATCGCCAAATACCAGAACCGCGCGTTGACCACGGTGGAGGTGATCGAGGAACTGATCAAGCTCGCCAAGGAGATCAACGCCGCCAAGCCACCGGAAGGCCTGACCGAGGAGGAGTTCGCCTTCTATCAGGCGCTATGCGAGAACGAATCCGCCGTGCGCGAGATGGGCCACCCGGTACTGCGCGCACTGGCGCAGGAGCTGACCGACAAGCTGCGCAAGTCGGCGACGATCAACTGGCAGAACCGCAAGTCGTCGCGTGCAAGGATGCTGGCCATGGTCAAAGTGCTGCTGGCCAAGCACAAGTACCCGCCGGATGCGCAACCTGACGCCACTGACAAAGTGATTGCGCAGGCCGAGCTGCTGGCCGATAGCTGGGCCTTCGAGCACCCGTAAGCCGCCGTGCCTATTCTCTGCTACGAAATCACGGGCGCCGCGACGCCCAACGCACGGAGCACGACCGGCGCCGAGGACGGGCAGCTGTCCGCTGTGCTGAAGTGCGACCACGAGGCTGCGCAGTCGCAGGTCTACGCCGAGCTGGTGGCGAACCGCTTGGCGCTCTTTCTGGGGATTCCCGTTCTGGTCGGCGTGCCGGCGCGGGCGTCGGCCTCGGACGCCCGCCTGCGCTTTGCCGCGCTGCGCGCCGCCGAGGTCGGACTGGACGTGTACGACTTCACGGACGATGACCGACACGATCCCGACAACGATCCTGATGACGCGCCGCCGTTGCCCGACGGCATGTACCGGCACGCCGGTCATGCCAGGGCCATGACGCTGCTGGCGCAGAAGTATCCCAAGGAGACCGCTGACCTCGCGGTGTTCGACCTGTGGATCGGCAACGAAGACCGCGCTCTCAACTTCAAGGCCGATCTGGGCGCCCAGGACCGAGGGGTGATGTTTGCGCTTGACCAAGGATCGTCGCTGCTCGCCTGTCGCCCGACCGTTGACCAATCTCTGGAATGGCTGGCGCGGGACGACTTCCCTTCCTTTCACCCGTTCCAGAAGCTGGTCAATGCCCGCTATTGCGGCGCCATGGTGGAGCGGATTATGTCGATGCCGGACTGGGCGATCCTCTCGGCGACTACCTACGACGACACCGTAGGCAACGTCACGATCGACGAGCAGGTGGCTGCCTACCTAGCCCTGACCGAGCGCAAGCGCTTCCTGGGCGCGCTCGTCGACCGGGTGCTCCTTTGACCACTCCGCCGCCAGAAATCGCTTGTGGGCCGCGGGAAGGCGCTTTACTTGGGCTTCCACCTGCTGCGCTTCGCTGCGATTCTCGAACGGCTTCGCGGCGAGCAGCCGCTCCGGCGGATTGATCCGCGTGAACGCCGCACCGCGTCCGCGCCGATGTGCATTCATCCGGTTCACGAGATCGGGCGTGACCCCGGTATAGATACGACGGGTCCGGCACTCCACCAAGTACACGAACCAGCGGCGGTCAGTCATCGACGTGCCCCGTGATGTGCGCATTTCGGGCCTCCACCAAGCTGGGATCCAGCCGCCGATGGAGGTCTACGGACAACAGGCGCTCAAGCTGCAGGATCGTGGGCATCGACACGCCCATGGTGTGGCGCAGGGTCACGCGATCCAGATGACCGTCGAGCATTGCCGCAAAGATGGCCGATGCGCGCAGCAGGCGCGTACGACCCTGCAGTACCTTTGCTGTGAACTCGTCGAGGTCGGTGATGTAGTGGTCGAACAGCGTGACGAAGCGAAGCGACTCGGGGTCGACCTTGCCCCAACTCGGATCGACGGGCTCGATGATCTTGCGAAACTGGTCGGCAACTCGCTGAGGCACTTCGACCCAGACGAGCGCCGGGCGGATGACCATTCGACCACGGTCGTTCAATTGAATTCGGTCCAGGGTAATGCTGTAGGCGTGCCTGGCGATCATGCCCAGCCGGCACACCATCCACGCGAGCAAATACTCGTGCACGCTGTAGCGCTCGCGCACGTCGGCGAGAAACTGCAGCAGGATCTCGGGACGCAGCACCTGAGGCGGCGGGCGACGCTTGGCGTCACGCATTCGCTTGCGTCCGCCAGCCGGTCGACCGCGGCGCTCACGGAACGGGCGGTGATCCTCCATGGACTGAAGGAAACGCTCGATGGGCTGACGCGGAGCCGCGGGGTTCTTCTGGAAGAACGCGACCAGGTCGCGATTCCTGACGATGTCCCAGCGCTCGATGCCCTCCCCGGCGAGGAAGACGGCCAGTCGCACGGGCACCTTCATGGCGGCCGCGACGTACTTGTGCGAACGCGTGTGCCCGCGCTCAACCAGCGTCTCGTAACGTGCCTGCAATCGCTTCTCGAATGCCAGCAGGCCATCCAGGAGCGGCTGAGGCAATCCGTCCGGAATCCGTGCGCTGGTCGTGGCCGGCCGCACCTCGGCGTTCGGCAGCGCGGCGATGCGCTTGGACAGCGCCGCCCGCAGCTCGGCGGAGCCGTACTTCAGCAGCATCGACCTCGCCTCTGGCGATATCGTCGCCAGCAGGTTGTCGACCGCAAGATCGTCTTGCTGGAACGCTTCGCCGACGCGCCGAAGCAGCTGGAGATACAGGCTGCGCTTTTCCGCGCCCTGCATGGAGGTGACCATCGATTGAGCGCACCACCGCAGTTCCTCCTTGGAGGAATGCAGCCAGCAGGTGCCCGGCGGATCGACCCGCGTTCTCATGCAGAAACGTGGCGCACGCCAGCGTTCACCGCGGCCGATGCTGTGACACAGGGCGCAGGCAATGGCCAAGGCTCAACTCACTTCTTCAGCTTGCCGGCGTGCAGATGCGAGACCCGCGGACCGGCGATTGCATCCAGATCCATCGCCGGCTTTGCCTTCTTGGCGGGCGTTGAGGCGACTTCTCCTGTCGGCTCGGAAGCCATCTCAGTCGCCGGCCCGGGCTTCTGCAGGCGGATCGTGCCGTAGCGGAACGGTTGCAGCCGCGTGCGCAGCTCTTCCACGAACGTCTCGGAAGCGTCGGACACTTCGGTCTCGAAAATGTCGCCGGGCAGGCACTGCAGTTCGTTGCAGATCGCTTCGATCATGGAAAGCGCGAGCGATACATCCTGATCGCGAAACTTCCGGCTCAGTGCGGTGCGAGTGATCTTGCAGCCTTGATTCTGCGTCAGGCGCTGGGCCATCTCCTCGAAGCTGTTGACGCCCGAGTCCTTCATCAGAACCTCGAGTCGGTTGCGGAGCTTGATCTTCATGGTCGGACCTCGTGTATCACGTCATTCCTCGTCATCGCGGAACAGGGCAACGGCGCTGTTGACCTCGTGCGCGGCGTTCAGCGGTGTGGGGTGGTAGTAGTAGAGCGTAGTGAACAGGTTCTTGTGGCGCATGTACTTCTGCGCGATTTCGGGCGAGTACACCGGCACCATGAGCGTGCACCCGGTATGGCGCAGCACATGCGGTGTGAGCTTCTTGCGGATCACGCCAGCGCGCATCGCCATCTTCTTCAGGCGCTTGCGAAATGCCTGGGGGTTGATCACGCCGCCGCGCTCGCTGGGGAACAGCAGCTGTGAGGTGACGAACTTCCGTCCGTCGAACTCGCACAGGCCGTTGCCAGCGTCTTTCCGACGCAGCAGGATCTTCTGGCGGACAGAGGACAGGTACCACTCCAGCAGACCAAAGACTTCCGGCTCCCGCATCGGGATGGTGCCGGTCACGTCGTTTTTGCCGGTGATCGTGAGCGTGCCGAAATTTCCGAAGTGAGCCAGCTTGGGATCGTGGCTGGGCTGGAACGCCGGAAGCTCGACCGTCACCAACTCGGAAACGCGCAAGGCGAAGTGGATCGAGAGGTGAAACATGACGCGGTCGCGCTGGAGCGGCAGCAGGGACTTGCTCCGGGACGCAAACGCCTGCTTGATGTCGGCCACGAACTGGGCATCGATCGCGTCAATCTCTTCCGGCGTCAGCGCCCAAGCCTTCGGAACCCAGTTCGCCTTGTACTTCTTGACGGCAATCGAGTTCTCTTCGGTGACGAACTTGCGTGGTCGCGTCTTGAAGCGCGCCACGATCTCGTTGACGCGATCTAGTTCGAGCATGAAGTTCTGGAACGAGCGCCAGGCAGCGCAGTAGCTGCCGACGGTCGCCGGCGACAGCGCGCCGCTCGGCCGCAGCTTGGACCGCGCCTGCAAGAAGCTGGTGACATGCTCTTTCTTGAGGTCCCACGGTGCGACCTTGGCGTGGTTGAGCAGCCGGAACACGTCGTCGGCGAAGCTCTTGGCGCTGTTGCCCTTGAGCCCTTCCAGATGGATGAGCTGAGCTTCCCAGTCGCGAACGAGGTTGAAGGCGTAGGCGTGGCCGTCGCCACCGAGGAACGCAAGGCTGCGCTCGCTACCCGGCTCTGGCCGGTTTTCCTTGGCCAGTGAACTATTGGGCGTTCCAGAGATGGCCACAACGTTCGTCATGGGAACGAATGTAGCCTGAGAGTACGTAACGTGCAAGTTGTGCACGTTTCTGCACTGGCCCTACTGAGGAGGGCCGGGAGAAACCCGCAAATCCGTCCGAAACGTGCAATTCCTGCACGCCAGAAGTAGCCATAGTAGTGAGAAAAAAAACCAACCGAGAGTGGTTGGTTTTTTGAATATTGGTGGCGGACGGCACCGCCATCGAATAGACGAAAATTATAGCGTATGGCAATGGGGCGGGTTGCCGAGGGAGTGCGGGTGGCTCAGACCGAATCCCCGCCGGGATGCGCCTCCAGCCATCGCCGCCCGATGGCCGTCAGGCGGTAACGCTGCTTGCTGCTGCGGGGCGTGTCAGGCAGGGTCATCTCGATCACCTGCAAGGCCAGCGCAGGTTTCAGTAGGCATTGCGGAAATGATCCTCGTGCTTGAGCGCCAGCCCCTTCTGCAACTGCTGGCGGGACATCTCCCCGACCAGAACCCGTAGCAGGCGCGCGACTTCCCCTGTGACTTCCGTGGTGACTTGGTCGGTCGCCGGCCTGCGGGGGCTTGGATGCAGTGTGTCATCCTAGCATCATCCGATGTGTCATGCAAAAATAAATTGACTTTTCGCGTGCCAATGACAAAAATAACGTCTATTCAATAGATACTCCGGTGAATGCGATGCTGGTCGAGTTCCACGTCAAGAACTTCCGCAGCCTGCGCGACGAGCAGGTGTTGAGCCTAGTCGCGTCCAAGGACAAGACCCTGGCCGACACCCACGCCCTGGCAACCGGCCTGACGGCAGTGCCGCAACTGCTCAAGAGCGCCGCCATCTACGGCGCGAACGCCAGCGGCAAGTCCAACCTCATCAAGGCGCTGCAATACATGCGCGGCGTGGTGTTGGAGTCGGCGGCGCTGCCACCGAGTCAGCCCTTCGCCGTACAGCCTTTCAGGCTCGACGCCGAATCCGGCGGCCAACCCACGGAGTTCGAAGTCACCTTCATCTTGGACGGCGTTCGGTACCAGTACGGCTTCGCCATGACGCAGCAGCGCATCGTGGCCGAGCACCTGCTGGTCTACAAGGCCTTCAAGCCGCAACGCTGGTTCGAGCGCCATTTCGATGAGGCCACGGGCAAGGACGTTTACGAGTTCGGCCCCGGCCTGAAGGGGCCGAAAAATGTGTGGGAGGGTGCGACCCGCCCCAACGCCCTGTTCGTCTCGATGGCGGTGCAGCTCAACAGCGAGGCGCTGCGCCCGGTGTTCGACTGGTTCGCCACCGGCCTGGTCATCTTCAACGAGCAGGCGCAGATCGGCCCACAGTTCTCAATCCAGATGCTCAAGCAGCCCGATGGCCGCAAGCAGATCTGCGAATTCCTCAGCGCCGCCGACATCAGCATCGCGGACATCAACGTCGAGACCCGCAAGGTGCCGGGACAGTCCGTGCATTTCGACCTGCTCGCGGGCAAGACCGAAGTCCGCTCGGAGGAAGTCGAGGAGCATCAACTGCTGTTCTCCCACGTCACGGAGAAGGGCAAGGCAGTGTTCGGCCTGATGGATGAATCCGGCGGCACGCGCAATCTGCTGTTCCTCGCTGGGCCGGTGCTGGACATCCTGCGCAAGGGGCTGACGCTGGTCATCGACGAGCTGGACACCAGCCTGCACACCTTGCTGGTGCGTGAACTGGTGCGACTGTTCCATCGCCCCGAGGTCAACACGGGCGGCGCACAACTGATCTTCACCACGCACGACACCTCGCTGCTGGATGCGGCCGACCTGTTCCGCCGCGATCAGGTGTGGCTGGTGGAGAAGGATGCGCACCAGGCCTCCGCGCTGGTGGCCCTGTCCGAATTCAGCCCGCGCAAGAACGAGGCGCTGGAGCGCGGCTACCTGATGGGCCGTTACGGCGGCGTGCCCCTGCTCAGCGACAGCTTGGGGCAGACGCACTGATGGGCCGTGACAATTCCGCCAAAGAACGACAGCGCAGGCAGCTCGAGCGCAAGCTGAACCAGCGCGCCAGCTACGACCGCATCCTGATCGTCTCCGAGGGCAGCAAGACCGAGCCGAACTACTTCGGCGAAATCCGCGCCGCGCATCGGCTGCATACGGCCAACGTGGTGGTGCGGCCCAGCGAACTAGGCACCGCTCCGATTCAGGTGGTGCAGTACGCCAAGGAACTGTTCGAGGGTGGCGACCGGCATCGGCGCATTCAAGCCCGCGCCTTCGAGCAGGTGTTCGCGGTGTTCGACCGTGATGACCACGAAAGCTATTTCGACGCTCTGCGGCTGGCCGAATCGTTGGACGGCAAGTTGCGGAGCGACGCCAGACAGCCGGTGCGCTTTCGTGCCATTGCCTCGGTGCCCAGCTTCGAGCTGTGGCTGCTGCTGCACTACGAGGACATCCGTGCGCCGCTGCATCGCGACGAGGTGTTGCGCCGGTTGCGTCAGCACTTCCCGAACTACATCAAGGGCGCAGGCAATGCCTTCGCCACGACACGCAACCAACTGGATGTCGCCGCGCAGCGGGCCGAGGCATTGGCCGCGCGGTTCACGGCGGACAACGCCCCCGAACCGTTCACCGCCGTGGTTGAGCTCGTCAGGCTGCTGACGACACTGCGAGGTTGAAGGCGGTTAGAACGGAATTTCGTCTGACTCCAAGCCGGACGACTTCGTTAGTGCCTGTACCTTGATCTTTCCTTCCAGCGCCTTGATGAATCGGATCGAGGCCGCAACGTGGTTGAAGATCAGCAGGCTTTCCTCGTAGTTGAGAATCGGGTTGTCGTGCGCGAGGCTCTTGTTGTTGCGGACATCGTTGAATGCCTCCAGAACGGAGATACTGGATTTCAGGATGCGCTCGGTCATTGCCGACTCCAGGTGCCCGCCATCGCGCAGGGCGCGGACGTACTCGCCGAACACGCTGTGCAGCGGCTTGTCGCGGTTGATCTCGATGCCGTGAGGCTCGCAGGCAATCCGAACAAACTTGATGACAAAAGTGTGCAGCCGGTCGAGTGCGCCTTCGGGCTGGTTCTTCTCAATGGCCTCGCGCACATGCTCGGCCACCACCTCGAAGTCGCGTTCATCGGCGGTCGCAGCCAGTGCGTCCAACTCCGCGACCGGCTGGTCGCTGAGCAGGCGCTGGGCGATCTTGCGGCAGTCGTCGACCAGCACGGGATTGCTGTCACCGAAACACTGCTCCTCGCCCGCGTAGTCGATCAGGCCGCCGATGACGCGACCAACCACATGGTTCGCATCCAATTCCCAATGGGTGCGCAGGCGATTGGCTTTGGATGTTCCGCGCGCCCAGTAGCGATCGGCGTCGATCTCGACCCGGTACTCATCGAAGAATTCCCCGAACGTGCGGTCGGAGAAGTTGAGTACATACCCGCTGCCCATTCCAAGCAGCTTTTCCAGCTTCCGACGTTCACTCCCTGTAAGGTCAGACATTGCGCGCCTATAGCCCCAGAAGATGTCGGGCAGCCCCGAAGTTCGGCGCGTACTCCATCAGCAGGGGGGCAAATTCCGCTTGCAACGCGGTGTGAAGTTTCCCGTTGGCGCAGTAATCGGCCGTGTTCGAGGAAAGGAATACAACCTTGCTCGACAGGCCGCTACTGCGCAAGCGACCAACGGTCTCAAAGTAGGTTTCGATGATGGCGCAGTCGCCCGGCGATCCCTTGCCCTTTTTCGATGGCGGTTGTGCCAACACCGAACGGCGATGGGCGCGGGAAGGAATGTCTGCCGATTGCGGTACGTGCTCGGCTACGTTGATCAAGCGATCAGCGGCAGATCGGGCGAGCTGCGGATGATTGTCCCAATGGCTTGTCGCCAGTGCGCCGTTCGCGCCGAATTGAGCTGCGATGGTATTCACGCGCTCGATCCGTTCGCGGAACTTGTCGAGCGCTTTCTTGCTTTCTTCTTGAATGTTGACGACGTGTTCCTGAAACTCCTGTCGAACCTGATCGCACGCGAGCGCCACGAGCGTCTTCTGGTTCTCGATACGATCCAGAAGATCGAGCGCAACTGCAAGATCGGAGGGTTGCGCTGTATCGCGCGTCGGATCGCGCAGGATGTCGAGGATGGAGCACGTATCGAGGCACAGGACGGGCAAGCCCGCCTGCAGGATGCGCGTCACGTCGGCTGGCTGAAGCCCCATGCTCAATCCAGATGCTGATCGTATTTTTGCAATAACTCCAGACCGAATTCGTACTCGATGACCAAATCCCAAGCGGCTTCCGCAGGCCAGTGCTCGACCTCGATGAGCCACCGTTTCAGGGTGTCGCCCGCCTTGCTCTGCTCCTTGTGCGCTGCAATCACAAAGGCAAGCCAGCGATCCCGGTCCATCGGGTGCGAAGACCCCGTGGACTTGTTGGCGAGCCGAGAAAATCGGACAAGCAGGTCGGCAGTTCCCTGCGACATCCAGTCGGTCAGGGACTGCCTGTCATTGCTGATATCGAGCCGAAGACCAAGGCGTGCCGCCACCGGTGCGACGGTCTGATCGGAAAACTGACGCAAGGCCGCGTTGTACTGCTGATAGTTCAACTCACCGATGTCGACCGGGACGATGTTGGTGACACGGAAACTGTCGGGGTCTTTCCACAGTACCAGCCCGACCTTCGGCGAATCGCCGCTCGCCTCGCGTTCGAAGGCGATGAATTCGGTTTCAGTACCCGATGAAATGGCCGCTTCGCGCTCCGGCGCGTGACGCCACGGCAGCGCAGCCTGCGCGACCAGTGCGTCGCGCACTTCGGTTTGCGCTCGGCCATCGAGCCACAAGGTTAGGTCTTGGAATACTTCGATGGAAGCCGGGGCATCGGCGCTCATGTGCTTCTCCTGCATCGGTTACTGACGACAGGCCCGCCGCTCCAACGCTGCGGGTTGCAAAGTGGTGGCAGGGAAATGGAAGGTGTCCGCCGACACAGCAACCTTCTCCATGCGCAGCAAGGTGTCGGCATCAGATTGTGTAAGTGCGTCCTCGGCCATAACTTCACCCCAATCCGAAATACCGCTCGAAGAACGCCGCGAGCTTGTCCAGCACAGTCTGCTTCTTCGCCGAATGGTTGTTGTTCTTCGAGAACCGCGACACGGGCGGCAGAATCTTCGTGATGGCCGTGCCCGTGGTCGGGATTGCGCCGTCGCGGAAGGCGTTGTCCACGAACGCCTTCGCCTCGTCGGCCTTCAAGCCCTCGTCGGCGATGATCTGGTCAAGCTCTTCGGCCTTCTTCCTGGCAACGAACGCCTGCCATTCCGCATCCACCCGGGCTTTGGGCGAAACGGAATCCACGAACTGCTCGATGAGGTCTTTCTTGTTGCGCAGCGACGGGCTGGAATTGATCGCGCGCTCGATGGTCGCGAGGATTTCCTTGTCCTTGCCAGTGCCCTTGGCTTTGATGTACCGCTCGACCAGCATCAGGATGTAATCGACGTTGATCTCGACCTGCTTGATCAGCTCGATCTCGAACACCACGTCGTCGTTGATCGTTTCCTTCTCGGCCTCGGACGCGCTGCGGAACTCGGCGTACAGGTTCAGGTACAGGCTCTGGTAGTCCTGAAAATCGCGGTCGGAAAGGATTTCGTTACCCGCGAAATCGTCGAAAGCCGTGAGGATGTTCTTCAGCCGCAGGATCGAGCCGAACAGCTTGATGAACGCCTTCTGCGCCGCCTCGCCGGTGATGGCCTTGCCCAGCGGGAACAGCGCCACCAGTTCGGCGACTTTCTTCTGGTACTCGGCGTAGTAGTCCGCGTAGGGCTTGAGCAGCACGATGCCCTTGGCGTCCTTGTTGCCGAACAGGGCCAGCGCGTCGTTGGTCGCCTGCTCCAGATCGCGGAAGGAAACGATGTTGCCGTAGGTCTTGACCGAATTGAGGATGCGGTTGGTGCGCGAATACGCCTGGATCAATCCGTGCGCACGCAGGTTCTTGTCCACCCACAGCGTATTGAGCGTGGTGGCGTCGAAGCCGGTCAGGAACATGTTGACCACGATCACGAGGTCAAGCTCGCGGTTCTTCAGCCGCTGCGACAAATCCTTGTAGTAGTTCTGGAACTTGTCGGCGGAGGTGTCGAAGTTGGTGGCGAACAGGCCGTTGTAGTCCTTGATGGCCGCATCGAGGAAGTCGCGTGAGCCCTGATCCAGCCCTTCGGTCTCGAATTCCTCCTCTTCCAGCAGGCCATCGGCGTCCTCGTTGGCGGCGAAGCTGTAGATCAGGCCGATCTTCAGCCGCTGTGCGGGCGGGATGTCCTTTTGCTGGCTGGCAAACTCCGTGTAGTAGCGTTTGGCCGCATCGATGGAGGCCGTGGCGAACAGCGAGTTGAAGCCGTTGAGCCGCTTGCCGCCATGCCGATAGCTGGCGCTGCGCTTGGTCTTCTGGTCGAAGTGCTCGCGGATGTAGCCCGCGATCTGCGTGATGCGCTCCGGCGCGAGCAGTGCCCGCTCCGTGTCGATGGCTGACACCTGCTTGTCGCGCACGTTCGGCGCGGTCTTGATGGTGTTGATGTAGTCGATGCGGAACGGCAGCACGTTCTTGTCGTTGATCGCATCGACGATGGTGTAGGTGTGCAGCTTGTCGCCGAAGGCCTGCTCGGTGGTGCGCAGTCGAGGATTGCCGCCCGAGCCCGCGTTGTCGGCGAAGATCGGCGTGCCGGTGAAGCCGAACAGGTGGTAGCGATTGAAGACGCGGGTGATCTCCGCGTGCATGTCGCCGAACTGGCTGCGGTGGCATTCGTCGAAGATCACCACGACGTGCGCGTCGTACACCGGGTGCTTCTTGTTCTTGGCGACGAAGCGGCTGAGCTTCTGGATGGTGGTGATGATGATGCGCGCGTTCGGGTCTTCCAGCTGCTTTTGCAGCACCGCCGTCGAGGTGTTGGAGTTCGCCGCGCCTTTCTCGAAGCGTTCGTATTCGCGCATGGTCTGGTAGTCCAGATCCTTGCGATCCACCACGAACAGCACCTTGTCGATCTCCGGCAGGCCGCGCGCCAGTTGCGCGGCCTTGAAGCTCGTCAGCGTCTTGCCGCTGCCCGTGGTGTGCCAGATGTAGCCGCCCGCTGCCACCGTGCCCAGTTGCCGGTGATTGGTGGCGGTGGCGATGCGTTGCAGGATGCGTTCCGCCGCGACGATCTGGTAGGGGCGCATCACCAGCAGCTTGCGATCCACGTCGAACACACAATACTTGGTGAGGATGTTCAGCAGGGCGTGCTTGGCGAAGAAGGTCTTGGTGAAGTCGGCCAGTTCGGTGATCGGCTGGTTCTTCGCGTCGGCCCACCAACTGGTGAAGGAAAAGCTGTTCGAGGTCTTCTTGCGGTCGCGCTTGTTGCGCTGCTCGGCGAGGTGGCCGTCGCGCACGGTGTTGCTGTAGTACTTGGTCAGCGTGCCGTTGCTGATTACGAACAACTGCACGTACTCGAACAGGCCGGAACCGGCCCAGAAGCTGTCGCGCTGGTAGCGGTCGATCTGGTTGAACGCCTCGCGGATGTCCACGCCCCGCCGCTTCAGCTCGATGTGCACCATCGGCAGGCCGTTGACCAGCACCGTCACGTCGTAGCGGTTGGCGCGCTTGCCTTCGATCTCGTACTGGTTGATGACCTGCAGGCGGTTGTTGTGGATGCTCTGCTTGTCGATCAGGTAGATGTTCTTGGTGCTGCCGTCGTCGCGCTTCAAGACCTGAACGTGGTCTTCCTGGATGCGGGCGGTCTTCTCGACGATGCCGTCGTTGGCCCCGGCGATCTTCTCGCCGAAGAACTGCTGCCATTCCTTGTCGCTGAACGTGATCTTGTTCAGCGCCTCCAACTGGCGGCGGAGGTTGGCGATCAGGTCGGCTTCACTGGTGATGCGCAGATATTCGTAGGCCTGAACCTGCAAGCGCTCGATGAGGTCGCGCTCAAGCTCCGCCTCGGACTGGTAGCGTTCTTCGCGCACCTCGTTCGGGCGCACGAACTCCGCGACGACGGTGCTTTCGTTGGAAAGCGCAATCGCTTCGTAGCGGGAGGGCTTGAGGTCTTCGCTCACGCGGCCTCCCGGAAGGTGAGCAGGCGGTCGCGGTAGTGCTCGTACTGCTGGCGGCGGGCCTTGATCTCGGCGGGCAGGCCGGAGGAGAGGTCGTTCACCAGTGCGTCGAATTTGTCGAGGATGGCGGCGATACGTTCCTGATCATCAAGCGAAGGAACAGGAATCGGGTATGCCTTGATGATTCCGATGTTTAGATCGGAGCGATTCCCGTGGCCACGAGAACGCAGATCGTCGTACTGATTGACGAGCCAGTGATAGACGAACCTGTAATGCGCCTGTGCAGGATCGATCTCCATATTGCAGCAATGCTGGTTCGTGGTAAGCGGAATCTTGTTGACCGCGACACGACCTCGCGTGACACCGGCCCCGGAGATGGCAACGATGACGCTGTTCGCTGGGACCCACTTTGCTGCCGAGTTTTTCAGTCCTGCTTCGGTGATCGTTACGCTGGTCGAATGGATGTCCGAGTAGTCAACTTCCTGAGTGCGCAGCCACGGAATATCCCCGCCGTAGAAATCGGCGCGCCTCGACAAGGGCGTCCCGCCGGACGACACGCTTAGACAGATGTCACTCAAGGTCGTCCACCTTATACTTGCTTGCTTGCTTGCTTGCTTGCGCTATCCGTGCGCTCGCCGAACGTCAAAAGCGCGTCGCGGTAGTACTTGTACTGCCGCCGACGCGCCTCCAGCTCCGCCTCCAGCTCCGCCTCCAGCTGGGTGAATCCGTCAAGCACCTTCACTATTTCGCGCTGGATTTCGAGCGGCGGCACGGGCACGCGAATCTTCGCAAGACTCTTGGCCGATACGTCGATGACCTTCGTGCCTGTGGCCTGTTTCTTCTTCTGCGCGAGGAAGTCGGGCGTGCGGAAGTAGTACGACAGGTACTTCGGGTCTTGCCCGTGCTTGATCACTGTGGCGTGGCCGCCGGTGACGATTTGCGATTCACCGAGCCATGCGACCGCCTTGCACACGTCCTCGACGTTCTCGCTGGTGTTGGTGATGATCAGATCGCCGGCATCGACCTTGGCGAGCGGCGCAGCGGTGTCCGGCGCGACGAAGGAGATGGTTTCGGTCGCCCAGACCCCATAGTGGGTGTAAATCTGGCCGTAGTGGATGCAACCGACGCCGGATTCTGTGAAGTCGGATTTGGGCATTCCATTGCCGCGAACCAGTTCGGCGATGTCTCCCAATGCCATGAACTCGATACCGTCGGGGCAAAGCTCGGCGATGAGGCGATCAATGCGGCTCATGCCCGCTCCCCTTCCAGATCGGCGACGATGGCATCGATCTGCGCCCGCAGCTTCGCTTGCCGTGCCACGATGTGGGCTATCTGGGCGTTGAGCGCCTTGATGTCCACGGCTTCCGTGGTGTCCGGCTGTTCGACGTAGGACGAAATCGTGATCTTGTAGCTGTTTCCGGCGATGTCGCCGTTGTCCACCAGCTTGGCGAAGTGTTCGACATCCTTGCGATTGACGAAGGCGTCGAGAATCCTTTGCTGGTTCGCTTCCGTGAGCTTGTTCTTGTTGCCGTTACGCACGAACTCGGCAGAGGCGTCGATGAACAGCGTCTTGTTGTCGTGCTTGGATTTCTTCAGCACGATGATGCAGGTTTCGGTCGTTGTGCCGAAGAACAGATCGGGCGGCAACTGGATGACGGTATCGACGTAGTTGTTGTCGATCAGGTACTGGCGGATCTTCTGCTCCGCGCCGCCGCGATACAGCACTCCGGGATACTCGACGATGGCCGCCGTGCCGTTGACTGCAAGCCAACTGAGGATGTGCATCGTGAAGGCGAGGTCGGCGTAGCTTTTCGGCGCGAGCACGCCCGCAGGCGCGAAGCGCGGGTCGTTGATCAGCAGCGGATTGCTGTCGCCCGCCCACTTGATGGAATACGGCGGATTGGAAACGATGGCCTCGAACGGCTCGTCGTCCCAATGCGCCGGATCGGTGAGCGTGTCGCCGTGCGCGATGTCGAACTTCTCGTAGTTCACGTCGTGCAGGAACATGTTGATGCGGCACAGGTTGTAGGTGGTCAGGTTGATTTCCTGCCCGTAGAAGCCCTGTCGCACCTTGTCGTGGCCCAGCACCTTGGCGAACTTGAGCAGCAGCGAGCCGGAGCCGCAGGCTGGGTCGTACACCTTGTTGACCTCGGTCTTGCCGCTCACTGCGATGCGTGCCAGCAGTTCGGAGACTTCCTGCGGCGTGTAGAACTCGCCACCGGACTTGCCGGCGGTCGAGGCGTACATCTGCATCAGGTATTCGTAGGCGTCGCCGAACAGGTCGATGGTGTTGCCGTTGTGGCTCAGTGGAAGATCACCGATGGCGTCGAGCAGCTTGACCAGTTTTTCATTGCGCTTGGCGACGGTGGGACCGAGCTTGCCGCTGTTGACGTCGAGGTCGTCGAACAGGCCCTTGAAGTCGTCTTCGCTGTCCGCGCCGATGGCCGAGCCTTCGATATCCTTGAACACGCGGGACAGGGTCTCGTTGAGGTTGGCGTCGTGCCGCGCCCGCTCGCGCACGTTGACGAACAGGTGCGAGGGCAGGATGTAGAAGCCCTTTTCCTTGACCGTTTCGGCGCGGCCCTGTTCGGCATCGGCATCGGAAAGCGCGGCGTAGTCGAAAGCCTTTTCGCCGGCGCGATGGGCTTCGTCGTTCAGGTAGGCGGTGAGGTTCTCCGAGACGAAGCGGTAGAACAGCATGCCGAGCACGTAGCTCTTGAAGTCCCAGCCGTCCACGCTGCCGCGCAGGTCGTTGGCGATGCGCCAGATGGTTTTGTGCAGTTCCGCCCGTTCGGCTTCTTTGTTGTTGTTCACGTCCGAACCTTCAGTCGATCAAAATCTTGAAACTGGTCGCCAGCGCCACCGGCTCCACCCCATGCCCGTCGCGCTTGAGCCTGACCAGGCCGTAGCCTTCCATCATCCGCAGCGAACGCGACAGGTTGGGCACGCGCCGCCCTGAGAGCGCCGCCAGCGCCGTCAAAGACTTGGGCCGCTGGTCGCGAATCAGACGCAGCAGCGCCCGGTTGTCCTCGGACAGCACCGCCGCCATCGTTGACATCGACGGGAACCAGACCGAAGGCTGGCCCCGGCCAGTGGCCGGACGGCTCCGATCCTGGGGGTGGCGGATGCCAACGGTGCAGCGCTTCATCTCGGATGGTCGGGCGGATGGAAGATGACCAGCAGTTTATCAGGCTGGCATACAGGCATGGGAACTTTGATGGCGCTGGCTGGAGCATCGGAATCCGCTTGGCTTCCGCGCCGAACAGCGCGTTCATCGTGCTCCCAATCACAATCCTTGAAGGAGCATCCCATGACCGCAGTCCTGTTGACCCCGGCGCAACACGCCATCCTCGCCCACGCCCTCGATCACGCCGATGGCCGGATCGAATGGTTCCCCGACAACATCAAAGGCGGCGCGCGCCAGAAGGTGCTGGAAGGCCTCATCAAGCGCGATCTCATCCGGCAGGTGGGAAAGCGGTGGCTGGTCGCCGCTGGAGGCTACGACGCACTTGGCGTCCCGCGCCCCGGCGTCGGCAAGAAACGCATCGGCAAGTTCGAGGCCAAGCTCGACCAGATCATCGCCAATGCCGAAGGTGCACCGTCCGCGCCGAACGACGCGGAACTGGAGGCCGCCGTTGCCGCCGCCGAAGCAACGTGGGCCACGCCGCGCACGCGGGCGAACAGCAAGCAGGCCGAGGTCGTGCGGATGCTCCAGCGCCCCGAAGGCGCGACCGTGCGGCAGATTTGCGACGCCACCGGCTGGCAGGCGCACACCGTGCGCGGCGCGTTCGCTGGGGCGTTCAAGAGGAAGCTGGGCCTGACGTTGGTATCCGACAAGCAGCCCGCCGGCGAGCGCATCTACCGCGTGGCCTGAGGAGGATGGAGCCGGAGGCCAGAAAGAGCTTGGCTTCCGGCTCCGTCAGCGCGTTACTTCCATCATCGCCACCCACCACGGAGAACGCCATGAGCAACGCCAACATCCCCGCCACCCGCAACGAAGCATGGGGCTTCTGGGGCACGATGAACGAGCACGCCGCAACCGCGTGGCCGATGGCGATTGCCACCGTCGCCGACGCCACGGGCGAGGATTTCGAAAACGTCCGCGCCTTCCTCGACAGCCGCTACGGACGCCACTACGCGGACGAAGTCCAAAACGGCCTCTACGTCGGCAAGACCCTCAAGGACGCCATCGACGCCGCCACGCAGACGTGGATGGGCTGGACGATTGGACGCCAGACCAGCAAGGACTACGGCATCCCGCGCGGGCTGCCTTACCTCACGGGCTTTGTGATCCACTGCGGGATCGTCGAAGAGCAGGAAGCGGCCTGACCATCTTCTGATTGCGCTGCCGGGGTGTCCAGTTTCTGGATACCCTTTCGGCGCTGGCGGCGGTACATTCACTGATCCCAGGTAATCGGGCGTCGAAATGGCACGAACCCCGCGCCGTTGCTGGGTTTCCGGCCGTCACCGTTTTTCGGCCCCCCGTTCCGCAAACCCCGCTGGGGGTGCGAACCTGCGAACCGTGCGAACCTCGGTTCGCACCCTGACAGTAGCGAAGCCCTGCGCTCGCGCCCCCCGTATTACGTCTTCCACAGGAAGGACCCGTTTTGCCTCGGGCGACCTTCGTTCTGCCCGACCACAACAATAAGGAGTGACCGTCACAACCATCACCATCGTCACGCCGGCCGCCATTCGGTGATGGTCGTGACGGTGGTGATGGTCACCGCCCTTTGTTGCGGCTCGCCGAAAACGGACTGCGCGCGGTCGCCAAGCCCGCATCGCACCGCAGCCAACGACCGCGCCCGTTCTCGGACAGCGTTGGACGACGTTGGCCGGTAGACTGATCGGCGATGAATCCCGAACTCCTCGCCCTGGCTCTGCGCACGCCGCTGGAACAATTGCTGGCGCTGCCGAATGCCATCCGCATCGTCGTGCTGGCGAAGGAGGAATTGGTTCGTTTCGACGACGACCAGTTGCAGGAATTGCTGGCGTGGATCGACGCGACGATCCTGCAGGCTGCGGCATTGGACGAGGACGCGGCGCGCGACGACGAACGCGATCTGGATTGGCTGATGCGGGCCATCGAACACCACGAGGTGGTCGCGCTGGAGGACGGCACGTCGTTCGGCTTCCGTGACTGCTACCGCGTGCTGGCGCTCTACAAGCTCGGTGTGGTCATCGATGCCGTGGGCGATCCATCGGCGGGTGTCCTCGGTGTGTCCGTGACGGCCGTGTTGATGGAGGCGTTGGAGGCCGTGTTGCTGTCGGATTTGCTGCCGGACGTAGAGTCGGTGGAGGCGGTCGTCGAGCGTGCGTGGCGCGAGGGATTGACGCCGCCCGTCGATGTGGCGCACGAGGTCAAGCGCGCCAAATCCCAAGGCGGGCGCAAGGCCGCCGACATTCGGCACGCCACGAATCGCGAAGCCAAGACCCGCGCGCTGGAACTGTATTGGAACGGGAAATACAGCAGCATCGATGCAGCGACCAAGATCATCGGCGCGCAGGTATTCCGATCTCCGGCCACGGTGAGGAACTGGATATTCGAGGATCGCAGGCAGCGCGGCACCAGATAGAAGCCGTCACGCTGCGCGCAGCGTGATTCCTGTGCGCGCAGCGGTTCTACCGCCACGACGAATCGTGGCATTGAATAGCGAGCATCCCGAAACGACCACGGATGCTCGCGATGAAACTCTCCCGACCGCTTCTGCCCGATACCGGCTTTCTCCGGTTGCCGCAGATTCTTTCCCTGATCCCGATCAGCCGCTCCGCGTGGTGGGCGGGCATCCGCGAAGGCAAATTCCCCAAGGGCGTCAAGCTCGGTAGCAAGACCACGGTCTGGCGCGCCGAGGACATCCGCGCGCTCATCGACCAGTCGCGCTGACGGGGTGCTGGTCATGGCACCTTCGTTTCCGGCGACCTCAGCAATAGGGGGCGACCATCACCACCATCACGACCGTCACATCGGTGAGGGTGGTGATGGTCGTGACGGTCAAAGCGCACCTGACGCACTGGCCGTCATCGAGGGTGCGCTCGCCCGCCTGCCCGCAGATGTCGGAGCCATCTTCGAGCCGGGGGTGATCTCCGCGCTGTCTGGCCTGCGCTCCCATGACATCGCCAGCTACCAGCGCCTTCGTCAGCAGGCCAAGAAACTCAACCCCGCCTGTTCCATCACGGCACTGGACGCCGCCTTGCGCGGGGAATCGGACGGTGCCGAAGAATCCTCGGCGCTGGACGAACTGGTGTCACTGGCGCGCGAGCAATGCCAGTTGCACCACGACGCCGACCGGCAGGCTGTGGCCGTCGTCCCGATGCCCAACCGTCGGGAGGTCTGGCGCGTGCAGTCTTCCGGTTTCGCGGACTGGTTGCGCGCCGCCTACTGGCGCGCCCGGCAGGCTGGTGTCACCGACACCACGATGAAGGCGGCGCTCGCCACCCTGTCGGCGGCGGGCATCAACGACGGCGAGCCGGTCGAAGTCCACGTCCGCGCCGCCCGCTGGCAGGACGGCTACGTCATCGACCTGTGCGACGAGTGTTGGCGGGCGGTCGAAGTGAATCCACGCGGCTGGCGCGTGGTTGCCGAATCCCCGGTGCTGTTCACCCGCACGCCCTCGATGCGGCCGTTGCCGATGCCTGTTGCTGGCGGCGACATTGGCCTGCTCTGGCACCACACCAATATCCCGCCGAACCGCCGCGTGCTGGTCTTGGCGTGGCTGCTGGACTGCTGGCGTCCCGACACCCCGTTCCCGGTGTTGGAACTGGTCGGCGAACAGGGTTCGGCGAAGTCCACCACGCAATCCGTGCTGCGCAGTCTGGTCGATCCGAACAAGGTGATGTTGCGCGGGCGGCCCAAGACGGTGGAGGACGTATTCGTCGCCGCCGCGAACAACTGGCTCGTCTCCTACGAAAACCTCTCTGGCCTGACGCCGGAACAGCAAGACGCGCTCTGCACGCTCTCGACCGGCGGCGGCTTCGCGGCGCGGCAGCTTTACACCAATGGCGAGGAACACGTCCTCGAATGCAAGCGCCCGGTGGCCTTGAACGGCATCGCCGTCGTCGCCACGCGCCCAGACCTGATCGACCGCGTGATCCACGTCGATCTGCCGACCATTCCGGCCGAGGCCCGGCGTGACGACGCCGACACGCACGCGGGCTGGGAACGCGACCTGCCGCGCGTGTTTGCTGGTCTGCTCGACCTGTTCGCTGCGGCGCTGGCGATCCTGCCCACGGTCACGCTGGCGCGCAAGCAGCGCATGGCGGACTTCGAACGGCTGGGCGAAGCGGTGGCGCAGGCCTTGGGATTCGACGCGGGCGAGTTCCAGCGCCAATACGCCGAACTGGTGCGCGCGGGCATCGACCGGGCTCTGGAGAGCAATGCCGTCGCACAGGCCCTCGACAAATACATCGCCGAGCGCCTGACGCCGCTGAACTGGCAGGGCACGGCTGGGCAACTCTACGACCTGCTCGGCAACTTCGGCATCCCCGACCGCAGCACCTGGCCGCGCTCGCCGAAAGGCTTGGCCGACCAGCTTCGGCGCATTGCTCCGGCTTACCGCGCCAAGGGCATCGACATCAGTCATCTGGGCCACGGGCGCGACGGCGCGCTGTGGCGTATCGCGCAGATGCGCTCCATCAACCCTGCCACGCCGCCCGGCATCGAGAGCGGCATTCGCTACGGAGAACACCGTGGGTAGCTCCGGCCTGCATCCCGTCCAGTGTCTGGACGCCATCCATTTCCCGCAACCCTGATCAGGAGATCACGACCATGAAACTCAACCCCTTCAGCAAGAAGTCCGGCTACCTCGCGCGCATCAAGGCCGAGTACGCCGAAGCACAGCACAAGCTCGACGCCCTGAAAGCACAAGCCACCGAGGCGCAGGCCGAGTACGAAGCCAAGCGCAAGGCCAGCCGCGAGATGGAGGCGCGCGGCAATCACCACCTGTGGACCGACGGCGAAGTCCGCCTGAGCCGCCAAGCCGATGCTGCTTGGCAGCGCGTCAACGAGCTGCAACGCGAAGCCACCGAACTGGAGCGCGAATGCAATCGCCTGCACGCCATCGTCGCGGCGCCGGGCAAGCTGGAGCAAGCGCGTGCCGCGATCATCGATCTGCGTCACCGTCGCGGCGTGCTTCAGTCCGAACGCGCGCAGTCGGTGAAGGCCGTCGCCAAGCTCGAAAGGCGCATCGGCGAACTGGAACAACGCATCGCCGCCGAAACGCAGGCCGCAGGCGAAGCGATGGCTGCGGACGACGGCGACTTCACGATGTCCGAGACCCTGGCAAAGGTCGACACCGAACTGCGCATCGCCCGCACCACGCTGAAGAACGTCACCGGCAAGGTGCAAGCGCTCGATGCCGACATTGCCGCGATCCCGAATCAACTGTGGGAAGCGGAGCGGGCATTCAAGTTTCACCAATCCGAGGTCGCCGAGATCGAACTCAACGAGCAGTTGCCGAATGTGCTCGACACCTTCGCCCGCGCCGCCGTTTCGATCTGCACCGTCAACGGCTACGGCCGGCGCGAGGACGAATACACCATCAGCATTCCGCTGGACTACGTCGAGGCCGCCCGCGCCAAGCTGGCCGCTGAGATGCCGGGCGCGTGATGCCCTCAAGAAACTGGAGGTCATCCCATGAATGATTGTTCGCTACTGCCCATCGGCGCTGACAGCTTGCCGATGGAAGTCGAAGTCCTCGGCTGGTTCGCTGCCGGTCACGACGTGCTGTGGATTCCCATCGTCGAGGTGGGCGACGGGCCGGACGCCATCGCGCGGGCACAGGCGCAAGCCGATGCGCTCGGCAAGCCCTACCTGCTGGAGAGCGTCGAGGAATTCGCCCGGCTGCCCGATGGTGTCCGGGGCTGGGTGTTTCCGGCGCATCAGGACGACACCTGCATCGTGGCCACGCGCAACGGCGGCGAGGTGACGTTCGGCGTACTGCGCCATCCGGTCACGGGCGAAGCCATCCGCTACCGCACCGACACGGAAACCGCCGTGGGCCTGACCCCACCATTGGCGGCCTAGCCACAGAGCGCGGTTTGACCTTGGCTTCTGCCCGCCACAGCGCCTTCATGCGCATCCCTCAACAACGGAAGTTCACGATGTCGAATCCAACGATCACCGCACCGACATTGGCGGCACGTCTGGCGGCGCTGCCGACGATGCCGATGGAACGCCTGTGGCAACTGTGGGACGAGCATTTCCCGCGCCGCCCGCAGAAGGTTACGCGCCGCACCCTCGAAGCACGCCTCGCCCACCGCTTGCAGGAAGTGGAACTGGGCGGCCTGCCGCAGAAGATCAAGGATCACCTTGCCGATGTCGGCGAGCGGCATTCCAAGATCAAGGTCGGACGCGTGCCTGACCGCAACGTCAAGCGCAGTCTCGGCAAACGGTTGATGCCCGGCACGACGCTGATCCGCGAATGGGAGGGACAGGAATTCCGCGTCACGGTCGCGTCCGATGGCTTCTACCTATTCAACGGCCAGCGGTTCAAGAGCCTGTCCGGCGTCGCGCGCAGCATCACCGGCACCAACTGGTCGGGGCCGCGATTCTTCGGCGTGGAGGATGGTGGCCGATGAAGAAGTACCCCGCACCCACCACGCCACTGGTTTCGCCGAAACGATGCGCCGTCTACTGCCGCGTGTCCAGTGACGAACGGCTCGATCAGGAATTCAATTCCATCGACGCGCAGCGCGATGCAGGTCACGCCTTCATCGTCAGCCAGCGCGCCGAAGGCTGGATCGCGGTCGGCGACGGTTACGAAGACCCCGGCTACTCCGGCGGCAACATGGATCGTCCGGCGCTGCGCCGATTGCTGGCCGACATCGAGGCCCGTCGCATCGATGTGGTCGTGGTCTACAAGATCGACCGTCTCTCGCGCAGTCTCGCCGACTTCGCCCGGATGGTGGACGTGTTCGACCGCCACGGCGTGTCCTTCGTGTCCGTCACGCAGCAGTTCAACAC
This sequence comes from Dokdonella sp., assembly GCF_019634775.1. Classification (NCBI taxonomy): domain Bacteria; kingdom Pseudomonadati; phylum Pseudomonadota; class Gammaproteobacteria; order Lysobacterales; family Rhodanobacteraceae; genus Dokdonella; species Dokdonella sp. The sequence continues at coordinate 29,269 of NZ_JAHCAS010000002.1, forward strand.
CACGACCTCGATGGGCAGGCTCACGCTCAACATCCTGCTGTCCTTTGCGCAGTTCGAACGCGAGGTCACCGGCGAGCGCATCCGCGACAAGTTCGCGGCGTCGAAAGCCAAGGGAATGTGGATGGGCGGCGTCGTGCCCTTGGGCTACCGTGTGGAGAACCGGCAACTGCTGATTGAGCCTGTCGAAGCCGCCACCGTCCGCCGCATCTTCGAGAAGTTCGTCGAGACGCGCTCCACTACGGAGGTCGTGCGCTGGCTGCGGCGCGAGGGCATCACCAGCCGCAAGGGGTGCGCCTTCACGCGCAACGCACTGGTCAAGCTGCTCAACAACCCGATGTATCGGGGCGAGATCGCGCACAAGAACAAGGGCAAGGTGTATCCGGGACAGCACGAGGCCTTGATCGCACCGGAGCTGTGGAACGCGGTGCAGGCCGTCTTCGCCGAGAACCAGCGCGCCTACGGGACGGCCACGCGGCCACGGCGCGGGCCGGAGTTCCTGTTGGCTGGCTTGGTGGAAACCGACGCGGGCGAACCGCTGCACACCACGTTCACCACGAATTCCGCCGGCAGGTGCTACGCCTACTACGTGCCACGGCGCGTGCGAGCCCTGGGCGAACACCACGCTCTTGGGAGCATTCCCGCCGGGCAACTGGACGAGGTGGTGCTGGCGCAAATCCACGCCGCGCTTCGCACGCCGGAGATGGTGCAGTCCGTGTGGGACGCGACGCAGGCCTGCGGCGCGAAGCTCGACGAACCGGAGGTGGTGCTGGCCTTGCTGCGTAACCTCGGCGCGGTGTGGCAGGCGCTGTATCCGGCGGAGCAGCAGCGCATCGCGCAGTTGCTGATCAAGAAGGTGGTGGTCAGCGCGGAAGCCGTGTCCATCGTCTGGCACGACGCGGGCTGGGCGGAACTGGCGACGGAGCTTCGGCCTGGCAGCATCGGCGCGGAACTGCGGGAACTGGAGGAAGCGGCATGAACTTCAAGCAGACGGGCGACGCCATCCGTGGGTCGAACCTGACGACGGTCATTCCGATCAAGTTCCTGCGGCGTGGTGCGCGCAGGCTGGTGGTGCCGATGAACAGCACCGAGCAGGCTCCGAATTGCGATTCACCGATGCTGGTGGCGCTGTGCCGAGCCTGTCACTGGCAGCGGCTGATGGATGAATGCGTGGTCGAAAGCGGCGCCGACATTGCCCGGCGCGAAGGCCTGCACCCGACCACGGTCAACGAACTGCTGCGCTTGACGCGCCTCGCGCCCACCGTGGTGCAGGCCATCCTCGCGGGGCGGCAGCCGCGCACGCCGAGCCTGCTGTGGGTGAAGAACCACGAACTGCCGTGGTCGTGGGAGGAGCAGGAGGCGTTGTTCGGCGGGTTCGATGCCGCATCGGTCGGCACGGTGCCGAACGAACTACCGCGCGCAAGTGCTTGTCCTGCATCGCAGTGACGGCGAGCGTAGCCACCGCATTTTTGAGCATGTGAGACGGGGCTGGCGCGGGAATGCCGAAAAACAGGGTGGTTCTGGACGCCCTTACCCGCCGCATCCCGGCCCGGAACCCCGCGAATACTGGCGATTCCGCAAAGAAAAAGGCCAACTCAGCAGAGTTGGCCTTGGAACGGTGGTGGAGCGGATGGGGATCGAACCCACGACCTTCGCATTGCGAACGCGACGCTCTCCCAGCTGAGCTACCGCCCCGTGATCTGCCAGCGCGGGTCTGGTTGGCCTGGGGGCCGGCCCGTGCGGGGCGCGCATGATAGCCGAGCGCGGCGTGGTGCGCCAAGCCGCGCAGGTCGAACACGGCCCGCTTCGGTGCGCAGCGTCCCGAAGCCTTGCCGCTGGCGGACGTGCGTCCGCTGTGACGGCGCGGTTTCGGGCTTGCGCAGCCGAGGCGCATTGCTGCCGGGGTGGGGGCTCAAACGTCGGCCAGGCGTGCCATCAGCGCATCGTGCAGGATTTCGCGGCGCCAGCCATCGAGCGCAGCAGGCCACTGGCGCGTCAGCCACAGGGCTTCGAGGTGGCGGCGGGCGCAGAGCAGGCCGTCGGGCAGGTCAAGTTCGGCAGCGCGTGCGATGACGATGTCCTTGAGTGCGCTGATTGCCTTGCGCTCACGCGGGCTCGCGGCGGGCGGGATCGTGGCGAACTCGAGGTCGGCGTCTTCGATCGGTGCGGCCAGTGCATCGAACAGGCCGGCGCGTTCGGCCTTGCGCAGCGCGCGCAGGCCGCGGCCACGTTCGTACAGGTCGCCGGGGTCGAGTGGCGGGCGCTGGGCGAAATCGATCAGGCGCTGCTCGTCGAGGAGCCATGGGCGCGGCGTGTCGAGTGCGCGTGCGGTGTGTTCGCGCCAGAGCAGGGTGCGGCGCAGGCGGGCCTGCTGTTCGCGCGGCCAGTCGGCGGCCATGCGGTACGCGAGTTGTGGCTCGGGGTCGATTTCGCGGCGGCGCGCCCGGTCGAGCAGGCGTTGGCAGTCTTCGGCGTGCCAGGCCGCGTAGCCGCGTTCGGCGAGGCGTTCTGCGAGCCGCGCGTGCAGGAACGGCAGGTGCGCGACGTCTTGTGCGGCGTATTCGAGCTGGGTGGGCGACAACGGCCGGCGCAGCCAGTCCGATCGGGTTTCGCCCTTGTCGACTTCGATGCCGGTCAGGCTGAATACCAGCTTCTGATAGCCGAGGCCGGCGCCGAGCCCACAGAACGCGGCGGCGATCTGGGTGTCGAACAGGCGGCCGAGCCCGGCTGGCACGATCGGCGCGAGTGCGTCGAGGTCTTCGCCGGCGCTGTGCATGATCGACGTCGTGCCCGGATCGGACAGTCGCGCGGCGAGCGGTGTCAGGTCCAGGTCGGCGAGCGGGTCGATCAGGGCGATGGTGGTGCCGATCCCGAGTTGGACGAGGGCGAGCTTCGGCGCGAAGGTGTCGACGCGCATGAACTCGGTATCGAGCCCGACGGTGTCGCCGTCGCTGGCGAGGACGTTGCGCAGGGAGTCGGTACGGTCTATCCAGTCCGCCAAGGGCAGGTTCCTTTGTCGATGTGTCATCCGCGCGGTTGCGGATGCCGAGCCGGCTAGCCTAAGGTGCCGGCTCTCGGCTGTCAGTAATTTCCGCTCCAGGCGCCCTGCATGCCCGGTACCGATCCAGTCAGCAAGCAACGCAATCTCGGCGGCGCGCTCGGGATCGCGGTGCTGCTGTTCGCGCTGGTGTACCGCTTCTTTCCGGATGTCCTGCAGGGCGGGCCGAAGGATGAGGTCGCCGGTGATGTCCCTCAGACAACGACGATGTCGCCGCCGTGGCTGGTCGAGCATGCCGCGGCGGAGACCAAGCCTGACGAGGTGCCGGTGGTCGGCACGACCTTGGCCGAGGCGATCACCATGGGTCCGCCCGCGCCGGTGACCAAGGAGGTCGCGGCCCTGCTCGCGCGCGCGCGCGCGGCCGAGGAACAGGGCAAGCTGATCGATCCACCCGAGGCCAGCGCGATCGTGTTGTATCGCGAGGTGCTCACCAAGGACCCCAACAACACGCAGGCGTTGGGCGGCTTGCAGCGCATGGGGGGGGCGATGCGCGACTGGGCCATCGCCGCGCTCGAACGCGGCGACGAGGCGGCGGCACAGCGCTTCGCGGCCGCGTTCGCCGAACTGCCGCATTCGGATCGCGAGCTCGAACAGCTGCGTGCGCGCCTGAAGACGCTGCGCGAGGTCATGCCGCTGCTGACCACGGCCGCCGAGCTGCTCAAGCAGGGACGGCTCATCGGCGATGGCATGGGCAGTGCGCTCGGCGTCTATCGCAAGGTGCTGGCGATCGATCCCGGCAACCGCATCGCCGACAACGGGCTCGCCCAGATCGAGCGCGGTTTCCTCGACCGTGCCTTGAATGCCGCAGCCCAGGACGATTTCACCGCAGCCGATTCGATCCTGGCCGAGGCGGCGGCCATCCGCCCCGGTTCGCAGGCGCAGCAGGACGCACGCTCGCGGATCGAGGGCATCCGCCGCCAGCGCGCCGAAGGCGTGCTCGCGCAGGCGCGTTCGGCACTCGATTCGGGCAATGCCGATCTCGCCGAGCAGTTGCTCGGCACTGCGCAGAAGATCAGTCCCGATCTCGCCGGGCTCGACGAGTTCAACCAGCGCCTGCGCAACGCGCGCCTGTACGCGAACTTCGCGCCAGGCCAGGTCATCGTCGATCGCTTCCTCGACATCTCGGGTTCGGCGCCGGCGGTCGTGGTCATCCCGACCGGGCGTTTCGTCATGGGGTCGCCGGCCGACGAGGAGGGGCATCGCGACAACGAGGAGCCGCAGCGCCAGGTCGCGATCTCGCGTGGCTTCGCACTGGGCCAGAGCGAGGTCACGGTCGCGCAGTTCCGCGAGTTCGCGCGCGCGGTGCGCTATCGCAGCGAGGCCGAGCGCGAAGGCCGCGGCAGCATGTACGAGGAAAGCACGGGCCGCATGATCGAACGCCGCGGCATGGACTGGGAGCGCGACTACAAGGGCACTCGCGCTGGTGAGCGCCTGCCGGTGCTCAACGTGTCGTGGAACGACGCGCGCGTCTATGTCGACTGGCTCACCGAGCGCACCGGCAAGCGCTATCGCCTGCCGACCGAGGCCGAGTACGAGTACGCGCTGCGGGCGGGGACGCAGACCGCGTACTGGTGGGGCGACGGCGAACCGGCGAGCGTGCTCGCCAATCTCACCGGCGATCGCGACCGTTCGCCGGGCAAGCGCAGTTGGGGACGTGCTTTCAAGGACTACGACGACGGTTACTGGGGGCCGGCGCCGGTCAAGTCGTTCCCGGCCAATCCCTTTGGTCTGCACGACATCGACGGCAATGTCTCGGAATGGGTCGAGGACTGCTGGCACGACAACTACATGCGTGCGCCGCGCGACAGCACCGCTTGGGTCAACCCCGGCTGCGCGCGTCGTGTGATCCGCGGGGGTTCCTGGGGCAGTGCGCCGGAGCAGGTGCGTTCGGCCTGGCGACTTGGCGTGCCGGCCAGCGAACGCAGCGCGCGGGTCGGCTTCCGCGTCGCGCGCGATCTTTGACGCCAGCCAGCGCGGTCACCGCCCGCGCCACGCTCGCCCGGCGCAGGGTGGTGCGCGGTTTCGGCGGCGATCAGCGGAGTCGGGGCGCATGTTCGAGCCTGGGGTAAAAATGCGTGGCAACGCGTGCACGCGCCACGCATCACGCTAAAGTGCGCGTGGTAAATCGGAGGGAATGAAACATGGGTCCGTTCGGCAACCGTCCTTCCAGCATGGGCCAGAACCCGGGCCGGCGTCGCGGCATCAAGCTGTGGCCGCTCCTGTTGTTCGGCGCCTATTTCGCCTACTACTACTTCTCCCACAGCAACGAAGCGTCGTTCACCGGGCGCAATCAGTTGCTCGATACCACCGCCCGGCAGGAGGCGGCGCTCGGCTTCCAGTCGTATCGGGAGATTCTCAGCCAGTCGCGCGTCGTGCGCGACGGGCCGAACGCGCAACTGGTCGTCGACATCGCCGGGCGCCTGGTGGCCGTCGCGCCGAAGGTCGAGCAGTACCTCGCCGAATCGGCCCGCGTGCCGGCCACCACCGACTGGAGCGCATTCCAGTGGGAGGCCGCACTGATCCAGTCCGACCAGGTCAATGCCTTCTGCCTGCCGGGCGGCAAGATCGCCGTCTATACCGGCATCCTTCCGGTTGCGCAGAACTCCGATGGCCTGGCCGCGATCATGGGCCACGAGATCGCCCACGCGCTGCTGCGCCATGGCGGCGAGCGCATGGCGCAGCAGAAGCTCGTGCAGATCGGTTCGATCGCAGCGAGCATGTCGACCGGCGAGATGGACCCGCAGCAGCGGCAGATGGTCATGGCGGCGATCGGCGCCGGGGCACAGTACGGCTTGCTGCTGCCGTTCTCGCGCAGCCATGAATCCGAAGCCGACCGGGTCGGCCTGCTGCTCTCGGCTGCGGCCTGTTACGACCCGCGCGAAGCGCCCAAGCTGTGGGAGCGCATGGCCGCCCTCGGCCGCCAGAAGCCGCCCGAGTTCATGTCCACCCACCCCGCCGAAGGCACGCGCATTGCCCAGCTTCAGCAATGGATGCCCGAAGCGTTGCAGGTCCACCAGCAGTTCTGCGGGGCTGCGGCTGCCCGCTGAGCCTTCGGCGGGTTGTCAGTCCGTACGCCGATCCGTATGATGCGCGGCCCACCGCTTCATGGAGAGGTGGCAGAGTGGTCGAATGTACCTGACTCGAAATCAGGCGTGCGTGCAAGCGCACCGTGGGTTCGAATCCCACCCTCTCCGCCAGACACGAAAACGGCCCCGCGAAGGGGCCGTTTTCGTGTCTGGCGGTAGCGTGAATCGTGCCGGGGTTCGCCGGCACCCATTTCAGCCATGCCGTGCGTGCTCGGCCGGTGCGCAATCGAACGGCAGCCAGCCGTGCAGCCACGGTGCATGACCGAGCAGCCACGGCGCGATGGCGGTGATGAGCGCGCTGGCGAGCAGCAGTGCGCCGGCCGAACGACGCAGGCCCTCACGGTTGGCCAGCGCTGCGAAGCGCGGTGCCGCCCACGAGGCGGCGAACAGCGCGGGCAGCGTACCGAGGCCGAACGCGGCCATCGTCGCCGCGGCCTGCAGCGGCTGCGCGGTCAGCGCGGCGACGAGCAGGATCGTGTAGACGAAGCCGCACGGCATCCAGCCCCAGATCGCACCGAAGGCGAGTGCGCGCGGCAGGCTGGCGACCGGCAGCAGGCGCCGCCCGAGCGGTGCGAGTTTCGGCCACAGGTGGCGGCCGAGACCGGCACCCGGATCGCGGATCACGCCGAGCATGACCAGGGCGGCCAGTGCGAGTGCCGCGGCGGTGGCGATGCGCAGCGTCAGGCGCGTCGCCTCGCCATCGAGCAAGGCGATGAAGGCGCCGCCGACCGAGCCGATCAACAAGCCGGCGAGGGTGTATGAGGAGATGCGCCCGAACTGGTAGCCAAGCAGCAACAGGCGTCGCGGCCGCCCGTCGGCCCGCTTGGCCGTGGCCAGGCCGAGCGCACTGGTGATGCCGCCGCACATCAGCACGCAATGGCCGCTGGCCAGCAGACCGAGCAGGAAGGCGGCGAAGGGAGTCATCGCGTTGCTCATGCGGACTTCAAGAAGCTTTCGGTTTCCTCGTCATCCAGGCGAAAGCCGGGATGACGAGCGTTGAGGCGCAGCGGGTGTCCTGCTCATGCCGGATCGTCGTCCTTTGCCGGCACCACGATGTCGTCTTCGGCCAATGGGCTCAGTGAGGGCGTGTCGAGGTCATCGAACTGCGAGTGGTTGACCGCCCAGAAGAACGCCCACACGCCGAGCGCGAGCAGGATGACGCTGAGCGGGATCAGCAGCAGGATGATGTTCATGTGGTCGCCTCCTCGCCCGGAGCGGCTGCCATCACGTTGCCGGTGCCGCGACCGATGCGCAACGAGTTGAGGATGACCACGATCGAACTCGCCGACATGCCGATCGCGGCCAGCCACGGCGGCACGAAGCCAAGCGCGGCGAGCGGTACCACGGACAGGTTGTAGGCAAGCGCCCAGTTGAGGTTCTGGCGCAGCGTGCGCTGCGTCTGTTGCGCGATCGCGCGCGCCTCGACGAGCGTGCCGAGGCGCGATCCGCCGAGCAGGATGCCGCTGGCCGCATGCGCGAGCGAGGCTCCGTCGCCGATGGCGAGGGCGACATCGGCAGCGGCCAGCACCGGCGCATCGTTGACGCCGTCCCCGACCATGGCGACGCGGCGACCCTCGGCGCGCAGTGTGGCGAGGCGCGCCAGCTTGGCAGCGGGGCGCGCACCGGCCTGCCAGCGCTCCACACCGAGGCGTGCGGCCATCGCGGCGACGCGCGGCGCGGCATCGCCGCTCAGGATCTCGGTGTCGATGCCGGCTTCGCGCAGCGCGGCGAGCATCTGCACGGCACCGGGGCGTGGTGCTTCGTCGACAGCGAAGCGCGCGATCTCGCCGGCATCGTCGGCAAGCACGAGTGCGGGCGTGGCGTCGTCCTCGCAGGCAGCGCCGGTCGAGGTCGTGCGCTTCGAGAATGTGGCGAGACCGAAGCGGTAGCACACGCCGCCGATTTCGCCCTCGACGCCGGCACCAGGGGTTTCGCGCAAATTCCCGGCGAGCGGCAGGTCGTCGCCGGCAGCAGCGCGCATGGCGCGTGCGAGCGGATGCTGGCTGGCTTGCTCGAGTGCGGCAGCGATGCGCAGGGCGTCGTCGAGCTGGCCGCGCATGGCATGGCTTCGGGTGCGGTCGAGGCGCGGTTCGGTCAGCGTGCCGGTCTTGTCGAACACGAAGCAGTCGGCCGTGGCCAGCGCCTCGAGTGCATCGGCCTCGACCACGAGCACGCCACGCCGCGCGAGCACGGCCACCGCGCGCGTCAAGGCAGTTGGCACGGCCAGGGCGAAGGCACACGGACAGCTCACCACGAGCACGGCCAGCGCGGCGGAAAACGCACGCGACGGATCGAAATGCAGCCACGCCACGGCAACCAGGGAGGTGATCACGAGCACGCGCACGACGAAGCGCGCCGCGCGAGCATCGGCCATGCGCGCCAGGCGCGGACGTTCGCCGGCGGAGCGAGTGACCATGCGCACGATGCCGGCGAGCACTGTGTCGGCACCGATGCGCTGCACCTCCACCAGCACGGGTCCGTCGAGGGCGAGGCTGCCGGCGACCACGGCCTCGCCGCGCCGGCGCAGCAAGGGTTTCGATTCGCCGCTGAGGAGCGATTCGTCGATGCGGCAACTTGCGTCCGCAAGCACGCCATCGGCCGGGATCGTCGCCCCGGCGGCCACGCGGACCAGATCACCGGCTTCGAGTTCGTGCACGCCGACGGTCTCGAAGGCGGCCGCGTCCCCGCTGCGCACGCGGCGTTCGGCCAGCGCCGGCTGCAGGCGTGCGAGCGCGTCGACGACATCGCCGGCGCGGTGGCGTGCGCGCATCTCGAGGGTGCGCCCGATCAGCAGGAAGAACACGAACATGCTGACCGAGTCGAAGTAGATCTCGTGGCCACCGCGCAGCGTCTCGTACAGGCTGGCGGCGTAGATCGGGGCGATCGCTATCGCCACCGGCGTGTCCATCGACAGGCGTCGCGCGCGCCATTCGCGCAGCGCACCGGTGAAGAACGGCTGTGCCGAATACAGCACCACCGGCGTAGCAACGAGGAAGCCGACCCAGCGGAAAAAGTCGCGCACCGCCGGGTCGATGCCCTCGAACACGCCGGCATACAGCGCCACCGCGTACATCATCGCCTGCATCGCGCCGAGGCCGGCGACGACGAGGCGCTTCAGCGCCGTGCGCGATTCGCGTTGGCGCAACGAGTCGAGTGCCTCGGCGGTCAGCGGATGTGGCGCATAGCCGAGCCGGGCAAGCGCATCGAGCAGTTGCGAAAGTTGCACACGCGAGGGATCGAAACCGAGCTGAACGCGACGTGCCGCGGCATTGACGCCGACTTCGTGCACGCCGGCGAGTGTTCCGAGCGCCCGTTCGATCAGCCAGGCGCAGGCCGCGCAGCGCAGGCCGTCGACGAGCACGACCACTTCGGCACGGTCCGCGGCCGTCCGGCGCACATGCAGGCGTGTGAGTGCGGGGCGGTCCCAGGCCGTGTAGTCGGTGTCGGCCGCGTTGCGCTGCGCGGGTTCACTGCGCAGGCGGTAGTAGTCGCCGAGCCCGAGCCGGCCGATCCATTCCGCGGCGGCGGCGCAGCCGTGGCAGCACACGGCCCGGGTGCGGCCGTCGTGGCGGATCGCGATGTCGACGCCGGCCGGGATCGCCTCGCCGCAATGGAAGCAGGCCGCGTCGACGGCGCAGGCCTGCGCCGCGTTGTCCGTGTCGGCGGCCGGCATCGTGGGCGCAGTGGCCATGCGCGGACGCTCCTCAGCCGCTGCCGTCGTCCGGCGCAGGCTTGGCATCGGCCGGCATGATCGGTGGGATCTTGCTCGGCCGCGGCACGTCGTTCGGCACCACGAGATGCGTGTCGGGCTGGCGCGAGGCCATCGCCATCATCACGAAGGTTCCGACGACTGTCGCGCCGAGCAGGATGAAAATCAGCCACACCTCCGGAACGCGGTACCAGGCGGAGCGGGGAGCAGGCACGGTAGTCATTTCGGATCCGGGGCGTAGAACAGCGACGAACTGGTGGCGAGCACTTCACCATCAGCGCCAACCACCTCGATCGTGATTGGCGCATGGCCATTCACCGTCCCGGCGTCGGCGCGCAGGGTCAGCGGCAGCGAGAATACCTCGCCCGAGGCCAGCGAGACCTCGGCACGCCCGACCGTGCGCAGGGGAAGGTCGGTGCTGGCACGCAGCGACAGCAGCAATGGACCATCGGTCTTGTTGACCAGCTTGACGTTGTAGCTGTTCTCGATCGCGCCGTGCGCGATCGTGCGGAAAAGCGCATTGCGGTCGCGCAGCACCTCGACGATGACCGGAGCGCGCGCGGCCACGCTCCACACGAAACCGAGGATGAAGGCGGTGAGCACGCCGGCGTAGATCAGCGTGCGCGGTCGCAGCACACGGACCGACTTGCCTTCGAGCATGTTCTCGGTGGTGTAGCGGATCAGCCCGCGCGGGTAGTTCATCTTGTCCATGACGGCGTCGCAGGCATCGATGCAGGCGGCGCAGGCGATGCATTCGATCTGCAGGCCGTCACGGATGTCGATGCCGGTCGGACACACCTGCACGCAGGCGAGACAGTCGATGCAGTCGCCGAGATTGGGGGAATCGGGAGTGCGGGATGGAGAATGGATCGAAGCGGGAGCAACGGCATCGGACATGGCTGTCGCGCCGGATCGCGCGGCTGCGCCGCTTTGACCAGTCCCGACCCCGGATTCCCCGGTCCCTGCAGCGGTCGCCGGCTTCGCCCGCCGCCGGTGCCCCCTCGGTTCGCCGCGTGCCACGTCGTAGCTGATCACCAGCGTGTCGCGGTCGAACATTGCGCTCTGGAAGCGCGCGTATGGGCACATGTACTTGCACACCTGTTCGCGCAGGATGCCGGCGTTGCCGTAGGTGGCGAAACCGTAGAACAACACCCAGAACCATTCCCAGCCGCCGGCAGTACCGGCGAGCAGGGATGGGCCGAGTTCACGGATCGGGGTGAAGAAGCCGACGAAGGTGAAACCGGTCCACAGCGAAAACAGGATCCACACAGCCTGCTTGGTGATCTTGCGCCGGGCCTTGTTCGCCGACCACGGTGCGGCGTCGAGCTTCATGCGCGCGTTGCGGTCGCCTTCGATGCGCCGCTCGATCCACAGGAACACTTCGGTCCATACGGTCTGCGGACACGCATAGCCGCACCACAGGCGGCCGGCCAGTGCGGTGAAGAAGAACAGGCTCAGCGCGGCGATCACCAGCAGCAGGGTCAGCAGGTAGAAATCCTGCGGCCAGAAGGTCAGGCCGAACACGTGGAAGCGGCGCGCCGGCAGATCGAACAGCACGAGCTGCTGACCGCCGATGTTGATCCACGGGAACACATAGAACATGCCAAGCAGCCAGAACACCGCCGCCGTGCGCAGGCGCTGGAAGCGTCCGTCGATCTCGCGCGGGTAGACCTTCGGTTCCTTGGCGTAGAGCGAATTGCTCTCGACGACCTTGATGTCGAGCCTGCGTCCCTTCGCGGGCGGGCGATCATTCACAGCGTGGGGGTCCGGTCATCGAGTGGTGGTGGCGAGATCAGGATCGCGGTGAACAGGCAGGCCGAAGCCGTGCACAGCCAGAACATGAAGAACCCGATCGTGTAGCCGGCCTGGCGCGAGATCTCGAAGCGTGGCCAGGTGATGTGTGCGAGTTCGATCGGATCGACGATGGCGAAGAACACCATCGTCGCCACGCCGGCGGCGAAGAACGACGGCCACAGGATCGAGCCGATACGCCGCGCGGCGCTGTCGCGCGGGGTTTCCCGACGCTCGCGACGCTGCGATCCGGCCGGCGGGCGGTAGCTGCTCATGGGAACCTCGAATACCCCTGGTGTTGATCGTCATCCCGGCGAACGCCGGGATCCCCTTGGGCGCATGCAGGTGTGATGGACTGTCCCCGGGATGACGGGGCAGGCGATTTGCTCCGACACGACGTTGCATGCCGATCGCGATGCTGCGCAAGCTGCTTTGCTTGAGGGAATCCCGGCGTCCGCCGGGATGGCGAGGCATGCGCGGATTTCGCGGCTGTGCTCATGGTGCGTTGCCGGCCGCCGTGGATTCCGACTCGGCGTTGGCGGCGCCCTGGGCGAGCAGCCAGGCCACGGCGAGCCGCGAGCGGTCCATGCCGATGATCGGTTCCCAGGCCGGCATCTCGCCGCTGCGGCCGTAGGTGATCGCATCGCGGATTGCGGCGAGGTTGCCCTGGCCGTGCAGCCACACATCGTCGGTGAGATCCGGCGCGCCGAGGGCGTGCATGCCCTTGCCGTCGACGCCGTGGCAGGCGGCACAGACCGCTTCGAACTTGGCCTTGCCTTCGCCGGCGAGGCGCGCGTCGTGGTCGATGCCGGAAAGGCTCAGAACGTAGTGCGACACTTCGTCGACGCCGTTGCCCGGCAGGGTGGCGACCATCGGCGGCATCAGGCCGTGGCGGCCGTTGAGCACGCTGGCCAGCACGGTATCGGGCTCGCCGCCATACAGCCAGTCGCCATCGACGAGGTTCGGATAGCCCTTGGCACCACGCGCATCGGTGCCATGGCAGGCTGCGCAGTTGTTGGCAAACACGTTGCGGCCGACCTTGGTTGCGTTCGGGTCCTTCGCCAGTTCGGCCAGTGGACGGTCACGGAAACCGGCATACAGCGTCTCCAGCCGGGCGTTGGTCTCGTCGAGTTCGGCATTGGCCTCCTGCACCGAGGTCCAGCCGAGCTTGCCGTCGAAGGTGCCCATGCCCGGGTACAGGGCGAGGTAGAGCGCGGTGAACAGGATGGTCAACAGGAACAGCACGAACCACCAGCGCGGCAGGGGATGGTCGAGTTCGGTGATGCCGTCCCAGACATGGCCGGTGTCGCTCGCGGTACCGGCCTCGTCGGCCTTGGTCTTGCGCGAGTTCGCCAGCAGCAGCCAAGTGATCGCGATCGTGAAGACGACCGTCAGGATGATGATGTACCAGCTCCATGACGAGCTCATTGGCGCGGCTCCCGGTAGATGCGGTCTTCCTCGAGTGGCAACTGCGAGGCTTCGCTGAAATCACGTTGGCGGCGCTTGCTCCAGGCCCAGGCGACGAGCCCGAGGAAGGCGGCAAGCAGGACGGCGGTGACGATGCCCGAGGTCATGGCGCGGCCTCCCTGTCGAACTTGCCCAGGCCCTGCAGGTAGGCGATGACGGCGTCCATCTGGGTCTGCCCGGTGACTTCCTCCTTGACCTTCGCGTAGTCGGCCTCGGTGTAGGGATGGCCGAGCTTGGCCAGCATGCGCATCTTGTGTTCGACCAGCGCCGGGTCGACCAGGGTCTGGCTCAGCCACGGATAGCCCGGCATGTTCGACTCGGGCACGACATTGCGCGGGTTGCGCAGGTGCTCACGGTGCCAGTCGTCGGAATAGCGGCCGCCGACGCGGGCGAGGTCGGGGCCGGTGCGCTTGGAGCCCCACTGGAACGGGCGGTCGTATACCGATTCGCCGGCGACCGAATAGTCGCCGTAGCGCAGCTTCTCCGAAGCGAGCGTGCGAACCATCTGCGAGTGGCAGCCGTAGCAGCCCTCGGCGATGTACACGTCGCGACCGGCCAGGCGCAGTGGCGAGTACGGCTTGACACCCGGTGCCGGCTCGATCGTCTGCGCCTGGTACATCAGCGGCACGATTTCGACGAGACCGCCGACCGCGATGGCGATGACGATCAGCACGGCCATCAGGCCGACGTTCTTCTCGATGGTCTGGTGGGTGATCATGTCGGTTCCTCAGGCATGCGCCGGGGCGGGGATGCGCACGACGGGCATCTCGCGCGCGGGGGCCACGGTCTTCCATACGTTCCAGACCATGATGAACATGCCGGCGAGGAACATGGCGCCGCCGACGACGCGGGTGACGTAGTACGGATAGGTCTGCCGTACCGACTCGATGAAGGTGTAGGTCAGCGTGCCGTCCGGGTTCACCGCGCGCCACATCAGGCCCTGCATGACGCCGGCGATCCACATCGCGGCGATGTAGAGCACGATGCCGATCGTGGCGACCCAGAAGTGCACATCGATCGCCTTGATCGAATGCATGCGTTCGACGCCGTAGAGTTTCGGCAGCATGCTGTAGATCGCGCCGATGGTGATGAAGGCGACCCAGCCAAGCGCGCCGGCGTGCACGTGGCCGATCGTCCAGTCGGTGTAGTGCGAGAGCGCGTTGACCGTCTTGATCGACATCATCGGTCCCTCGAAGGTCGACATGCCGTAGAACGACAGCGAGACGATGAGGAACTTGAGAATCGGGTCGGTGCGCAGTTTGTGCCAGGCACCCGACAGGGTCATCATGCCGTTGATCATGCCGCCCCAACTCGGCGCGAGCAGGACCAGCGAGAACACCATGCCCAGGGACTGCGCCCAGTCCGGCAGGGCGGTGTAGTGCAGGTGGTGCGGACCCGCCCACATGTAGACCGAGATCAGGGCCCAGAAATGCACCACCGACAGGCGGTACGAGTAAATCGGCCGCTGTGCCTGCTTGGGCACGTAGTAGTACATGATGCCGAGGAAGCCTGCGGTCAGGAAGAAGCCGACCGCGTTGTGGCCGTACCACCACTGCACCATGGCGTCGACCGCACCCGAGTAGACCGGGTAGGACTCGGTCCATGACACCGGGAGGGCGATGCTGTTGACGATGTGCAGCACGGCGACGGCGAGAATGAAGCCGCCGTAGAACCAGTTGGCCACGTAGATGTGCTTGACCCGGCGCTTGACGATGGTGCCGAAGAACACCACCGCATAGGCCACCCACACCAGTGCGATCAGGATGTCGATCGGCCAGATCAGTTCGGCGTACTCCTTGCTCTGGGTCAGGCCCATCGGCAGGGTGATCGCCGCGGCGACGATGACCGCCTGCCAGCCCCAGAACGTGAACGCGGCGAGCTTGTCGGAGAACAGGCGTGCGTGGCAGGTGCGCTGCACCACATAGTACGCCGTGGCGAACAGGCCGCAGCCGCCGAAGGCGAAGATCACCGCATTCGTGTGCAGGGGCCGCAGGCGGCCGTAGCTCAGCCAGGGGATACCGAAGTTCAGGGCGGGCCAGGCGAGCTGGGCGGCGATGAGGAGTCCGACCGCCATGCCGACGACGCCCCAGACGATGGTGGCGATCGTGAACTGGCGGACGACCTTGTCGTTGTACGTATCCGTGGCTTGCACGGGCACACCTCCGGGCGATTGTGTCGCGGTGAGTTTCCGCGATTCCCGTTCAGCGACTGTTGACCCTGATCAATGCCGGGTGTTTTGGGGCTGGCGATTTGTCGCAGTGCGGCAGGAGAAGCCGGGAATGGGGAATCGGGACTGGGCGGGAGCAAGGCATTGGGGCGTGCGAGCAGGAGCATCGCGGCTGAAGCCGCGATGCCTTTGCTCAGGCCTGGGCCGAGGCGTGGGCCTCGTCATCACCCTGGGCGAGGTTTTCGAGCGCGGCAAGGTCGAGGATGCGCACGTTCTTGCGCTCGACCTCGAGCACGCCCAGCGCCTGCAGGCGCGAAAACAGCCGGCTCACCGTCTCGATGACCAGGCCAAGGTAGTTGGCCAGTTCCTGGCGTGACATGCCGAGGTGCAGTGAAACCGGGTCGTGTCCGGTCGCCCGCCGCCGCTCGCTCAGGCTATGCAGGAACAGGGCGAGGCGCGCCATCGCCTGGCGGCGCCCCATCATCACGGCATGCATCTGCTCGCGCGAGAACTCGCGACCCATGATGCGGTAGACCTGCTGCTGCAGGCCGGGAATGTGCGCGGCGATCTCGGTCAGCCGACCGATCGGCACTTCGCAGACGGTCGAATCCTCCAGTGCCTCGGCACTGGAGTGATGCGGCTCGTCGAGCAGGCCGTCGAAACCGACGATCTCACCGGCCAGGTGGAAGCCGAGCACCTGGGTGTCGCCGTCGGGCAGGGTCGTCGAGGTCTTCAGCAGGCCGCTGCGGACCACGAACAGCGACGGATGGCGCATCCCCTCGCGGTAGAGCACATCGCCACGGCGCAGCGGCCGGCGCTTGCGCACGACTTCGTCGAGGCGTTCGAGGTTGTCGCCGTCCAGCGAGGCCGGCAGGCACAGTGCCTGCCAGGCGCATTGCGTGCATGAGGCCGAGCGGGCTTCATTGAACGGGATGATACCGGTCGTGTGGGCTTTCACGGCGCTTCCTGGGCAGGCCCCGCAAGGGCCCCCTTGGGGTTGCCCATGATGGCTGTTCTTCAGACCGTTTTCGAGTAGCGCAATGCCGCAGGCAGGCCGCGGCCGAGGTAGCGGTCGAAACACATGGCCACGTTGCGCAGCAGCAGCCGCCCCCTGGCGTGCACGCGGATGTGGGTCGGTGACAGCGAAACAAGCCCATCGGCGGCCATTTCAGCCAGTTTGTCGAGCGCCTCGCGGAAGTACGAGGCGAAGTCGATGCGGTGCTGGCTTTCGATGCGGCGCACATCGACGGCGTCGTTGCACATGAGCTGCTGGATGACGTCGGCACGGATCAGGTCGTCGGCATCGAGCGCGAGGCCGCGGCAGACCGGCAGGTGACCGGCATCGATCGCCGCTTCATAGCTTTTCAGGTCACGCGCGTTCTGGCTGAAGCTCGCACCGACATGGCTGATCGAACTCATGCCGAGCGCGACGAGGTCGGTGCGGGCATGCGTCGAATAGCCCTGGAAGTTGCGCTGCAGGGTGCCGGCGGCCTGGGCGAGGGCGAGGTCATCCTCCGGCAGGGCGAAATGATCCATGCCAATGTAGACGTAGCCGGCCGCGCACAGGCGCTCGACCGCCAGTTCGAGCAGGCCGAGGCGCGTGGCCGCGTCGGGCAGTTCGTGGCGGTCGATGCGGCGCTGTGCCGGGAAGCGCTCCGGCAGGTGCGCGTAGGCGTAGGTGACGATGCGTCCCGGCCGCATGGCGACGACGCGGTCGAGCGTGTCGGCGAAACGCTGTTCGGTCTGCAGCGGCAGGCCGTAGATGAGATCCACGCTGGTCGAGCGGAAACCATGGGCGCGCGCCGCTTCCAGCAGGGCCTGTGTCTCGGCCACGCCCTGCACGCGGTTGACCGCGCGCTGCACGTCGGGGTCGAAGTCCTGGATGCCGAGCGAGAGGCGGTTGAAGCCCAACCTGGCGAAGCGCGCGATGTCGCCCGGCGTGGCCAGGCGTGGATCGACCTCGATGCCGAATTCGCGCGAGGGTGCGTGCGACAGACTGAAATGATGGCCGAGCGCGCTCATCAGGTAGTCGAAGCTCGGTTCGTCGAGCACGTTCGGCGTCCCGCCGCCGAAATGCAGCTGGATCACTTCGCGGTCGCGGTCGAACAGCGGCGCGAGCAACGAGGCCTCGCGTACCAGGCGATCGACATAGGCGACCGGCTTGCTTGCGTCGCGCGTGATGATGCGCGTGCAGCCGCAATAGAAGCACGGGCTCGGGCAGAACGGCACGTGCACGTACAGCGACAGCGGATGCGGGATCGGATCCTCGTTCGAGGCGCGCACCGCGGCACGGAACTCCGCCTCGCCGAAATCGGTGCGGAAATGCGGTGCGGTCGGATACGAGGTGTAGCGCGGTCCGTTCAGCTCGTAGCGCTCGATCAGGGCGCGGTCGAACTGGGGAGCGGAAGGCGTGACGGGCAGGGCGGAGGTGGCGAGCATGGCGGCGATCATGCGTGATCGCGGCACGCCGGCCATTGACCGTGGTCAAGCGGGGGCACGGTGGGGAAGGTCGGCCGGTGGCAGGCCTCGCGGTGCACGCGCGCGTTCTGTGTGGCGGCGGACAAGGGGCGGGTACGGGAGTGGCCGGCACAGGTGCGGCGGGTGCGTTGGGTGTGCTGGGTGTGGAAGAACCCTCGGTCGCGATGCTGTCCGGCCCGCGCCGAATTGACCGGCAAAGAGCCATCACGCCGGGCTCCCACCCGCTTCCAGGTCGGACGTCCTCGAGCCGCAGCAGGACCGACCTGGTCACTGTGCTGCGGCGCCTCGTCGCAGCCCGTCGCGTGCTTGACCACGATCAATCCCGGCCGGGATGCGCTGCTCAGAATCGCGGCGATTCCAACGAGGAGCCCCGCCATGAACATGAAAAAGAATCTGCTTGTCGCCGCCGTGCTGGCCGCGATGCCCTGCGCCGCGCTGGCCGCCGAAAGTGGTCCGTGGACGTTCCGTTTCGGTGCCCACGTCGTGCAACCGAAATCGAACAATGGTTCGCTCGCCGGCGGTGCACTGAAGAGCGATGTCGACGACAACTGGCGCCCGACGCTGTCGCTCGAGTACATGCTGACGCCGAACCTCGGCGTCGATCTGCTCGCCGCGCTGCCGTTCAGTCACGACGTCAAGCTCAACGGCGTCAAGGCCGCATCGGTCAAGCAGTTGCCGCCGACGCTCGGGGTCAACTGGTATTTCAACCCGGGTGGCACGGTGAACCCGTTCGTCGGTGTCGGCCTCAACTACACGCGTTTCTTCTCGATCGACGAAAAGGGTCCGCTGGCCGGCACGCGTGTCTCGCTCGACGATTCGTTCGGCGCCGCGGCGCATATCGGTATCGACTTCGCCATTTCGCCACGCTGGGGTGTCACCGTCGACGCACGCTGGATGGACATCGACACCAAGGTCAAGGTCGACGGCGCCCGCGTCGGCACGGTCGCCATCGATCCGCTCGCCTTCGGCGTCTCGGCCGCCTACCACTTCTGATCCGTCTCTCCACGTCCGGTTGACACCGGGCGTTCGCGGTGCGCGTCGGGGGGCGCGCACCGCTTTTTTCCTTGCAGTCCGTGCGAACGACAGCGACGCGGAGCTGCGCCCGGGTCGCGTTTGGCGAGCGCCCGGCGATTCGTGGTTGTAAGCGTGCCAGGGCATGGGCTGGCCGGCGTGCGGCCGCCATGCGCGACGCGCGCGAATGCTGCACGGAATCTGGGCTACCATCGCGATTTTTCCACGGTGGTATCCCATGAGCACGATTTCCGTTCCGGTGTCCTACGGCGAACTGATCGACAAGATCACCATCCTCGAGATCAAGGCCGCGCGCATCGGCGATGCGGCCAAGCTGGCCAACGTGCGCACCGAACTCGACCTGCTCAATGCGACCTGGGCGGCCGATCCGGCTTCGCGCACCGACATCGCCGGCGAACGCGCGAAGCTCAAGGAGGTCAACGAGGCGCTGTGGGAGATCGAGGATCGCATTCGCGTGAAGGAGAAGGCCAGGGCCTTCGATGCCGAGTTCATCGAACTGGCGCGCTCGGTGTACTTCCGCAACGACGATCGCGCGCGCTTCAAGCGTGAGATCAACGACCGCCTGGGCTCGACCCTGGTCGAGGAAAAATCCTACGAGGACTACCGCTGAAGTGCGTGCGCGCCGGCGTCGCGCCTGGATCGTCGTCGCGCTGCTCGCGGTGGCGTTTGCCGCGTTCGCGCCGGCGTTCTGGCGCGACAACGGACACACGCTGATGGCGCGTGCGACGGCTGCCGAAGGCGACCGCGCCGCCGCGGCGGCGACGCGCGTGCGCCCGGCGCTCGAACGCGATCTCGCCGCTGCCGGCCTGCACTGGGGTGCGCCGGTGTTCATGCGCATCTTCAAGGAGGAGAGCGAACTGGAACTGTGGATCGAAGGTGCCGATGGGCGCTATGTGCTGTTCCGCACCTGGCCGGTGTGCGCGTGGTCGGGCAGGCTCGGGCCGAAGCTTCGCGAAGGCGACAACCAGGCGCCGGAAGGCTTCTACCGGGTTGACGCCGCGCGGATGAATCCGCGCAGCCAGTACCACCTGTCGTTCAACCTCGGCTATCCCAACGCCTACGACCGCGCGCATGGCCACACCGGCAGTTTCCTCATGGTCCACGGTGCCTGCGTATCGATCGGCTGCTACGCGATGGGTGATGCCGCGATCGAGCAGATCTACACCCTGGCGGCCGCCGCCCATGCCGGTGGCCAACGCGCCTTCGACGTGCATGCATTCCCGTTCCGCCCGGAAGCTGCCAGACTCGACGCGGCGAAGGCCTCGCCGTGGCACGCGTTCTGGAGCGAGCTGGCACCGGCCTGGACGGCCTTCGAGCAGTCGCGCCGGCCGCCGCGCATCCGCGTCGTCGACGGCCGCTACATGGTGGGGGAGGGGTGATGGCCGAACGAATGGGCCTGGATGTCGAAACACTCGATGAACTCTGCGCCAACTGGCCTGGTGCCAGCCGTTCGATCAAGTGGGAGGTGGATCTGGTCTGGAGCGTGGCCGGCAAGATGTTCGCCGTGCTGTGCATGCTCGGGCCGGAACGCGGCCGCTTGAGTTTCAAGGTCGAGCCCGAGCGCTTCCTCGAACTGACCGACCAGCCCGGTTACGCCCCGGCGCCCTACATGGCGCGCGCGTTCTGGGTCAGCGTGACCGAACCACAGGATTTCGCCGAGGCCGAACTGGCCGGCTATGTGCGTCAGTCCTACGACCTCGTGCGCGCAGCCTTGCCGAAGAAGACGCAGGCTGCGCTAGACGCGAAAGCCTGACCTGCTTTCCTTCTCCCCATGGAAGGAACGGGGGAGAAGGGAGAAAGGGTGCTGATCGCCGATGCGTGCTTCAACGCACGCGCACACCCACGCCGACATGCACGCGCGGACGGCGGTCGAGCATGAAGCCCCACGGCCACACGTGCACTTCGCGACCCCGTACGACCGGATAGAGATAGGGCTGCTCCTGGACCATGCCTGCATGCGTGCCGGCGAGGATGCCGCGCACGGTCAGGTGGCGACCGACCGCATAGTCGAGCGGTTCCACGAAACCCGACAGCTGAAGCATGAAGCGGCCTTCGCTGGGCGCTTCGGTCAACGGACTCTGGTCGCGCGCGAGCGGGTACGAGACGACCTCGATCTCGGCATGTCCACTGCGATGGTCGAAAGCGACGATGCGCCCGCCCCAGAGCACCTCGGCGCCGTCGTCGCGCGCGGGCTGCTGCTGCACGTCGAGCGGACGCAAGGCGACCACGCGGGCCGTGTCGCGGATGGGTGGTGTCGCGCAGCCAACGAGCGTGGCCGCCACCAGCATGGCTGAACCGAGGGTGCGGAGGGGGGATTGCATGGCATGCATTGTGCGCCAGCAAGTGGTGTCGTGACAGGGGAGGCCGCGAACGGATCCGCCCGATGGCGCTTCAGGCGCCCGCCAGCCACTCGATGTGGTGCTGGCCGAAACGGCCCTGCGCGAGCAGCTCCTGCAGGGCCGGCAACAGTTCGGCGAGCGTGCGCTCGAACTTCCACGGCGGGTTGATGATCGCCATGCCGCAGCCGTTGAGACGCAGTGCCGAGTTGTCCGGGTGCAGCAGCAGTTCGGCAACCTGCACCTTCGGAAAGCCCGAGCGCGCGAGCCAGCGGTGGAACGGTTGTACATGCTGGCGCAGCTTGATCGGGTACCAAACCGCGTAGACGCCGGTAGGCCACGACTTCAGCGCCTCGGCAAGCGCCCTCTCGATCGTGCGGAACTCATCTTCCTGTGCCTCGAAGGGGGGGTCGATCAGGACCAGGCCGCGGCGCTGGCGCGGGGGAAGCATCGCCTTCATGCCTTCGTAGCCATTGCGCGTGTGCACGGCGAAGCGCGCGTCGCCACGGAACACGCTGCGCAGGAACTCTGCCTCGCCGGGTTCGAGTTCGCAGAGGATGCCGCGGTCGTCCTCGCGCATCAGCAGGCTGGCGATCAGCGGCGAACCGGGATAGATCGCCAGTTCCTCGTGGCCGCCGTTGAGCGCACGCACCAGGTTGACGTAAACGTGCAGCAGGGCCGGCGCACGCGTCGAGGCGAGCAGGCGTTGGATACCGTTGGCAGCCTCGCCGGTGCGCGTGGCCTCGGCGCCGCCGAGGTCGTAGCGGCCGCGGCCGGCGTGTGTGTCGAAGTAGCAGAATGGCGTCTGCTTGGCCTTCAGGGCTTCGATCAGCCCGACCAGGATCGTGTGCTTGAGGACGTCGGCGAAGTTGCCGGCGTGAAAGGCGTGGCGGTAGTTCACGACGCATCCGCGCCCGTGGTCATGGGATGGCCAGACTAGTGGCCGTGGCGGCACGCGGCAAGGCTGCCGGAAGTCACACCCAGCACGTGAGCGCTGCTACAGTCCACGCCCTCGTCCCGCTCCAGGAACTCCCCATGCGCATCGTGTGGAAATGGCTGTCGCGCCTCGTCCTTCTGGCGATCGCGCTGATTGCCCTGTTCGTCGTCCACGTCTGGTATTTCAAGCCGGCCAAGATCGAGTGGTTCTATGCGCGCACGTTCGCGCAGTTCGCCCTGCAGAGTCCGATGATGTTGAGCAGCATGCGCATCCTGCCGGCGTGGATGGACTTCTACAGCGACGACATCGACGACATGTCTCCGGCGCATCAGGTGGAGATGTCGGCGAAGATGGCTGATGAACTGGCCGTGTTGCGCTCGTACGACCGCGACAGGCTCGATACCGAAGGCCGGCTGTCCTACGACGCGCTCGAGCACTTCCTCGCCGATCAGGTCGAGGGCCAGCGCTTTCGCCTGAACACTTTCCCGGTCAATCAGATGTTCGGCGTGCAATCGGGCCTACCGAACTTCCTCACCCAGCAGCACGCCATTGCCAGTGCCGGCGACGCGTCGAACTACATCAAGCGCATGGAGCTGTTCCCGCGCGCGTTCGGTCAGGTGCTGGAAGGGCTGCGCGAGCGCGAACGACACGGCGCGATCCCGCCGCGCTTCGTGGTCGAGAAGGTGCTGCTGCAGATGAGTGACTTCATCTCCGCGCCGCCGCGCGAGCACATGCTGTACGCGAACCTCGTCGAGAAACTCGACAAGCTGCCGGCCGGCACACTCGATGCCGCGAAGCGAGACGATCTTCTCGCCAGTGCCGCCGCGGCGATCGAGGGCAGCGTCTACCCGGCCTATCGCTTGCTGATCGATCATTTCACCGCCCTGCAGCCGAAGGCGCAGGTCAACGAGGGCGCCTGGAGCCTGCCTGACGGCGAGGCCTATTACGCCTGGGCCGTGCGCAGCCACACCACGACGACGATGACGCCGGACGAGGTGCACGAACTCGGCCTCACCGAGGTCGCCCGCATCGGTGCCGAGATGGACGCGATCCTGCGCGACCACGATCTCGTCGACGGCACGGTCGGCGCGCGCCTGCAGGTGCTGGCACGCGCGCC
This sequence comes from Dokdonella sp., assembly GCF_019634775.1. Classification (NCBI taxonomy): domain Bacteria; kingdom Pseudomonadati; phylum Pseudomonadota; class Gammaproteobacteria; order Lysobacterales; family Rhodanobacteraceae; genus Dokdonella; species Dokdonella sp. The sequence goes on from NZ_JAHCAS010000002.1 coordinate 52,444, forward strand.
CGAGCAGATGTATCCGAACACCGACGAAGGCAAGCGGGCGATGCTGGCTGCCTACCAGGCGATCCTCGACGACATCAACGGCAAGCTCGGCGACACGTTCCGTGCGCGTCCGCAGCTCGGCGTCGAGGTCAGGGCGGTGCCGGCATTCTCCGAGAAGACCGCGCCCGGCGCGTACTACGAAGCCGGTGCTTTCGACGGCTCGCGGCCCGGCATCTTCTACGCGAACATGCGTGACCCCGGCGAGACGCCGAAATTCGCCATGCGCACGCTGGCCTATCACGAGGGCATTCCGGGCCATCACTTCCAGATCACGATCGCGCAGGAACTCACGGGTCTGCCGTTCTTCCGTCGCGTGCTGCCGTTCACCGCATACTCGGAAGGCTGGGCGCTCTACACCGAGCGCCTGGCCTGGGAAATGGGTTTCCAGAACGACCCGCTCGACAACCTCGGCCGCCTGCGCGACGAGATGATGCGGGCCGTGCGCCTGGTCGTCGACAGCGGCATCCACCACAAGCGCTGGACGCGCGAGCAGGCGATCGCCTACATGCTCGACAACACCGGCATGGGCGAGGGCGATGTCACCGCCGAGATCGAGCGTTACTTCGTCTCCCCCGGACAGGCCCTGGCCTACAAGGCCGGCATGCTGAAGATCCTCGCCCTGCGCGAAAAGGCCAAGGCCGCCCTCGGTGCGAAGTTCGCCCTCGCCGACTTCCACGACGAGGTGCTGACCCACGGCGCCCTGCCGCTGTCCCTGCTCGAGCGCGTCATCGATGACTGGATCGCGCGCGGCGGCGGGCCGCGTTGAGCGCTGGCGTTTCGCCACGGGTCGCCGCCGCGGGTAGTGGGATATCCCGGGCTGCCCGCGGTGCTGGCCGCAGCGGCGCTGACATGCGGCGTCGCGCGGGTGTTCCCGGCGTTGTCCGGATCGGATCGGATGCCCGGTTCGGAGTGGTGCCGATGCCTGCTGGATCCGCCGTCCGTCCGCGCGCCGGACAGTGGCGGCCGCGACGCTGCGCCGCGTGTGGCTGGCCGCACGCGGCGCCCTAGAATCCGCGCATGGACATTCGCATCTTCACCGGTGGCGCGGTCGCGCCGCATCTGGACGACGTCGCGCGCCTGCGCATCGAGGTCTTCCGCGACTTCCCGTACCTCTATGACGGCGACGTCGGCTACGAGGCGACCTATCTCGCCACCTACGCGAAGTCGCGCGAAAGCCTGTTCGTGCTCGTCTTCGATGGTGCCCGCGTGATCGGTGCCTCGACCGGCCTGCCGCTGGCCGACGAAACCCCCTCGTTCCAGAAACCCTTCGTCGAGCGTGGCATCGACCTCGGCAGGGTGTTCTACTTCGGCGAATCCGTGTTGCTGCCTGCGTACCGGGGGCAGGGCATCGGTCATCGCTTCTTCGACGAACGCGAAGCCTATGCGCGCCAGCTCGGCCGATTCACGATGACGGCCTTCTGCGCGGTGGTGCGGGCCGAGGACGACCCGCGGCGGCCGCCCGGGCATCGCCCGAACGACGTGTTCTGGACGCGCCGCGGATACGTGCAGCAACCGGACATGCACTGCGCGATCGAGTGGAAGGAAGTCGGTGCGAATGCACCGAGCGTGCATCCACTTGCGTTCTGGTTGCGCCCGCTGGAGGCGAAGTGAAGGTCAGGATCGCCGCCGCGCGTTATGCGATCGGCGCTCCCTCGCATTTCCCGGCGTTTGCCACCCGCGTTGCGTCCCGGGTATCGCAGGCTGCGGTGCGTGGTGCGCAGGTCGTCGTGCTGCCGGAATATCTCGCGCTCGAAGCCGGTGCCAGCCTGCCGCCGGCCGAGCGTGGTGATTTCGTGCGGTCGCTCGCCGCCCTGCAGGCGCGCCGTGACGACTACGTCGAACTCGCGTGCACGCTGGCCCAGCGACACGGCGTTTACCTCGTGGCGGGCAGTTTCCTCGTCGACGAGCAAGGCGCCGGTCGTTACCGCAACCGCGCCTGGTTCGCCTCGCCCGACGGCGGGATCGGTTTCCAGGACAAGCTCTGCCTGACCGGCTTCGAGCGCGCCAGCGGGGTGATCGAACCCGGTGACTCTCTCAAGGTGTTCGACACCGCCTTCGGTCGTATCGCCATCGCGATCTGCTACGACATCGAGTTTCCGCTGTACGCGCGCGCGCAATGCGAGGCCGGAGCGCGCCTGCTGCTCGTGCCGAGTTGCACCGACACCGAGGCTGGCGCCAACCGCGTGCGCTACGGCTGCCAGGCGCGCGCGATGGAGAACCAGGTTTACGTTGCCTGTGCCGTCACTGCGGGCAACGCGGAATGGAGCCCCGCGCTCGACGTCAATACCGGCCGTGCGGCGATCTACACCCCGGTCGACCGCGGCTTCCCGGACGACGGCATCGCCGCACGCGACGACGGCGAATGGGCCGTGACCGAGCTCGACCTGGACGCCCTGGACACCTTCACGCCGGAAGCCCAGGTCGGCATCCGTACCGATTGGCCGCAGCAACAGCGCCCAAGCGTCGTGCGCGCACGGGTCGAAGTGCTGTAGGCGATCCTCGCGGACGTGCACGATGGCTGCGACGACATCGTCGGACGCGCATGATCGTCGGGCACGGGCGCGGCGGCGTCGTTAGAGGCAGCGGGCGTGCCGGTGGGCGCGCGCCGGACGACCCTCGGCGCAGTCCGGGGGCTCAGCGTGGCTGGCTGCGCAAGCGCCGCTTCGCCATGAACCGGGCAGCGACGATCGGCGGCAGCGCCAGCACCGAGAACACGATCATGCCGAGCGGCAACAGGCCGAAACTGCCACTGCTCACCGCCAGCACGCCCGCCTGCGCCAGCATCACGCCGAGACCCCAGCGCCACGGCTTTTCGGGAACCTGGGCGCCGAGCCAGCCGGCCAAGGCAATGGAAAAGGGGTAGGCGAGCATCCAGTAGAGCGGTGAGTCCCAGGCTTCCACCCGGCGGCTGATGGCAGCGGTCACGATCCACAGCAAGGCCCCGCCGACGATCGCAATGGTATGGGCGAACGTGGCCCTGTCGTTCGTGGCCTGCCGTTCCCGTGCGGATGGCTCGGGCGCGGTGTCGTCCGTGTCATTTCGGGAGGAAGTCATGCGTTCCCCGGTCGCCGGGTGTGCATCGGGCCGGTGCGTTCAGCGCGCAGGCGATGAACGGGCCGCGCCACGACGCGCCGCCTCGACATCCCGCATGAACCGCTCCTTGTCACGCGGGGAGATCATGAGTGATCGGCCCGGACCGTACTCGATGCGAAGCCGATCCAGCGAAAGGGCCGGACTCGACAGCGGATTGGAGGTCGGCACGATGCCGGTGATGTCCGCCACCGTGATACGCCACCTGAACGGACCGCTCTGGACGAGCAGTTCGCCGCGCGCCAGCGTGTAGCGGGTCGAAAGCAGCAGCCAGAGCGGCAGCCCGATGCCGACGATGGCCGTGAATGCCGAGATTGCCCAGGCCACGGGCGATGGGACTGCCAACGCCATGATCGCAGCGACGAGTGCGCCGAGCATCGCGGTCGCCAGCACGACCGCCAGCCACGCGTCGATTTTCGATGGGTGCACGATGGGCATGTCGTGAGCGATCCTGCGATGGCCGGCAAGAGTGGTCAAGCGTGGACACGGCCCTGCGATCGCCGGGTCCCGGTCACGCTCCGTAGCTTGCGGCGGCGTGGCCTGGGCCAAGCGCTCGCCGGTGCTGTCGCACCAGCGCAATCGACGCTTCGGCAAGCGCGAATCCGATCGCCGAGGCGACGAGGACATCGCTCGGATAGTGCAGGCCGAGCACCACCCGCGAGGTGGCGACGAGGGCGGTGAATGGCGGCAGCAACGGCGCGAGCATGGGGAACCAGGCGAGTGCGACGAGGGCGAAGCTCAGCGCATGCAGCGTGTGCCCGGACGGGAAGCTGAACTCGTCGAGTGGGGCGATGTGGGCGATGATGCCGGCATGCGCGCGGAACGGACGCGGGCGTCGCGTCCAGCGTTTCAACCTGCGGTAGAGCAGCGCAGCGACACCGCCGGTCAGCAGCATGTGCAGCGCGGCCTGCCAACCGAGTGTGCCGCCGAATGCCACGCGACCCATGCCGGATTGGCGCGGGCGCACCACCTCGACCGCGTGGCCGAGTGCGCGACGGCCGTTTCCTACGGGGGATCAACCGATCAGGCGGCCGAACGGAGCGTCGGAAGATCCGATGCTTGAACGGAGCGCCAAGGGAATCGCCGAACGATGACTTACGAAGCCAATGCCATCCGCGCGTGCTCGCGGATCTTCTCGAGCATCGCTGCGAGTCCGTTCGAGCGGGTCGGCGAGAGATGCCTGGCAAGGCCGATCGCATTGATGAAGCGCGGCTCGGTGGCAAGGACTTCTCCGGCGCTGCGGCCCGAGTAGACGCGCAGCAGCAGGGCGATCAGGCCCGAGACGATCGCCGAGTCGCTGGCGGCGCGAAACTCCAGGCGTGTGGCATCGCCGCTGGCGACGAGCCAGACCTGGGACTGGCAGCCGTCGACCTTGTGTTCGTCGGTCCTTAGTTCGACCGGCAGTTCCGGCAGCTTGCGGCCGAGATCGATCAGGTACTGGTAGCGCTCGGTCCAGTCGCCGAAGAAGCCGAATTCGTCGGCGATGGCGTCCTGGGCGGCGTCGGCGGAGGGTGTGGTGTCCATTTCAGCCGGCGTCCGTCGGTGCGACGACCTTCCAGCGCGTACCCTGCGCGCCGTCCTCGATGACGATGTTGCGCGTGGCGAGTTCGGCACGGATCGCGTCGGCGCGGGCGAAGTCCTTCGCCTTGCGGGCGGCAATGCGTTCGTCGAGCAGGCCCTGCACCCAGTTTGCGTCGATCGCTTCAGCGGCACCGCTGTGCTGGAACCAGGCTTCGGGATCCTGTGTGAGCAGGCCGAGGAAGCCGGCACCCGCGCGCAGGGCGGCCTTGGCGGCAGCCTTGCCATCCGGCGTGGTCTGCCGGCGTGCTTCCGCGGCGAGGCGGGCGATCGCGGCAAGCGCCTTGGGCGTGTTGAGGTCATCGAGCAGGGCGGCCTCGACCTCGGTGGGCAGGTCGGATGCGGTCTCCATTTCGACATCGGCGAGATCGCGCAGTGTGCCGTACCAGCCATCCAGCGTCGCCCGCGCCTGGGCGAGGGCGCTGTCGGACCAGTCCAGGGGCTGACGATAGTGGCCGGAGAGGAGCAGGCAACGCAGTACTTCGGGTGGGTGCTTGGCCAGCAGTTCGTGCAGGCGCAATACGTTGCCGATCGACTTGGACATCTTCTTGCCGTCGAAGGTCAGCATGCCGTTGTGCAGCCACCAACGTGCGAACACCTTGCCGCCGTGCGCGCAGGTGCTCTGCGCGATCTCGTTCTCGTGGTGCGGGAACATCAGGTCGTTGCCGCCGGCGTGGATGTCGATGGTCTCGCCGAGATGGGCTTCGGCCATCGCCGAGCATTCGATGTGCCAGCCGGGCCGGCCGCGGCCCCACTGGCTGTCCCAGCCCGGCAGGTCGTCGCTGGAGGGCTTCCACAGCACGAAGTCGGCAGGGTTCTTCTTGTACGGCGCGACCTCGACGCGCGCGCCGGCGATCATGTCCTCGAGCGAACGTCCCGACAGGTGGCCGTAGTCGGCATAGCTGGAAACGTCGAACAGCACATGGCCTTCGGCCGCATAGGCATGGCCGGAGGCGATCAGGCGCTCGCACATGGCGACGATTTGCGTGATGTGGGCTGTCGCGTGCGGATTCACGTCGGGCGCGTCGACGCCGAGTTTTTCCATGTCCTCGAAGAACGCGGCGGCATAGCCTTGCGTGATCTGCTCGATCGGCACGCCGGCCTCGCGCGCGGCGGCGTTGATCTTGTCGTCCACATCGGTGATGTTGCGTGCGTAGACGACCTTCGGATAGATCCTGCGCAACAATCGCGCGAGCAGGCCGAACACCACGTAGGGGCGCGCGTTGCCGATGTGGACGTAGTTGTAGACCGTGGGGCCGCAGACATACATCGTCACTCGCGTCGGATCGAGGGGTTCGAACGGTTCGACACGGCGGGTCAGGGAGTTGTGCAGGCGCAGGCTCATCGACGGTCGGCGGATGCGAAGGGTCGGCGATCATAGCAGGGGGCGGGAGCCGGCCTGGTGCAGGTGCAGATCGAGGCGCGACGGCGAGGGCAGACTGGCCGTCCGTCGAGTCGGCGCAACGCCTGGCTGCGCCCGCACAGGACGCTGACGCCATTGTGGAATTGACCGGAGCATCCTTAAATCGGCATTCAGACGCCGGATGCTGTAATGCGTCGCAAATCCGTGACCGCGTACCGCTCCAGGCGGCAAGTCGCATCCCACGCAGGACGACCACGCGGTATGCACCCCCGATCAGGAGATGACTGTGAAGATGTCGATCAAGTGTTCGCTGCTCGTCGCTGCGGGATTCGCCGCTGCCGGTGTCGCCCATGCGCAGGGCCGCGGTTACGGCGGCGAGCGTGACGGCAACGAGCGTGTCGCCTGGGCCGACGTCCTCAGCGTCGATCCGATCTACGACGACGTCCAGGTCAGCCGCCCGCGCGAGGAATGCTACGACGCCGAAGTCGATCGCTACGAGGATTCGCGCGGCGACAACGGAGCCGGCACGGTCATCGGTGCGATCGTCGGCGGCGTGCTCGGCAACGCGGTCGGCAAGGGCGATGGCCGCAAGGCGGCCACCGTGGCTGGGGCCCTGGTCGGCGGCGCCATCGGCAACAATGCCTCGCGTCGCGATGATCGCTATTACTCGTCGGTCGAGACGCGTTGCCGAACGATCAACGAGCGCGTCAGCGAGCGCCGCATCGTCGGCTACGACGTGCAGTACCGCTATCGCGGCGACGTCTACATGTCGCAGCTCGACTACGATCCCGGCGAGCGCATGCGCGTGCGGGTCAGCGTGACGCCGGCGGAGTAGGTTCCGGCTTTCCTTCCCCCGCGAAGCGGGGGGAGGTGGGGCGGCAGCGCCGGAAGGGGCGATCCACTGTTGCACCGCCGCACGTTTGCCGGTAACGTCCGCAACCGCATGAACGCACACCTTTCCGCCAGCGAATACCTGTCCAGCGCGCATCTTGCCGCCGGCATGACTTCGCGTGCGCGCCGACCGTCGCCGGAGATCCGGGTCGGGTAGGCATCCGCATGCGCTGTTCGCATGCATCGCTCGAAACCCGGCCCCCGTGCCGGGTTTTTTCGTTTCCAGGGGATCCCATGACGCTCAAGCACTTTCTCACCACGCAGGATTGGAGCCGTGCCGAACTCGACGCGCTGCTTGCGCAGGCGGCGGCGTACAAGCGCACGCGCCTCGGCAGCGAACTGGCTGGCAAGTCGATCGCGCTGATGTTCTTCAATCCGTCGATGCGCACGCGCACGAGCTTCGAGCTGGGCGCGCATCAGCTCGGCGGCAAGGCGATCGTGCTCGCGCCCGGCAAGGACGCATGGCCGATCGAATTCGACGTCGGCACGGTCATGGATGGTGAGGCGGAGGAACACGTCGCCGAGGTCGCGCGCGTGCTCAGCCGCTATGTCGACCTGATCGCCGTGCGCGCATTCCCGAAGTTCCAGGACTGGTCGATCGATCGCCAGGACCGCGTGATCCATGCCTTCGCCAGGCACGCGACGGTGCCGGTCATCAACATGGAGACGATCACGCACCCCTGCCAGGAGATGGCCCATGTCATGGCCCTGCAGGAACGCTTCGGCACCGATCTTCGCGGGCGCAAGTACGTGCTGACCTGGACCTACCACCCGAAGCCGCTCAACACGGCGGTCGCCAACTCGGCCCTGCTGATCGCCACCCGGTACGGCATGGACGTGACCCTGCTTTGCCCGAACGAGGGCTACCTGCTCGATCCGCGCTACATGGATTTCGGTCGCGCCAACGCAGCCGAGAACGGCGGCTCGCTGACCATCAGCCACGACATCGAATCGGCCTACCGAGGCGCCGACGTCGTCTACGCCAAGAGCTGGGGCGCGCTCCCGTTCTTCGGCCGCTGGGACCAGGAGAAAGCGGTGCGCGAAGCGAGCAGGCATTTCATCGTCGACGAGGCCAAGATGGCCCTGACCAACAACGGCGTGTTCAGCCACTGCCTGCCCTTGCGCCGGAACATCAAGGCCACCGATGCGGTGATGGACTCTCCCGCCTGCATCGCCATCGACGAAGCCGAGAACCGGCTGCATGTGCAGAAGGCGGTGATGGCCGCGCTGGCGGGGAAGCCGTGACTCGTCATTCGTGATTCGCAGAAGCCAGCTTCGCTGACAACCTCTTCCAGCTGCCACGGACATTTCCATGTCGCAATCTCCAGCTTCATCCAATCACCAATCACCGATCGCCAATCACCACGGCAAGCACATAGTGCTTGCCTTCTCCGGCGGGCTCGACACCAGCTTCTGTGTCCCCTACCTGCAGGAGCAGGGCTATGCCGTGCACACCGTGTTCGCGGATACCGGCGGCGTGGATGCCGAAGAGCGTGCCTTCATCGAGGCGCGTGCGCATGAGCTTGGCGTGGCGAGCCATGTCACGGTCGATGGTGGACCGGCGATCTGGGACGGTTTCGTCAAGCCGTTCGTGCGTGCCGGCGAGGGCTACCAGGGTCAGTACCCCCTGCTCGTCTCCGACCGCTACCTGATCGTTGCGGCGATGCTCAGGCGCGCCGACGAACTGGGCACGAAGCATGTGGCGCACGGCTGCACCGGCATGGGCAACGACCAGGTGCGCTTCGATCTTGCGATCAAGGCGCTCGGCGACTACGTGATCGTCGCGCCGATCCGCGAGATCCAGAAGGAGCACACGCAGACGCGCGCGTACGAGCAGCAGTACCTCGAGGCGCGTGGTTTTGGCGTGCGCGCCAAGCAGAAGGCCTACACGATCAACGAGAACTTGCTCGGCGTGACCATGTCCGGCGGCGAAATCGACCGCTGGGAGGCGCCGGGTGACGGTGCGCGTGGCTGGTGCGCGCCGCGTGCCGAATGGCCGGCGGAAGCGCTGCGGGTGACGATCGGTTTCGAGCAGGGCGAGGCGGTGTCGCTCGACGGAGAGCGCATGGCGGGTCCCGCCATCCTTGCGCGGCTGAATCGCCAGTTCGCGGCCTATGGCGTCGGTCGCGGCCTCTATACCGGCGACACCACCATCGGCCTCAAGGGCCGCATCATCTATGAAGCACCCGGCCTGGCTGCGCTGCTCACCGCGCATCGGGCACTCGAGGAAGCCGTGCTGTCGAAACAGCAGAACCGCTTCAAGCCGGTCGTTGCGCGGCAATGGGTCGAGATCGTCTACGAAGGGTTCTTCCACGATCCGCTCAAGGCCGACCTCGAAGCTTTCCTCGCTTCGAGCCAGCGTTGCGTCAATGGCGACGTCACGCTCGAGACAAGCGGCGGCAGCGTGCAAGCGGTCGCCGTGAAGTCGGCACATCTGCTGCACGCCAAGGGGGCCACGTATGCCCAGTCGGCCGATTGGGGCGTCGAGGAGGCCGAGGGTTTCATCCGCTTGTACGGCATGAGCTCGACGCTGTGGGCGGAGGTGAATGGAGCGGGGAATCGGGAATAGCGCAATGCATCGCACTTGCTCCCGTCGTCCCGGTGCAGGCCGGACCTGGTGCCCTCGCCCTGACAATGGATCGATCGATGGATCTGCTCGCTGACACCTTGAAGCATCTGCGTGCGCTGGTCGGATTCGACACGCGCAATCCGCCGCGCGCGATCGATGCGGGCGGCATATTCGCGTACCTGTGCGCGAACCTGCCGGGCTTCGAGTGTACGGTCACCGACCATGGCGCCGGTGCGGTCAGCCTGCATGCCGTGCGTGGCCGGCCAAAGCGGCTGTTCAACGTGCACCTCGACACCGTGCCCGATTCGCCGCACTGGTCGGCAAGCCCGTTCGAGCTGCGCCTGACCGACGATCGTGCGATCGGTCTCGGTGCTTGCGACATCAAGGGGGCCGCCGCCGCCCTCGTCGCCGCCGCCAACGCCAGCGATGGCGATGCCGCGTTCCTGTTCAGCAGTGACGAGGAGGCCAACGATCCACGTTGCATCGAAGCCTTCCTGCGCGCCCATCCTGCCACTCCGAACAGCGAATCGCGGACTCCTGCCGTCGTGCTTGTCGCCGAACCGACCCGCGCCGAGGCCGTGCTCGCGCACCGCGGCATCAGCTCGGTGCTGATGCGCTTCGGCGGTCGTGCCGGGCACGCCTCGGGCCGGCAGTCTGGCGCCGACAGCGCCCTGCACCAGGCGGTTCGCTGGGGCCAGCGCGCGCTCGACCATGTCGAATCGCTTGCCCACGAACGTTTCGGCGGGCTCACCGGCCTGCGCTTCAACATCGGCCGCATCGATGGCGGGATCAAGGCCAACGTGATCGCGCCGACCGCTGAATTGCGCTTCGGCTTCCGCCCGTTGCCATCGACCGACATCGATGCGCTGCTGGCCACGTTCCGCGCGTTCGCCGAGCCCGAGCCGGTCGAGTTCCGCGAGACCTTTCGCGGACCGAGCCTGCCGGGCGGTGCGATCGCCGAAGCCGAGGCGCGCCGCCTCGCAGCACGCGACGCCGCCGATGCGCTCGGGTTGCCGGTCGGCAACGCAGTCGATTTCTGGACCGAGGCATCGCTGTTCTCGCAGGCCGGCTACACCGCCATCGTCTACGGACCTGGCGACATCGCCCAGGCGCACAGCGCCGACGAATGGGTCGCACTCGAACAACTCCGGCAGTACGCCACCACCGTGCATGGGATCATCGATGATGGAAACGCATAGGCAGACGCGGCAGACGATCGTGCGCCTGCTGTCGAGCATGGCCAGCGCGAAGGAAATCTCGCAGTATCTCAAGCGCTTCTCGCAGGTCGATGCGAAGCGCTTCGCCGTGGTCAAGGTTGGCGGCGCCGTGCTGCGCGACGATCTGGAAGCGCTGACCTCGTCACTGGCCTTCCTGCAGGAAGTCGGCCTCACGCCAATCGTCGTGCACGGCGCCGGTCCGCAGCTCGACGAGGAACTTGCCGCTGCCGGCATCGAAAAACACACCGTCAACGGCCTGCGCGTGACCTCGCCCGCGGCGCTGGCCATCGTGCGTCGCGTCTTCCAGGCGCAGAACCTCAAGTTGGTCGAGGCCCTGCAGGAGTCCGACGCACGCGCGACCTCGATCATGTCCGGCGTATTCGAGGCGGACTACCTCGACCGCGACACCTACGGGCTCGTCGGTCAGGTCACTCGCGTCAATCTGGCGCCGATCGAAGCCAGCCTCAACGCCGGCTCGATCCCGGTCATCGCCAGCATGGGTGAAACCAGCGGCGGACAGATCCTCAACGTCAACGCCGATTTCGCCGCCAACGAGCTCGTGCAGGTGCTGCAGCCATACAAGATCATCTTCCTGACCGGCACCGGCGGCCTGCTCGACGACCAGGGCAAGGTGATCGATTCGATCAACCTGTCCACCGAGTACGAGCACCTCATTGCGCAGCCGTGGATCAACGGCGGCATGCGCGTGAAGATCGAGCAGATCAAGGACCTGCTCGATCGGCTGCCGCTGACTTCCTCGGTTTCGATCACCAAGCCCGCGGAACTGGCCAAGGAGTTGTTCACGCACAAGGGCTCGGGAACTCTCGTGCGTCGTGGCGAGAAGGTGCAGTGCGCGACCTCGTGGAGCGACCTCGATCTCGCACGCATGCGTTCGCTGATCGAATCGAGCTTCGGCCGGACCCTCGTCGACAACTATTTCGAGCGCACACGCCTGCACCGCGCCTATGTCAGCGAAAACTACCGTGCGGCGCTGATCCTCACCGAGGAGGAAGGCATCGCCTATCTCGACAAGTTCGCCGTGCTCGATGATGCCCAGGGCGAGGGCCTTGGCCGCGCGGTCTGGCAGGTCATGCGCGAGGACAATCCGCGTCTGTTCTGGCGCTCGCGCCATGGCAATTCAGTCAATCCGTTCTACTACGCCGAATCGGATGGCTGCTGGAAGCAGGAGAAATGGAAGGTGTTCTGGTACGGCATCGATGACTTCGACCTGATCCGCCGCTGCGTCGAGCACTGCGCGCAACGGCCGCCGACCCTGCTCGGCTGAATCGGATGGAGACTGTGGCATGACCGCGAAGAAGAATCTCGGCATCGTCGGCGCACGCGGCCATACCGGCGCGGAGCTGATCCGACTGGTCGCCGGTCATTCGCAGCTCGCCCTGGCGTTCGTCTCGTCACGCGAGCTGGATGGCCAGCGTGTGTCCGATCATGTCGGATGGTTCAGTGGCGATCTTCGCTACGAGAATCTCGATGCGGGCGCAGTCGCGGCGAAAGGGGCCGATGCGGTCGTGCTGGCCCTGCCGAACGGCAAGGCCAGCGGCTACGTGCAGGCGCTCGACAGCGTCGCCGCGGATACGGTGATCGTCGACCTGTCAGCCGATCATCGCTTCGACGACCGCTGGTACTACGGTCTGCCAGAACTGACCCGCGGGCAGTATCGCGGCCAGCGCCGTATCGCCAATCCGGGCTGCTATGCGACGGCGATGCAGTTGGCGATTGCGCCGCTCGCCGGTTGCCTGGCCGGACCGCCGCAATGCTTCGGCGTGTCCGGTTACTCGGGCGCGGGCACCACGCCGTCGGACAAGAACGACATCGCCAAGCTGCGCGACAACCTCATGCCGTACGCCCTGGTCGATCATCTGCACGAGCGCGAGGTTTCGCGCCAGCTCGGCCTGCCGGTCGAGTTCATCCCGCATGTCGCGCCGCACTTCCGCGGCATCACGATGACGGTCAATCTGTGGTTGCAGGAGCCGATGACGCGCGAGGCGATCCGCGGGCGCTACGTTGAACGCTATGCGGACGAACCGCTGGTCGCGGTCGTCGACGACGCCCCCTGGGTCAGCCGCATCGCCGGCCGTCATGGCGTCGAGATCGGCGGTTTTGCGGTTGCGCCGGGCGGACGTCGCGTGGTCATCGTCGCCACCCTCGACAACCTGCTCAAGGGCGCCGCCACCCAGGCGATGCAGAACCTCAATCTCGCGCTCGGCTTCGATGAGTTCGCGGGGATTCCACTGCAACACGAAGGGGAGGCCGCGGCATGAGCGGATTGCTCTGGCAGAAGTCCGGCGTCGAGGTCGACGCGCGCATCATGCGTTTCCTCGCCGGCGACGACGTGATCCTCGATCGCGAGTTTTTCCTTTACGACATCGAGGCGAGCAAGGCGCATGTCGAGGGGCTGGCGCGCATCGGCATCGTGGCAGCCGACGAGGCCGTGGCACTCGCGCGCGAGCTCGACACATTGGCGACAGACTTCCGTAGTGGCGCTTTCGTTCTCGATGAGCGCCACGAGGACGGCCATTCGGCGATCGAGGCGCGCCTGACCGAACGTCTCGGCGACCCCGGCCGGCGCGTGCACACCGGGCGCAGCCGCAACGACCAGATCCTTGTCGCGACGCGGCTGTGGCTGAAGGCGAAGCTCGATGAACTCGGCGCGACCTGTCGCACGATTGCCGCAACGTGCCTCGACCGGGCCGCGCGCGAATCACTGCCCATGCCCGGTTACACGCACATCCAGCGCGCCGTGGTGTCGTCGACGGCGATGTGGTTCGCCGGTTTCGCCGAAGCCTTCATCGACGACGCCTGGCGCGCCCGCCAGACCCTCGACCTGGTCGACGCCAATCCACTCGGCACGGCGGCGGGATATGGCGTCAACCTGCCGCTCGATCGCGCCCACACCACCATGCGCCTCGGCTTCGCGCGCATGCAGGTCAGCCCGATCTATGCCCAGCTCTCGCGGGGCAAGTTCGAGATTGCCGCGCTTGATGCACTCGGCGCGGCCACACTCGACCTGCGCCGCCTGGCCTGGGATCTGTCGTTGTTCACGACTGCGGAGTTCGGCTTCGTGACGCTGCCCACCCGCTACACCACGGGCAGCTCGATCATGCCGAACAAGCGAAACCCCGATGTCGTCGAACTGATGCGCGCGACCCACGCCAGCGTCGCTGCCGCGCGCGCGGAGATCGACAACCTGCTGTCGTTGCCCTCCGGCTACCAGCGCGACCTCCAGCTCGGCAAGGGTTCGATCGTGCACGGCTTCGGCCGCGGCCTCGCCGCGCTCGCCCTGTTGCCCGACCTGATTGCCGGGTTCGATTGGAACGAAGCGGCGATGCGCGCCGCGATCGAGCCATCGATGCATGCCACCGACGTCGCCATCGAGGCGGCGATCGCCGGCGTGCCGTTCCGCGAGGCCTACCGCGCCGCCGCCGATTCCGGCACGGGCAGTGGCGCAGGGCGCACAGCCGAATCAAGCCTCAACGCGCGCACCTCGCCCGGCTCAGGCCACGACCTGCGCCTCGACGAACTGCGCGCGCGCCTGGCGGCGTTGTCGTGAAAACCGTTTGCTCCCTCCACCCGCCCGGCAGGAGCCCCTGCAGGCGCGATGCTTCCACGCATCTCGAAAGAAAAGCATCGCCCCTGAAGGGGCTCGTACAGGTCGAGCGGGTTGCACCGGACGATCGCCGCCCATGACACCGCATCGCTTCAGCGAACAGGCCCTGCCGCACTGGCGCCGCGCCGTACTCAAGGTCGGCAGCAGCCTGCTCGCCGCCAACGGCGGCGGGTTGAGTCCGCGCCATGCCCTCGGACTCGCACAGTTCGTGTCGGCCAGCCTGGCGGCCGGACGCGAAGTCGTGGTCGTTTCGTCCGGCGCGGTGGCAGCCGGCCGTGCGATCGTGCCGAGAGCAGCCGAAGCCGGCGCGGCAATGGCAGCGCGGCAGGCGCTTGCGGCACTCGGCCAGGCCCAACTGATCGGGCTCTGGCAACGCTTCTTCGAACGTCCGGTCGCGCAGGTTCTGCTGACCCACGACGACCTGCGCAACCGCCGCCGCTACCTCAATGCGCGCGCCACGCTCAACGAACTGTTGCGCCTCGGTACGCTGCCGGTGGTCAATGAGAACGACACCGTGTCGGTGGATGAGCTGAAACTCGGCGACAACGACAACCTTGCCGCGATCGTCGCCGCCCTCGTCGATGCCGAGGTGCTGTTCATCGCCACCGACATCGATGGTTTGTACAGTGCCGATCCGCGTATCGATGCCCACGCGCGCGCGATCGACGAAGTCGCCGCACTCGGGCCGGAGATTTTCGCCATGGCTGGCGGCAGTGGCAGTGCGGCTGGAACCGGCGGCATGCGCACCAAGCTCGAGGCGGCTTCCAAGGCCGCAGCCGCCGGCATAGAGACGATCCTCTTCAATGGCACCGACGCCGAAGCCGTGCGCCTGCTCGGCCAGGGCCGCCTGCGCGGCACGCGCCTGCGCGCCGGACAAACGCGCGTCGCTGCGCGCAAGTACTGGTTGCGCCATGTGCCGGCGGTGCCGGGCGCGATCATCGTCGATACCGGCGCGGTGCGTGCCCTCGTCGACAAGGGGGCGTCGCTGTTGCCCGGCGGCGTGACCGGCACCGAAGGCGAGTTCGCGCGCGGCGACATGGTCGAGATCCGCTG
Organism: Dokdonella sp.; assembly: GCF_019634775.1. Lineage (NCBI taxonomy): Bacteria > Pseudomonadati > Pseudomonadota > Gammaproteobacteria > Lysobacterales > Rhodanobacteraceae > Dokdonella > Dokdonella sp. The sequence goes on from NZ_JAHCAS010000002.1 coordinate 67,869, forward strand.
CCGTGACGAGGCTGGTGAACGCACGGTCGCGCGCGGCGTGAGCCAGTATTCGGCGGTCGACATCCGCCGCATCGCGCGCCGGCACACCCGCGACATTGATGGCGTGCTCGGTTACAACTACGGCGAGAACATCGTCCATCGCGACGACATGGTGCTGCTGTGATGAGTGCCTCGACGATCCGTAGCGAAGCCATCGCCTGCCGCGAGGCCGCGCGCGTGCTCGCGCGCATGAGCGCGGCGGAGAAATGTGCATTGCTGCTGGCCATGGCCGCGGCGCTCGAAGCCGATGCCACGGTGATCCTGGCGGCCAACGCCGAAGATATGTTGGATGCTCGGGGCAAGGGCGTTGCCCCGGCCATGCTTGATCGCCTGCGCCTCGACGAAACGCGCCTCGCCGGCATCGCCGCGGCCGTGCGCGAGGTCGCCGCGTTGCCCGATCCGGTCGGGATCGTGACGCGCCGCGAGACGCGCCCGAATGGGCTCCTCGTCGAACGCGTGCGCGTGCCACTCGGTGTAGTCGCGATGATCTACGAGGCGCGCCCGAACGTGACCGCCGACGCCGCCGCGCTGTGCATCAAGGCTGGCAACGGGGTAATCCTGCGAGGCGGGTCCGAAGCACTGCATTCGAATACCGCGATCGCCACGGCCTTGCGACGCGCGCTGGTCGAGGCCGGTGTGGATGGTGCCGCGCTGACCCTGGTCACCGATCTCCGGCGCGAGACCATGGTCGAGATGTTGCAGCTGGCCGACATTGTCGACCTCGCCATTCCGCGCGGGGGTGAAGGCCTGATCCGCTTCGTCGCCGAGCACGCGCGCGTGCCGGTGATCAAGCACTACAAGGGCGTGTGCCATTTGTACGTCGACCGCGCCGCAGACATCGAACTCGCGCTCGGCCTGCTGGTTGATGGAAAGACCACGCGACCGAGCGCCTGCAATTCACTGGAGACCCTGCTCGTGCATGCCGGCATCGCCGCGGAGTTCCTGCCCGCGGCAGCAACCGAGCTCGGTGCACGCGGTGTCGAACTACGCGGTTGCGCGCGCACACAGGACATTCTGCCGTTCGTGCGCGCCGCGGACCCGGCCGACTACGCGGCCGAGTACCTCGATCTCGTCATCGCCGTGCGCGTCGTCGACGATCTGGATGATGCGATCGCGCACATCGTGGAGTACGGCTCCGACCACACCGAAGTCATCGCCACCCAGGACGAGTCCGCCGCGCGGCGCTTCATCGAGGCGCTGCGCTCGGCCGTGGTCATGGTCAATGCCTCCTCGCGCTTCAGCGACGGCGGCGAACTCGGCCTGGGCGCCGAGATCGGCATCTCGACCACGCGCCTGCACGCCTACGGCCCGATGGGTGCGGAGGCGCTGACGATCGAGCGCTTTGTCGTGCGTGGGGTGGGGCAGGTGAGGCATTCGTTGAGCCTGGGGATTGGGGAATAGGGAGTTGGGAGTTGGGAATGATTGGAGCCAAGCGGTTGCTCTCCACCGTTCCCCATTCCAAATTTTCGGCTCCAAGTGGTTCAATTCGCGCTTTCGCCCCACCGGGCAATCGGGATCGCGCGTCATTTTTCAGTCCACGCAACCATCGATGGCGTCGTTTACGGCAGCACCCGCGTTCGAGGCGGGGCATCGCCTGCTCGTGCTGGCGCCGCACCCGGATGACGAGACCCTGGTCACCGGCGAGCTGCTCCAGCGTGCGCGGGTAGCCGGTGCCGAGGTACGCGTGGTGATCGCCACCGATGGTGATGACAACCCATGGCCGCAGCGCTGGATCGAGCGACGCTGGCACATCGACGCGTCGGCACGTCGGCGCTGGGGAAAGCGGCGACGCGAGGAATCTCTGCGCGCGCTCGACGTGCTCGGGGTGCCGCGTGCGGCCGTGCATCATCTCGGTTGGGGTGACGGCAGCCTGACTGGGCGACTCATCGGCGATGCGAACGCCGAAGACGAACTCGCCGATGTCATCGCCACGTTCGCGCCGACTCATGTCGCCGTGCCGGTGCTCGACGATCGCCATCCGGACCACAGTGCGTTGCGGGTGCTTGCCGAACTCGCCTGGGCGACGCGACGCGTCGCGCCCGCGCAGCGTCTCGGCTTCGTCGTGCATGCCTGCGCGCGCGTGGCAACGCGCACAGCCGCGCATGGCCCCTTGCTGAAGCGCAAGCTCGAAGCCTTGGGCATGCACACTTCGCAACTCGCATTGAGCGCGAAGCGCATGCACGGCATTGCCATGCGCGAGGAATGTTTCGATACGTCCGTGCCGTTCATGCACCTTTCCGACGGCGGGTTCTCCTTGCCATTGCGTGGCCCGCATCTGCGCGCGCGGGAGTTGCTGATCATCGCAACGATCGGTAGGTGGGCGTGGCGCGGCCGCCTGCGTCTGCGCCACGGCAGCAGCACGCTGCGCCTGGAATCCGCCGGCGCCGCGCCGCTCGAAGGGCGCATTGATTGCCGGCGCGGACGGGCTGACTTCACCTTCACCGGCTGCGCCCCCGAATGCGTCTTCGCCAAACTGCACCGGCGCGGCCGGCGCCTGCTGATCTTCGATACTGAAGGCTGGCATGCCTTCGGTGGCGTACCCGTTGTGGAGCATCCATGAGCGATCCCGTATCGCCCCCGCCGCCGTTCGACGCCGCTGACGCGGCATGGATGCGCCGCGCACTCGAACTCGCCGCGCATGCGCGCGACGTCGATGGCGAGGTGCCGGTCGGCGCGGTGCTGGTCGTCGATGGCGAGGCCATCGGCGAGGGCTGGAACCGCAATATCGGTTTGCATGACGCCAGTGCGCATGCCGAGATCCTCGCCCTGCGTGCCGCGGGGCAGCGCCTCGGCAACCACCGTCTGCCCGGTTCGACGCTGTACGCCACGCTCGAACCCTGCGCGATGTGTGCAATGGCCCTCATCCACGCCCGCGTCGCCCGCGTCGTCTACGCTGCGAACGACCCGAAGACCGGCGCCGCCGGCAGCGTCTTCGACACTCTCGTGTCGCCGCTGCACAACCATCGCGTCATCGTCGAATCGGGCCTTTACGCCGACGAGAGCGCGACCTTGCTGCGCGATTTCTTTCGCGGAAGGAGATAGAAGCCGGGAATATGCAACGGGGAATCGGGATCGATCAGGGCTTGCTCTCGGTTTCTATCCATTCCCATTCCCGGCCCTTCACCCAATCGCCCGCCGAAAGTCGAGGTCGTAGCGCGCGCCGGCGGTGAGTGAGTGCAGGCGCAGGTTGGTGATGCGGATCGGTGCGCCGTGGTCGAGTTCGGCGGCGTTGGAATCGCTCATCTCGCTCGGGTCGATCAGGGTGACTCCGCCGTGGCCGAGCACGTCGAGCACGTTGTCCGGGCCGATCACGGCGACGGTCGCCGCGTCGATGCCGAGTCCGAGCGCGAACGGATTGAGCGCGAGTGCGGCGAGCAGGCGGCCGAGGCGGTCGCTGGCATGACCGCCCTGGTCGATGACGACGCGGTTGGTCAGGCCGAGGCCGGGCGCCAGAGAGCTGCCACCCATGCGCGGCGTCGGCCCCGGTGCACCGGCGGCAAGCATGTGCTCGCACAGCACGGCGGCACCGGCGCCGATCCCGCAGACGACCATGCCCGAGGCATTGCGCCGGCGCAGCAGGCGAGCGAGCGAGGTGCCGCCGATCACGGTGCTGAGGCGCAATGGTTGAACGGCATCGAGGACGACCAGGTCGGCCTGTTCGACGAGGTCGAGCAATTCACGGTTCTCCGCGGCAGCGCGTGTAGCCAGGTCGAAGCGGTGTGGATTCGTGGTGCCTGCGGCGTACAGCAGGGTTTCCAGTTCGGTGTCGTCGTCCTCGCCGTCGACGGCGCGCACCAGTACGATGCGTGGCGATTCGGCGGCATGGGCGAGGATACGGGTGAGCAGGGCCAGGGTGCGTGGGTCTGCACGAAGTTCGCCGCAGGCGATGATCGCGCCGCGCGTGTGTTCCGGGGCAAGTTTGGCGGGCACGCTTGGGTTTCCGTGGGAGGCTCTGGATTTTAGGGATGCTCGGAGCGAATCCACAACGGCATCACCGCATGGACTCGAGTATCCCTAGGCGCCGCGCTGCCTGCTGCTGCGCACTTCGCTGCGTGCATTGCACGCGCGCGCGTAGGCGGCGAAATCGTTTGCGCGCAGCGGTCGGCTGAACAGATATCCCTGGGCAATGCACATGCCGCGTGTGGCGAGAAAGTCGAGTTGCTGCTCGTTCTCGACGCCTTCGGCGATGACCTCGAGGTCGAGGCTCTGACCAATACGGATGATCGCCTCACAGATCGCCATGTCGGCGGCAACGACCGGGATGTGTTGCATGAAGCGGTGACTGATCTTGATGCCTTCGATCGGCAGGCGGCGCAGGTATCCGAGTGCCGAATAGCCCTCGCCGAAATCGTCGATGACCATGCGCACGCCGAGGCCCTGCAGGATCGAGAAGGTCTGCTGGCTGTCGCTCAGGTCCTCGATCAATACGCGTTCGGTCAGTTCGAGTTCGAGCGCCTCGCCGGGCAGGTCGAACTCGCGCAGCGCGGAGACGATGCAGCTGGTGAGCGAGCCTCCGAGCACCTGCCGGTACGAGACGTTGACCGCGACGTGGGCGAGGTCGAGGCCATCGTTGCGCCATTGCCTGAGCTGGCGGCAGGTTTCGCGGATCGTCCACTCACCGATCGCAACGATATCGCCGTTCGCCTCGGCATACGGAACGAACAGATCAGGCGAAACTTCGCCCAGGTCGTGGTTGGTCCAGCGCAGCAGGGCTTCGGCGCTGCGAACGCGTCGCGTGGCAAGGTCGAGCTGCGGTTGGAACTCCAGTTGGAACTCGCCGGCGTCGATGGCGCGGCGCAGTTGCGATTCGATGTGTACGCGATGGCTCGCGCGGCGCGCGAGTGCCGGTGTGAAGCGTTGCCAGAGGTTGCGGCCACGTCGCTTGGCTTCGACCATGGCGGCGCCGGCATGGCTCATCAACTGGTGCAACGTCGCGCCATCTTCCGGATGCTGCGCAATGCCGGTCGACAGGGTCAGGCGCATTTCGTGGTCGTCGACGCGGAATGGTTCAGCGAACGCGCTGGCAAGCGCTTCGGCCGTGCGCTGGCACTGGTCCTCGTCGCAGTCGGCCGGCAGCAACACCATGAACTCGTCACCACCGATGCGCGCGCACAGCCATTCGCCCGCCAAGTTCGCGCGCAGGCGTTCGGCGACGACGGCGAGCAGGCGGTCGCCAGCGCCATATCCGAGCAGATCATTGACCGTGCGGAAGCGGTCGAGGTTGATATGCAGCAAGGAAGGGCCGCCTTGGCTGCCTGCTTCGGCGATCTCCGCAGCAATGGCTTCGAGCATGACATCGCGGTTCGGCAGTCCGGTCAGCGGGTCGGTCATCGCCTTGCGGCGCAACTGGTCCTCGACGGCTTTCTGCTCGGTGATGTCCTGCAGGGTGCCGCTGAGCGCAGTGACGCTGTCGCCGTGGCGGATCGGGCGGGCGACGATGCGTATCCAGCGCCGGCGGCCGATCGCCGAGGTCATGCGCAGGTCGATCTCGACCAGATCGCCACGACGCACCGTGGCGAGTGCCTCGCGAAAGCGTGTACGCGATTCGCCAGGCATGCAGCACATCATGCGTTCGAGGGTGATCTCGGAATCGAGGGGCAGGTCGAAGATCACGTAGATCTGCCGCGTCCAGTCGATGTGGTCGTTGTCGAAGCCGTATTGCCAGCCACCGATATGGGCAAGTTCCTGGGCCTGTGCGAACAGTTCGGATTCGCGCTTGATCGCGGTCACATCGGTGAAGGTCGACACGACCTGAAGGACATCGGCGCAACCCTCCTTGAATTGCGGTACCGAAGTCACCGACAGCCAGCGTTGCGCACCGATGTGCGGCAGATAGATGCCGATGACGGTATTGCTGATCGCGCGGCCGCTGCGCAGCGCGCGCAGGTTAGGCATTTCCTCGATCGGGAACGGCTGGCCATGCTCGTCGAGCAGCTTCCACTCGGCGAATTGTGCTTCACGCATGGCACGCAATTGCTCGCTGCTGCGCGCGAAGATGCGGCACGCGGCTGGATTGCACGAGACGATGCGTCCGCGCCGATCCTGCACGATCACGCCCTTGTCCATCGCTTCGACGAGCAAGCGGAAGCGTGCTTCCGATGCTCGCAGTTCGAGATCGGCCTTGTGGCGCGAGCTGATGTCGCGCGCGACAGCGACGATGCGCTTGTCGCCGCCGTCGAAGTAGGCGTTGGAGTGCACTTCGACCGGGAAGCCCATGCCGTCGCCGCGTCGGTTGACGGTTTCGATCGTGTAGGTCTGGCCGAGGCGAAACTCGGAGAGCACGCGCTCCATGTGGTCAGGTGGCAGGCCGGGATTGAGGTCGTGGACGCTGAGCGTCTTCAGCACTTCGCGTTCGTATCCGTAGGTGCGGCAGGCTGCGGCATTCGCGTCGACGATGCGGCCAAGTTCATCGTGGATGGTGACCGCATCGGGTACGGCGTCGACCAGGCTGCGGTAGCGCGTGGCGACGGCGATGGCGACGCTGTGAAGGGCGCGTTGCGATGCGAGTGCCTCGCCGAGCGCAGCCTGAAGCTCAGGGTCGGCATCGGAACGTGCGGCCAGTTCCGCGAGTCGGGACCAGACATCGCCGTTTGCGGCCGGCGCGCAGGAAGGTTCCGCATCCGAAATGCGAGCTGATGCGCTTGAGACCTCTTGCTCACCCATTGCATGCATCCCGTGCGTTTGCAGGAATGGCTGCACCCCCGTGCCGGGCGAGCATAGCACCGTCTGAACAAGCCCATCGCGGCTGAAGCCGCTCCCGCAAGATCAGAGCATTGTGGGAGCGGCTTCAGTCGCGATGGGGCTCGATCATGGCTTCCCCGGCGCCATCGCGCGGGCGACCTTGCTCGAGGTTTCCCGGCCCAGCTGGGTGGACAGCCATAGTCCTGTTTCGACCAGGGCGGGCAGGTCCACGCCGGTGGCGATGCCCATGCCGTCGAGCATGTAGACCACATCCTCGCTGGCGACGTTGCCGGTGGCGCCGTTCGCGTAGGGGCAGCCGCCGGTGCCGGATACCGCCGAATCGACCACGGCGGCGCCTTCCTCGAGGCAGGCGAGGATGTTGGCCAAGGCCTGGCCGCGGGTATCGTGAAAGTGCACGGCCAGCGCATCGACCGGCACCTCGGCGGCGACTGCGCGGAACATCGCGCGTGCTTTCGCAGGCGTGCCGATGCCGATCGTGTCGCCGAGCGAGATCTCGTAGCAGCCGAGCTCGTGCAGCCGGCGCGCGACGCGCACCACGTCGCTGACCGCGACCTCGCCCTGGTACGGGCAGCCGAGCACGGTCGAGACATAGCCGCGCACGCGCACGCCCTCGGCCTTCGCGCGTTCGAGCACGGGCCGGAAGCGCTCGATCGATTCGTCGATCGAGGCATTGATATTGCGCTGGTTGAACGCTTCCGAGGCGGCAGTGAACACCGCCACCTCGTCGGCACCGACTTCGCGCGCGCGCTGGTAGCCCTTCTCGTTCGGCACCAGCACCGGATAGGCGATGCCGGGCCGGCGCTCGATGCCCGTGAATACTTCGGCGGCGTCGGCGAGTTGCGGAATCCATTTCGGGCTGACGAAGCTGGTTGCCTCGATCGCGCGCAGGCCGGTGCGTGAAAGGCGGTCGATCAGTTCGATCTTGGTCGCCGCCGGAATGATCGTCTTTTCATTCTGCAGGCCGTCGCGCGGGCCGACTTCGACGATGCGGACGGCGGTGGGCGTGTTCATGGCGACGGATCGGCAGCGGCAGGAGCCGTCGACATGGGGATCGAGTCGACGCGGATCAACGAATTGCTCGGGCGCTTTTCGAAGATGCCAGGCTTGCGGACGACTTCGACCATGGCCGAAGCATCACCGGCGACGAAATTTTCCTGCGAGCGTCCATGCGATTGCCGGTGTACGCCCGGACGCTGGGACACCATTTCGACGCGCCCGCGCAACTTGCCGTCGATCAGAAGGTGAGCGACGCGATCGTGGTCGACCGCGTACATGTCGATGCGGTTTGCGCGGGTGTCGTAGCGGAAGTAATGGTATCCCCCATCCCATTCGCCCTTTGCCTTGCCCTTGTCCTTCTGCTCGATCAGTTGGACTGCGAGGATGCGCATGCGGTCGACGCGCGCGAAGTGCAGATCGGCGGTCAGGTCGTCGTCCTGCTTGCCCTTCTCGAATACGCGGATGTCGCGGCAGCCCGCCCCGATCGCGATGAATACGGCATCGTCCGCCGCTTCCCGCTTGTCTTCGGAGGATACGAATCGCCAGTTGCCGACCCAGCGCGCATCGCAACGCTCGACCTGGTCTCCGGGGAGCGATTCGAAGCGTGTCTCTACACAGCCGGCGAGAACGAGCAAGAGGGTGAGCGCCCCGGCCATGCGCGCGAAACCGTGACCGAACGGGATGGGGTGATGGCGGTTCATTTCGCGTCTCCTGCGGCAAACCGCACCAGCACCGCGTCGGCCTCGACAAAATCGCCGGCGGCAGCCTGAACGGCCTCGATCATGCCTGCACGCGGCGCGCGCAGGCTCAGTTCCATCTTCATGGCTTCCATGACCAGCAATTCCTGGCCTTCGGCAACGACGTCGCCGGCCGTACAGCGCACGACGACGACACGGCCGGGCATCGGCGCCTTGATGCGGTCCTCGCCGCTGGCTTTCACGCTGGTGCCGACGAAGGCCGGCGCATGGCCGAAGCCGCTGCGGCGCGTTCCGTCGTGGATGACGACGCGGCGCGCGTCGGTGAACAGGCGGTGGCGACGGCCGTTGCCGTCGTAGCGCGCACTCAAGGTGCCACCGTCAAGGCGTGCGCCGGCGATCTCGATCGTGCGGCCATCAAGTTCTATGCGGTAGTCGCCACCGGCGCCGAATGCGGCGACTGCATGGCGCTGCCCGGCGCCATCGACCAGGGCGATCACGCGCTTGCCGGCATGGCCGCTGCGCCAGCCATCGGCGCGGCCCCACGGCGAATGCGGATCGCCGCTCGCACGCGCGGCCTGGACGGCGGCGGCTTCCTCGTCGAGCAGGGTGGCGACGACGGCGGCGACCAGCGCATCGTTGCCGGCGGCGTCATCCGCGCCGATGAACTCATCGAGGTGGCGGTCGAGATAGCCGGTGTCGATGCGCCCCTCGACGACGGCCGGATGACGCACCAGGCGTTCGAGGAAAGCAACATTCGATTTCGGCCCGACCACGTCGATCGCGGCGAGTGCCTCGCGCATGCGTTGCAGCGCGGCCGCGCGGTCCACGTCGTGGACGATCAGCTTGGCGATCATCGGGTCGTAGAAGATCGTCACCGTATCGCCTTCGACGACGCCGGCATCGATGCGCACGTGTGCGTCCGCAGTCGGCAGGCGCAGTGTTTCAAGGCGGCCCGAACCGGGCAGGAAGCCCTGCTCCGGGTCTTCGGCGTAGAGGCGCAGTTCGATCGCATGGCCCCGGCTCGTGACCGGGCCGGCGAGCAGTTCGGCCGGCAGGGGCTCACCGGCGGCGATGCGCAATTGCAGTTCGACCAGATCGAGGCCGGTCACGCATTCGGTCACCGGATGTTCGACCTGGAGACGCGTGTTGATTTCCATGAAATAGAAATCACCAGCCTCGCCGACGATGAACTCGACGGTGCCGGCGTTGACGTAGTCGAGCGCGCGCGCGGCGGCGACCGCGGCTGCGCCCATGGCGGCGCGCAACGATGGGGTGACGAAGGGCGAGGGCGTCTCTTCGAGCACCTTCTGGTAGCGCCGCTGCGCCGAGCACTCGCGTTCATTGAGGTGGATGGCATGGCCATGGCGGTCGCCGAACACCTGCAACTCGATGTGGCGTGGGCGCTCGACGTAGCGTTCCAGCAGCACGCGGTCGCGGCCGAAGGCGTTCTTCGCCTCGCGCTGGCAGGATTCGAGCAGCCCGGCGAACTCGCCGGCTTCGCGCACGATGCGCATGCCCTTGCCGCCGCCACCGTAGGCGGCCTTGATCATCAGTGGAAAGCCGATGCGTCCGGCTTCGGCGGCCAGGCGCGCGGGATCCTGGTCCTCGCCCGTGTAGCCCGGCACGACCGGCACGCCATGCGCGGCCATCAATTCCTTGGCGCCGGCCTTCGAGCCCATGCGCCGCATCGAATCGCCGGAGGGGCCGATGAAGGCGAGGCCGGCGGTGGCGACGGCATCGGCGAAGTCGGCGTTTTCGGACAGGAAGCCGTAACCGGGATGGACCGCCTGTGCGCCGGTGGCCAGCGCCGCTTCGATGATCGCGTCCCCGCGCAGGTAGGACTCGGCCGGCCGCGGCCCGCCGATGGCGATGGCGACATCGGCCTGGCGCACGTGCTGCGCATCGGCATCGGCGCTCGAATACACCGCGACCGTGCGGATGCCGAGCCGGCGGCAGGTACGGATCACGCGGCAGGCGATCTCGCCGCGGTTGGCGATCAGGATCGTGTCGAACATGGGCGCTCCGTGGGCCGGTGGGCGGTCGGGTTCATGGACGAAAGGGCCGCGCGGGGCGACTCAGGCTTCGCCGCCGCTGCGTGCCCATGCCGGCGGGCGCTTGTCGAGGAAGGCGCCGAGGCCTTCCTGACCTTCCGGCGAGACGCGCAGGCGCGCGATCAGGTCGGCGTTGGCTGCGTCGATCGCGCTGGCGCCTTCGGCGGTGATGCCGGCCATGCGCAGGGCCAGGCGCTTGGCCTCGTCCTGCGCAACCGGGCCGCACTTGCCGAGGAAATGCACGAGGCGGTCGATCGTGTCGTCGAGTGCCTCGCGGGCGACGCAGTCATGCAGCAGGCCGATGCGCCGCGCTTCGGCGGCATCGAAGACCTCGGCGCTGGTGAAGTAGCGCCGTGCCTGGCGTGCGCCGATCGCGGCGACCACGTAGGGCGAGATCACCGCCGGCACGAGGCCGAGGCGCGCCTCGGACAGTGAGAACTTCGCGTCGACGACGCCGATGGCGATGTCGCAGCAGGCGACCAGACCGACGCCACCGCCATAGGCCGAACCGTTGACGCGCGCGATCGTCGGCTTGGGCAGGAAGTTCAGCGTGTGCATGAGGCGGGCGAGGGCGAGTGCATCGTTGCGGTTCTCATCCTCGCCGGCGCGGGCCATGCCGCGCATCCAGTTGAGGTCGGCACCGGCCGAGAACGTGCTGCCGAGGCCGGTGAGGACGACCGTGCGCACGTCCGGGTCGGCCCCGGCCATCGCCAGAGCCACGGTCAGTTCGGCGATCAGCGCGGCATCGAAGGCGTTGTGCACCGATTCGCGGGCCAGGGCGATGCGCGCGACACCGCCGTGCCGTTCGATGCGCAGGGTTTCGCTCATGCAGAGGCTCCGCGAGGGGAAGCGGGGATTCTAGGGATGTTCCGATCAATCCCACAACGGCGTCATGACATCCGCAAGGCCCACCGCGCTGCGAACCTTGCGGATGTCATGACGCCATTGCGGCATGGACCAGAGCATCCCCATGGGCCGGGGGTGCGAGCACGGTTTGGAACGGGTGGGTAGCGCGGTGCAGGCTCGAATCTCCGCTGCAGACACGCTCGGGCGGCCGAAGGCGTGCGTGGATGTTGCCGCGTCCGCTTGTCGCGCCCGTGCCGCGCGCCCTGCTGGGGACGCTTGCAGGGCCTATAATGCGAACCATTCTTGTTTGCGGGCGGTCATAGCGTGCGTCTATCCGAACTCTCCCGAGGTGCCAGCGCCGTGGTTCGCTCGATCGAACCCGTATCCGCGACCGATGCCGTGGCCCGGCGGCTGCGTGACCTCGGCTTCGTCGATGGCGAGCCGGTGCGCATCGTCGGCCAGGGGCCGTTCGGTGGCGATCCGCTGCTCGTCCAGGTGGGCTACACGCGCTTCGCCCTGCGCCGCGCCGAGGCCGCGCGTGTGATCGTCGAGGGCACGCCGTGAGCACGCCCATGCTGCACCTCGCCCTCGTCGGCAATCCGAACTGCGGCAAGACCGCACTGTTCAACCTGCTCACCGGGGCGCGCCAGAAGGTCGCCAACTATGCCGGCGTCACCGTCGAGCGCAAGGAGGGCAGCTTCACCACCGCCGCCGGCCGCAGCGTGCGCCTGCTCGACCTGCCGGGCACCTACAGCCTCGATGCGGCCAGCCCGGACGAGATCATCACCCGCGACGTCTGTCTCGGCACCGTTCCCGGCGAACCGCGGCCGGATGTCATCGTCTGCGTGGCCGACGCAACCAACCTGCGCCTGCACCTGCGCTTCGTGCTTGAGCTCAAGCGTCTCGGCCGGCCGATGATCCTTGCCCTCAACATGATGGATGCGGCGCGCCGGCGTGGCATCGTCATCGATGTGCCTGCACTCGAGCGCCGTCTCGGCATTCCGGTGGTCGAGACGGTGGCGGTGCAGCGCCACGGTGCCGATGCCTTGCGCGCACGCCTCGATACCGCGGTCGCACCGGCATCGGCACCGCCAGCCGACCTCGACCTGCATGCCGAAGTCCGCAGCCTGCTGGATGCCGCGGTGACGATGCCGAATCGCACGGCGGCGACCGACGAGGCCCTCGACCGCGTGCTCGTGCATCCGGTGTTCGGCCTGGCCATCCTCGCCGTGGTCATGTTCCTGATCTTCCAGGCAGTGTTCTCCTGGGCCGAACCGCTGATGGACGGCATCGAGGTGGCGTTCGGCGCGCTCGGCGAATGGATCGGCCCGGCGCTCGAATCGATGCCGCTGCTGCAGAGCCTCGTCGTCGACGGGATCATTGCCGGCATCGGTGGCGTGCTGGTGTTCCTGCCGCAGATCCTGATCCTGTTCCTGTTCATCCTCGCCCTCGAGGAATCGGGCTATCTGCCGCGCGCGGCCTTCCTGCTCGACCGGCTCATGCTCAAGGTCGGCCTGACCGGGCGCTCGTTCATCCCGCTGCTGTCGAGCTTTGCCTGTGCGATCCCCGGCATCATGGCCACGCGCAGCATCCAGGATCCGCGCGACCGTCTGACCACGATCATGATCGCGCCGTTGATGACCTGCTCGGCACGCCTGCCCGTCTATACCCTGCTGATCGCCGCCTTCATTCCCGAGCGCACGGTGGCTGGCGCGTTCAACCTGCAGGGCATCGTGCTGTTTTCGCTGTACGTCGGAGGCATCGTCAGCGCGCTCGCCGTGGCCTGGGTGATCAAGCGCTTGCGCAAGGACAAGAGCGAGCATGCGCTGCTGATGGAACTGCCGTCCTACCGCATCCCGCACCCGCGCGACCTCGCCATCGGCCTGTGGGAGCGCGCGATGATCTTCGTCAAGCGCGTCGGCGGCATCATCCTCGCCCTGACCGTGATCCTGTGGTTCCTGTCGACCTTTCCGGCACCGCCGGAAGGCGCGACGGAGCCCGCGATCGACTACAGCTTCGCCGGCAGGCTAGGTCATGCCCTGCATGCGGTATTCGCGCCGATCGGTTTCAACTGGCAGATCTGTATTGCCCTCGTGCCGGGCCTTGCAGCGCGTGAGGTCGCCGTGGCATCGCTGGCGACGGTCTACGCGCTCGGCGGCAACGAGGACGGCCTGCAGGCGGTCGTCGCCAACGAGTGGACCCTGGCCACGGCACTGTCGCTGCTCATCTGGTATGTGTTCGCGCCGATGTGCCTGTCGACGCTGGCCACGGTGCGGCGCGAGACCAACTCGTGGCGGCAGGTGTGGATCATGACCGGCTACCTGTTCGGCCTGGCCTACCTTGCATCGTTCATCACCTATCGCATCGCTTTGGCCTGGTCATGACGATGGCATCGCTCGCGCAGACGCTGATCCTCACCGCGGTGGCGCTGGTCGCGCTCGGCTTCGCGGTGCGACGGCTGCTGCCTGGGACGAGCACGCGCATGCTGGCCGGTGTTGCTGGCTACCTCGACGCGCCGGGCCGTTCGCGTTTCAGCCGTTGGCTCGGTGCGCGCCTGCGCCCGGCGCGTGCCGCCGGCGGTTGTGGCAGCGGTGATGGCTGTGGCGGTTGTGGTGGCTGCGGCAGCACGGATGGCGCGAAGGCGAAGGGCGATGCGCAGCCGCTGGTGTTCACGTCCAGAAAACGACCGTAGGAAACGGCCGTAGGAAACGGCCGTAGGAAACGGCTTTAGCCGTGATGCCCGTTCTTTGCGGCCTATTCCAGACAAGCATCACGGCTAAAGCCGTTTCCTACGGAGGATCGAAGGATCGAAGGATCGGAGGATCGAAGGATCGAAGGATCGAAGGATCGAAGGATCGAAGGATCGAAGGGCCGGGGAGCCGAACGACTGCGAGCGCCGCCGTTTCAACCATTCCCCATTCCCGGCTCGTACACTCCCGCCATGAACGACACCTTCACCCTGCATCGCGGTACGGCACCGCTGCTGGTCAGCCTGCCGCATGACGGCACCTACCTGCCCGATGACATCGCCGCGACGCTGACCCCGTCGGCGCGGCGCGTGCCTGATACCGACTGGCATGTTTCACGCCTGTACGCCTTCGCGCGCGAGCTCGGCGCGTCGATCCTCGTGCCACGTTGCTCTCGTTACGTGGTCGACCTCAATCGCCCGCCCGACGATGTCTCGCTGTATCCGGGGCAGAACACGACCGGCCTGTGCCCGACCGTGCAGTTCAGCGGCGAGCCGGTCTATCTGAATGGTCGCGAGCCAGACACCGCCGCGATCGCCGCGCGCGTCGAAACCTGCTGGAAGCCCTACCACGTGGCGTTGGCCGACGAACTGGCGCGCCTGCATGGCATGCATGGGCGCGTCGTCTTGTGGGAAGGCCATTCGATCCGCAGCGTCGTGCCGTTCCTGTTCGAGGGCCGCCTGCCTGATTTCAACCTTGGCACAGCCAACGGCGCGAGCTGTTCGCCCGCCCTGCAGCAGCGTCTCGTCGACGTCCTCGAAGCCCAGGCCGACCATTCGTTCGTCGTCAACGGCCGCTTCAAGGGCGGCTACATCACGCGCCACTACGGCCGCCCCGCCGATGGCATCGAAGCCGTGCAGCTCGAACTCGCGCAGGTGACCTACATGGACGAGGCGACGTGCCTCTACGACGCCGATCTCGCCGTGCGCCCACAGGCCCTGATCCGTCGCCTGCTCGAAGCTGCTCTTGCTGCCTGATTCACCTTCGCGTCCGCGCCGATCACGTCCTCCCGCCTACGGGTGGTGGGGTTTCGTCTTCGGCAGGAACCAGGCAAGCAATCCGATCGCCGGCAACCAGGCGCAGATCGCATAGACGGCCTCGATGCCGATACGGTCGGCCAGCTGGCCGAGTACTGCTGCGCCGAGGCCGCCCATGCCGAAGGCGAAGCCAAAGAACAGACCCGAGACCGTACCGGTGCGACCCGGTACGAGTTCCTGCGCGTAGACGAGGATCGCCGCAAACGCCGAGGCGAGCACGAAGCCGATGACGATGGTCAAGACCGTCGTCGCGCCGAGGTTTGCGTGGGGCAGCAGCACGGTGAACGGCAGCACGCCGAGGATCGAGCCCCAGATCACGTAGCGGCGGCCGATGCGGTCGCCGACCGGGCCGCCGACCAGCGTGCCGGCGGCGACCGCTCCAAGGAAGGCGAACAGGTGCAACTGCGCAGAACGCGCGTCGAGCCCGAACCGTGCCATCAGATAGAACGTGTAGTAGCTCGTCAGGCTGGCGAGGTAGAAATATTTCGAGAACACCAACAAGCCGAGCACAAAGAGGGCACGCACCACGGTGCCGCGGGGCAGGACGAGCGCGGTCGAGACGACATGCTTTTGCCTGCGCGCATGTGCGAGTTCGGCTGCGTACCAGCGGCCGATGCGAGCGAGCATGATGATGCCGGCCAGCGCGGCGATGGCGAACCAGCCGATGCTTCCTTGGCCGCGCGGCATGACGATGAAGGCGGCGAGCAGCGGTCCGATCGCCGAGCCGATGTTGCCACCCACCTGGAACAGCGATTGCGCGAACCCATGCCGGCCGCCCGAGGCCATGCGCGCGATGCGCGAGGATTCGGGATGGAACACCGACGAGCCGGTACCGATCAGCGCCGCGGCGACCAGCAGCAGCGCGAAACCCGTCGCCTGCGACAGCAGGACGAGGCCGATCAGGGTCGAACCCATGCCGAAGGCCAGCGAATACGGCTGCGGGTGGCGGTCGGTGTAGATCCCGACCAGCGGCTGCAGCAGCGAGGCGGTGAACTGCCAGGTCAGGGTGATGAGGCCGATCTGGCCGAAGTCGAGCGCGAACCGTTCCTTGAGCAGCGGATAGACCGCTGGCAGCAGCGACTGGATCAGGTCGTTGAGCAGGTGGCACAGACTCAGCGCGACGAGCAGCGGCAGGGCGATCGGTTTGACCGCGCCAGGCGAGGTCGCCGGTACAGACGGGATATCGGCAGCGGGTGTGGACATCGGCGGGATGGGCAGGCCAGGACGAAAGCATAACCGGCCAGCGATCAATCGGAGGATTGCGGGAGCTATCCCCGGCAACTTTCACTCCCCATCACCTGTTCCGGGACTCCGCATGAACGAGCAGGAACAACGATCGGTCCCCGCCTTGAGCCTGATGGCCGCCTTTGCCGACGGCGGCAAGCACGAACGCGAGCGCGAGGAGATCCGGCGCATCGCCGGCTCGACGGACGGCCAGTCTGCCTTCGCCGTCGCGCCTTGATCTGCCCACGCACAGGACGGTGACGCCGTTGTGGGATCGATCAGGGCATCCTAGACCTCGAGCGAAGCCAGGTCGCCCTTTTCCTCGAGCCAGGCCTTGCGGTCGGCGGCGCGCTTCTTCGCCAGCAGCATGTCCATGAGCTTGTGCGTGGCTTCGCCGTCGCCATCGTCGATGGTGAGCTGGACGAGGCGGCGCGTATCCGGGTTGATGGTCGATTCGCGTAGCTGCGTGGGGTTCATTTCGCCGAGACCCTTGAAGCGCGTGACGCTGACCGCGCCGCGCAGCTTCTCGCGCTGGATGCGTTCGAGCGTGGCGTCGCGCTCGGCTTCGTCGAGGCAGTAGAACATCTGCTTGCCGACGTCGACGCGAAACAGCGGCGGCATGGCGATGAACACGTGACCATTGCGCACCAGCGCCGGGAAGTGGCGCAGGAACAAGGCCGACAACAGGGTGGCGATGTGCAGGCCGTCGGAGTCGGCGTCGGCGAGGATGCAGATCTTGCCGTAGCGCAGGCCGCCTATGTCGTCCTTGCCGGGATCGCAGCCGATGGCGACGGCGAGGTCGTGCACTTCCTGCGAGGCGAGCACGCTGCCCGATTCGACTTCCCAGGTGTTGAGGATCTTGCCGCGCAGCGGAAGGATGGCCTGGAAGTCCTTGTCGCGCGCCTGGCGCGCGCTGCCGCCGGCCGAGTCGCCCTCGACGAGGAAGATCTCGGTGCGCGAGAGGTCGCTGGACGCGCAGTCGGCGAGCTTGCCGGGCAGGGCGGGGCCCTGGGTGATCTTCTTGCGCACGATCTGCTTCT
This sequence comes from Dokdonella sp., assembly GCF_019634775.1. Lineage (NCBI taxonomy): Bacteria > Pseudomonadati > Pseudomonadota > Gammaproteobacteria > Lysobacterales > Rhodanobacteraceae > Dokdonella > Dokdonella sp. The sequence goes on from NZ_JAHCAS010000002.1 coordinate 85,249, forward strand.
CGGCCTTGAGGCGCAGCGTGGCGCGCTCGATGGCGAGCTGGGCGATCTTCTCGCCGATCGCGACATGCTGGTTGAGATACAGCGAGAAGCCGTCGTGCGCGGCGCCCTCGACGAGGCCGGCTGCGTCGCGCGAGGACAGGCGTTCCTTGGTCTGGCCCGAGAACTGCGGCTCCTGCATGCGCAGCGACAGCACGAAGCACAGGCGGTCGAAGACGTCCTCCGGCGCCAGCTTGACGCCGCGCGGCAGCAGGTTGCGGAAATCGCAGAACTCGCGCAGCGCGTCGGTGAGGCCGGTGCGCAGGCCGTTGACGTGGGTGCCGCCCTGCGCGGTCGGGATCAGGTTGACGTAGCTTTCCTGCACGAGTTCGCCCTCGGGCAGCCAGGCGATCGCGAAATCGACTGCGCTCTTTTCGCGCTGCTGGTTGCCGATGAACAGCTCCGCGGGCAGGTACTCGGTTGCGCCGAGCATCGAGCGCAGGTAGTCGCGCAGGCCATCCTCGTAGCGCCACTCGACCTGCTCACCGCTGGCCTCGTCAGTCAGGCGCACGCTCAGGCCCGCGCAGAGCACGGCCTTGGCGCGCAGCAGGTGCTTGAGCTTGCCGAGCAGGATCTTCGGCGAGTCGAAATACTTCGGGTCCGGCCAGAAGCGCACGCTGGTGCCGGTCTGCTTCTTCGGCACGCTGCCGATCACGCTTAGCGGGGTGGCGCGGTCGCCGTTGGCGAAGTCGATGCGGTGGACCTGGCCGTCGCGGCGGATCGTGACCTCCACGCGCGTCGACAGCGCGTTGACCACGCTCACGCCGACGCCGTGCAGGCCGCCCGAGAATGCATAGTTGCGGTTCGAGAACTTGCCGCCCGCGTGCAGACGCGTGAGGATCAGTTCAACGCCCGGGATGCCTTCTTCGGGATGGATGTCGACCGGCATGCCGCGGCCGTCGTCGGTGACGCTGACCGAACCGTCGGCGTGGACGACGACCTCGATGGTCTTCGCATGGCCGGCGAGCGCCTCGTCGACCGAGTTGTCGATGACTTCCTGGGCGAGGTGGTTCGGGCGGGCGGTGTCGGTGTACATGCCCGGGCGACGCTTGACCGGCTCGAGGCCGGACAGGACTTCGATATCGGCGGCGTTGTAGCGGCTGCTCATCTTCTGCGGTGCGGCAAGGGACCGCGCATGGTGGCCGGATCGCCCATGGCTGGCAAGACGCCTGGTCACGGCGGGGTGCCTGCCGGGTGTGCAGGGCACGCGACAGCCTGCCGCGGTGGGCGTCGGGCGGCGCTGCGGCCTGCGTGCCGGTCCGCCCTCGCAGGCCGGGCGTGATCCTGTAAAATGCGCTTTTCCTGCGGAAGCCCGCCCCATGACTCCCCTGATCTTCGTCACCGGCGGCGTGGTGTCCTCGCTTGGCAAGGGCATCGCTGCCGCCTCGCTGGCGGCCATCCTCGAAGCACGCGGTCTGCGCGTGACGATGATGAAGCTGGATCCCTACATCAACGTCGATCCGGGCACGATGAGCCCGTTCCAGCACGGCGAGGTCTACGTCACCGACGACGGCGCCGAGACCGACCTCGATCTCGGTCACTACGAGCGCTTCGTGCGCACACGGCTGACCGGCAGGAACTCGATAACCACCGGCAAGATCTACGAGAGCGTGATCGCCAAGGAGCGTCGTGGCGATTATCTCGGTGCGACCGTGCAGGTCATCCCGCACATCACCGACGAGATCAAGCATCGCATCTACGAGGCGACCAACGGTTACGACATCGCCCTGGTCGAGGTTGGTGGCACGGTTGGCGACATCGAGTCGCTGCCGTTCCTCGAGGCGATCCGCCAGATCCGCATCGAACACGGCTCCGAGATGTCGATGTTCATGCACCTCACGCTGGTGCCGTACATCAAGGCTGCCGGCGAGATCAAGACCAAGCCGACCCAGCACTCGGTCAAGGAGTTGCGCTCGATCGGCATCCAGGCCGACGTGCTGCTGTGCCGCTGTGAGCAGCCGTTGCCGCAGGCCGACCGCCGCAAGATCGCGCTGTTCACCAACGTGCCCGAGAAAGCCGTCATCAGTGCGGTCGATGTCGACGTGATCTACAGCCTGCCGCTGTGGCTGCACCAGCAGAAACTCGACGACATCGTCCTCGATCGTCTCGGTATCAAGGCCAGGCCGGCGGATCTCTCGGAGTGGCAGCGCACGGTCGAGGCGGTCGAGCATCCGAAGGACGAGGTAACGATCGCGATCGTCGGCAAGTATGTCGAGCACAAGGATGCCTACAAGTCGCTCGGCGAGGCGCTGCGCCATGGCGGCCTCAAACAGCACACGCGGGTCAACCTGCGCTGGGTCGAGTCCGAGGAAGTCGAGCGCCATGGCGGCGAGGCGCTCAAGGGTGCCGACGGCGTGCTCGTGCCCGGCGGCTTCGGCAAGCGTGGCTTCGAAGGCAAGATCGCCGCAGCGCGGTACGCACGCGAGAACCGGGTGCCGTACTTCGGCATCTGCTACGGCATGCATGCCGCGGTGGTCGACTTTGCCCGCCATGTCGCTGGTCTCGAGGCGGCCAACTCCAGCGAGAACGATCGCAACTGCAAGGATCCGGTCATTGCCCTCATCACCGAGTGGACGACGAGCACGGGCGAAGTCGAGAAGCGCGACGAGAACTCCGACATGGGTGGCACGATGCGCCTGGGTGCGCAGGAATGCCGACTCAAGGCCGGAACGCTGGCGCGCCAGCTCTACGGCCAGGACGTCGTGCGCGAGCGCCATCGCCACCGCTACGAGTTCAACAACCGTTATCGGCAGGCCTTCGAGGACCTTGGCCTCGTCATCTCCGGCAAGTCGATGGACGATCTGCTGGTCGAGATGATCGAGCTGGCCGACCATCCGTGGTTCATCGCCTGCCAGGCGCACCCGGAGTTCACCTCGACGCCGCGCGACGGCCATCCGCTGTTCGTCGGCTTCATCGGTGCGGCACGCGAGTACAAGGCCGTGCGCAATGCGCCCGCCGTGGACAATGTCGTCAGCGCGAAGATCGGGGCAACGGCATGAACCTGTGCGGGTTCGAGGTCGGCCTCGATCGGCCGCTGTTCCTCATCGCCGGCCCCTGCGTGATCGAGAGTGAACAGCTTGCCCTCGACACCGCCGGGCAGCTGAAGGAGATCACCACGCGCCTCGGCGTGCCGTTCATCTACAAGTCGAGCTTCGACAAGGCCAACCGCACCTCGATCAACGGCCATCGCGGCCCCGGTGTCGACGAGGGCCTGCGCATCCTCGCCGAGGTCAAGCGCCAGATCGGCGTGCCGGTGTTGACCGACGTGCATGAATACACGCCGATGGACGAGGTCGCCGAAATCGTCGACGTGCTGCAGACGCCGGCCTTCCTGTGCCGGCAGACCGATTTCATCGTAAAGGCCTGCAGCGTCGGTCGCCCGGTCAACATCAAGAAGGGCCAGTTCCTGTCGCCGTGGGAGATGAAGCACGTCGCCGACAAGGCGAAGTCGACCGGTAACCCGCAGATCATGGTCTGCGAGCGTGGTGCCAGCTTCGGCTACAACAACCTGGTTTCGGACATGCGTTCGCTGGCGGTGATGCGCGACACCGGCTGCCCGGTCGTGTTCGATGCCACCCATTCGGTGCAACTGCCCGGCGGCGCGGACGGCAAATCCGGCGGCCAGCGCGAATTCGTGCCCGTGCTTTCGCGCGCCGCGGTCGCGGTCGGCATTGCCGGCATCTTCATGGAAACCCATCCCGACCCCGACAAGGCGCTCAGCGACGGGCCGAATGCCTGGCCGCTCGGCAAGATGGAATGGCTGCTCGAATCGCTGCTGGGCATCGATGCGCTGGTCAAGAGAGGGGCGTTGTCTTGATTCGCTTGGCCGTCATGATCGCGATTGCGGTAATGACTTCGCCAGCGTTCGCGTGCAGCAGGGTTGGTGGCCCACCGACAGTGGCCGAGAGCCTTGCATCGGCTGATGAGGTCTTCATCGCGCACCTTGTCTCGGTCAAGGAAATCGTGATGAAAGGTCCCGAGCGCGAAGAGGGGCCCATTCTCGAAGGTCAATACCGGTTGATCGAGGTGCTCAAAGGGAAGCCGGCGCGTAGCGGAAAGGTCCATGATCTTCCATTTGGTCCAGGCAATTGCAGTTTGGGCCTGATGGTTGGGTGGGACTACGTGTTCATGATCAAACGCGCCACGGAATTCCCGCGCTTGCGTTGGGTAGGCATGTTTTCTGGAAGCTTCCCCCTCGGCCCTTATCGCGAAGCAGGGCAATCTGAAGAATCGGAATTGGTCGAAGTCCGAAACATACTCAAAGCACAAACGTCGGTTAAACAAACCCCATGAGCACAATCAGCAAAATCCACGCCCGCGAAATCCTCGATTCCCGCGGCAATCCAACTCTCGAAGCCGAGATCACGCTCGCCGATGGCTCGTTCGGCCGCGCCGCGGTGCCTTCGGGTGCCTCCACCGGCTCGCGCGAGGCGGTTGAGCTGCGTGACGGCGACAAGGCCCGCTATCTCGGCAAGGGCGTGCAGAATGCCGTGGCCAACGTCAACACCACGATTGCCGCTGCGCTGAAGGGTTTCGACGCGAACGATCAGCGTGGCCTCGATGCGAAGCTGATTGCGCTCGACGGTACGTCGAACAAGGGACGGCTCGGCGCCAATGCGCTGCTCGGCGTATCCATGGCCAACGCGCATGCCGTGGCCGCTTCGCGCAAGCTGCCGCTGTGGCAACACCTGGCCGGGGACCGCGCCGCGCGCCTGCCCGTGCCGATGATGAACATCATCAATGGCGGAGCGCATGCCGACAACAACGTCGACATGCAGGAGTTCATGATCCTGCCGGCCGGACTGCCCAGTTTTTCCGAAGCCTTGCGCGCCGGCACGGAAGTCTTCCATGCCCTGAAGTCGGTGCTGAAGGGCCGCGGCCTCAATACCGCCGTGGGCGACGAAGGCGGCTTCGCGCCGAACCTCAAATCGAACGAGGAAGCGGTCGAGACCATCCTCGAAGCGGTGACCAAGGCCGGCTACGCGATCGGCAAGGACATCTGGCTGGGCCTCGATGTGGCCAGTTCGGAGTTCCACAGGGACGGCGCATACCACCTCGAAGGCGAGGGCAAGGTGCTTGGCTCGGCCGAGTTCAGCGAGTTCCTTGCCGGCTGGTGCGCGAAGTATCCGATCATCACCATCGAGGACGGCATGGCCGAAGGCGACTGGGACGGCTGGAAGCTGCTCACCGAGCGCGTGGGGAAGACCGTGCAGCTGGTCGGCGACGACCTGTTCGTGACCAATACGGCGATCCTGAAGGAAGGCATCGACAAGCACATCGCCAATGCCATCCTGATCAAGGTCAACCAGATCGGCACCCTGACCGAAACCCTGGACGCCATCGCCATGGCCGCGGCGGCCAACTATGCCTCCATCATCTCGCATCGATCCGGCGAGACCGAGGACACCACCATCGCCGACCTGTCCGTGGCCACCACCGCCACCCAGATCAAGACCGGATCGCTGTGCCGTTCCGATCGCGTGGCCAAGTACAACCAGCTCCTGCGCATCGAGGAGGCGCTCGGCGCGCAGGCGCGCTACGCTGGCCTCGACGCATTTCCGAACTTGCCGGGATTCCGGCGCTGAGGCCGCGACGGAGGCGGTCCCTGCCATGCTGCGCTATGTCGCCCTGATCCTGCTGATCGTGCTGATCGCCCTCGAGGTCAAGCTGTGGGCGGGGCAGGGCGGCATGGCCGAGGTGTGGCGGCTGGAGAAGGCCGTGGCCGAGCAGAAGGCACAGAACGAGCGGTTGAAGTCACGCAACGACGCGCTCGCCGCCGAGGTCGAGAACCTCAAGACCGGCGACGAGGCGGTCGAGGAGCGCGCACGCTCGGAGCTCGGCCTGATCAAGCCCGGCGAGACCTTCTACCAGGTCGTCGAGTCCACCCAGCCGGCGAATCGCGGCAATGATGGTGGCCGCTGATTCCGCTCTCTGGTGTGTCGTCCCGGCTGCCGGCCGCGGCGCGCGTTTCGGTGCCGAGGTGCCGAAGCAATACGTCAGCGTCGCCGGCAAGCCTCTGCTGCGCTGGACGCTGGAACGACTCGCTGCGCATCCGCGCGTGGCTGGCATCGTCGTCGTGCTGTCGGCCGGTGATCGCTGGTGGTCCGCGGACGAACACATCGGTGGCAAGCCGCTGCTGACCGCGACCGGCGGTGACGAACGCGCCGATTCGGTGCTCGCCGGCCTGGTCGCGCTGGAGACGCGCGTTGCTGACGATGCCTTCGTGCTCGTGCACGACGCCGCGCGTCCCTGCGTGCGTGACGCCGACATCACGCGCCTGGTCGAACTCGGCAGCGGGGCCGGCGGTGCATTGCTCGCCGCGCCGCTGCGCGACACGCTCAAGCGGGCCGATGCCGATGGCCGCGTCGCTGCGACCGAGCCGCGCGAGTCGCGTTGGCGTGCGTTGACCCCGCAGTTGTTCCGCCGCGGCGAACTCGCTGCCGCGCTCGCGCGCGCGCGTGCCGATGGTGCCGTCGTAACCGACGAGGCGATGGCGATGGAGCGCGTCGGGTATCGACCGCTGCTCGTCGAAGGCAGCGACGACAACATCAAGGTCACCACGCCAGCAGACCTCGCGCGCGTGCGCGCGCTGCTTGCCGGCAACTGAGGAATCGCCCATGCGCATCGGCCAGGGTTTCGACGTCCACGCCTTCGGCGCAGGCCACCAGGTCGTGCTTGGCGGCGTCAGCATCCCGCACACGCACGGGCTGGTCGCCCACTCCGATGGCGATGTCGTCATCCATGCGCTGTGCGACGCCATCCTCGGCGCGCTCGCCCTCGGCGACATCGGACGGCATTTTCCACCGAGCGAGGAACGTTGGCGTGGCGTTGGCAGTCGCCACTTCCTCCTGCATTGTGCCGCGCTTGCGCTCGAACAGGGATATGAGCTCGTCAATGCCGACGTCACCGTGATGTGCGAGCGGCCGAAGGTCGCTCCGCATGCCGACGCGATGCGCGTCAATCTTGCCGCAGATCTCGGCTGCACGATCGGTCAGGTCAGCATCAAGGCGACCACTACCGAGAGGCTCGGTTTCACCGGGCGCGGCGAGGGCATCGCCGCATCCGCCGTGGTCTTGCTGCAACGGCGTGCGCAGCGCGTTGCCGAAGCGCCCGCATCGCCCGAGCTGCGCGAACTCGTCGCCCGTCTCGACGTGGACACGCTATCGTGAGAGGCCTGCCGTTCGCACACGGGGGGCCGCCGCTGCGTGGCCGCCTGCGTGCCGTGCCGGAGGATTTCGAGGTCGACGAATGCCTCGGCTTCACGCCGGACGGGCAGGGCGAGCACCTGTTCCTGCGCATCGAGAAGCGCGGCGCGAACACCGAGTGGGTCGCACGTCAGCTCGCCGTGGCGTTGCGCGTTGCGCCGATGGCGGTCAGTTTCTCAGGCCTCAAGGATCGCCACGCGGTGACGCGGCAGACCTTCTCGATACACCTGCCCGGCAAGATCGAACCCGACCTTGGTGCGCTCGCCATCGAAGGCGTACGCGTGCTCGATGCGGCCCGCCACTCGCGCAAGCTCAAGCGTGGCACGCACCGGCGCAACGGCTTTCGCATCCGCCTCACTGATGTCGAAGGTTCGCGCGAAGCAGCCGAGACGATCATTGCCGCCATCGTCGCACGCGGCGTGCCGAACCATTTCGGTGAGCAGCGCTTCGGGCGTGACGACGACAACCTGCGCCTCGCCGAAGCCCTGTTCGGCGGTGCGCGGCTCGACCGCCAGCGCCGTGGCTACGCGCTGTCGGCGGCACGCTCGGCGATCTTCAACCGCGTGCTTGGCGAGCGTGTCGCTGCCGGCACCTGGGATGCCGCCCTCAACGGCGAGGTATGGATGCTGGCCGGCACGCATTCGATTTTCGGTCCGCAGGTCTTCGACGACGCGCTCGCCGCACGGCTTGTCGCCGGCGACATCGATCCGACCGGCCCGTTGTGGGGGCGTGGCGACTTGCGCAGCACCGGCGAAGTCGCGGCGATCGAGCAGGGCGTCGCCGAGGCCATGGCGACGTTCGCCGCCGGACTTGCCGCAGCCGGCCTCGAGCAGGAACGCCGCGCCCTGCGCCTGCGCCCCGCGGAGTTTTCGCATCACTGGGACGGTGACACCGCCCTCGTGCTGTCGTTCACCCTGCCGGCCGGCGCCTTCGCGACGACTGTCGTGCGCGAGCTGTGCGAAATCGTGGCCTGAGCACTTCGATCCCGCGCCTGCACCCAGCGCTGCTCCGGAGCGATGTCCTGCGGCATTGCTGGCCCCGCCCCCTGGCCGTGTCGAGCAGGCTCCGCACGCAACCGATCACATGGCATGGGTGGCATTCGCTGGGAATGCGCGGGTTCGGGGCGGTCGGTCATCCGCATTGGGCCGAATCGTTACGGGCCGGCCGCATTCCCGCCCGGTCAACCGGGTGGGCGGACGACCCGCGCTCTGGCGCCTGTTTCGCGCAGGAAGACGCTGAGGATCATCGCCACGACCACGCCTGCGATGAGCAGGCCGCCGCCGGCCTGATACTGTGACAGGCCGATCGCCTCGCCGGGCGGCGTGCGCGCATTGAGAAACCGACTGAACACCGGATTGAGCAGGGCGGTCATCGAGAAGACGAGACAATTGATCGCGCCGGTTGCCGACCCCTTGATCTGGTCCGGATTGACTTCCTTGATGATCGTGTAAGGGATCATCGCGGCACCCGAGCCGATGCCCATGAGCAGGCCGAGCACATAGGGCGGAAAGTATCCCGGTGGCAGATAGAGTATCGCGGCGAAACAGAGCGCCAGCAGCGCGGCGCCGCCAAGGATCACGGGCTTGCGCCGACCCATGCGGTCGGCGAAATAGCCCAGCAACGGTGCGCCGACCACCCAGCCGAGGGGCACTGTGCTCGCGCGGGCGACTGCGGAGGCCTTGTCCACGTTCAGGCCGTCGCTCAGAAACGGCACGCCCCAGATCATGTCGAAGATCGTCGTCGGGAGAAACAGGAGTCCGGCGATCAGCCCGCAAAGCCAGCTTTGCGGGTTGGCGAGAACCGTCTTGTACGGCGCCAGCATCCTGCGGACCGGCTCGGGAGGCCCATTGGTGGGCGCATAGTCCTGGCGCGCCGGGGTTATCAGCATCATGCCCACCGCAAGCAGGACCAAGATGATTCCCGAAAGGAACCAGAAGTGTTGCCACGGCATCATGGTGTGCACGATCGGGCCGACCGCGAACTGTCCGACGGAACCGCCGAGCATGCCGAAGCACTGGGTCATGCCGACCGCGGTGGCCAGCCATTCCTTGGGGAAGCCGCGGGTCGCCAGATAGACAGCGCCGGTGAACGCCACCGCGGAACCCGCGCCCTGAAGCAGGCGACCGACCTGGGCTGCCGCAAGGTCTCCGAGCCCGAACAGCACCGAGCCCACAGCGACGGCGATCACGCCGACGGGGACCACGTATTTCGGGCCGGCTCGGTCAAGCGCTGCTCCCGTGATGATCGCGAAGATCGCGTAGGTGTAGTAGTAAAGGCCGATGAGCGTGCTCAATGCGACCCTGTTCAGGGTCAGGGCCTGCCCGAGTTCATCCAGCATGACGCCCGGTGCCGACCGCAGCGCATACTGAGCAAAATAGAAAAGGCTGCACATCAACCAGGCGGCGATGAACGCGAGGCGAAGATGTTCGGCCCGAGACAGTTCGTCTGGTTGCGGATTGGTCAGCTGTGGCATGAGTTCATCCCGTTCTGCAGGGTGCCCGAAGGGGGGTAGCGATTCCCGGACTCCACTCAATGCACTTGGTCCGCAAGGAACCCCACGGTCATCCTCGGCTGCGCCGCGTGCGACACCCTGCAGACTCTACCGATGACGTGCCGCCAGTGGAATCATGCGCCCGGCAGCTGCGTCGATGGCCGCGCGGATGTCTCCCGGGAATTGGAATCAACTGGTGTGGCCGACCTGTGCGGGCGCCGCTTGGCGGTGCGCCGGCTCGACAGACGGCCAGCCTGCCTTCGCCGTCAAGCCTTGGTCCGTGTCCTCACTCGACGGTCACGCCGTTGCGGAGTTGTTCGGAGCATCCCTGGGGAGTTTCCGGTTTTCCCCATCGTGGTCGAGGCCGCCCCACGAAATTCAAACCCTGGGGGTGCGGGTTCAGCCGCGAAGGAGTCGGATCGGGCCATCCCCGGAAGAAGGTGCGCCGCCATGGCCGTACCGGGGACGCTGCGCAGGCTTGTGCCGGTGACGCCGTACTCTTGCCACCCTGCCTATAGTGCATGTCGAGCGGTCGCAGCAGACCGGGCCCGGTCGTCCGGCCGCCGTCCTCGATGGAGGTCGTCATGCGCAAGTTCATGTTGATGCTGACAGTGGTGGTCGTTTCCGGAAGCGTGGGTTGTGCGAGCTCGTCGAACGGCGTCGTGCGCAAGGACCGCAATGAAATCGACAGCGCGAAAATCGCGGCCGTCAACGCTTGGGCATTGCAGCGCGGGGTGAAGACCACCTGGGTCAATCCGCCGCTGAAGCGCGTGGCCTACGAACGCGCTCCGCGCAACGATTGAGCCGCCCATTCAGGGTCGTCCCAGCAGGACGAGCACGGCACCCGTGCCGCCCTGCGCCGGCAGGGCCGACGAGAACGCGACCACGTCGCTGCGGCGACGCAGGATCTGCTCGGTCAGGCCCTTGAGCACCGGCCCGCGCGCGGTCGCGGAGCGCAGCCCCTTGCCGTGCACGATGCGCACGCAGTATTCGTGGTGGCGGATCGCCTCGTCGAGGAAGGCGTGGATCGCTTCGCGCGCGACCTCTGCGGTCATCTGGTGCAGGTCGAGTTCGGCACGCACGCTGAACTGGCCACGGCGCAGCTGGCGCAGCAGCCGTCCGGGTTGTCCGGCTTTCAGATGATGGATTTCCTCGCCGACTTCGATCGTTGCGGGGTCGAAAGCGTGATCGAGCAGTTCGTCGCGCACGGCGGCTTCGTCGCGCTCGAATTGGCGGGGTTCTGCGGGCGGCCTTTCCGCCATGACCGGTACTTCGCTGGCGTGCGTGAGCGGGCGCACCGGACCGATCAGTTCGCGGAACAATGCGCTGTCGGCGTCGGTTGGCGCGGGCCGCGCCGGCGCACTGGCATGGCGCGAGGGCTTCGGGATGCGTGGCAGTTTCATCGTTGGCCGCACCATGCCGCGATCGGGCAGGCGCGGCAAGCCGCGGCGCTTCCGCTATCATCGCGGTTTCGCCATGCCTGCCGCGCTGGTTTGCGGTGTCGATCCGAGGGTTTCCGATGCGTGTACTGGTCAGCAACGACGATGGTGTCGATGCACCGGGCATCCATGTGCTGGCCCGTCACCTGGCCACGGTCGGGGAAGTCGTCGTCGTCGCGCCCGACCGTGACCGCTCGGGCGCGAGCAATTCGCTGACCCTGGATCAGCCGATCCGCGTCACCCGCCTCGACGACAGCCGCTACCGCGTCGCCGGCACACCCACCGATTGCGTGCATCTCGCCCTGTCCGGCCTGCTCGACGTCGAGCCCGATATCGTCGTGTCCGGTATCAACAACGCGGCCAACCTCGGCGACGACGTGATCTATTCGGGCACGGTGTCGGCGGCGATGGAGGGGCGTTTCCTCGGCTTGCCGGCGATCGCCGTCTCGTTGGCCACGCGCGACCACAAGGGCGAGCATTTCGAATCAGCCGCATTGGCAGTCATGCAGCTGATGCGCAAGCTCGTGGTCGATCCGCTGCCGGCCGATACCATCCTCAACGTCAACGTGCCTGACCTGCCGTGGGAGCAGATCCGAGGCTTCTCGGTCGCGCGGCTCGGTCGCCGCCATCGTTCGGCACCGTGCATCGCCCAGCAGGACCCGCGCGGACGCCCGATCTGGTGGATCGGTCCTGCCGGCGAAGCCGAGGACGACGGTCCCGGCACCGACTTCCACGCCGTGCGATCGGGCTATGTTTCGATCACGCCGATCCACGTCGACCTGACGCGCTACCAGGCGCTGGAGAAGGTCAGCGGCTGGGTCGGTTCGCTGAGCATGGAGAGCCACGCCGCATGAGCGGGACCGCGATGGCCAGGACGCTCCCGCGATGACTTCCTATCCGCACCTGACGCCGGAGGTGCGAGGCCTAGGCATGACCTCGCAGCGTGCGCGCGACCGCCTGGTCGACCGCCTCGAAAAGGAAGGCATCCGTGACCGCCGCGTGCTCGACGTACTGCGCCAGTTGCCACGCCACCTGTTCGTCGACGAGGCACTGGCCACCCGCGCCTATGAGGATGATGCACTGCCGATCGGTCGTGGCCAGACGATCTCGCAGCCGCAGGTCGTCGCGCGCATGACTGAACTCGTGCTTGAACACGGCGTGCCGAAGCGCGTGCTCGAGGTAGGCACCGGCTCGGGTTACCAGTGTGCCGTGCTGGCAGCGCTGGTCGACCATGTCTATACGGTCGAGCGCATCGACGAATTGCTGCGCAACGCGCGTCGACGCTTCCGCAGGCTCGGTTTCACCAACATCCGCTCGCGCCATGATGACGGCCGTCTCGGCTGGCCAGACGAAGCGCCGTTCGACGCGATCCTGGTCACGGCTGCCGGAGCCGACATCGAAGACGCGCTGCTCGCCCAGTTGTCTCCACAAGGCGTGCTGGTTGCGCCGGTCGGGCCGAGTGGTCGCCAGCAGCTCGTGCGCGTGCGCGCCGGCGAGGAGGGGGCTTGGCGGCGCGAGGTGATTGCCGCGGTCAGCTTCGTGCCCCTGCTCGGTGGCGTCGGATGATTGGTTGCGTGCGCGGGAGCATCGAGTGAAGCTGTTCCGGCCGCTCTACGAAAAGGCGCTGCATTGGGCCGCGCATCCGCGTGCGGAACCCTATCTGGCCGGACTGAGCTTCGTCGAGGCAATCATCTTTCCGGTCATGCCCGAGGTGATGCTCGGCCCGATGGTCCTGGCCAAGCCGTCACATTGGGCGCGCTATGCGACGGTGAGCCTGGTGTTCTCCCTGCTGGGTGCGCTGGTCGGCTATGCACTCGGCCACTACGCGTTTGAGGCGCTGCGTCCGCTGCTGGGTGCGCTCGGCTGGCTCGACCGGATCGATGCGCAGGTCGCCGAATTGAACGCGATCGTGCAGCAGAGTCCGTGGATGGCGTTCTGGGCCCTGGTCGTGGCCGGCTTCCTGCCGATCCCGCTGAAGATCTTCACCTGGGCTTCGGGCATCGTTGGCGTGCCACTGCTGCCGTTCTTCGCCAGCATGGTGGTCGGTCGCGGCAAGCGCGTCTACCTGCTTGCGGGCGTGATCCGCCTTGCCGGCCCGCGCGCCGAGGCGATGCTGCACCGCTGGATCGAATGGATCGGCTGGGTGCTCGTCGCCTTGATCGTGTTCGTCGTGGTCTACTTTCGTTTCCTGCACTGAGCGACCCGCCTGACCGTGCTTCGCCGCCTCCGCCCTGTCATCGTCGCCCTGCTTGCCGGCCTCGTCGCCGCGTGCGCGAGCACGCCGCCGGCACCCGTGCACGACCGCAGCGTCGGTGCGCCGCGCAAGTCCGTGCCGTCGCGTGCGCTGAATCCCGCGATCAGCGGCGAGCATGTCGTCGTGCGCGGCGACACCTTGTACAGCATCGCTTTCCGCAACGGCCTGGACTATCGCGACCTGGCGCGCATCAATGGCATAGCGCCGCCGTACACGATTCATGCAGGCCAGCGCATACGCCTTGCCGGCGCAACGTCGCCGCGCGTAGCTGCCGCTCCCGCGCCACGACAGCCGCCGCGGACCCAGCCCGTGCGTCCGGCGCCGACACCGAGTGCGCCGAAGGCGCCGAAGTTCGAGGACGTGCCGCCGGCCGCGCCGCCGCTGGTCGCATCCGCACCTGCTGCGACCACATCGGCATCGCCGACCGCATCGACGCCGGCCGTGACCCCGCCGAAGCCGGCCACGCCTGCGACCAGCGCACCGCCGGTGGCTGCCTCGACTTCCGGCATCACCTGGCGCTGGCCGGCCGAGGGGCCGCGCCTGAACGGTTTCGTTGCCGGCGATCCGACCCGTCAGGGCATCGACATCGGTGGCCGTGCCGGCGATGCCGTTCGTGCCGCCGCCGATGGCGAGGTCGTCTACAGCGGCAACGGCCTGATCGGCTACGGTGAACTTGTCATCATCAAGCACAGCGCGGCCCTGCTGTCGGCCTATGGCCACAACCGCCGCCGTCTGGTGCAGGAGGGCGACAAGGTCAGGGCCGGGCAGCAGATTGCAGAAATGGGCTCGTCGAGCGCGAGCCGCGAGATGCTACATTTCGAAATCCGCCGCAATGGCAAGCCGGTCGATCCGGCGGCATTCCTGCCGGCACGCTGAGCCGCTGCCCTTGCGGATGCCACCCCATCATTGGGAATCAAGAGCTTGGGGCCGTCCGGTGCAGGCGCAGATGGGCGTTGCGCCGGCTCGACAGACGGCCAGTCTGGCTTCGCCGTCGCACCTTGATCAGCGTCCGCACAGGATGGTGACGCCATTGTGGGATTGATCAGAACATCCCTTGCGCAGTCGATCCAGCGCTCCCTAAGCTCGCACGATGAGTTCCGCACTGCCGCCTGAACCGGGTTCCGAGCCCGAGGTCGAGGAAGTCCTCGCCCTGCTCGAGGCGATCGAGCCCGCGAACGAGGAAGTGCGCAGCTCCACGGGCGCCTACCTCAACGAAATCGGCCTCATTCCGCTGCTGCGCGCCGAGGAGGAATGGGCGCTGGCCGAACGTGTGCAGGCCGGCGATGTGGAGGCACGCCGTCGCCTCATCGAGGCCAACTTGAGACTCGTGGTCACGGTTGCACGCGGTTACGTCGGTCGCGGCGTGCCGCTGCTCGACCTGATCGAGGAAGGCAACATCGGCCTGATCCGCGCAGTCGAGAAATTCGAGCCGGCCAGGCGCCTGCGTTTCTCGACCTATGCAATGTGGTGGATCCGGCAGGGCGTACAGCATGCGCTGTCGCACCAGGGGCGCACCGTGCGCATTCCGGTGCACGTGCTGCGCGAACTGGCCCAGGTGCTGCGTGCCAACCGCGAACTGACCGCTCGCCAAGGCCGTGCGCCCAGTCTCGAGGAACTGGCTGCCGCAGTCGGCAAGCGCAGCCAGGACGTCGCCGAACTGTTCCGCGTCAGTGAGCACATCAGTTCGCTCGATGCGCCGTATTCCGACAGTGATGACCGTGCCCTCATCGAGCACATCATCGAAGAGGATGAGCCGGTCGCCGCGGCGAGCGAGGTCGGCGATCCGGGGCGTCTGCAGGACTGGCTGGCGGCGCTGAACGAGCGCCAGCGCCTCGTCATCGAACGTCGCTTCGGTCTCGGTGCGCAGCCGGTGCAGTCGCTCGCCGAGATCGCCCGTGATCTGGGCGTGACCCGCGAGCGCGTGCGCCAGATCCAGCAGGACGCGATCCGCCGCCTGCGCGGCCTGTCGCAGACGCCGCCACCGCGTGCCTGAGCCGTTCGGCGCGTCGACGACGTCCGCCTGGGTTCAGCCGAGGATGAATGCGCCGACGACGCGGCGCCCTTCGGCGGCGAGCAGGTTGTAGGTACGGCTGGCGGCACTGTTGTCCATCACCTCGACGCCGACCTGGCGACGCTGCAGTGGCAGCAGCAGTTCGCGCGGCGGGAACACGAGGCGGGCGCCGCTGCCGAGGATGACCAACTCGGGCTCGAGGTCGAACAGGCGCGCGATCGCTGCCGGATCGAGCGCGGCCAGCGAGGGCACGGGCCAGTCCTCGATGACGCGGTCCGGGGCGATGACGAAGCTGGCGCGCAGTTCGCGGTCGATCACGGTGATCGCGTCGGCACGGCAGGCGCGGATGAAGAAATAGCCTTCGGGACGGTCGTGGCTCAGGTGCATCGGTCGCACCGGCTCACTTAGGCAGCGGCAGTCTTGGTGCGTCGGCGTTGCGCCGCCACAACGTGGCGGTGCGGCCGATGGTCTGCACGAGTTCGGCGTCGAGTGGCGTGCACAGTGCTTCAATCTGCGCCGCGCGTTCCGCTCGGTCACCGCCCGAGAGCTTCACCTTGACCAGCTCGTGGTGGTCGAGGGCGAGGCCGAGTTCGGCGATGACGGCCGGCGTGACGCCCTTCTGGCCGAGCAGGACGACCGGGTCGAGCGAGTGGGCGAGACCACGCAGATAGCGCTTCTGGAACGGGGAAAGGGGCATGAACGGAGTCCGTGTACGGGCCCGGAAGCGGGGCGCCGGCAAGATTTCGGGCTATTATGCGGCTTCATTCCCGGCTGGACCAACGCGCGCGGCGCGTGCGGAACAAGTGTGGCACGAAGCAAATCGAGTTCACGCTGGCTGCAGGAGCATTTCAGCGACCCGTTCGTAAAGAAGGCGCAGGCCGAGGGCTGGCGCTCGCGGGCGGTGTTCAAGCTCGACGAGATCCTTGAACGCGATGCCCTGCTCAAGCCCGGCATGGTCGTCGTCGACCTCGGCGCGGCGCCCGGCGGCTGGTCGCAGATGGTGCGCGAGCGCCTCGGCGATGCCGGTCGCATCGTCGCCCTCGACGTCCTGCCGATGCAGGGCATCGGCGGCGTCGAATTCATCCAGGGCGATTTCCGCGAGGACGAGGCAGTGCGGCAGCTCGACGCAGCTCTCGGTGGTGCAGCGGTCGATCTTGTGCTTTCCGACATGGCCCCCAACATGAGCGGGGTGTCCGCGGTCGACCAGGACCGTTCCATGCATCTGGCCGAACTGGCCGAAGAATTCGCCGATGCGCATTTGCGCAAGGGCGGGGCCTTCCTGGCCAAGCTGTTCCAGGGCCAGGGATTCGATGAGTACGTCAGGCGCTTGCGTGGAAAGTACGCACGCGTCAGCATCCGCAAGCCGAAGGCTTCGCGGGCGCGCAGCAACGAGGTGTATGCGCTCGCCACCGGCAAGCGCGGCTGAGGGACCCGGAGAGGATCGCGCACGAACATGAACGACATGGCCAAAACCCTCCTGCTCTGGGTCGTCATCGCGGTCGTCCTGCTGACGGTGTTCCAGAGTTTCAATCCGCGCGTGGCCACCGTCACGGACCTGCCGTATTCGGAGTTCATGCAGGCCGTGCGCGACAACCGCGTCGATGAAGTGCTGATCAAGAACGATCCGGGCTTCAACCGCACCATCGAGGCCAAGCTGCGCGACGGCAGCAGCGTGCGCACGACCGCGCTGTTGACCGAACAGGCCATCGCCGAAATCGAGAAAGGTGCGCAGAAGGTCAAGATCGAAGCGGCCGACCCGCCGATGCCGATCGCGTTGCGCATCCTGTTCGACTGGCTGCCGATCATCATCTTCATCGGTCTGCTGTTCTATTTCATGCGCCAGATGCAGGCCGGTGCGGGCGGACGCGGGGCGATGTCGTTCGGCCGTTCGCGCGCCAAGCTGCAAGGCGAGGACCAGATCAAGGTCACCTTCGCCGACGTCGCCGGCTGCGATGAGGCCAAGGAGGAGGTTTCCGAGCTGGTCGAGTTCCTGCGCGATCCGTCCAAGTTCACCCGGCTCGGCGGCAAGATCCCGCGTGGCGTGCTGATGGTCGGCTCGCCAGGTACCGGCAAGACCCTGCTCGCCAAGGCGATCGCCGGCGAGGCCAAGGTGCCGTTTTTCTCCATCTCCGGCTCCGACTTCGTCGAGATGTTCGTCGGCGTCGGTGCGGCGCGCGTGCGCGACATGTTCGAGCAGGCCAAGAAGCAGGCGCCGTGCATCATTTTCATCGACGAAATCGATGCGGTCGGCCGCCATCGCGGGGCTGGCCTTGGTGGTGGCCACGACGAGCGCGAGCAGACGCTGAACCAGTTGCTCGTCGAGATGGATGGCTTCGAAGGCAGCGAGGGCGTGATCGTCATCGCCGCGACCAACCGCCCCGACGTGCTCGACCCGGCCCTGCTGCGCCCGGGCCGCTTCGATCGCCAGGTGGTCGTACCGCTGCCCGACATCAAGGGCCGTGAGCAGATCCTCAAGGTGCACATGCGCAAGGTGCCGCTCGCCGCCGACGTCGAGCCGGTCGTCATCGCGCGCGGCACGCCGGGCTTCTCCGGCGCCGATCTCGCCAACCTCGTCAACGAGGCCGCGCTGTTCGCTGCGCGCGAGAACTCGCGCGACGTGACCATGCTCCATTTCGAGCGGGCCAAGGACAAGATCATGATGGGGGCCGAACGGCGCTCGATGATCATGAGCGAGGAGGAAAAGAAGCTCACCGCCTACCACGAGGCCGGCCACGCGATCGTCGGCCTGTCGGTACCGCTGCACGATCCGGTGCACAAGGTCACGATCATTCCGCGCGGACGCGCGCTGGGCGTGACCATGTACCTGCCCGAGCAGGATCGCCACAGCTACAGCAAGACCGAGCTCGAGAGCCGCCTCGCCAGCCTGTACGGCGGGCGTGTCGCCGAGGAGATCATCTTCGGCGAGGACCGCGTGACCACCGGTGCCTCGAACGACATCGAGCGCGCGACACAGATGGCGCGCAACATGGTCACCAAGTGGGGCCTCTCCGACGAAATGGGCCCGATCGCCTACGGCGAGCAGGAAGACGAGGTCTTCCTCGGCCGCTCGGTGACCCAACACAAGAACGTGTCCGACGAGACCGCGCGCCGGATCGACGAGGTCGTGCGTGGCATCCTCGATCGGGAGTACGCACGTGCCAAGCGCATCCTCACGGAGAAATTGGGCATCCTGCATGCCATGGCCGAGGCGCTGCTGACCTACGAGACGATCGACCGCGAGCAGGTGGCCGAGATCATGGCCGGGCGTACGCCCTCGCCGCCGAAGGACTGGAAC
The DNA here is from genome assembly GCF_019634775.1 of Dokdonella sp. NCBI lineage: Bacteria > Pseudomonadati > Pseudomonadota > Gammaproteobacteria > Lysobacterales > Rhodanobacteraceae > Dokdonella > Dokdonella sp. Next base: position 103,980 of record NZ_JAHCAS010000002.1, read on the forward strand.
GGCGGTTCGCCGCGCAGCAGCGGCAGTGGCAATGGCCCTCGCGGCGGCGAAAGCCCGATCGGTGGGCCGGCCGCGCAGACGCGCGACGGCGAAGTCTGAAGCCTTGTTCCATGCCGACGAAGGCCGCCCGGTGCGGCCTTCGTTCTTTCCAGGGGGCATCATGTTGCACGCCAGCCTCGACTGCCGCGGCCGCATCCTCGAGCTCGACCGCCCGCGTATCGCCGGCGTCGTCAATATCACCACCGATTCGTTCTCCGATGGCGGACGCTGGCTCGACCGCGATGCCGCCATCGAGCACGCCCTGCGCCTGGTCGAGGAGGGCGCCGATCTGCTTGACATCGGCGCCGAATCGACGCGTCCCGGCGCCTCGCCGGTCGCCGCCGGCGAGCAGATCGCACGCGTCGTGCCGGTGATCGAAGCCGTCGCCGCGCGCACCACGGTACCGATTTCGATCGATACTTCGGATGTCGAGGTCATGCGTGCCGCCGTCGCCGCCGGAGCAGGGATGCTCAATGACGTGCACGCGTTGCGCGCCGACGGTGCGCTCGAAGTCGCCGCCGAACTCGGCGTGGTCGTTTGCCTGATGCACATGCAGGGCGAACCGCGCACGATGCAGCAGGATCCGCACTACGACGACGTCGTCGGCGAAGTGCACCGTTTCCTCACGGACCGCCTGTTCGCCTGCCAGCTGGCAGGCATCGAGCGCAAGCGCATCGTCGTCGATCCGGGTTTCGGCTTTGGCAAGACCCTCGAACACAATCTCGCCCTGCTGGCCCAGTGCGCCCGTTTCGCCGAGATCGCGCCGGTCTTGGTGGGGCTGTCACGCAAGTCGATGATCGGCGCATTGACCGGGCGCGAGGCGCCGGAGTCGCGCGTGGCCGGCTCGGTCGCGGCGGCCCTGATTGCCGTGCAGAACGGTGCCGCGATCGTGCGCGTGCATGATGTCGCGCCGACCCGCGATGCGCTGGCCGTGTGGCACGCGGTGAAGTCGCAGGTCGTGCCGACGGCCCGCCGTACCGACGTGGTCGCCGCATGGGACGACGATTGATCCGTGGGGGAGCCTCCCGTCGAGCGGTTCTCGGAGCGATGTCGGCCAGGATCTTTCATGCTCACGTGTCCAGCTGAGGCCTGGATCCGTCGCGATTGCCCCGTTTCGCAGTTGACGGCCTGCGTCGAAAAGCATCAGCGGCGCGCCCCGGAATTGTGAAGCGGTTCGCAAACTTCCCAGCGAGCCCCCATTGGGGCTAATCGCGAAGATGAGGCTTGATCGTCGAGGAGGGGCGGCGATGCGGATCATGCGAAGCAGTGGCGCGATGGTGTTCGCGCTCGTTTTGGCCAGCGGCATCGCCAATGCACAGGACTCCTGGCAACCCTATGTGCAAAAGGGTGGAGCCATGGCTGGTGTACAACCGATCGATGCCATGATGGTCGTCGATTGCCTGCTGCCTGGTCAGGTCCGACGCTCCGGGGCCATGTCCTACATCGGGCCACGCTTGCCGGTGAAGACCACCGCGCAGTTGTGCGCGATGCGCGGCGGCGAGTACGTCGCCTACGACCGCGCAACGCTCAAATCGAGTCTTGCCGTGTGGATGGACAAGGCCAAGGGTGGCGATGCCCAGGCGCAGTACTACGTCGGCCAGATCTACGAGAAGGGCATGGACGGCGCGCCGGACTACGCGGCTGCGGCGGACTGGTACCGCAAGGCTGCAGCCGTTGGTTCCAACGAAGCCAAACTGTCGCTGGCGGCAATGCTCGAAAGCGGGCGCGGCATGCAGGCCGATCCAACCGGCGGCGAGCCCGAAAGGCCGGCGGTCAGAAGGCGCGCGCATCGATGGCGCAGCTCTGGGCCTTGGCGTGGTCGCCTCGGCGAGCGCGGTTGACCTACCCGACGGCGACGCGTTGTTCCTGATCGCGACCACCCCCGCCGCGCAGCACTGGCACCCGCTCTCGGTGGACCCGGATACGGCGGTCACCACCTCGATCGGCCCTGCCACCACGCTCGACGGTGATGCCGGGCAATTCCAGGGGCACTACGACCCGGCAAGCAGCCGTGGCTACTACGTTCGGGAGTATTACGACCCCACGTCTGGCTATTCCTATTCGCTTGCCTCGATCAACCCCGCGACCGGCGCGCAGACGGCGGTCGGCCAACTGGTGGTGAACCCGGGAGGCGCGCCAAGCTATCCCGCTGGTGGTCCGCTTGCCATCGGGCCGGCAGGAGCATTCTTCATCGGTGGCCAGGCGCTGTACCGGGTGAACCTTGCGACCGCCGTCGCGACGCATGTGGCGAACATCACTTTTAGCCACCCCATGCGTACGGCCAGTTCCTTTGCCTACGACGCGGTGACGGGCGCCTACCACGTCATCGAGACGGGCGATGCTCCCCGTGTTTACAGGATCGATGTGACGAACGGGAGCCTGGTGGACCTCTTCTACATCGGCGGAGCCGGGTCGTCGGTCAAGTCGTTGCAGTTCGACTCGGAGGGGAATGCCTGGATCATCTACCGGAATGAGTTCGAAGAACCCGAGCTGGTGCCTCGGCTGACCAGCTTCCCGTTCGCGAATATTTCGGCCTGGGAGAATCGCGGGTTTCTGACTTTCGGTGGCGACTACCTGGACCTTGCCGATTCGCTGCTGCTGGTGTCCGGGGCCAGCGATGACAGCATCTTTGCCGACGGCTTCGAGGCGCAAGCCACGCTGTTGACGGTTCCGGAAGTCGAGGCGGAGCAGCTGCGGCGGAAGTGAAATCGGGCGTGGTAGCGTCGTTCACGGGATACAGGAACCGGGGCATCCGGAGCGTCGGGGCGAGTCCGCCAGGACATCAGGAAGGGAGGTTCCTCCGCTCGGGGACGGAGCAGCGATCCACCGAAGTTGCACGGAGTCGTGGGCCCATGAATTGACGCGACGCGGCACCGACATTAACATTCCGCGCCTTTCCGGTCGGTGCGGGCGCGAGCGTCGGTTCCATTCGGTAACGGCGGGGTATAGCGCAGTCTGGTAGCGCGCCTGCTTTGGGAGCAGGATGTCGGGGGTTCGAATCCCTCTACCCCGACCACTCCGGCGGCCCGCCGCATCGGCGAACGAAGTTCGTGCGATGTTGCGCCCGTAGCTCAACCGGATAGAGCATCGGCCTTCTAAGCCGACGGTTGCAGGTTCGATTCCTGTCGGGCGCGCCACTTGCGGGGCATGCGGATCGCGCCGGATCGGCGGGAACAATCGGTTTCGATGGTGGCTGTAGCTCAGTTGGTTAGAGTACTGGATTGTGATTCCAGTTGTCGGGGGTTCGAGTCCCCTCAGCCACCCCACTTCGACGGCAGCGTGAGCCGTGAGGGTTTCGCAGGCGCGGCTTGCCTTGCTACAATCGCGGTTCCTGTTTCGGGTCGTTAGCTCAGTTGGTAGAGCAGTTGACTCTTAATCAATAGGTCGTAGGTTCGAATCCTACACGACCCACCAAACAGGCCTTTCTCCGGGTGCGGGCGCGCAAGGCGCCATCGATACGAGCCACCCGCCATGCCCGGCGACGTCCGCGCGAACGTGGTGGAACTGGTAGACACGCTGGATTTAGGTTCCAGTGGGGCAACCCGTGAGAGTTCGAGTCTCTCCGTTCGCACAACCGTTCGTGACCGTTCCGCGGCGATCCACAGCCGATGCTGTGGATGCACGGGGGCGGCGCGATCGCTTATCATGTCCGGCTCGACGAGTCCCGGTTGCTGCCCGGGCGTACGCAGTTCCAAGGAGCATCCATGCAAGTTTCGGTTGAGAACGTCGGCGGCCTCGGGCGCAAGCTGACGGTGCGCATTCCCGCCGCGCGCCTCGATGACACGGTGCGCAATCGAGTCCTCGAGATGGGGCGCAATGCACGCATCAAGGGTTTCCGTCCGGGCAAGGTACCGACCAAGGTGATCGAGCAGCGTTTCGGCGCGCAGATCCGCGGCGAGGCGTTGTCCGAACTGATCGGTTCGACCTTCCAGGAAGCCGTCAGCAGCGAGAAGCTGCGTCCGGCCGTGCAACCGTCGATCGCGACCAGCGGCAAGCCCGAGAACGGCGAGATCGAATACACCGCGACCTTCGAGGTCATGCCCGAGTTTGGCCCGATCGACGTCAGCGGACTCGAGATCGTGCGCCAGGTAGCCAGTGTCGAGGAGCCGGACGTCGACCAGATGATCGAGACGCTGCGTCTGCAGCGGCGCAACTGGACGCCGGTCGAGCGCGCAGCGCAGAAGGACGACATGGTGCTGTTCGAGCTCTCGGCCCAGGCCGGCGATTTCCGTTACCCGGAGTCGGGGGCCGACCGCGTCGGCACCATCATCGGTTCGAACGCGCTGCCGGCGATGCTCGAGGATGTGCTGGTCGGCCACAAGGCTGACGAGGCCTTCGAAGCCGACCTCGACTTCCCTGCAGATTTCCGCGTTGCCGGCCTCGCCGGCAAGAACGCGCACGTGGCGATCACGGTCGTGCGTGTGCAGGAGCCGTCGCTGCCGGCCCTCGACGATACCTTCATCGCCGCATTCGGCGTCAGTGAAGGGGGGGTGGCGAAGTTTCGTGAGGACGTGCGTGCCAACCTCGAGCGCGAGCTGTCGGCCGCCTTGGCCGCACGCCTCAAGGCCGTCACGGTCGAGAAGCTGGTCGATGCGCACGCCGATCTCGAGCTGCCGCAGGGCGTCATCGAGAACGAGGCGCGCGACATGGCGCGCCGTGCAGCTGGCGAAGGCAAGCCGCCGCTCGCCCATGAGCCGTTCCTGGCAAGTGCGCGCCGCCGCGTCGCCGGTGGCTTCCTCCTCGCCGAACTCGCGCGCCAGAATGACATCCGCATCGATAGCCGCCGCGTCGCGGAAATGCTGCAGACGATCGCCTCGACCTACGAGGAGCCGGACCAGCTCATTGAACTCTACACGCGTGACCCCCAGTTGATGAGCGGCCTGCAGAGCCGCGTGCTGGAAGACCAGGTGGTCGACTGGGTTGCGGCGAACGCCAAGGTCAGCGAGCACAGCCTGAGCTTCAACGACGTGATGCGTCCCGGCGGCTGATCCGCCGGAACCCGAAGGAGACCGAACATGTCCAGCCGTATCGTCCCGCAAGGCCTCAACCTCGTGCCGATGGTTGTCGAGCAGACCTCGCGTGGCGAGCGCGCCTATGACATCTATTCGCGTCTGCTCAAGGAGCGGGTGATCTTTCTGGTCGGCCCGGTCGACGACTACGTGGCCAATGTCGTTGTCGCCCAGCTACTGTTCCTCGAGTCGGAGAACCCCGACAAGGACATCAACCTGTACATCAACAGTCCGGGCGGTTCGGTCACGGCCGGCCTCGCCATCTACGACACGATGCGCTTCCTCAAGCCCGACGTGAGCACGATGGTGATCGGCCAGGCGGCGAGCATGGGCGCCTTCCTGCTCACGGCGGGTGCCAAGGGCAAGCGTTACGCCCTGCCGAACTCGCGCGTGATGATCCACCAGCCGCACGGCGGCGCGCAGGGCCAGGCCACCGACATCGAGATCCAGGCGCGCGAGATCCTCTACCTGCGCAAGCGCCTGAACGAGGAACTGGCGGCCAACACCGGCCAGCCGCTTGAACGCATCGAGCGCGATGTCGAGCGCGACCTGTTCTTCAACGCCCAGGACGCCAAGACCTATGGCCTGATCGACGAGGTGCTCGAGCAGCGCCCGCAAGAGAGCATCCGCGCCGGCTGAGGCCGGTACTCCTAACCATCGCCGCGCCGGTCCGAGGGCTCCGGAACGCGTTTCCTGGCCCGTTTCGGGCCTGTGCTATGCTCGCGCGGCATCACGTGAACCACCCGAGGCGGGGCATGACTGACGAGCGACAGGGCCGATCGGGCGACGGCGGGAAAATCCTCTACTGCTCCTTCTGCGGCAAGAGCCAGCATGAGGTGCGCAAGCTCATCGCCGGCCCGTCGGTGTTCATCTGCGACGAATGCGTCGAGCTGTGCAACGACATCATCCGTGAGGAACTCGAGGAAAAGGCCGCCTCGGCACGCAGCCACCTGCCGAAGCCGAAGGAAATCCTCGACGTCCTCGACCAGTACGTGATCGGCCAGGGGCGCGCCAAGAAGGTGCTCGCGGTCGCCGTCTACAACCACTACAAGCGCCTCGAGTCGCGCACGCGCGGCGATGAGGTCGAACTGGCCAAGTCGAACATCCTGCTGGTCGGTCCGACCGGCTCGGGCAAGACCCTGCTGGCCGAGACGCTGGCGCGCCTGCTCAACGTGCCGTTCACGATCGCCGACGCGACCACGCTGACCGAAGCGGGCTACGTCGGCGAGGACGTCGAGAACATCATCCAGAAGTTGCTGCAGAAGTGCGACTACGACGTCGAAAAGGCGCAGAGCGGCATCGTCTACATCGATGAGATCGACAAGATTTCTCGCAAGAGCGAGAACCCGTCGATCACCCGCGACGTATCGGGTGAGGGCGTGCAGCAGGCCCTGCTCAAGCTGATCGAAGGCACGGTCGCTTCGGTGCCGCCACAGGGCGGACGCAAGCATCCGCAGCAGGAGTTCCTGCAGGTCGACACCAAGAACGTGCTGTTCATCGTCGGTGGCGCCTTCGCCGGCCTCGAAAAGATCATCCAGCAACGCTCCGAGACGACCGGCATAGGCTTCTCGGCCGAGATCCGCAGCACCAGCCGCAAGGCCGAACCCGGCAAGTGGCTGACCGATGTGCAGCCCGGCGACCTGATCAAATTCGGGCTGATTCCCGAATTCGTCGGTCGCCTGCCGGTCGTCGCGACACTCGAGGAACTCGACGAGACGGCCCTGGTCAAGATCCTGACCGAGCCGAAGAACGCGATCACCAAGCAGTTCAAGCGCCTGTTCGAGATGGAGGGCGTCGAGCTCGAATTCCGCCCCGAGGCATTGACTGCCGTTGCGCGCAAGGCGCTCAGCCGCAAGACCGGCGCGCGCGGCCTGCGGACGATCATCGAACAAGTCCTGCTCGATACGATGTTCGACCTGCCCTCGCTCGAGCACGTCAGCAAGGTCGTCGTCGACGAGGCTGTCATCAACGGCCAGGCCGAGCCCTACTTGATCTACCAGGGCAACATGCAGACGCGTGCGGTTGCCGAATAGGCGCCGCCGCGTCCCGCATCGCACGGCGCCTCCTTGCAAACCCGCGGCGTGGCCGCACTTCCGACGGGTCGGTACATCCCTTGACCGGGCGGCCGCGTGCCTGCACGCTGCCGGCGTACCGCAACACCGCACCACTTTCAGGATCCGACGATGGATAAACCGAGCAAGCCCGCGCCGCGCGCAGCCCACGACGTGATCGAACTGCCGATCCTGCCGTTGCGCGATGTCGTGGTCTTCCCGCACATGGTCATCCCGCTCTTCGTCGGGCGAGAGAAGTCCGTGCGCGCGCTCGATGCGGCGATGGAAGGAGACAAGCAAATTCTGCTGGTCGCGCAACGCAGCCCCGACATCGACGATCCAGAAGCCTCTGATCTGTATTCGATCGGCACCGTTGCGACTGTCCTGCAACTGCTGAAGCTGCCCGACGGCACGATCAAGGTGCTGGTCGAGGGTACCGCGCGAGCCGAGGTCGAGCACTGGTCCGAGCGCGATGGCCTCCTGTGTGCGCGCACACGCGCACTCGACCCGATAGTCTCGCGCACCGAACGTGAGATCGAGGTCATCTCGCGCTCGCTGGTGGCGCTGTTCGAGCAGCTGGTCAAGCTGTCGCGCAAGCTGCCTCCCGAACTGATGGCGACGCTGGCCGGTCTCGACGACCCGTCGCGCCTGGCAGACACGATCGCTACCCATCTGACCGTGCGTCTGCAGGACAAGCAGCAGGTGCTGGAGACCGTGGACATCGCCGATCGCCTCGAGCGCCTGATCTCGCTGGTCGATGGCGAAATCGACGTGCAGCAGATCGAAAAGCGCATCCGCGGTCGGGTCAAGTCGCAGATGGAGAAGAGCCAAAGGGAGTACTACCTCAATGAGCAGATGAAGGCGATCCAGAAGGAGCTCGGCGACGCGGAGGAAACGCCGAACGAGCTGGAGGAACTGTCGCGCAAAGTTGAGGCGGCCGGCATGCCGAAGGCCACGCTGGCCAAGGCGCGCACGGAACTCAACAAGCTCAAGCAGATGTCGCCGATGTCGGCCGAGGCCACGGTCGTGCGCAACTATGTCGACTGGTTGGTCGGCGCGCCGTGGAAGAAGCGCACCAAGGTGCGCAAGGACCTTCACCTCGCCCAGCAGACGCTCGATGCCGACCACTATGGCCTGGAGAAGGTCAAGGACCGCATCCTCGAATATCTGGCCGTGCAGCAGCGTGTCAACAAGATGAAGGGACCGATCCTGTGCCTGGTCGGCCCGCCCGGTGTCGGCAAGACTTCGCTCGGCCAATCGATCGCGAAGGCGACCAACCGCAAGTTTGTGCGCATGTCGTTGGGCGGCGTACGCGACGAGGCCGAGATCCGTGGTCATCGGCGCACCTACATCGGCTCGATGCCGGGCCGCATCATCCAGAACATGTCCAAGGCCGGTACGCGCAATCCCTTGTTCGTGCTCGACGAGATCGACAAGATGTCGATGGATTTTCGCGGCGACCCGTCATCGGCCCTGCTCGAGGTGCTTGATCCCGAGCAGAATTCGGCATTCAACGACCACTATCTCGAGGTCGACTTCGATCTGAGCGAGGTCATGTGGATCGCCACGGCGAACTCGCTGAACATTCCCGGGCCGCTGCTCGATCGCATGGAGGTCATTCGTATCCCCGGTTATACCGAGGACGAGAAGATCAACATCGCCGAGCGCTACCTGGTACCCAAGCAGCTCAAGGCCAATGGTCTCAAGGCCGGCGAGCTGGCCATCGCCGAGGCGGCGATCCGCGACGTGATCCGCTACTACACCCGCGAGTCCGGCGTGCGCAATCTCGAACGCGAGATTTCCAAGATCTGCCGCAAGGTGGTCAAGGAGCTGAGCCTGCGCACCAGCGACAAGCCGACGAAAGGCAAGAGCAAGGCGGCCGCCAAGACTGCCACGGCGACCCGGGTGGCCAAGAAGGGGCGCAAGTCCGGCAGGATCACCGTGGACGCGACCAACCTCGACCACTACCTTGGCGTGCGCAAGTTCCACTACGGGCTTGCCGAGCTGCAGAACGAAGTGGGGCTCGTCACCGGCCTGGCCTGGACCGAAGTTGGCGGAGACCTGCTCAGCATCGAGGCGACCACCGTGCCGGGCAAGGGCAAGCTGATCCATACCGGCCAGCTCGGCGAGGTGATGCAGGAGTCGATCCAGGCCGCGCTGAGCGTCGTGCGCGCGCGTGTCGATCGGCTCGGCGTTGACCCCGAGTTCCACCAAAAGCTCGACATCCACATCCATGTGCCGGAAGGCGCGACGCCGAAGGATGGTCCGAGCGCGGGCATCGCCATGTGCACGGCGCTGGTGTCCACGCTGACGCGCATCCCCGTGCGTTCCGATGTGGCGATGACCGGCGAGATCACCCTGCGCGGCCGCGTGCTGCCGATCGGCGGACTCAAGGAGAAACTGCTCGCCGCGCATCGCGGCGGTGTCGCCACGGTCATCATCCCGGACGAGAATCGCAAGGACCTTGCCGACATTCCCAAGATCGTCACCGAATCGCTGTCGATCCGGCCGGTGAAGTGGATCGACGAGGTGCTCGACATCGCTCTTGAAAGGCCCGTTGGGCCTCAGCCTCGCGACGGGGACGCGGACGCATTGCCGATGGACTCGGCGCGCGAAGCACGTCTCGAGGAAAACCCGGCGCGTCCGCACTGATCGCCGGTGTTTGGCGGTGATGCCGTAAAAATGCCGTCATATCGCGTGAAATGCCTGAAAATCGCGGTGTTTTCTGGCATTCCTCGTTGCGGCGGGCGGGAGGCGCTGGTATAAAGGCCGCGCCATGGCCGTCCGGCGAGCACGCCGAGCGGTCCCTGCGGGCTGCTACCCCGTACGCCTGCGCTTGCCCACCCCGACGATTCCACCTGCGTTGCGCGTCATCCGGCGTGCGCGCCGCCTTTCCAGAACCAGGGAGCTGTCCATGAACAAATCCGATCTCATCGCGAAGCTGGCCGAGTCGGCCAATCTGTCCAAGGCCGAGGCCGAGCGCGCGCTCGACGCCATCGTCGATGTCGTCAAGGATGCCCTCAAGGCGGGCGATAGCGTGAATCTCGTCGGCTTCGGCTCGTTCGTGGTGCGTTCGCGAGCAGCGCGTACCGGGCGCAATCCGCGCACCAAGGAAACCATCACGATCGCTGCTTCGAAGGTGCCGGCATTCAAGCCCGGCAAGGCCCTCAAGGACGCAATCAACTGAGCGAGTGGACCACGCGTCCAGGGTGCTTAGCTCAGCGGTAGAGCGTCGCCCTTACAAGGCGAGGGTCGGGGGTTCGAAACCCTCAGCACCCACCAGACCGTGAAGAGGGTGCGCAGTCGGCTACAATGCGCGGCTGTCGCATCCGGGCAGAGGTGGCGGACATGATCCGCTACCTGGCCCGACCGAGGGCGCCCGAGTGGCGCCTTCGCTTTTCGTGCGTGCCGCGACTCCACGGAACGTTGTCGTGCCGCCCCCTTATCTTGCAGGCGATTCCATGCTTGAAGCCCTTCGTCAAAAAACCACTGGCCTGGTCGCCAAGATTCTCTTGGGCGCGATCCTCATTGCCTTCTCGTTCTTCGGCATCGAGTCGTATTTCGTCTCGCGGATCGACGATTTCGTCGCCAAGGTCGATGGCAAGGAAATCACCCAGCAGGATTTCCGTGAGCGCTTTGATCAGTTCCGTCAGCGGCAGATGCAGATGACCAACGGAGCGCTCGACGCGGCGTACTTCGAACAGCCGGAGGTCAAGCGCCAGGTTCTCGACCAGTTGATCGACGAGCGGGTCCTGCTTGCGGCCAACGAGCGGCTCGGCATCGTCATTCCGGCTGACCGCCTGCGCCAGGAGATCCTGAAGATCCCGGCATTCCTGCGCGACGGCCAGTTCGATGAGGCGCAGTACCGCGCGATCCTGACGTCGCAGGGCATGACGCCGCTGAGCTTCCAGCAGCGCTTCACCCAGGAAATCGCCGCGGGCGAGATCCCGCGCGAACTGCTGGCCAGTACCTTCGTCACCGAAGTCGACGTCGACGCCTACCTCCGCTTGCGCGGCCAGTTGCGTGACTTCCGCACGCTGACCCTGGCGTCGCCGACGGTGGTCAACGCCGAGGTGTCCGACGACGAAATCGGTGCCTACTACACGCAGCACCAGCAAGAGTTCATGAACCCCGAGCAGGTTGCGCTCGAATACCTCGAACTCGAAGCGTCGAAGATCGACGTCGATCTGACCCCCGACGATGCCACGCTCAAGGACCGCTACGAGCGCGAGAAGGCGCGTTTCGTCGCCCCCGAGCAGCGCCTGGCCTCGCATATCCTCGTCAAGGTCGGAGGCAAGGGTGGCCCTGACGACCAGAGGGTCGCACTCGAGAAGGCACAGAAGCTCGCTGCCGAGGCGCGCGCCGGCAAGTCCTTTGCCGATCTTGCCAGGCAGAACTCGGATGACCTTGGCTCGAAGGCGATCGGCGGCGATCTCGACTGGATCGAGCAGGGCATGACCGATCCAGCGTTCGAGGCTGCGCTTTACGCCCTGGAAAAAGGCGCAGTATCGGATCCAGTGCTCTCGAGCGAGGGTTACCACGTCATCGAATTGCGTGACGTGCGCCCCGGCAAGACGCGCAGCTTCGAGGAAGTTCGCCCCGAACTGATCAAGGAGTATGCGGAGTCCGAGCACGAGCGCGTGTACAACCAGCGTTCGAGCCGCCTGATCGATCTCGCCATGCAGGATTCGACCTCGCTCGAGCCGGCGGCACGCGAGCTCGGCCTGACCCTGCAGAAGACCGCACCGTTCACACGCAATGGTGGCGTTGGCCTCGCTGCGAACCCCGCGGTGGTGCGCGTCGCGTTCTCGGACGAAGTGCTCGTGCAGGGCAACAATTCCGATTCGATCGAGCTCGGCCCGAACCATGTGGCCGTCGTGCGTATCGCCGAGCACAAGCCGGCAACGCCGCGCCCGCTCGACGAAGTGCGTGAGGATATCCGTGGACGCATCCTCGCCGCGCGTCGTGCAGATGAGGCGAAGACGCGTGCGGAGGCGTTGTTTGTGCGCTTCGACGGTGGTGAGGAGCTGAACAAGCTCGCCGAGGAACTGAAGCTCGAGGTCAAGGCCGAGCAGGGCATTGGCCGCAACTCACTGACCGTCGATTCGAGTCTCGTCAGTGCGGTGTTCGATCTGTCGCGTCCGGCCGAGGGCCAGGTCGCGCGCAAGTTGGTCAAGCTGGCCAACGACGAATATGCCTTGGTCGAGCTGACCAAGGTGGTCGATGCCGATCCGTCGGCTCTCGAGGCGCCGACGCGCGAAGCAGCGCGAGACACGCTCAAGCAGGCACGGTCCTATGCGGCCATGCGTGACCTCGTCGCTTCATTGCGTGCGGGCATGAAGGTCGAGGTGGCCGAACAGCGCCTGTGATCCTGGGTTCCGCAAATGAGAAAGGGCCGCGCAAGCGGCCCTTTCCCGTTCTGGTGCCGACGCGCGTTGCATGCGGCCAACCTGCATGTCTCCGTAGGCGTCCTGATCAATCCCCACCGCGGCTTCCGCCGCGATTCGACACATTCGGACAGGGTCAGATGTCGGTCATGCCGACTGTGTTGTAGCCGCCGTCGACGTAGGTGACCTCGCCGGTGATGCCCGAGGCGAGATCCGAGCACAGGAAGGCACCGACGTTGCCTACTTCCTCGATCGTCACGCTGCGGCGCAGCGGTGCGGCCTTTTCGACGTGGTCGAGCATCTTGCGCAAATTGCCGATGCCGGCCGCCGCCAGGGTCTTGATCGGACCGGCGGAGATCGCGTTGACGCGAATGCCCTCCGGACCGAGCTGGTAGGCGAGGTAGCGCACATTCGCCTCAAGGCTGGCCTTGGCCAGGCCCATGACGTTGTAGTTGGCCAGTGCGCGCTCGGCACCGAGGTAGGACAGGGTCAGGATCGAGGCGGCACGCCCCTGCATGGCCGGGCGCGCGGCCTTGGCCAGTGCGGCGAGGCTGTAGCTGGAGATGTCGTGGGCGATGGCGAAGCCCTCGCGCGTCAGGTTGTCGAGAAAGCCGCCCTGAAGGGTTTCGCGCGGTGCGAAGCCGACCGAGTGGACAAGGATGTCGAAGCCATCCCAGTGCCTGCCCAGTTCGGCGAAGGCTGCGTCGATCTGCGTGTCATCGGCAACGTCGAGCGGCAGCACGATGTTCGAGCCGTATTCGGCGGCGGCCTCTTCGACACGGCTCTTGAGTTTGTCGTTCTGGTAGGTGAAGGCGAGTTGGGCGCCCTCACGGTGCATTGCGCTGGCGATGCCCGAGGCGATCGATCGCGTGCTGGCGATGCCGACGATCAGCGCACGCTTGCCATGCAGGAAGCCCATGGATCCTCCGGAGTCTGGTCAGGGGTGACAAAGGCTGGAAGTGTAACCGAGACGGCTGCCTCCTCCCTCACGGCGCGCGCACGTGCAGGCGCATGCCGAGGCGCAGCGTGGTGCTCGCGCGCAACCGGTTCCAGCCGAGCAGATCGGCCAGGCGCACGCCGTAGCGGTGCGCGATTGCCGAAAGAGTGTCGCCGGGACGGACGATATGCAGCGCGTCCGTCCCGGTCTGTGCGTCGGCGTATGGTGACGGCGCGGGTGGCCCAGGTACCAGCATCTCGCTGTTGGCGGCGATGCGCGTGTCTTCGGCAAGGCCATTCGCACGGGCCAGCGCCTGCGGCGCAAGGCCGGCCGCACTGGCCAGTTCATCGAGGTCCGTCGTGCGCTTCGGAGCATGGACCTGCCAGTGCAGGGCCAGCAGTTCGGGGTGCTCTGACCTTGCTTGGACGAAGCGCGCCACATGCGTCGCCGGCAGCAGGATCCGCGGTGGCGCCCCGGCGGCGCTGCGCCGCTGGCGGTGCGCGGCGTTGTAGCGCAGCACGATCTCCTCGGGCAGGCCGGCGAACGCGGCGGCGACGCGCAGATCGAACGGGCCGTCGACGGGCTCGGTGATCAGTTGATCGTCCGCACCGGGTTCCGGGAGCTCGACACCGAAACGCGCGGGGTCGGCGATGATGCAGGCCAACGCGAGCATGCGTGCCAGATGCGTGTGGGTGGTCGGACTGAGGTCGAGGCCAGCCAGCGCCAGTGCGTCGAGAGTGTCGCCCGTGCGTGCGCCGAGCAGGCGCTTGATGCGGTATTCGCCGGCATTGAACGCCATGGTCGCCAGTCGCCAGTCGCCAAACTCGCGGTCATGGCGTTCGAGCAGATCGAGTGCGGCGCGTGTGGCGTCGATCGCGTCGAGACGGCCGTCGTAGTCGCGTGCCACGCGCAATCCGCGTTCACGCGCAGTGCCCGGCATGAGCTGCCACATGCCTGCCGGGCGGTTGCCCTGTGCCGGCAGTGGTTGGTAGTGGCTTTCGACATAGGGCAGCACGGCAAGCTCGCCGGGCAGGTCGCGCTTCTCGATCTCGACGAGCACCAGCAGCAGGAACGGCAGGGCCGATTTCCAGCTGGCGGTGAAGTGCTTCGGCGAACGCGTGTAGCGCTGCGCCTCGCGCAGCACCGCTTCGCTGTAGTCGCAGCCGGGCAGGGCGAAGCGCGTGCGCAGGCGCGCCCACGGCGACGCATCGACCACGACCGCCGACACCTCGGGCACGGCCTGTATCGAAGTCGCCGTGGCGGGCGCCGGTGCGGTCGGTGGTGGCGCGGGCGCCGGTGCGCGCGGCACGCTCGCGCAGGCACCAAGCAGGAGCAGCGCTGCGGCGAGCGCGGTGGCGCGCAACACGGCGCCGTTCATGTGCGGAACTCGTCCTTGAGGCGGCGCAGGGTGGCGAAGCGCGCGACGCGGTTTGCATCCGCCGGAAGGTGTGCGGCGACGGCTGCGACGAGTTCGGGCGCATCGACACGCAGGAACGGATTGCAGGCACGCTCGTCGGCGAGCAGCGAGGGCAGGCTGGGTTTGCCGCTTGCGATCGCCGCGCGCGCCTCGGCTGCGCGTGCACGCAAGGTGGCGTTGTGGGGATCGACATGCATGGCGAAGGCGCAATTGGCCAGCGTGTATTCATGGCCGCAGCAAACCTGAGTCGTACCTGGCAGGGCAGCGAGGCGGTCGAGCGCATCGAGCATCTGCGCCGGCGTGCCCTCGAACAGTCTGCCGCAGCCGATGCTGAAAAGCGTGTCGCCGCAGAACAGGAGGCCTTCACCGTGGTAGGCGATGTGGCTGCGCGTATGTCCGTGCACTTCGATGACCTCGAAGCGGCTGGCCGGATGGCGGAACTCGACGCAGTCGCCCGCGCCCACCCGCCGGGTGGCCGTGGCGATGCGTTCATCGAACGGGGCAATGACCTCGATGTCGTCACCAGCGGCCATCAGTGCGCTGACGCCATCGATGTGGTCGGCATGATGATGGGTCAGCAGGATCGCACGCAGGCGCAGTCCACGCGCATGCAGGGCCTCGATGACCGGTGCAGCCTCGCCCGGATCGACCACGAGCGCATCGCCGCCAGCATTGGCGAGCACCCAGACATAGTTGTCGCGCAGCGCGCGCACGGGAAACAGGCGATGGCCGGTCATGCGGCCAAACTATAACGAGCTCAGCGCGCGCCTGCGTTAAGGATGTTCTGATCAATCCCGCAATGGCGTCATGACATCCGCAAGGTTCGCAGCGGGGTGGGCGTGGCTAAGTGCAGGCTGGCCGCCTGGGCGAGCCGCGCATGCCGCCCTGCGGGCCTTGCGGATGTCACCCCCTCATTGGGAATCGAAAGGCTGGGGCCGTCCTGTGCGGGCGCAGCTCGGCGTTGCGCCGGCTCGACAGACGACCAGTCTGCCTTCGCCGTCGCGCCTTGATCTGCGTCCGCACAGGACGGTGACGCCGTTGTGGGATTGATCAGAACATCCTTAAACTCGCGTTCCGATCCGGCCTCCGACCGTCCCCCGATCAGTGCAACCTGCTTCGACTCCCTTGTTTTCGCTGCCGCCGATGCGCCGCCTCCTCGACGAAGAATGGGGGCGGGTTGAGCACGAGGCGGGCGGGCTTGCGTCGGGGCCGGCCTTGTCGATCACGGCAACGGCCGCTGCGGCACAGGCGCGTCTGCACGGTCGTCCTGGTTCGGTTTGCCTGCATGTCGAAGGTGCAGCGCTCGCTGGTGATGTGCGCTGCGAGACCGATGTACTGCCGTGGGCAGCAGCGAGTTTCGACTTGATCGTCGTACGCCATGCGACCGACCTGCTCGCCGATCGCGGCCTCGAATGTGAACTCGCGCGCCTGCTCGCGCCCGGCGGGACGTTGCTGCTGTTTGGCCTCAATCCGCTGAGTCCGTGGCGGTTGTGGTGGTCGCGGCGGGCAGGCGCTTGCGAACCACGGCTGCGCTGCCTTGCTCCGACGCGCATGCGCGAACGCCTTGCTGGGTTCGGCCTCGACGTCACCCGGCCGTGCTGGCTCGGTGGCGCCTGGCCCAGCGCGCCGGCATCGCACGTGATGCAGGCCGATGACGGCGCGCGCTGGCACGGTGTCTGGATGTTGCGCGCCGACAAGCGTGCTGCGGCAGTGCGTCCGCTGCCGTTGCGCCACGCACTCGGTGCGACCGGACGGGTCGCCCCGGCGCTGGCACCGCGGGTCAGTTTGCGCGAGTGCGCATGAGCGAGGTAGAGGTCATCACCGACGGCGCTTGCCTGGGCAACCCAGGGCCGGGTGGCTGGGCCGTGCTGCTGCGCCACGGTACGACCGAGCGCGAGCTCTGCGGGGCCGAGGCGCACACGACCAACAACCGCATGGAGCTGATGGCGGCGATCGCCGGGCTGGAGGCATTGCGCCGGCCATGCAGCGTGAAGCTGACCACCGATTCGCAGTACCTCATGCGCGGTGTCGAGGAATGGATGCCGCGCTGGATCGCCAAGGGCTGGCGCACGGCTGGAGGTGATCCGGTCAAGAACCGCGACCTGTGGGAACGGCTGGCCGCCGCGCTCGGGCCGCATCGTGTGCGCTGGGCCTGGGTGCGTGGCCACGCCGGCCACGCCGACAACGAACGCGTCGACCGCCTTGCCCGTACGGCGGCCGAGCGTGTGCGTGATGAAGGACAGACATGAAGCAGATCGTGCTCGACACTGAAACCACCGGCCTCGAGGTCGGCAAGGGCCATCGCGTCATCGAGATCGGCTGCGTGGAACTGCTGGAGCGCCGGCCCAGCGGACGCACCTTCCATTGCTATCTCAACCCCGAGCGCGAGGTCGACGAGGGGGCGCGCCAGGTGCATGGCATCGGTGATGCGTTCCTTGCTGACAAGCCGCGCTTTCGTGACGTCGCCGCCGATTTCCTCGCCTTCATCGCCGGTGCCGAGCTGATTGCGCACAATGCGATGTTCGACATCGCCTTCCTCGACAACGAGCTGACCCTGTTCGATCCGGCCCTGCCGCTGCTGCGTGGCACCGCGCGCATCCTCGACACCTTGCAACTGGCGCGCGAGAAGTACCCGGGCCAGCAGAACAACCTCAATGCCCTGTGCCGACGCCTCGGCATCGACGTGCGCCACCGCGAATTGCACGGCGCCCTGGTCGATGCCTGGTTGCTGGCCGACGTCTACCTGGCGATGACGGCCGGGCAGGGCGACCTCGGTTTTGCCGTCGAAGTGGCGGAAAGGCCGCATGCCGCGCCCGATGCCGCCAGTCTGGAGCGTCGCGCCCTGCGCGTGGTCCGTGCCGATGCCGGGGAACTGGCCAACCATGCCCGTCGCATCGAGGCCATCGACGCCGCATCGCGCGGCGCCTGCCTGTGGAAATGAGCAACCGCGCCGAACTGGTGCATAATCGGCCGCGGGGAGTGACAGCCCGAACGTGAATCCGGTTGGATAGCTACGGGGAGTGGGCCATGAAGCGTTTCGGACTTGCCTTGCTGGCAGTAGTGCTGCTGGGGATGGGAACCGCAGCTGATGCCGCTGCGTCGGCCGTTGCCGCAATCGAGGCACATCGCCACCTCGGCGTCGCCAGTTGCGCGAACAGCGTCTGCCACGGTGCCTCGCAACCGTTCCGCGATTCCAACGTGCAACAGAACGAGTTCGCCATCTGGCAGGAATTCGATCCGCATGCGCGTGCGTACCAGACCTTGACCAACAAGGCCTCGCAGGACATCGCGCGCAAGCTCGGCATCGGCGATCCGACCCAGGCCAAGGTCTGCCTCGACTGCCATGCCGATTCGATCGCCGCCGACAAGCGCGGTGAACGCTTCCAGATCAGCGATGGCGTGGGCTGCGAGTCCTGCCATGGAGGTGCCGAGCTCTGGCTCAACGCGCATGCGGACAAGGATGTTGCCCACGCCGACAACCTCGCCAAGGGCATGTATCCGACCGATCGCCCGGTCGAGCGGGCGCAGTTGTGCCTGTCGTGCCACATGGGCACGAAGGACCGCATGATCACCCACCGCATCATGGGTGCCGGCCACCCGCGCCTGTCGTTCGAACTCGACACCTTCACCTGGTTGCACCCGCACTACAAAATCGGTGAGGCCTGGAACCGGCGCAAGGGCGAGTGGAATGGCGTGCGCGACTGGGCGGTCGGCCAGGGCGTTGCCGCCGAGAACCTGCTCGACCTTGTCGTCGACGAGCGGGCCGGTTGGCAGGGCATCTTCCCCGAACTGGTGCTGTTCGACTGCCATGCCTGCCATCGCGTGATGTCGGGCAAGCAGTGGGGGCCGCGCCAGGGCACTGGCCTTGGTCCGGGCGTGGTGCGCCTCAACGACGCCAATCTCGTGATGTTCCGCCACGTGCTCGCGCCGGTCGATGCGGACGCGGCGAAGAGCCTGCTCGAACAGACGCGCGCCCTGCACAAGGCGACCACCCAGAGTCGTGAAGCGACCTTCACCGCCGCGCGCCGCCTGCGCGCCACGGTCGACGGCCTGCTGGCCAAGGTCGCCGCGTTCAACTACGGGCCGGAAAACCTCGACGCGATCCTCGCCAGCATCGAAGCCGATGCCAAGCGCGGCGAGTACCGCGATTACGCCTCGGCTGAGCAGGTCGCCATGGCCGCACAGTCGGTCGTGGTCGCCTTCGAGAACGACGGCAAGGTCGACGCCGACCGGGCCGCCGTGCTGCGTGCGCGTCTCGACGCGCTCTACGAGACGATCAAGAACGAGGACGCCTGGTCGCAGCAGCGCTTCAACACCGCGCTGTCGGCCCTGCGCGCCGCGGCGCCATAGGCCTCCGCGCCGAAGGTCATCGCCCGTAAACGGGCCCCTACAACCGCGTGTGGCTCCACGACACCATGCGTCCATCGCGGTACGGCATGACCCCGTGGAATGGGCGCGGGTCGGTATCGAAGACCAGCGGCAGGAAATGGCGGTCACCTTCCCACAGGGGCAGGTCGAGGATGGAGGACACCGGCTTCCATTCGAGCGTCCCCTCGGCGTTGGCCGGCGGCGGCGTGCCGTCGTAACGCGTGACGAGGAACACGAAGCCGAACCAGTCCTCGCCCTGCTTGCCGAAGCCGGGCCAGTTGATCGTGCCGCGCAGGTGCAGGTCGAGGCATTCGATCATCGCTTCCTCGCGGATCTCACGGCGCATGCACTCGACCACGTCCTCGCCGGGCTCCATCTTGCCACCGAGTCCGTTGTACTTGCCGAGGTGCTGATCGTCGGCACGTGCGTTGCGGTGGACCAGCAGGACATCGGATCGATCGGGTGAGAGCACGTACCCGAGCGTGGCGAGGATCGGCGTGTAGGGCATTGGTGCAGATGGTGACGAACGATGGCGCATTCTCGCAGATCGGGCGTGCTCGCGACGTCACGCACCGTCGCGACATCGCCGATAATGCGCGACCCCAATCCGTGCCCTGGTCATGCCCACTTCCCGTACCCGCGCGACGATCGGCGGGATCGTCGCCATCCTGCTGTGGTCTTCGCTCGCCGTGTTCACGCTCGGCACGGCCAGCCTGCCGCCATTCCAGGTGCTTGCCATCGTGTTCCTCGTCGGTGGCATCAGCGGCCTTGCCGGCAATGCCGTGGATGGCAGCGGGTTGCGCGCGCTGCGCCAGCCATGGCCAGGGTTCCTGCTCTCGGCCGTCGGCCTGTTCGGTTACCACGCGCTGTACTTCATCGCCTTTCGCCATGCGCCGGCGATCGAGGCGAACCTGGTCAACTATCTGTGGCCTCTGCTCATCGTCGTGTTCGCCGCATTCGTGCCCGGCGTCGGCCTGCGCGTCGGCCAGCTCGTCGGCACGCTCGTGGCACTCGCCGGGGTCGTCGTCATGCTCACCCGTGGGCGCGCGCTCGAGATGGATCCGGCACATGTCCGGGGCTATGCCGCTGCAGCGATGGCTGCGCTGACCTGGGCCGCGTACTCGGTGTCGAACCGCCGCTTCGCCGAGGTGCCGAGTGCAGCGATCGCAGGCCCGTGCCTCGTCGTCAGCATGCTCGCGGCAATCGTGCATCTGGCCAGTGAGCGCACTGTGGCGCCAGGCGCGCTGCAGTGGGTTGTGCTCGTGCTGATGGGCATCGGCCCGACCGGCATTGCCTTTCGTCTGTGGGATGGGGGCACCAAGCGCGGCGACCTCGCCTTGCTCGGCACGCTGTCGTACGCCGCCCCCGTGCTTTCGACCGGCTTCCTGCTCGCCAGTGGTCGTGTCGATGCACATCCGACCCAGGCGATTGCGCTGGCCCTGCTGCTGCTCGGTGCCTGGATCAGCGTGCGTGCATCGCGGGCGAGGTAGGGCGGGCGGCGGACCTGCCGCAGGAGCCCCCGCAGGAGCCCCTTCAGGGGCGATGCTCTTTACACATCGCCACACCCGTCGCCCGTGAACCGGCTACGGAGAATGGCACCGGTATCATGCGTGCATCCTCAACCCTGCGGCGGATGCGCCTTGCGCGTGGCCTCGAACGCGGCGAGTTGCTCCGGAGTCGCCTCGCGCTGGTGACGGGCCTTCCATTGCGCGAACGGTTCGCCATAGATTCGCTCGCGCGCGGTGTCCTTGTCGATCACGAGGCCGTGTTCCGCGGCGGCCTCGCGGTACCAGTCTGCCAGGCAGTTGCGGCAGAAGCCGGCGAGGATCATCAAGTCGATGTTCTGCACATCGCTTCGTCGGTCGAGGTGGGCGAGCAGGCGGCGGAATGCGGCGGCTTCGGCTTCGATGGTCGGGTCGGACATCCGGGATTCTCCTTGGGGGAAGGTCAGCGAAGCCGGGATGTCCCGGTGGACCCCGTCGTCGAGCGGCAAGACGTTGGGGCCATCCGGTGCAGGATCAATCAGGACACGCCGGGTCGTTTGAGGGTTGCGCGGCGAGCATGGATAATCCGCGCTTTCCTGCGGGACTCCCGATGAGCGCACGCATCCTCGACGGCAAGCGCATCGCCGACGAACTGCTCGATCGCTTGCGCATGCGCGTGGCGGCGCGGGTCGGTGCCGGCAAGGCGCGGCCCGGGCTCGCCGTGATCCTCGTCGGCGACGAGGCAGCCTCGGCGGTCTATGTGCGCAACAAGCGGCGCGCCTGCCGCCACGTCGGCTTCGAATCCTTCGACTTCGATCTGCCTGCCGCGACCACCGATGCCGAACTGACCGCCCTGGTCGAGCGCCTCAATGCCGATCCGCGCGTGCATGGGATCCTGGTGCAACTGCCGCTGCCGGCCCATGTCGATGCTGGTGCGTTGATCAACCGGATCGATCCACGCAAGGATGTCGACGGCTTCCAGGCCGAGAACGTCGGCCGGCTCGTGCTGCGCCAGCGTGGCCTGCGGCCGTGCACCTCGAAGGGCGTGATGACACTGCTTGCCAACACCGACCGCCCGGTGCGTGGGCGGCATGCAGTCGTCGTCGGCGTGTCGAACCATGTCGGCCGCCCCCTCGTGCTCGAACTGCTGCTCGCCGGCTGCACGACCACGGTTTGCCACCGCTTCACCGAAGACCTCGACAACCAGGTCGCGCAAGGCGAGATCGTCGTGGTCGCCGCCGGCAAGCCGGGCCTGGTCAAGGGCGAATGGATCAAGCCGGGCGCGGTCGTGGTCGATGTCGGCATCAACCGCCTCGACGACGGCCGCCTGGTCGGTGACGTCGAGTTCGCAGCGGCGGCCGCACGCGCCTCGTGGATCACGCCGGTCCCGGGTGGTGTCGGTCCGATGACCGTGGCCACGCTGATGGAAAACACGCTCGAGGCGGCCGAGACCTTCTTCGATTGAGGTCCTGCTGCCGCTCCGCCATGGCGCCCTGCGGGCACGGACGCTAAAATGGTCCATTGCAGCCCTCCCTGGCCCCTCATGCGCCTACTCGCCGATGCCCTGACGTTCGACGACGTCTACCTCGTTCCCGGTCACTCCACCGTCCTGCCGCGCGACGTCGATACCTCCACCCGCCTGACCCGCGGCCTGCGCCTCAACGTGCCGATCCTGTCCGCAGCGATGGATACCGTCACCGAGGCACGCCTTGCCATCGTCATGGCCCAGTGCGGTGGTATCGGCATCATCCACAAGAACATGTCCCCCGAACAGCAGGCCGCGGAAGTGCGCCTGGTCAAGAAGTTCGAGGCCGGCGTGATCCGCGATCCGCTCACCGTGCAACCCGACACCTCGATCCTCGACGTCATGCGCATCACCCGCGAGCACGGCATCTCCGGCGTTCCGGTGGTCGACGGCGACCAGCTCGTCGGCATCGTCACCAGCCGCGACATGCGCTTCGAGAAGAAGCACGACGATCCGGTCAAGAACATCATGACGCGCAAGGATCGCCTGGTGACGGTCAAGGAAGGCGCGAGCGAGGATGAAGTGCTGGCCCTGCTGCACAAGCATCGCATCGAGAAGGTGCTGGTGGTCAACGACGATTTCCAGTTGCGCGGCCTGATCACCGTCAAGGACATCCAGAAGGCGCGCGACAACCCGCGTTCGGCCAAGGATGACAGCGAGCGCCTGCGCGTCGGCGCTGCAGTCGGGGTTGGTGGCGACACCGAGCGCCGTGTCGCCGCGCTGGTCGAGGCCGGTGTCGACGTGCTCATCGTCGATACCGCGCACGGCCATGCGCAGTCGGTCATCGACCGCGTGGCCTGGGTCAAGAAGCACTTTCCGCAGACGCAGGTCATCGGCGGCAACATCGTCACCGGTGATGCCGCGCTGATGCTGCGCGATGCCGGCGCCGATGCGGTCAAGGTCGGCGTCGGTCCCGGCTCGATCTGCACGACGCGCATCGTCACCGGCGTCGGTGTACCGCAGATCACCGCGATCGACCTCGTCGCCAACGCGCTCAAGGACGACATCCCGCTGATCGCCGACGGTGGCATTCGCTATTCGGGCGACGTCGCCAAGGCCATCGTCGCCGGTGCCTCGACGGTCATGCTCGGCAGCATGTTCGCCGGCACCGAGGAATCGCCGGGCGAGGTCGAGCTCTACCAGGGGCGTTCATACAAGAGTTACCGCGGCATGGGGTCGGTCGGAGCGATGGAGAGGGGGTCCAGCGATCGTTACTTCCAGGATGCCTCCGAACCCGAGAAGCTCGTGCCCGAAGGTATCGAGGGTCGTGTGCCGTACCGCGGTTCGATCCGCAACATCATCCACCAGCTCGTCGGTGGCCTGCGTGCGTCGATGGGCTATTGCGGCTGCGGCACGATCGACCAGATGCGCTCTCGTCCGCAGTTCGTGCGCGTCTCCGGCGCCGGCGTGCGCGAGGCGCATCCGCACGACATCGAAATCGTCAAGGAAGCGCCGAACTACCGCTTGAGCAGTTGAGCCGGCACATCGACGTGCGCCGCCACACGGGAGTTCCGAGCGCGTGACCGACCTACATTCCGACCGCATCCTGATTCTCGACTTCGGCGCGCAATACACCCAGCTCATCGCGCGCCGCGTGCGCGAGTTCGGCGTGTATTGCGAGATCTGGGCGTGGGACCACGATCCCGCTGAGATCGCCGCATTCGGCGCCAAGGGCATCATCCTCTCCGGCGGCCCCGAATCGACCACCGAACACGGTGCACCGCAGGCGCCGCAGCAGGTGTTCGACTCCGGTCTTCCGATTCTCGGCATCTGCTATGGCATGCAGACACTGGCCGTCCAACTCGGCGGCAGCACCGAAGCCGCCGATGCGCGCGAGTTCGGCCATGCCGAGGTCGAGCTGGTCGCGCACGATGCCTTGCTTGGCGGCCTGAGCGACCACGACGGAGCGCCGCGCCTCGATGTCTGGATGAGCCATGGCGACCACGTCGCCACGGTGCCGCCGGGCTGGACCATCACCGCGGTCACCGAGCGTATCCCGGTTGCTGCGATGGCCTGCGAGGACAAGCGCTGGTACGGCGTGCAGTTCCATCCCGAAGTGACGCACACCAGGCAGGGGCAGGCCTTGCTGCGTCGCTTCGTCGTCGACATCTGCGGCTGTCGCACCTTGTGGACAGCGGCCAACATCATCGACGACCAGATCGCGCGCGTGCGCGAGCAGGTCGGTACGGATGAGGTCATCCTCGGCCTGTCCGGTGGCGTCGATTCCTCCGTCGTCGCCGCGCTGCTGCACCGGGCGATCGGCGAGCAGCTGACCTGCGTGTTCGTCGACACCGGCCTGCTGCGCTGGCAGGAAGGCGACCAGGTGATGGCGACCTTTGCCGAACACCTCGGCGTCAAGGTCATCCGCGTCGACGCTGCGCCGCGCTACTTCAGGGCGCTCGAAGGCGTCGCCGACCCGGAAGCCAAGCGCAAGATCATCGGCAACCTGTTCGTCGAAATCTTCGAAGAGGAATCGAACAAGCTGACGAACGCACGCTGGCTGGCCCAGGGCACGATCTATCCCGACGTGATCGAATCGGCAGGCAGCCGCACCGGCAAGGCACACGTCATCAAGAGCCACCACAACGTCGGCGGCCTGCCCGAACACATGAAGCTTGGCCTGGTCGAGCCGCTGCGCGAACTGTTCAAGGACGAAGTGCGCCGCCTCGGCGTCGAGCTCGGCCTGCCGCGCACGATGGTCTATCGCCACCCGTTCCCCGGCCCCGGCCTCGGCGTGCGCATCCTCGGCGAAGTGAAACCCGAGTACGCCGAACTGCTGGCCAAGGCCGACGCCATCTTCATCGACGAACTGCGCACCGCCGACCTGTACGACAGGACCAGCCAGGCCTTCGCCGTGTTCCTGCCGGTCAAATCCGTCGGCGTCGTCGGCGACGCCCGCGCCTACGAATGGGTCATCGCCCTGCGTGCCGTGGAGACCATCGACTTCATGACCGCCCACTGGGCGCACCTGCCGTACGACTTCCTCGGCAAGGTCAGCAACCGCATCATCAACGAACTCCGCGGCGTCTCGCGCGTCGTCTACGACATCAGCGGCAAGCCGCCGGCGACGATCGAGTGGGAGTGATGGGGTTCTGCATTGGTCAACCGAGCCGCGGCCATTCCGCCGCGTCGATGACTTCGTGGTAGGCATGCCAGGCCGAGTAGGCGAGCCAAGGCATGGCGAGGCCGAGGCCGATGAAGCCGGCAGCGATGCCGAGCGCGGTGATGGCGACGATGAGGAAGGCCCATAGCGCCATCACCGGCAGGTTGCGCGCGACCGCGTTCACGCTGGATACGGCAGCGGTGATCATGTCGACGTCGCGGTCGGCGATCATCGGCAGCGAGAACGCGGCCACGGCGAAGGTCAGCGCGGCGAACACACCGCCGACGGCGCTGCCGATGGCGAGGTATTCGAGCAGGGCGGTGGTGTCGCCTTCCATCGCCGGCCACAGCGCGGTGATGATCATGCCGGCGCGTGACCAGACCAGGATGATGACGCCCTGGGCCAGCGCGAACACGGCGGCCTGGCCGGCGACGCGGCGGGCGAGCACGAAGGAATCGGCCAGGCGCGGCGTCTGTCCACGCTCGAGCGCGCGGCTGACGCAGTAGAGGCCGACCGCAATCAGCGGCGCGACGAAGACGAAACCCGACAGCAGGGTGGCGAGCAGGGCGAAGCGTCCGAGCTTCCACGCCAGCATCGAGATTGCCGCACTGGCGACGACGATGACGCCGCCGAACAGCGCACTCAGCGCGGGTGCGCGACGCAAATCGTTCCAGCCGAGGCGCAGCCAGCGCAGCGGTGCCGACCAGCCCGGATGCGAGCACGGCACGACGAAGGGGCGTGACGCGGCTTGCGTTGCTTCATCACCGGTAGGCTGCGTGGGCTGCTCGGAATCGCTCATGGAATCTCGCTGCATGCGTTCACTCCCGGGTTTCTCCAATCGCGGCTGTAGGAACCGCCTTCAGGCGTGCTGCTCTCTCTGTGGGGGCTTGTTCAGAAGGAGCATCGCGGCTGAAGCCGCTTCCTACAAGGGTGTGACTTGCTACGGACGCCAGTTCGCATGGTTTTCCCAGTACGCGACACTGCGGTGGTAGGCCTCGCGGTCGAGCGGCACTCCGGAACCGCCTTCGTCAACGCCGAGCGCGTTGCGCATCATCGTGATCGGCGCCATCGGGATCTCCTCCGGTTCTGCCGTGTACAGGCAACCGACGATGCCCCAGTCGGCTTCGATCGGCGCGCCTTCCTTCGCCAGTTGTTCGCGGCTGTAGAGGATCACGACCAGCCAGTCCGCGATCGGCGCCTCGACGCCTTCGAACCAACGCACGAGCACCGGCAGTTCGTCCTTCGTGCGCGCCTCGTAGGCCGAGCGCAGCAAAGGGCGGTTGACCTCGGTGATCGGTACGGTCAGGCAGCGCGTCGAGGTCCAGTTGCGGTGTACGTGCAGCTTGCAGAACGGCGCATAGCCGTCGAGCACCTTGTGTGGCGCTTCGTCATTGAGCCGACGCTCGAACTCGGCCGGGGTGCAGTCCTGGATCGTGTTGCGGCGGGGCTCGCGTGGGAACAGGCGGGCGAGGGCGAAGGGGGTGAGGACGATCGACACGGCGAAGGGGGCTGGAGTGGGCGAAAGCCAAACCTAGCACGGCCGCCGGGCCGGCCGGATCGCGCGGCGCAAACGAAAAACCCGGCGCGTGGCCGGGTTGCGTGCGGAGTACCGCAGGATTTGGTCGGGGAGACAGGATTCGAACCTGCGACCTCTACGTCCCGAACGTAGCGCTCTACCAGACTGAGCTACACCCCGACATGGATCCCGCCAAGGCGGGGCGCGCATGATAGTGGCCGCGTCGCGGCGATGCAATGGCGGCTGCGGGCGGCTCGGTTCGGTCTGCTAACCTATGCGCCTTTTTCACGGCCCCGCATGGTGCCGATACGCCGGTTTTTCCGAGGATTCCGATGGCCCTGACGCCTGCCCGCACGCCACCCGGCGTGCTCGAACTGCTGCCGCTCGACCAGATCGCCTTCCAGGGCATGCTCGACACGATCCGCGGCAACTTCGAGCGCTTCGGTTTCCTGCCGATCGAGACGCCGGTGATGGAATTCGCCGACGTGCTGCTGACCAAGTCCGGCGGCGAGACCGAGCGCCAGGTCTATTTCGTGCAGTCGACCGGCGCGCTGGAGCGGGGCGAGAAGCCGGAACTGGCGCTGCGCTTCGACCTGACCGTGCCGCTTGCGCGCTACGTTGCCGAGCACGAACACGATCTCGGCTTTCCGTTCCGTCGCTACCAGATGCAGCGCGTCTACCGCGGCGAGCGCGCGCAGCGCGGGCGCTTCCGCGAGTTCTACCAGTGCGACATCGACGTGATCGGCAAGGATGCGCTCTCCGTGCGCTACGACGCCGAACTGCCGGCGACGATCTACTCGGTGTTCCGCGATCTCGCGATCGGGCCGTTCACCATCCAGCTCAACAACCGCCGCCTGATGCGCGGCTGGTTCGAGGGGCTCGGCATCGCCGAGGGCGAGCGCCAGATGACCGTGCTGCGCGAGGTCGACAAGCTCGACAAGCGCGGCACCGATGCCGTGCGGCAGACGCTCGAGAGCGAGTTCGGCCTCGGCGCCGACGTGGTCGCGAAGATCCTCGCCTTCGTGCAGGTGCGCTCGACCTCGCTGACCGACGCGC
Source organism: Dokdonella sp. (assembly GCF_019634775.1). Taxonomy (NCBI): domain Bacteria; kingdom Pseudomonadati; phylum Pseudomonadota; class Gammaproteobacteria; order Lysobacterales; family Rhodanobacteraceae; genus Dokdonella; species Dokdonella sp. The sequence goes on from NZ_JAHCAS010000002.1 coordinate 131,872, forward strand.
ACGCGCAGCTCGATGCGCTTGGTTCCGGCAGCGAGACCTTCGAGCAGGGCCGTGCGGAACTGCGCGAGGTGCTCGACCTGGTCAAGGCCTTCGGCGTGCCGGAGACGCATTTCGCGCTGAACCTGTCGATCGCGCGTGGCCTCGACTACTACACCGGCACGGTTTACGAGACCACGCTGAACGATCATCCGCAGATCGGTTCGATCTGCTCGGGTGGCCGCTACGAGAACCTCGCCGGCAACTACACGAAGTCGAAGCTTCCGGGCGTCGGCATCTCGATCGGCGCCACGCGCCTGTACTGGCAACTGCGCGAGGCCAAACTGATCGGCACGGCGACCAGCACCGTGCAGGCGCTGGTCACGCAGATGGACGAGGCGCAGTTGCCGGCCTATCTCGCCTTGGCCTCCGAGCTGCGTTCGGCCGGCATCAATACCGAAGTCGTCATGGAGCCGTCCAAGCTCGGCAAGCAGTTCAAGTACGCCGACCGCGCCGGCATCCGTTTCGTGCTCGTGCTCGGCGAGAACGAACTTGCCAGTGGTACGGTCACGGTCAAGGACCTGCGCCGCGAGGATCAGTTCGAAGTGCAGCGCGGTGAACTGGTGAAGACGCTGCGCGTCGAGCTCGAGCAGGCTGCGGTGATGCGGAGGCTGGCATGAGCGTGGTCGTTCTCGATGGCGTGTCCCTGACCCGCGCTGCGCTCATCGACATTGCCGAGGGTGGCGCGCGTGTTGCCCTCGCGCCGGTGGCCCTCGAACGCGTGCAGCGTGCGGCGGAATTCCTTGCCGACAAGGTCAGTTGCGGCGAGCCGGTGTACGGCGTGACCACCGGCTTCGGCAGCAATGCCGACAAGCTGCTCGGCGCACATCGCGCGCGCGACGAGTTGCCGGGCGGCAATCCCGAACGGCACGACGGTAGCCTGCTCGAGGAACTGCAGCGCAATCTCGTCATCACCCACGCGGTCTGCGTCGGCAAGCCGCTGGCACCCGAGGTCGTCCGCGCGATGCTGGCGATCCGCATCAATACGCTGCTGCGCGGCCATTCCGGCATCCGCGTGGCCACGCTCGAGGCGCTGGCGGAGTTGCTCAACCGCGGCATCGTGCCGGTCATCCCGGAGAAGGGCTCGGTCGGTGCCAGTGGCGATCTTGCGCCGTTGTCGCATCTGGCCATCGTCCTGCTCGGCGGTGGCGAGGCCTATTTCGAGGGCGACCGCATCGACGGCGCCGAGGCGCTGCGCCGTGCCGGACTCGCGCCCGTGCGTCTGTCGTTCAAGGAAGGCCTTGCGCTCAACAATGGCACCGCACAGATGCTGGCGACCGGCGTGCTCGCCCTGGCGCGCATCGAACGCTTGATTGCCACCGCCGACTTGGCCGCGGCGATGACGCTCGACGCCTTCGCCGGCCGCAGCGGCGCGCTGCGACCGGAAGTGCACGAACTGCGCCCGCATCCAGGCCAGGTCGCCACATCGGCATCGGTGCGCGACCTGCTCGAGGATTCGACGCTGGTCGATATCGCCTACCACCTCGTGCCGCGCTTTCGCACGTGGACGGCCGAGGCCTGGCAGGAGGCCGAGGATCGCGCGCAACGTTTCGACATCGCCTGGGACTACGTGCCGCCGTCGCAGCGCCATGGTCGCGAGGCGTTCTACCAGCGTTTCCTGCCGTTCAAGGGCGGCAAGAAGCACCAACCACAGGATGCCTATTGCCTGCGTTGCATGCCGCAGGTGCATGGCGCCGTGCGCGATGCCTGGGCGCAGGCCTGTCGCGTCATCGACATCGAACTCAACGCAGTCACCGACAACCCACTGGTGTTTCCCGACGCGGAGAACCCGCGCTACATCGAGGACCAGGTCATCTCGGCCGGGCATTTCCACGGCATGCCGCTGGCACTGGTGATGAGCTACGTGAAGGCGGCGATTCCGGTGCTTGCCTCGATCTCCGAGCGGCGCCTGGCCAAGCTCGTCGATCCCTCAACCAATGACGGCCTGCCGGCCTTTCTGATCGGCAACGAGGACGGCACCGATTCCGGTTTCATGATCGTGCAGTACACGGCGGCGGCGCTGGTCAACGATCTCGCCACGCGCGCGCATCCGGCCAGCGTGTATTCGATCCCGACCAGCGCGAACGCCGAGGACCACGTGTCGATGGGCACGAACGAGGCGCGCCACGTGCTCGAGATGTGCGAGGACCTCGGCCACGTGCTTGCGCTTGAGCTCTACACCGCCGCACAGGCGCTGGAGTACCGTCAGGACATGCTCAATGCCGCGCGCCGCCTTGCCGCGCGTGGCGACCGTGCCGCGTTCGCCGCCAAGGTCGCCGGCGCGCCGACCGAGGACAGCCCGCAACGTGCACAGTTCGATGCCGAGGTGCAGGCGTTGATGCATGCGTTGGCCACCGCCGGGGATTTCCATGCCGGTCGCGCCGTGCGCCTCGCGCATGCACTGATCCGCGAACGCATTGCGTTCATGCCACGCGATCGTGCGATGGACAGTGACGTGCGCGGCATCTGCGAACTGGTCGCCTCGGGCGTACTCGCGGAGGTGATCCGATGAGCGAGAACTGGGTGCGCATCTGCCATACCGCCGAATTGCTGCCCGGCGAGGTGCAGGTCGGCTGGGACGGCGACACCGCGATCGCCGTGTTCAACATCGACGGTGAGCTGTACGCGATCGAGGATGTGTGTACGCACGATGGCGGCGAACTCGTCGGCGGCCCGATCATCGGCTACGAAGTCGAGTGCCTGCGCCACGGGGCGCGCTTCGACGTGCGCACCGGCGCGGCGACCTGTCCGCCCGCCTACGAGCCGACCGCCAAGTTCCCGGTCAAGGTTGAAGACGGCTGGGTGTATTCGCGCGACGATCGTTGAGCGCGCTGCAAAGAATGCCTCGCAGGAAGCGGCTTCAGCCGTGATGGTCTGGCTGTACAACGTCACAAGAAGGAGCATCGCGCCTGAAGGCGTTTCCTACAGGGGCTTCGAGCCTGAGGCGTTGTCGATCAGCTTCACCAGCACGAGCTCACCCGCGCCGGTGAGCACGCCGCGTGCATGCGCGGCGGTCGGTTCGAGGATCAGGCTGTCGTTGAGCGTGGCCTCTATCGAGGTGCCGTCCATCTGCAGCGTGGCGTGGCCGGCCAGCACGTGCACGAACCAGCACACGCCGGGTTCGCGAAACAGCAGCATCGAGCCGGTCAGCGGACGCGCGGCCACTTCGGCCGAGACTTCGCCGCGGCGGACCATGACATTGAGGTCGCGCGTCGGCCCTGCCAGCAGGCGGCATTGCACCGCCTGTTCGCCGGCGAAACGCACGGCCTGGAGGCGACGGTCCATGCGCAGTGGAGAGGCTTCGTCGATGTCGAGTTCCATGCCGTTGCCGGCGAGCAGGACGAGGTCGCGGTCGATGCCGGGGAATGTCGAGAACGGGCCGTCGCACTCGATCTCGGCGATGCTGATGCGCCAGCGGAACGCGCCGAGCCCGCCGTCGGTGTCGGCTGGTGGATCGCAGGCGAGTTCGGTGGTCCAGCCGCCGTCGTTCTTCCAGCGCGTACGCCGGTAGTCGGCTGCGTGCAAGCGACGCACGCCGGCTTCGGCGAAGGCGTCAACCATGTTCGTCCGGACGATGGTAGGTGTAGACCAGGGTGGCACTGCCGAGGAAATCGATCGTCGTCGATTGGCGTCCGCCGAGGCGGCGGGCGACCCGCTCGGAGGCGGAGTTCTCGATGCGGATCAGGCTGATCACGCGCTCGGCACCGAGGCGCTGGAAGGCATAGGCGAGCACGGCCCGGGCCGCTTCCGTGGCAAGGCCCTGGTGGCGGAACTCCGGCCGCAGCATCCAGCCGATTTCGAGATCGGGCCAACCCTCCGGATTGTGCAGGCCGGCGCGGCCGACGAACTCGCCGGTTTCCTTGAGTTCGAGTGCCCACATGCCGTAACCGCGCAGCATCCAATGGCCCAGCAGCATCGCCATCGAACGCCACGCATTCATACGGTCGAGCGGCTGGCCGTCGCCGACGAAGCGCGTGGTGCCCTCGTCGGCAAGCATCGCCGCATAGGTTTCGAAGTGCTTGTCCGCCAGCGCGGTCAGGCGCAGCCGCTCGGTGATGATGACGGGAATCTCGAGCATGTCGGGCGTGCCTCAGCCGAACAGTCCGAGCAGCGCCTGCGAGGACGCGCGGAGACTGTCGCTCCAGGAATAACCGACGATGCGCCCGCCGGTCGCGGAATCAAGGAAGGCCTCCACCTGCCCGGGGCCGAGCAGGTGGCGGTAGTCGACGGTGACCTCGGTGCCGGCGACGAGGTCGCCGGCCGCAAAGACGAAGCCGAGATGCCAGAGCCCGGTCGGGGCGAAGGCATGGTTGACGTAACACTCGTCAGGCCAGTCCGGCGAGATGGTGTAGCGGTCTTCGAACCAGCGCACGCTGCTCGGCAGCAGGGCTGCCGCGTCGGGCATGGCTTCGATCTCGGCCAGGCTGAAGGTGCGCGGGATCGCATCCGGCGCGATCAGGATGCGACCACGGGCGATGTTTTCGTCGAGGAACAGGCCCTTGCCAGCGCCTGCGATCGTCGACGGTCCGATGTGGTAGCGGGGAACGATCAAGACGGCATCTGCGCACCGGCGGGGGCGCGCAGAGTCTAGCAGCGAAGCCCGTGTTGCGCAGCAACACGGGCTTCGCGCCGGGGGCGGGAACGAGTCCGTGGGGCGACCGGCTCAATCCGCGGCCGGTGCCTTCGGCGCCTTGGCAAGCTTGCCCTTGCCGCCAGTCAGGATGTTCGCGCGGTTGAGCTCGACGGTCTTCTCGCCAATGCCCTTGACGTTGACGAGGTCGTCGGCGCTGGCGAACGGGCCGTGCTCGTCGCGGTAGGCAACGATCGCCTCGGCCTTGCTCATGCCGACGCCGTCGAGGCCTTCGGCGAGTTCTGTCGCACTGGCCGTGTTGATGTCGACCGGGCTGCCGGCGAAGGCCGGCAGGGCCAGCGCGCAGGACAGGATCAGCGAGGCGAGGATGGACTTCATGTTCATGGCTGTACTCCCTTTGAATTGGTGGCCGGCGCGGGATGCGTCCGGTGCAGGCATCCTGCGCGCTTCGCCGGCACGGCGAATCGGCGGAACGCCGCGTCCGCGCGTGCGGCGCCGGCGCGACGGCGTGTAGGTGATTTCCTACGCCGACCGGGTCATCGGGCTAGAATCCGCGGTCCGACATACACGCGCAGGCGAGGCAGGCATCATGGATTCACGCCAGATCAGCGACTTCGTTGGCAAGCTCTGGGACGATGAGATCGTCCCGCAGCTCGTCGAATACATCCGCATCCCGAACAAGTCGCCGATGTTCGATGCACAGTGGGCCGAGCATGGCTACATGGACCAGGCCGTCGCGCTTATGGAGAACTGGGCCAAGGGCCAGCCGATCCCCGGCATGAAGATCGAGGTCGTGCGCCTCGAAGGCCGCACGCCGTTGATCTTCATCGAGGTGCCCGGGCAGGGCGACGACTGCGTGCTGCTGTACGGCCATCTCGACAAGCAGCCGGAAATGACGGGCTGGGCCGAGCATCTCGGGCCGTGGAAGCCGGTGATCGAGGGTGACAAGCTGTTCGGCCGCGGTGGCGCCGACGACGGCTACGCGATCTTCGGCTCGCTCGCCGCGATCCTCGCCCTGCAGGCGCAGCAGATCCCGCATTCACGCTGCGTCATCATGATCGAGGCCTGCGAGGAATCCGGCAGCTACGACCTGCCGTACTACGTCGACCACCTCGCCGCACGCATCGGCAAGCCCTCGCTGATCGTCTGCCTCGATTCCGGTTGCGGCAACTACGAGCAGATGTGGCTGACCACTTCGCTGCGCGGCATGACTGGCGGCAACCTGCGCGTCGACGTGCTCGATGAAGGCGTGCATTCGGGCGATGCCTCGGGCGTGGTTGCCTCGAGCTTCCGCATCCTGCGCCAGGTGCTCTCGCGCCTCGAGGACGAGACCACCGGGCGCATCCTGCCCGGCGAACTGCACGCCGAGATTCCGGCACAGCGCCTCGAGCAGGCGAAGCGCAGTGCCGAGGTGCTCGGCACGGATGTGTATTCGAAGTTCCCGTTCGTCGGCGGCATGCGGCCGATGAACGACGACCTTGCCGAGCTCGTGCTCAACCGTACCTGGCGCCCGGCGCTGTCGATCACCGGCGTCGGAGGTTTGCCCGCGCTCGACTCGGCCGGCAACGTGCTGCGCCCCTTCACCGCGGTCAAGCTGAGCCTGCGCCTGCCGCCGACTGCCGACGCGATCAAGGCTGGCGAATTCCTCAAGAACCTGCTCGAGAAGGACCCGCCATACGGCGCTAGGGTCAGCTTCCAGCTCGAGAAGGCCGGCAGCGGCTGGAACGCGCCGGCGCTTGCGCCGTGGCTGGAGCAGTCGGTCGACGAGGCTTCGCGCACGTTCTTCGGCCCGCCGCCGGCCTACATGGGCGAGGGTGGCTCGATCCCGTTCATGGGCATGCTCGGCGAGAAGTTCCCGGGTGCGCAGTTCCTCATCACCGGCGTGCTTGGCCCGCATTCCAACGCGCACGGCCCGAACGAGTTCCTGCACATCCCGACAGGCAAGCGTGTCAGCGCCTGCGTGGCCAAGGTCATCGCCGACCACCACGTCGCCAGCAACAAGGGTCTGACCCGGGGCGTCGCGGCCAGCCATGCGCACACGGTCAAGGGCGGCGACGGCTGCTGTTGAGGCGGAGATTCGGGATTCGGCCTGGGGATTCGAGCGAGGCTTTTCCTTTCCACGATGCAAGTGGAAAGGAAAGGCGACAGAGGACCCGCCCCCAATCCGAAGCCCGGCTTTGCCCAATCTCCAATCCCGAATCCCCAATCCCGGATTCAGCGCAACGCCGGAATCCGCAACTCGGTGTTGCGCGGGCAGCGCGTGCGAACATCGCGGCCGCAGCGGCGCGGTGAAAGGTCGTCGTTGACGCAGATGCGTACCTCGGCGAGGTCGCGGCCGCGGCAGACCACGGCGAACATGTCGGCGCGCAGGCTGGGGTTCGCGGCGACGAAGGCATTGCGCACGTCGTCGGCGCGCATGCGCGGCGGCGAGCGCGGCGAGGCGAAGGCCGGTGGAATGCGCACCGAGGCGAAGGCGCGGTCGGACAGATCGAAATAGTCCCGGGCGTCGAGTCCACTGCAGGCGCCGTGGGCGCGCCATTCGTGCTCGATCAGGCGCCGGCTCGGCATGAAGGCCAGGCTGCGCGCGATCGTCGCCGCGTCGGGGCGTTCGCGGGTCGGACAGTCCTGCGGGCCGCCGCCCCGTTCGTATTGCGGCCACAGGCCGTGCAGGACGAAACCGTAGCCGCGCGGTCCGCATTGTTCACGGTCATGCGGGTTCGTCTCGCAATACGCGGGTGACCACGACAGCGCGACGAGCCAGTAGTCGAAGCCATGTACAGCGGGTGCCTGACGTGCGTTTCCACGTTCGGCTTGCGCCACCGTCGGCTCGGACGGCCGCGTGAAATGGCCGATGCCGGTGGTGATGGCGATGACGAGCACGCAGACGATGGCGCGCGAAGTCCGGTTCATGAGCGCGATGATGGCGAATGCGTGCGCACCTCGCCAGCGCCCACTCCGGGCGTGAGCCGCTATCATGTGCACGCGCCTCCATCCTCAATCCGCAAGGCTTCCATGACCCGACGCATCCAGCAACGCCGTTCGCCAATCCACGGCAACGGCGTCTTCGCCAAGACCCACATCCCGGCCGGTACCGAAGTCGTCGAATACCGCGGCCGCCGTCTCACCCACGCCCAGGCTGATCGCCTGTATTCGGGGACCACGGAAGCCGGTCACACATTCCTGTTCACGCTGAATGACAAGTACATCATCGATGCCAACGTCGACGGCAACGTCGCACGCTGGATCAACCACAGCTGCGCACCAAACTGCCAGGCCGTGCTCGAGGAGAACGCCGACGGCAAGCGCAAGCTCGATCGTGTGACCATCGAGACGCTGCGCGCGATCAGGCCCGGCGAGGAACTGACCTACGACTACGGCATCACCCTCGAGGAGCGCTTGACCCCGCGCCTCAAGAAGATCTGGGCCTGTCGTTGCGGCGCACCGAAGTGCGTCGGCACGATGCTGCGACCGAAGCGCAAGCCGGCCAAGGCCAAGACGTCGCGCACCGGATGACCGGATCGTGCCGTTTGGCGGCTTGCGATTGACGGCACGGTGACGGGATTGCAGGCTAGCGAGAGTTCCGCCCGTCATGCCACTGGGTGGCTGTCGCGGGTGGTGGGGGCCGGCGTGCCGGCAAACGCCGGATCTGCCTGAGCAGGCCTGTCCGGTCCGAGAAGCGTGCGTTCATGCCGAAACAAAAGACCATTACCGCGATCGGAGCCTCCGATGAGGACATCGCCCACCTGCGCCTGCTGATGCGCAAGGCGGCGCGTGAGCTCGAGCATGCCTGGCGCTGGGGTGGTGAGGTCGGCGCCGATCTCGTCGTGGTCGATCCGAACCAGTTCGCCGGACAGATGGCGCGTGCGCGTGCGCAGGCGGCCGGTGTCCGCTGCGCCGTCATCTGCGATGCCGGTGTCGACACGCAGGCGGCGCTGCGTTTCGAGCGGCCATTCCGTCTGGACGACGTGGTCGGCGTGCTCAACGAAGTGACCCGCCCGACGGTCGTGCCGGCCGCGATCGTGCCGGCACAGCCGGGATACTACTTCGAGGATGTCGAGGTCGAGCCGGTCATCGCCGATGCTGTCGATGACCGGTCGCCGGCGAGCGACGACGTTGCGCCGGGTCTCGATGAACTGATCCGGGGCAACCCGCTGGTCGATCCTTTCGCCAATGCGCGTCCGCCGATCGGCATGGACGACACGGTAACGATCGATGCCGGCGAAGGCCCGACCCGACGCAGTGAAGCGCGGGTGCAGCGCGATCCGCAACGTCCCGCCGACGAGCCTGCGCCGGTGCGTCGCTACGCGCCGGCGACCAAGCGCATCGCGCCCGAGGACCTTGCCCTGCGGCCGTTGCGCGATTTTCTCGCCGGTGACCTGCTCGGCGGTCCGGCCCAACTCGCCTTGCCCGAGGTACCGCCCCTCGTGCTCGACCCGAAGAACCGCGTGTTCCACAGCGAGGCATCACTGAGTGCGCTCGAGCCGTATTGCCGCGAGCCCTCGCGGCGCAGCGACTGGCATGCGCTGACCAGTGCGGAAATCGCGCAGCTGCGCGAGGCGCAGGTGGCCCAGCCTTACATCAAGCTCGTATGGCTGGATGCCCTGCTGCGTTCGGGGGGGCGGCTGGCCTCGCATCTGGATCCCGGTGGCACGTTCAAGGTGACGCGCTGGCTCGACATCCTGCGCGACTACCCACGCCAGGCGCGCATCTCGACGACGATGATGAAGCCCTTGCGCCTGCACGAGATCGCCGCGTCGAGTGGCACCGGCATGTCCGACGTGTTCGACGTGGTCAATGCCTACGACGCGATTGGCTGGCTTGAATGGACACCCCGCGCACCGCGCCACGGCGAATCGTCCGCGGCCTCTGGTCGCGGCAGTCTCGTGCAGCGCCTGCGCAAGCCGTTCGGACGCTGATCGCCTGGGCGCGCGCATCCGCACGGAACACCCGTGTGAACCGCCTGCAAGAAACGCCGCAGGAAACGGCCGCGATTGCCTCACGCCGTGGCGTTGTCTCCTCAATCGTCATCGACTCGCGGCCGGTACGCTTCGACGAGCTGGCGTTGCACGTTCGGCGGCACCGGTTCGTAGTGGCTCAGCTCGAGCGTGTAGCGGCCGCGGCCGCCGGTCATGGCTTTCAGTTCGGTCGAGTAGTCGCCGATCTCGGCCAATGGCACCTGTGCCCGCACGACGATCTCGCCGCCACGCAACACATCGGTACCGTTGATGCGCGCGCGCTTGCCGGCAAGGCTGCCGGTGATGTCGCCGACATGCGCCTCTGGCACGTTGACGTCGAGGTTGACGATCGGTTCGAGCACGGTCGGCCGTGCCTTGGCGATGGCGTCGAGAAAGGCTTTTCGGCCGGCGGCGACGAAGGCCACTTCCTTCGAGTCGACGCTGTGGTGGCGACCGTCGTAGACGGTCACGCGCACATCCTGCAGCGGATAGCCGGCGACTGCGCCGTGTTCGAGCACCTGACGCACGCCCTTCTCGATTGCCGGCACGAACTGGCCGGGAATCGCGCCACCCTTTATCTCCTCGTTGAACTCGAAGCCGGCCCCGCGCGGCAGCGGCTCGATGCGCAGGTAGACCTCGCCGAACTGGCCAGCGCCGCCGGTCTGCTTCTTGTGCCGATGGTGACCCTCGGCCGCGCTGGCGACCGTCTCGCGATAGGCGATGCGTGGCGGGCGCGTCTTCACCTCGACGCCGTAGCGTTCCTTCATGCGCTCGAGCATCAGCTTGACGTGCAGGTCGGAGAGCCCGCGTACGATCGTCTCGTTGAGCTCCTTGCTGTGCTCGACCTGGAAGCAGGGGTCTTCCTCGCCGAGGCGTGCGAGTACGGTGGCGAGCTTCTGTTCCTGGCCCTTGTGTGCCGGCTCGACCGCAAGGCCGAACATTGGCTGTGGAAAATCGAGTGGCTTGAGGTGGATGTGGTCTTCGTCGTGCGAATCGTGCAGCACGGCATCGAAATGGATCTCGTCGACCTTGGCCACCGCGGCGATGTCGCCGGCGACGGCGACGTCGATCTCGATGTGCTCCTTGCCCTTGAGCCGGAACAGATGACCGACCTTGAACGGTTTGCGGCCATCGTCGATGAAGAGCTGGGTGTCGCGACGCACCGTGCCCTGGTAGACGCGGAACACACTGAGCTTGCCGACGAAGGGATCATTGACGATCTTGAACACGTCGGCGATGACATGTCGGTCCGGGTCGGCAACGGCCTCGATCGGCTCGGCGCTGGCACCACTGCCCTTGATGAAGGGCGGCGGATTGCCCTCGAGCGGGTTCGGCAGCAGGCGCTTGGTGACATCGAGCAGCTCGCGCACGCCGGCGCCGGTGCGCGCCGAGGTGTAGCAGATCGGCACGAGATGGCCCTCGCGCAGGCATTGCTCGAAGGCGTCGTGCAACTCGCTGCCGGACAGGCCTTCCTCGCCGAGATCGAGATAGTGGTTCATCACCGTTTCGTTGATTTCGACGACTTGGTCGATGATGCGTTGGTGGGCTTCGGCGACCGACGAGAAATCGGCCTCGCCGGACGGATTGAAGAAGCAGTCGACAACGGTGCTCCCGCCCTGCGCGGGCAGGTTGAGCGGCAGGCACTCGCTGCCGAACTCGTGGCGCAGCGTTTCCGTCAATGCCTCCGGCCTGGCGCCCTCGGCGTCGATGCGGTTGACCACGATGACGCGCGCCAGGCCACGAGCCTTCGCGCGCTCCATCATGCGCCGGGTGAGGTGTCCGATGCCGTGCACCGCATCGACGACGATCGCGCAGGTTTCGACGGCGGCCAGCGCCGACAGCGTCGGACCGCGGAAGTCCGGGTATCCGGGCGTATCGATCAGGTTGATATGGCAGCCATCGTGGTCGATCGAGGCGATCGTCGCTGCCATCGAGTGGCGTCGCTCGCGTTCCATCGGATCGAAATCGGACACGGTGTTGCCGCGGTCGATCGTGCCTGCCGTCTGGATTGCGCCGCCGGCATGCAGCAGGGCTTCGAACAGCGTGGTTTTGCCGGCGCCGGCATGGCCTGCCAGGGCGATGTTGCGGATGTCGGGTGTGCCGTGGGACATGGTCGCCTCCGTCTAGCGTGCGCGCGATTCGCTTCCATGCAGGGAAGGGCGTCCATGCGGAGCCGCGGATGGCAGCGCGTGCTCGCACGCGCAACAGGTCGCGGCGGCGTTCGATGGATGGCCTGCAAGGCGCGGTGGCCGGCGGCACATCGTCCGGGGCGGGTGCCGTTCAAGGCGACAGGCCGGGCAATGCGATCGGGCAACCGCAGCGATGGGAGACGGCCAGTGCCAGCGGGCGTCGCGGCAAGCCTTGCGCCATGCGGCGGACGGATCAAGCTGCACCGCGCAAGCGGGGTGATAATGGCGGATCGGATTGGAGGATCGACGCGGATGAGCGAGTCGACGAAGCAGCGTCCCTGGCGGGTTGTGTGCGTGCATGGCGCTGGCGGTGGTGCCTGGGAATGGAACATCTGGGCGCGCGTGCTGCGCGCGCGTGGCATCGACGTGGTCAGCCGTGACCTTGAGGCCGGCCCGGAGGGGCTCGCGGCGACGTGTTTCGCCGATTACCGCGCCCAGGTCGCCGACTGGTGCAGGGAAGCCGGGCATGACGGCGCGCCGCTTGCACTGATCGGCGCCAGCCTCGGCGGGTTGCTCGCGCTGGCGGCTGCGGTCGAGGCACGGGCCGCCGCATTGGTCCTGGTCAACGCATTGCCGCCGGCCGGAGTGGTCAGGCGCCTGCCGGACGTCGCGCCGGCGGCGGTCGTGCCCTGGGGCAGCCGGCGCTCGCTGCATGGCACGCGACGCGCCATGCCGGATGCCGATGATGCCGCCGCACTGTACGCGTTCCGTCGTTGGCGTGACGAATCCGGCCAGGCCATCGCCGAGGCGCAGGCCGGCATCGTCGTCGAATGGCCGCACTGCCCGGCTCTGGTCGTCGCCGGCGAGCACGATGACGAAATCCCGGCCTTCGCCAGCCGCGCCCTTGCCGTGCGGCTCGGTGCGGATTTCGAATGCTTGCCCGGCGCGAGCCATGTCGGCCCCTTGCTTGGCGCACAGGCGTCCAGCGTGGCAGTGCGCGTGGCCGACTGGCTCGCGGCGCGGCAGCGTGCGTAGGAACTGCCCTGTGTGCGATCGGAGCTCGTCAATCCGTCGCCCCGGTGCTTCTTTCTGATTTGCTGGCGTGATATCCGGTTCCGCTCGCCTCGGCGGCTCGCGTGTTGCTTCTCTTTGCTTGCGCACTGCGCCGCAGGAGCGGCGCGAACGGCGAAGCCGGCCCCGAAGGGGCGAAGTGCAGGATGCGCGCAGTCAGGAGAAGCAACCAAGCGAAAGGGCACCCCGGCATCCGCGCCGCCTGGGCTTCACCCAATCGGTTCCCTGCGGTGCGCGCCGTCCACCGGCCGGCAAACAACCCGGCCATCCATGGCCTCAAACAGTTTGCCTTTCCCTGGTGGTCGACTCCGCTCCTCGGCGCTTCTGCAGGGGCCCCTAAGAGCAAAGGCCCAAGCAAAAGCGCCCGCTGACATTCTTTCGTAGGAGCGCACCCCGTGCGCGATTACCTTGATGCGATGCCTCAATCGCGCACAGGGTGCGCCCCTACGGATTCCATGTTCGCTCGACAGGGAATGTTCGACTTTCACAGGAGGCTTGCGCCGACGCACCTCCTCGGCTATGGTGCGCGCCAATGTACTAATGCGTTAATACATTGATGAAACGGAAATCCCTGCAGGCCGAGACGCCGACCGCACGTGCGGAGGAGAGCCTGTGCCGGGCCTTGCTGGCGATCGGCGACGTGGCGGGCATGCGTGCCTTCCTGCGCGACCTGTGCACGCCGGCCGAGCTCGAGGCGCTGGTCGATCGCTGGCGGGTCGTGCCGTACCTGCTGGACGGCATGCCGTACCGCGAGATCCACGAGCGCACTGCGGTCAGCATCACCACGATCGGGCGCGTCGCACGCTTCCTCAACCAAGGCAACGGCGGTTACCGCGCCGTTCTCGACAGCGGCGCGCTCGTGGCGAAACCGCCACGCCGCACGAAGAAGGCCGTCGTTGCCGGGGCGCGCGCATGAGCACTCGCGACCGCTTGCGCATCGCCGTGCAGAAGTCGGGGCGTCTCAGTGAGCCGTCGCTGGACCTGCTCGCGCGCTGTGGCCTCAAGTTCCGGCAGAGCCGCGACAAACTGTTCTGTTTCGGCGAGACGCTGCCGGTGGATCTGCTGCTGGTGCGTGATGACGACGTGCCCGGCATGATTGCCGATGGCGTCTGCGATCTCGGCATCGTCGGCCGCAACGTGCTGGCCGAGCAGGTCGGCGAGGGCAAGGATGCGGTGCGCGAGCTGCGCGCACTCGGTTTCGGTCCGTGTCGGCTGGCGCTGGCGGTGCCGCTCGATTTCGATTACAGCGGACCGGGCCAGCTCGCCGGCCTGCGCATCGCGACCACGTATCCGAACCTGCTCGGCGAGTGGTTGCGTGGCGCCGGCGTCGAGGCCAGGGTCGTCACCCTGTCCGGTTCGGTCGAGATCGCGCCGCGCCTCGGTACCGCCGACCTCATCTGCGATCTCGTTTCGAGTGGAGCCACGCTGGCGGCCAACCAGTTGAAGGAAGTGGCCATCGTGCTCGAATCGGAGGCCGTGCTTGCCGGCGCCGCGCAACGACTGACCGACGAGCGCGGCGAACTGGTCGACATGCTTCTGCGCCGCATCGAGGGTGTCATCCAGGTGCGCGTATCGAAACTGGTCATGCTGCAGGCGCCGCGCACGGCAATCGACGCGATCGCGCGCCTGCTGCCGCGCGGGCAGCGCCCGACCGTGGTGCCGGTCGAGGGTTCCGATGACGACGTCGCCCTGCAGGCCGTATGCACCGATGCGATCACCTGGCAGCATCTGGAGGACATGAAGCGTGCCGGTGCGCGTCAGATGCTGGTGCTGCCTGTCGAGCAGATGCTGGCATGAAGCGCATTGACTGGAACGCGCTCGATGCTGATGCGCAGGCCGATGCACTGCGTCGGCCGGTGCAGCGTGTGGCCGAGGAGACGCGAGCGACGGTTGCGCGCATCCTCGCCGATGTGCGCGCTGGCGGTGATGCCACATTGCTCGCACTGACCGAACGCTTCGACGGTTGCCGACTTGCCGATCATCGCGTCAGTGACGAAGAGTTCCAGGCTGCCGAGGCAGCGCTCGGCGCCGACATCAGGCAGGCGATCGCCGATGCGCGGGAACGCATCGCCATGTTCCATCGCGCCGGCGCACCGCAGCCGTATGCTATCGACACCGCGCCGGGCGTACGCTGCGAACGCTTGCTGCGCCCGATTGCGCGGGTCGGCTGCTATGTGCCGGCGGGTGCCGCCCCGTTGCCGTCGACCGCACTGATGCTCGGTGTGCCGGCCGAACTCGCCGGCTGCCGCAACATCGTGCTGTGCACGCCGCCACGCGCTGATGGCCGCTGCGACGAAGCCGTGCTGTATGCCGCGCGCCTGTGCGGAATCCGCCGCGTGCACAAGCTCGGCGGTGCGCAGGCGATCGCGGCGATGGCCTATGGTGCGGGCTCGGTATCGCGCTGCGACAAACTGTTCGGCCCAGGCAATGCGTGGGTGACGGAAGCCAAGCGCCAGGTCGCTGCCGACCCGGATGGCGCGCTGATCGACATGCCGGCCGGGCCGTCGGAAGTGCTGGTCATCGCCGATGCCGCGGCCGATCCGCGCTTCGTTGCGGCCGACCTGCTCGCCCAGGCTGAGCATGGCGGCGATTCGCAGGTGATCCTCGTGACCGACTCGACCGTGCTGGCGGCGGCGGTCGAGGCCGAGGTCGCACGCCAGTGTGATCTGCTGCCGCGTGCCGCGCTGGCCGCGAGCGCCCTCGAACATGCGCGCATCATCCGCGTCGACGATCTCGACGCGGCCGTCGCGCTCAGCAACGCCTACGCTCCGGAACATCTCATTCTCAATGTCGCGCGCCCGCGCGCCCTGCTCGATGCGGTCGAGCATGCCGGATCGATCTTCCTCGGCGCGTGGTCGCCCGAATCGGTCGGTGACTACTGTAGCGGTACCAACCATGTGCTGCCGACCAGCGGCAGTGCGCGTGCGTGGAGTGGCCTGTCGGTGGCGAGCTTCCAGAAGCAGGTCAGCGTGCAGGAACTGTCGGCCGATGGCCTGCGCGCGATCGGGGCCTGCACGACGACATTGGCGCGGGCCGAAGGCCTTGAAGCGCATGCGCAGGCGGTCGACGTGCGCCTGGCTGCATTGGATGCCGTCGCATGAGCGTGCTCGAACTCGCCCGCCCCGAGATCCTCGCCCTGCAGCCGTACTCGTCCGCGCGCATCGAGGCGACCGGTGGCGAGGTCATGCTCAACGCCAACGAATCACCGTGGCCGCCGTCCGGCGTCGTGACGGATCCGCCGCTCAATCGCTATCCAGATCCGCAACCTTGCAGCCTGGTCGAGCGCCTTGCCGAACTCCATGGCGTCGCTACGGATAGCATCCTGGTTGGTCGTGGCAGTGACGAGATGATCGACTTGCTCGTGCGCGCGTTCTGCCGTCCTGGGCGCGATGCCGTGGTGACCTGTCCACCGACCTTCGGCATGTATTCGGTATGTGCGGCGGTGCAGGGTGCGCCGCTGCTCGAGGTGCCGCTCGACGAGGCGTTCGAGATCGACTTCGGTGCACTCGCGACGGTGCCCGATCAGGCGCGCCTCGTGTTCCTGTGTTCGCCAGGCAACCCGACCGGCGGGCTGGCTCCGCTTGCCGCGATCGAACGCCTCGCCGAGGTTCTGCGTGGGCGCGCACTCGTCGTCGTCGACGAGGCATACATCGAATTCGCTGCGGCGCCGAGCGCGGCGAGTGTCCTGCAGCGCCATGCAAACCTGTGCGTGCTGCGTACCCTGTCCAAGGCCTGGGCGCTGGCCGGCGCGCGCATCGGCTGCCTGCTGGCCAGCGCCGAGATCGTTGGCCTGCTGCGGCGGATCATGCCGCCGTACCCATTGCCGACGCCGAGCACCGCCGCGGCGCTCGCGGCACTGAGCACCGAAGGCCGTGAACTGACCCGGCAACGTGTGGCAGTGATCGCCGCCGAGCGCGAACGCATGGCGGCCGAACTCGCACGTCTGCCGCAGGTGGAGGCGGTACTGCCATCGCGCGCGAATTTCCTCTGCGTCGCCTTCAAGGATCGCGCCGCCGCATGCCGGCACCTGCTTGCCGGCGGCGTCGTCGTGCGCGATGTCAGCCGTCATGTGCGGCTTGCTGGCTACCTGCGCATCAGCATCGGCCAGCGTGACGAGAACGCGCGCGTGATCGACCTGCTGGCCAGCATGGAATCCGGCCGATGAGTGCGCGCAAGCTGCTGTTCCTCGACCGCGACGGCTGCCTGATCGAGGAGCCGCCTGACCAGCAGATCGACGCGTTCGAGAAACTCGCCTTGTTGCCGGGCGTGGTTGCCGCGCTGCAGCGGTGTGTCGCATCCGGCTACGAACTGATCATGGTGACCAACCAGGACGGGCTCGGTACACCGGCGTTCGCACAGGCTGACTTCGAAGGGCCACACGCATTGCTGCTGCGCATACTCGCTTCGCAGGGCATCGTGTTCCAGGAAGTGCTGATCGATCGCAGCTTTGCCCACGAGGGTCGCGATACACGCAAGCCAGGCACAGGACTGGTGCGCCACTGGCTCGCCCGCGACGACTGGTCGCGGACGCGGTCGGCGATGGTCGGTGACCGTGACACGGACATGGCCTTTGCTGCCAATCTCGGCGTTCGCGGGTTTCGATGCGGGGCGCAAGGCCTGCCCTGGGCCGAGATCGCGCATCAGCTCTGCGCCACGCCGCGCGTCGGCGTGTTCACGCGGCAGACGGGTGAGACGCGGATCCATGTCCGCGTCGACCTCGATGCGCCGGTACATGCCTCGATCCGCACTGGCCTTGGGTTCTTCGACCACATGCTCGAGCAGATCGCGCGTCACGCCGGCTTCGCCCTCGAGCTGACCTGCGACGGCGACATCCACGTCGATGAGCACCACACCGTCGAGGACAGCGCGCTCGCCCTTGGTGAGGCGCTGCGTGCAGCACTCGGCGACAAGCGTGGCATCGGCCGCTACGGTTTCACCCTGCCGATGGATGAGAGTCTGGCCAGTGCCGTGCTCGACCTGTCGGGCCGACCGTACCTCGTCTTCGAGGGCAGCTTCCCACGCGCCGAGGTCGGCGCGCTGCCCAGCGAGCTGGTGCCGCACTTCTTTCGCTCGCTGTGCGAAGCGCTTGGTGCGAACCTGCACCTTTCGGTGCGCGGTGACAACGCACATCACATGATTGAAGCCTGCTTCAAGGCCTTCGCACGTGCACTGCGCCCCGCCATCACCGTGCAGGGCGACGAGCTGCCGAGCACGAAGGGCATGTTGTGAGCACGCGCGAAGTGGTCTTGGTCGATGCCGGAGGTACCAATATCGGCTCGCTGCGCTATGCGTTCGAACGTCTTGGGATCGGTGTCGAACTGAGCGCCGATGCGGCACGCATCCGCGCTGCCTCACATGTGATCCTGCCCGGTGTCGGTGCGGCGGCACCGGGCATGGCGCGCCTGCGCGAGGCCGGGCTGGTCGAGGTGTTGCGCGGGCTCACACAGCCCGTGCTGGGTGTCTGCCTCGGCATGCAATTGCTGTTCGAGCATTCGGAGGAGGGCGATACGCCATGCCTCGGCATCATTCCCGGTCGGGTGCGCCGCATCGTCGGCGACGAGCACCGGCGCGTGCCGCACATGGGCTGGAATCGCCTCGCCATCGAACGTTGCGACGCCTTGCTCGCCGGGATCGATGCACACGCCTGGGCCTATTTCGTGCACGGCTATGCCGCCGCCGTCGATACGCACACGCTGGCCCGCGTCGACCATGGCGAGTCGTTCGCGGCGATTGTGCGCGTGCGCAATTTCACCGGCATGCAGTTCCACCCCGAGCGTTCATCGGCGCTGGGTGCACGCCTGCTCGCCAACTTCATTGCCACATGAGCCTCGAGCCGATCCCCGCCCTCGACCTGCGCGAAGGCCGCGTCGTGCGCCTGCGCCAGGGTGACTACGCGCGCCAGACCGACTACGCGGTCGATGCCGTGGTGCAGGCCCGGCGCTATCGTGATGCCGGCGCACGCTGGCTGCATGTCGTCGATCTCGATGGTGCGCGCAGCGGCCGGCTCGACAACCTGCGCACGATCGAGGCGATGGCCCGACTCGGATTCGCACTCCAAGCCGGAGGTGGCGTACGCGGCTCCGATGATCTGGTCCGCCTGTTCGAGGCAGGCGTGCAGCGCGTCGTGGTCGGCAGCGTTGCCGTGCG
Source organism: Dokdonella sp. (assembly GCF_019634775.1). Taxonomy (NCBI): domain Bacteria; kingdom Pseudomonadati; phylum Pseudomonadota; class Gammaproteobacteria; order Lysobacterales; family Rhodanobacteraceae; genus Dokdonella; species Dokdonella sp. Next base: position 150,801 of record NZ_JAHCAS010000002.1, read on the forward strand.
CGACCCCGCCTGCGTGGGCGAATGGATCGCTCGGCATGGCGCCGAGCGCATCGTCGTCGCCCTCGACACACGCTTCGTCGATGGCGCATGGCGATTGTCGGCCAGTGGCTGGACCGAGCCGGTTGCGGCCACGCTCGACGCGCTCGCGCCGCGTTTCGCCGAGGCCGGCGCGCGTCATCTGCTGTGCACCGACATCGACCGCGACGGCATGCTGGCCGGGCCGAATCTCGCCCTCTATGCACATCTCGGTGTGCTGGTACCGACGCTGGACGTGCAGGCGTCTGGTGGCGTGCGCGATCTCGGCGACATCCGTGCGTTGGCGGCAACGCCGGCCGCCGCGGTCATCCTCGGCCGCTGCCTGCTCGAAGGCCGCGTAGACCTGAGCGAGGCACTGACATGCTGAGCCGACGCATCATTCCGTGCCTGGACGTGCGCGATGGAGTGGTCGTCAAGGGCGTGCGTTTCCGCGACCATGTCGTGGTCGGCGATATCGTCGAGCTGGCCCTGCGCTATCGTGACGAAGGTGCCGACGAACTCGTGTTCTACGACATCACGGCCAGCCCGGAGCGACGTCGTGTCGAACGTGCCTGGATCGAGCGCGTCGCCCGCGTCATCGATATCCCGTTCTGCGTCGCCGGTGGCATCCGCGATGTCGCCGGCGCACGTGAAGTTCTGCACGCCGGAGCCGACAAGGTCTCGATCAACTCGCCGGCGCTGGAAAACCCAGATCTGGTCGATGCGCTCGCCGAGGCCTTTGGCGTGCAGTGCGTGGTGGTCGGCATCGACAGCCGCCGCGACGTCGACGGCGAGTGGCGCGTGCGTCGATACAGCGGCGATCCTTCGCGCATCGAGGCGCTGCCACGACGCACGCTCGACTGGATCGTCGAGGTCCAGCGGCGCGGTGCTGGCGAGATCGTGCTCAACTGCATCGACGCCGACGGCGTGCGCGAGGGCTACGATCTCGAACAACTGCGTGCCGCGCGCGCGCTGTGCCGGGTGCCGCTGGTCGCCTCGGGCGGGGCCGGTTCGATGGAACACTTCCGTGCCGCCTTCATCGAGGTCGACGTCGATGCCGCGCTCGCGGCGAGCGTGTTTCATTCCGGTGCGATCGCAATTCCGGAACTCAAGCGGCATCTCGCCGCGCATGGTGTGGAGGTGCGTCAGTGAGCGCAGGTATCGAACCCGACTGGGAAAAGAGCGGCGGCCTGCTGCCTGCAATCGTGCAGGATGCGTACCGCGGCACCGTGCTCATGCTCGGCTGGATGAACCGTGAGGCGTTCGCGACGACGCAGGCGAGCGGCAAGGTGACCTTCTTCAGTCGCAGCCGGCAACGCCTGTGGATGAAGGGCGAGACCTCGGGCCACGTGCTTGAGCTTGTTTCGCTGCATCTCGATTGCGATGCCGACACGATCCTCGTGCATGCCGTGCCGCACGGCCCGACCTGCCACACCGGCACGCGGAGCTGCTTCGGCGACGTGGCGTTGCCCGCCGCTTTCCTTGGCGAACTCGATGCGCTGGTCGCGCGCCGCGCCGTCGAGCGTCCATCCGGGAGCTACTCGACGAAACTGTTCGAGTCGGGCCTGCGCCGCATCGCCCAGAAGGTCGGTGAGGAAGGCGTGGAAACCGCGCTCGCCGGTGTCGATGCCGACGATGCGGAACTGCTCGGCGAAGCCGCCGATCTCGTGTTTCACCTGCTCGTGCTGCTGCGTGCGCGCGGCCTGGGCCTCGCCGAGGTCGACCGCGTGCTCGAATCGCGCCATGCCGCGCGCTCTGGTTGAATCCGCGACGCCACCGGAGCGCAGCCGGAGCACGAGCTGGACATGCGCGAGGATATCGATGTGCGCCCCGATGCCGGCTTCGACAACACGAGGTCCGGACAGAAGAATCGGCTCGCGTACGCGGCCATGGCCTCGGCCGCATCCGCCACGCTGGTGATAACGCCTGCTGCGATGGCGTGGTGCCGGCTGCCACCCGTTGTCGCCCGGTGCCCTCCGCGGCCCGAATATCCGTGTCGGCGAGCACGACGGTTGCACCGGATTCGGCAAGTGCAATAGCCGTTGCCGGCCCAATCCACGGTGCCGCGCCGATGATGAGTGTGTTCTTGCCGTTTCACGGGATGTGTCGCCGGGTGCCCGGAAAGCGGCTGTGACCCCCGCGAGTTCGATGACTCTTGCCCCAGCGGGTCAAGGGCAGATTCCGCAAATGCTTCCTGGTGTTCGCGGGCGTGAGAAATCAGCGCGTGAATGCGGCGCACGGTGTGAGACCAGTGGTTGATAGTGCGCTGCACCATTCCGAGGGGGTAGAATGCGCTGGTGCAGCTCGCTGCAAGACCGCGCATAGGTCGAATTGGAAGAGACCATTCGAGCAAGCGGTGCCATCGCGGCCAAGCTCATGGGCAACAAGTTCGCCACCCAAGGACTCCGCAGCAGTTGCAGGCGGCACCGGAGACGGAGTGGGTCGATCCCCTGCAATCATTCGTGGAATGCCCGAATGAGCATGTTCCGAACCAACCATTGGTATCCGGCAAGACGATGGTCCCGTGCCGTGACGTTGCCGGACGAAGTGGGTGGGCGAGCAACGCGCCGCGCCACTGGTGTCGATCCCAAGATCCCATTCGGAATACTCAACTGACTCTTTCAGGTGCATATCGCCATGGACTTCCGACTCAAGAACAAGTTGATCCCTGCTGCCGCCCTGATCGTGCTTGCGCTCGGTGGATGGTATGCGTGGCGGCAAATTGCCGCTGCCGACGACCATTCGGCTTTCGCCTCGGGCAACGGACGCATCGAGGCCACCGAACTCGACATCGCCACCAAGCTGGCCGGTCGCGTGGACCAGATCCTGGTCACGGAAGGTGCGTTCGTGAAAGCCGGACAGGTGCTGGCGACCATGCAGGTGCAAACGCTGGAGGCGCAATTGCGCGAGGCGCAGGCGCAACGGGCGCAGGCCGTCACTGCCGTGGCGGCAGCAGAGGCGCAGTTGGCCATGCGCCAAAGCGACAAGGCCGCACTGGCGGCACAGGCGCATCAGGCCACCGCCGAGCGCAACGCTGCGCAGCGTCGCCTGACGCGCTCGGAGACTCTGGTGCGGGGTGGCGCCATCTCGGTGCAGGTGGTGGACGATGACCGCACCCGCCTGGAAAGCGCGGTCGCTGCCGTTGCCGCTGCGCAGGCGCAGGTGACATCGGCCGATGCCGCCATCGGCGCGGCCAAGGCGCAAGTCGTGAGTGCGCAATCGCAGGTCGAGGCGCTGGATGCCACGCTGGAGCGTATCCAGGCGGAGATCGACGACAGCCAGCTCAAGGCACCGCGCGACGGCCGCGTGCAGTTCCTCGTGGCACAGCCCGGCGAGGTGCTTGGCGCCGGCGGTCGCGTGATGAACATGCTCGACGTTTCCGATGTCTACATGACCTTCTTCCTTCCCACCGAGGCCGCCGGCCGGGTGGCGCTTGGCGCGGAGGCGCGCCTGGTGCTGGATGCCGCTCCGGACTTCGTGATTCCCGCCACGATCTCCTTCATCGCCAGCGCGGCGCAGTTCACGCCCAAGACGGTGGAGACGGCGAACGAGCGCCAGAAGCTGATGTTCCGCGTGCGTGCCCGGATCGACCGGCAGTTGCTGCTCGATCACCTCGAGCACGTCAAGACCGGCCTGCCCGGCGAGGCCTGGGTTCGACTTGATCCGACACAGGAGTGGCCGGCCCGACTGGCGTTGAAGGCACGGCCATGACAGCGCTGGCCAGCGCCCCCGTGGTGCGCATGGACGCGCTGCGCCTGCGCTATGGCAAGGTGCAGGCGCTGGCGGGCGTGACGCTGGACTTGCCCGCCGGCTGCATGGTGGGGCTGATCGGCCCCGATGGCGTGGGCAAGTCCAGCCTGCTGTCGCTGTTGGCCGGTGCGCGCGCGGTGCAGGAAGGGCGCGTCGAGGTGCTGGGTGGCGACATGGCCAGCAAGCGACACCGCGACATCGTCGGTCCGCGCATTGCCTACATGCCGCAGGGGCTGGGCAAGAATCTGTATCCCACGCTGTCGGTGGAAGAAAACCTGCAGTTCTTCGCGCGCCTGTTCGGTCACGACAGGATCGAACGTCGCCGGCGTATCGACGAACTGACGCGCGCCACGGGATTGCATCCATTCCTCGCTCGCCCGGCAGGCAAGCTGTCCGGTGGCATGAAACAGAAGCTCGGCCTTTGCTGTGCCTTGATTCATGATCCGGACCTGCTGATCCTCGACGAGCCAACCACCGGCGTCGACCCGCTGGCGCGCGCGCAGTTCTGGGACCTGATCGCCAGCATCCGTCGCGGTCGCCCCGACATGAGCGTGATCGTGGCCACCGCCTACATGGACGAAGCCCAGGGCTTCGACTGGCTGGTGGCGATGGACGGCGGCCAGGTGCTGGCCACCGGGACGCCGGCCGAACTGCTCGAACGTACCGGTTGCGATGCGCTCGAAGCCGCCTTCATCGCCCTGCTGCCGGAGGAGAAAAAGCGCGGCCACGCGCCGGTGGTGATTCCACCCTTGCGGGCCGGGGCCGACGATATCGCGATCGAAGCCCGGGAGCTGACCATGCGCTTCGGTGATTTCGTTGCGGTCGATCGCGTGAGCTTTCGCATACGCCGTGGCGAGATCTTCGGCTTCCTCGGCTCCAACGGCTGCGGCAAGTCCACCACGATGAAGATGCTGACCGGCCTGCTGCCGGCCAGCGAGGGGCAGGCCTGGCTGTTCGGTCGCGAGGTAGACCCCAAGGACATCGCCACCCGCAAGCGCGTGGGCTACATGTCGCAGGCCTTCTCGCTCTACAGCGAACTGACGGTGCGGCAGAACCTGGTGCTGCACGCGCGGCTTTTCGACGTGCCGGAGGCAGATATCCCGGCGCGCGTGGCGGAGATGGTCGAGCGTTTTGGCCTCGGGCCGGTGCTGGACGAACTGCCCGAATCGTTGCCGCTGGGCATTCGTCAGCGGCTGTCGCTGGCGGTGGCGATGGTGCACAAGCCCGAGCTGCTGATCCTGGACGAGCCGACCTCGGGCGTGGACCCGGTGGCGCGCGACACGTTCTGGCGGTTGCTGGTCGAACTGTCGCGGCGTGATCAGGTGACCATCTTCATCTCCACCCATTTCATGAACGAGGCCGAGCGCTGCGATCGCATGTCGATGATGCACGCAGGCAAGGTGCTGGACAGCGACGTGCCGGCGCGGCTGGTGGAAAAGCGCGGCGCGGCGTCTCTGGAAGAGGCCTTCATCGGTTATCTGGTGGAAGCGGGCGGTGGCGCGCCGCACAGCGAGGTCGAGATCGGTGCCGCGGCAACTGCCCCGCCGCTACAGGACGCGGCACGGCACGCGCGCAGGCGCTTCAGCCTGCAGCGCCTGTACAGCTACCTGTGGCGCGAAACGCTGGAGCTCCAGCGCGATCCGGTACGCGCCACGCTGGCCCTGGTCGGCTCGATCATCCTGATGATCGTGATGGGTTTTGGCATCGGCAACGACGTCACCGGCATCCGTTATGCCGTGCTCGATCGTGACCAGAGCACGCTCAGCACCAGCTATCTGCTCGACATCAGCGGCTCGCGCTACTTCCTGGAGCAAGCCCCCATCGCCGACTATGGCGAGCTCGAGCGGCGCATGCGCCGCGGCGAGCTGTCGCTGGCCATCGAGATTCCCTCCGGGTTTGGCCGCGACCTGATGCACGGGCGCGAGGTCGCGATCGGCGCCTGGTTCGACGGCGCGATGCCGCAACTGGCCGAGACCGTGCGCGGCTACATCCAGGGCATGCACCAGCACTGGCTCAGCGACCAGGCGAGCCGCAGGCAGGGAGGCAGCGCATCGGGCAGCGTTTCGGTGGAGAACCGATTCCGCTACAACCCGGACGTCAAGAGCCTGCCGGCAATCGTGCCGGCGGTGATCCCGCTGCTGCTGATGATGCTGCCGGCCATGCTGGCGGCGTTGGCGGTGGTGCGCGAGAAGGAAATGGGCTCGATCATCAACCTGTACGTCACCCCGGTGACGCGCGCCGAGTTCATGCTTGGCAAGCAGCTGCCCTATGTGGCCCTGGCGATGATCAACTTTGCCTTGATGACCCTCATGGCAGTGACCGTGTTCGGCGTGCCGATCAAGGGCAGTTTCCTGGCGTTGGCGGTCGCCACGCTGCTGTTCTGCCTGATCTCGACCGGCATGGGCCTGCTGGCCTCGGCGGTGACCCGCAGCCAGATCGCGGCGATGTTCTTCGCCTTGGTCGGAACCCTGATTCCGACGACGCAGTTTGGCGGCTTGTTTGATCCGGTGTCCTCGCTCGAGGGCGGCGCACGCTTCATCGGCGAGGTCTATCCCGCCAGCCACATGTTCACCATCAGTCGCGGCGTCTTCAACAAGGCGCTCGGCTTCGACGACCTGACGGCCAACTTCTGGCCGCTGCTGCTGGCGGTGCCGGTGATCATCAGCGCAGCGGTGCTGCTGTTGAAGAAGCAGGAGTCCTGAGCATGCGGCGGACCTTGGCCAACATCTATCGCCTGGGCGTCAAGGAGCTTTGGAGCCTGTGGCGCGACCCGATCATGCTGGTGCTGACGGTATTCACGTTCACCTTTGCGGTGTATTCGGCGGCCTCCTCGATGCCCGAGACCCTGCACAAGGCGCCAATCGCCATCGTCGACGAGGACCACTCGCAGCTTTCCGAGCGCATCACCAGTGCGTTCTACCCGCCGCATTTCACCCCGCCTTTCCTGATCGACCAGGCGCAGGTCGATCCGGGCATGGACGCGGGCACCTACACCTTCGCCCTGATCATCCCGCCCAATTTCCAGCGCGACGTGCTGGCCGGGCGCGATGCGCAGATCCAGCTCAATACCGATGCCACCCGCATGAGCCAGGCCTTCACCGGCAGCGGCTTCATCCAGCAGGTGGTGCTGGGCGAGGTGCAGGAATTCGTGCAGCGTTACCGCGCCGGCACAGCGCTGCCCGTGAACCTGGAACTGCGTGCCCGCTTCAACCCCTCGCTGGAGAAATCCTGGTTCGGCGGCCTGTCGCAGATCATCAACCAGATCACCATGCTGTCGATCGTCCTGGCCGGCGCGGCGCTGATCCGCGAGCGCGAGCACGGCACGGTCGAACACCTGCTGGTGATGCCGGTGACGCCGGCCGAGATCATGCTCGCCAAGATCTGGTCGATGGGGCTGGTTGTGCTGCTGGCTTCCGCGATGTCACTCAACCTCGTCGTGCGCTGGGCCTTGGGTGTACCTGTGGCCGGTTCGCTGCCGCTGTTTTTCTTCGGCGCAGCGCTGCTCTTGTTCGCCACCACCTCGATGGGGATCTTCCTGGCCACCATCGCCCGCAACATGCCCCAGTTCGGCATGCTGGTGATCCTGGTGCTGCTGCCGCTGCAGATGCTTTCCGGCGGCAGCACCCCGCGCGAGAGCCAGCCCGGCTGGCTGCAGGACCTCATGCTCGCTGCGCCGACCACCCAGTTCGTGAAGTTCGGCCAGGCCATCCTGTTTCGCGGTGCCGGCATCGAGGTGGTGTGGGTGCAGCTGCTGGCCATGGCGCTGATCGGCGCCGTCCTGTTCGCGTTCTCGCTCGCGCGTTTTCGCAAGACCATCGGTCAAATGGCATGAAGATCTCGGATATGTACCCCATGCAGTGGTTTGGCGCTGCCAGCGAGTACGCGGTGGACGCCTGCCAGCGCGTCCTGTTGTATGGCGACATCCGTCGCCAGCGCGGCAACCAGTACCGCACGCACCTGCAGGAGCGCGCGCCGAACGTGCTCAATTTTGCCGGTGAGCTGGTGATGTCCGGTCTGGACCTGCCGCGGCCGGTCAACTACGGGCTGGTGCGCATCCTGCCGGCCGAGGGCGTCCCGACCGATCCGGCCAAGCGTCCGTTCGTCATTGTCGATCCGCGCGCAGGGCACGGTCCTGGAATCGGCGGTTTCAAGCCCGACAGCGAGATCGGCGCGGCGCTCCAGGAGGGCCATCCGTGTTATTTCGTCGGCTTCCTGCCCGATCCGGTGCCGGGGCAGAGCGTGGAAGACGTGATGCACGCGGAGGCGGCGTTCCTGCGCAAGGTCGCTGCGCTGCATCCGGACAGCATCGGCAAGCCGGCGGTGATCGGCAATTGCCAGGCCGGCTGGCAGGTGCTGATGACGGCGGCGGTGTGGCCGGAGCTGTTCGGCCCGATCATCCTGGCCGGCACGCCGCTGTCGTATTGGGCCGGCGACAATCCGATGCGCTACGGCGGCGGCCTGACCGGCGGAAGCTGGCTGACCGCGTTGACCAGCGATCTGGGCGCCGGTCGTTTCGATGGTGCCTGGCTGGTGCAGAACTTCGAGAACCTGGACCCGGCCAACACCCTGTGGAAGAAGCAGTACGACCTCTACGCCAAGGTCGACACCGAGGGACCGCGGTATCTGGGCTTCGAGAAGTACTGGGGCGGCCACGTTTTTCTGGATGGCGGCGAGATGCAGACCATCGTCGATGACCTGTTCATCGGCAACAAGCTGGCCACCGCGGAGCTGTCGACCTCCGATGGTGTGCGCATCGACCTGCGCAACGTCCGCTCGCCGATCATCGTGTTCTGTTCGTACGGCGACAACATCACGCCGCCGGCCCAGGCATTGGGCTGGATCACCGACCTGTACCGCGACGACGAGGACGTCGTCGGCCACGACCAGACCATCGTCTTCGCCACGCACGACAGCATCGGCCATCTGGGCATCTTCGTGTCGGGCAGCGTGGGCCGGAAGGAGCATCGGCAGTTCGCGGCCCACATCGACATCATCGACCTGATGCCGGCCGGCATCTACCGTGCCGAGGTCGCCGATCGCGTGCCCGGCGAAACGGTGAACGGGGCGGACGACAGTAGCTACCTGATGAAGATCCGTCGCAGCGGCGTCGAGGAAGTGCGCGGCATCGTCAAGCCCGACCCGGCGTCCGAGCGCCGCTTCGCCGCCGCTGCCCGCGTCTCGGAGATCAATCTTGCGCTGTACCGCAATCTGCTGCAGCCGTGGGTGCGGGCCTGGGCCACGCCGCATTCGGCGAGGATGATGGAAATGTTCCATCCGCTGCGGGTTGGCTATGAAACCTGGTCCGATCGGCATCCCTGGGCCGGGATCGTGGCGGCTGCGGCCGAAAACGCGCGCGAGAACCGCCGGCCTGTCTCGGCTGACAATCCGTTCCTGCAGGTTCAGGAGCAGATCTCCGATGGCATCGAACAGTCGCTCGATGCCTGGCGCGATCAGCGCGACGCGCTGTACGCGCGCACTTTCGATGCGATCTACAGCGCGCCCGCCATGCAGGCGCTGGCCGGGCAGAGCACGAATGACACGACGCCGGTGCGTCCGCACCCCGGTGATACGCCGGAGCATCGCGCCTTCATGGCCGCGCAGATGAGCCGCCTCGACGAGGAGATGGCGCAGGGCGGCCTGGTCGAAGCCATGATTCGCGCGCTGTGTGTCGTGTTTCTGGCCCGCGGCGAAGCCGATGGCCGCCATTTCGACCACGCCTGGGAGCTGAGCCGGCCGCAGCTTCAGCCCACGCCGGGCCAGCCCTCGCGTTTTGCAGATTTCCGCAGGCTGATCCGCCATCAGGCCTTGCTCGTGCGGCGCGACGGCGCCGCCGCGCTGGCGCAGATTCCGCATCTGCTGCGGGACGTGCCCGCCCGGTCCGCGCGCGAGGCCGCAGCGGTGATCGCCGATCTGGCGCGCCGTGGCGGGCCCTTGGCAGAGCACGAGCAGGCCAGCCTGCAGCAGGTGCTGGCACTCTTCAGCCAAGGTGCGGAGAGATCCGCCCCGAAACCCCGCAGCCGCCGCAAGGCGCCGTCACGCACTTCCAAGGGCAAGCGCTCGCCATCGCCTGCCTCCGGATAGGGACGTACTCGACCAAGGAGTGAATCCATGCGCTACTCATTCAGCGGTCAATCCGCCCTCGTCACCGGTGCCGCATCCGGCATCGGCGAGGCCACCGCCCGCCTGCTCGCGGCCAACGGCCTGTCCGTCGTTGTATCGGATCTCAAGGCCGATGCGGTGGAGCGCGTCGTGGCCGCGATCACCGCAGCCGGCGGGCGTGCCGTGGGGCACGTCGCCGACGTCTCCAGCGCCACCGATGCCAAGGCCACGGTCGACCGCGCGGTCGAGGCCTTTGGTGCCCTGCATTACGCGGTCAACAATGCCGGCATCGTCGGTCCTGCGACGGCGGTAGGCGAGCTGGAACCGGCGGACTGGCGGCGCGTCATCGACATCAACCTCGGTGGCGTGGCCTACGGCCTGCGCCATCAGATCCCGGCCATCCTCGCCGCTGGTGGCGGTGCCATCGTCAACACGTCTTCGATCATGGGCCTGGTCGGCAGCCCTGCCGATCCGGCCTATGTCGCCTCCAAGCACGGCGTCACCGGGCTGACCCGGTCGGCGGCGCTGGCCTATTCGAGTCAGGGTGTCCGCGTCAATTCGGTTCATCCCGGCGGCGTTGAGACGCCGATCCTGGACACGGTCGACCCCAAGGCGCTCGAAGGGCTTGTCGACCAGCATCCGATCGGTCGACTGGGACGTGCCGATGAGATCGCGCATGCCGTGGCGTTCCTGCTGTCGGAAGGCGCCGGCTTCATCACGGGGGCCACGCTGGTCGCCGACGGCGGGTACACCGCGCGCTGAGATTTCGCACAGCAGACCGACAGAGCCGCGCCATGATGGTGAGCTTGAGGATTCCCTGATTCACTTCCCTGAATGCGGCCAGACGCGTCTGGCCCATTCCCGATGCAGCGACGTCCCCTCGCTATGAGTAGCGTTCGAAAATGTGCACCTTGGCGCAAGCGGCATCAGGCGTCCTTGAGCGAGGCTTTCAGCTTTTTCATGAACTCCAGAAAGTGCGGCCGCATCTCGGTGAACAGCGATGAGTCCCGGTGCAGCAGCATGGTTTCGCCGAACAGTTTCAGGCCGATGGCGAATGCGGCGGCCTCGTCTGGCGGGAACTGTCCGGCTTCCTGCACGCGCTTGACGATCTCGGTGAGTTCGTCATGGTTGGTCGCGGTGAATGCGATCGCGGGGCCGTCGGTGGGGTTGCCGTCCTTGTCCTCGGTACGGCGGACGGTGATGGTGTACTTGTGGCTTTTCATGGTGGGCTCGTGGTTGTGGTCAGGGTAGGGCGCGGCATTCCGCGCGGTGGGCCTTGCGCCGCCTGTGCGACGCAAGGCCGCCGTGCATCAAGCCGCCGCCTTCAGTGCCTGTGCCACGACGGTGGACAGGGGCGTGGTCGGCCGGCCCAGCAGCTTCGACAGCTGGTGCCCGTCGTCGAACAGGCCGCCCTTTGCGGCACCGGTATCCCAGGAAGCGAATGCACCCGCCAGGCCCTCCGGCAGGCCGGCGCCCTCGAGCGCGGCGGCATACTCGGCCTCGGGCAGGTCGACATAGGGAATCGAGCGGCCGGCCTGTCGGGAGATTTCCGCGGCGAGGTCGGCCAGGGTGTAAGCATCGTCGCCGGCAAGCTCGTAGGTCTTGCCCGCGTGGCCGGTGCTGCTCAGGACCACCGCGGCCGCTTCGGCATAGTCGGCCCGCGGCGCGGAGGCAATCCGGCCTTCGCCGGCGCTGCCGTGGAAGGCGCCGTTGGCCAATGCCGCCGGCACCGAGGCGGTGTAGTTCTCGGTGTACCAGCCGTTGCGCAGCAGGGTGTGGGGAATGCCCGATTCCTTGAGCATCGCTTCGGTCTGCCGGTGCTCATCGGCCAGGTTCAATGGCGAGACGTCCGCATGCAGCAGGCTGGTGTAGACGATCTGCCTGACCCCGGCCTGTTTGGCTGCGGTGATGACATTGGCGTGCTGAGCAGCACGTTGCCCCACTTCACTGCTGGAGATCAGCAGCAGCGTATCGATGCCGGCCAGCGCCGGTGCGAGCTGCTCGGGCCGGGTGTAGTCGAAGGCGCGAGCCGCCACGCCCAGGTCCGCGGCCTTGGCCGGTGTGCGTACCAGCGCCACGATGTCCGTGGCCGGCACCTTTTGCTTGAGGGTGGCGATGACCAGGTGGCCCAGCTGGCCGGTGGCTCCGGTGATGGCGATGTTCATGGTGTGGCTCCTTTCATTGACGGGTGGAGTCCCGAAGTCTAGGATTAGCGCTTACGAATAGTAAGTACGCACACAAAGGTAAGTATGAACACTGTTCAGCCTCGCGTATCCGCGGCACCGGCCACTGAAACCGACTCGCCTTTGCTGGATCAGATGCAGCGCGGTCAACTGTTGGCAGCCGCCTGCCCCTCGCGCGAAGTGCTCAAGCACATGACCAGTCGCTGGGGCGTGCTGGTGTTGATGGTGCTGGAAACGCGCATGCACCGCTTCAGCGAGCTGCGCCGCACCATCGGCGGGGTAAGCGAGCGCATGCTGGCGCAGACCCTGCAATGGCTGGAAAGCGATGGGCTGGTGGATCGCATCGCCCATGACGTGGTGCCGCCGCACGTCGAGTACCGCCTGACCCCGTTGGGGCAGGAAGCCGCGGCGAAGGTACGCGGCTTGGCGGACTGGATCGAGATCAATCTGCCGCGGGTACTTCGCGCTCGAGCCTTGCGCCGCGACGAGTACGCAGCTACCCGCTGAGCACACCGCTGGAGCCTGCATGCGCCCCACGCCGTGGCTGGGGAACGAACGGTGCTCGGCCGCTGCCGGAGATGCGTCGCAGCGCAAGGACGAGGTACATGCTCACCTCGTGCGCGGCCGCTGCGAACGTGCGGATGTCACCCCGTCATTGGGAATCCGAAGGTTGGGGCGGTGCCGTGCGGGCGCAGTTCGTTGTTGCGCCGGCTCGACAGACGGCCAGTCTGCCTTCGCCGTCGCGCCTGGATCTGCGCCCGCACGGGATGGTGACGACGTTGCGGGATCGAAAAGCACATCCCTGGCGCCGCCCCGACCGGTGCAGGCACCGCCATCCCGGCAGACGCCACGTACTCAGGGATCGGCACCATCGCAGAACATGTGCACGTCGAGAGTCAGTCGTGCGCGATCCGGCAGGACTTCGACCTCGGCGCGTGAGCAGCGCTTTCCGGGCGGCAGTACCATCTGGTCGAACTGTCCGCTGACCGCGTTGCCGGTGACGATGTCGATGACCAGTTCGCCTTCGGTATCGAATCCGGGGGGGAAGTCGAGGAGCAGGCTGCCGTCGAGCACGATGTTGCCGCCGCCGACGATCCGGTCGAAGCTCGGTGCGCCGAAGACATCGATGTGCAGTTCGCTGGTGCTGGTCATGACGAGTTGCGTGCCGGCGTCGAGGGTCAGCACGCCGGTCGGGCCAACTGGGGCGAATGGCTGGTCGGGGTCAATGGCGCCTTCGATGCGCAGGTTGCCCGCCAGGCGTCCGAAGCCGGTCAAGGTCTGGGCGGGACCCAAGGTCATGAGGCCCGTGCCGGCGCTGAGCGTAGCGGCGTTGCCCGACGTGCTGGAGGCGGCCAGGCGCACCGCGCCGCTGCCGTCGATGAGGACATCGCCGACACCCCGCACCGTGGCGAAATTCGGGCCGCAGCCGGCGTTGTCCACCGTGATGACGCCATCGTTGTCGATGCCGCCGACGAGTTCCAGCTCGCGGAAGCAGGGCACCCACACATTGGCGCCGCCGGAGATCGCGAGATTCTCGAGGCGGGAGGCAGATCCATCCATGACGATGATGCCGTCGCCGCTGGTCGCCAGCACGCCACCACGCACGGTTCCAGCGCTCAGCACCACGCTGGAATCCGCCGCCGCGCGCAGCGTGCCAACGAGGCTCTGATCCAGCGTGGTGTCAAACAGGAGAATGCTGCCGCCGTTGCGGGCTTCCATCAGGCCTTCGTTCGCCATGGCGGAGGTCTGCATCTGCAGGATGCCCGCACCGCTGCCCTGGCCATTGCGGTCGGCCAGCACTTCGCCCTGATTGGTCAATGCCAGCGAGATCGTGCCGACACCGCCGATGGTGTGGCCGGGCGCGTTGACCAGCGCATAGCCGGTTCCGCCAAAGATGTCGGTCAACCCGCCGTCCTCCAGCTGCAGCCGGCCAGTGCCGCTGATCGTCGCGCTCTCGCCAAAGCGCGAGGCCACGAAGCCTTGGGTGAGGATGATGCCGTCGTTGCGCAGACCGGCCGGGCCGATCTGCAGACCGAGGTTATTCGGGACCTCCACACGCGCCGACGCCTGCAGATGCACGTCCTCGATCGGCGCGCCCTGGCAGGTGATCACCAGCGGCCCCGGACCGAACACCTGGCCGCCGGTCAGGCCGCGATTGCCGCAGTTGCCCAACGAGGCGCTGCTGCCGGCGTCGATGCGGATCGATCCGTCGGGCGACTGGTCGAAGCCGTTGCTGCCGTTGCCCGTTGCAAGGCGCAGGTGGCCGCCGTTGCGGGCGCGCATGGTGCCGTTGTTGGTGACCGTGTGAAGCCCCGAAAACGCCAGCTCCGCGCCGGCGACGTCGGCTTCGATGGTGCCGTCGTTCTGCAGGCTGACGGTGATGTTGCCGCTGCCCTGGATCGTGTGGGTCGGCCAGTTCACCAGATGCCATCCGGCACTGCCAGGTGCTTCGATGCTGGCGTTGTGGCCGGCGGGCTTGTGCAGGCGAATGCGACCGCTGCCGTTGGCATTGGTGTGGGTGGCGATCACCAGTCGCGAATCCTGCAGCGCGTCGGCGCCACCGACCAGAATGGTCCCTTCGTTGTCGATCTGGCTGCCGTGCACTTCCAGGATGCCCGGTGTCGAGGAGCCTGCGATCCGCAGGGTCGCGTGCGGGTTGCCGATGCTCAGGTGATGGCATTGCCCGATGGCCCCCTGGCCCAGCAGGCTGACCGTGTAGGGCGTGTTGTACGACAGGTGGGCGGTGACCAATGAATCCGGCGGTCCCGCCTGGTGCGGCAGCACGGCGCCCCAGCGGAAAGGTTCGAACCACAGGTCATCCACCGCTTGCGCCCAGAAGGCAATGCCGTTGGGGCCGGGCGTCTGCGCCCGTGCGGAATGGGCGCCGAGGCCGGCGCAGGCCAGCAGCGCCGGCAGAGCTGCGCGCCGCAGGAATCGGTGGAACGTGGTGGTTTTCATTGAAGGCTCCCCTGCGCAGTCGAAATGCTGCGCCTGCCTTCTAAGGCGTGGAACGGCCTGCGGATGTCTCATCGCCTTGGTCGCCGGGCTTGCCGGCCGCCGCGCGCAGCAGTTCCCGCGCCTGATCGAGCCACTGCGGAGCCGCCGAATCGGCACGCTCGAACACGGCCAGCGCCGCCTCGGCGTGACGCTGCGTGCCGGCCAGGTCGCCAGCCGCCAGAGCAACGCGCGCGGCGCCGAGATGGACGTGGCCGCGGCCAATGTAGTCTGGAGCGAATGCGCGCTCGGCCAGCGCCACGGCGCGTGCGGCCGAGGCTTTGGCATCGTCGATCCGGCCTAGTTCGGCCTGCAGCCGGGCGGCGTTGATGAGCGAACCGGCGAGATCGGCGTGGTCGGGTCCGAAGGCCTGTTCGCGCACCTGCGCGGCGCGCTGGAACAGGCTCAAGGCCTCTTCGCGATCGCCGCGATCGCGCTGCACGAGGGCAAAGTTGTTCAGCGCAATGGCATAGGCGACCGTGCGCTGCGGCAGCGCGCGCCCAAGACGTTCGATAGCCTCACGGTAGGTCTGTTCGGATTGGTCGAGCCGGCCCAGCCCCTGCAGCGCGCTGCCGAGGTTTTCCAGGCGCGCGCCGAGTGCGCCGTCGTCGATCGCGAGGCGGCGCCCACTGGCAACCGAGGCTCGGGCGAATGCGACCGCCTCCTCGAAACGACCGAGGTCGCTCAGCAGCGAGGCGAGATCGTTCTGCACCTCACCCGCGTCGCGCAGCAGCGCAGGATCGGCGGAAAAGACCTCGAGTGCCGCACGGTAGTCGGCTTCGGCGGCATCGGTGCGGCCGCGTGTCCAGGCCAGCAGCGCACGCGCCTGCAGCACCTCGGCCCAGCCGCGCGTACCGGGCGTGCGCAGGGCCAGCGCGCGGGCAAACTGCGCTTCGGCGGCGTCCAGTTGCATCAGGTTGGTGTAGGCCAGTCCGATGCCGAGGCGAACGTCGGCCTCGCTGTCGGCCTGGCCGCGGAAATGGTCGGGGATGCGCGGCAGGGCCTGGTCGAGTGCTTCCTTGAGCGTGGGTTCGCGCCCGCTCACAACCGGGTTGGCGTCGGCGATCAGGGCGAGCAGGAACGCGCGCGCGCTCTCCGCCCGTGCCGCCTCGCGCGCTACCTGCCAGGCCTGGTGGGCCGCGATGCCCAGGCCGATCGCCAGCGCGAGTGCGGCCGCGCCGGCCGAAGTGACCGCCAGCGCATTGCGACGGACGAACAGGCGCGCGCGATACAGCGCATCCCCTTGGCGCGCGCTGACCGGCCGCGACGCCAGCCAGCGCCCGAGGTCTTCGCCGAGGGCGGCGGCACTGGCATAGCGGCGTTCCGGATCGGCTGCCAGTGCCTTGAGCAGCACGCGATCGAGGTCGCCGCTGAGCAGCGAGCGCCAGTGCCTGAGATCGCGTGGCAGCAGCGCCAGCGCGGCAGCATCGATGCGTGCGCTCGGCCGGGTCGGCGCCTGGCGTCGCATATGTGCCAGTGCTTGCGCAGTGGACTGCCCCGCGTGCTCGAAGGCGTGTCGCCCGGTCAGCAACAGGTGCAGCAGCAGACCCAGCGCGAACACGTCGGAGGCGGTGGTGAGCGGCTCACCGGCCAGTTGCTCGGGGCTGGCGAATTGCGGCGTCAGCGGGGCGAAGCCGGTGCCGGTGAGGCCCGCCTCGCCGGCAAGGCTCTTGGCGATCCCGAAATCGAGCAGCTTGACCTGGCCTTCGGCCGTCACCATCACGTTGGCGGGCTTGATGTCGCGGTGCAGGATCAAGGCCCGATGCGCTGCTTCCACCGCCGCGATCACCTGCAGAAACAACAGCACCCGCTCGCGCAGCGCGAGGCGCCGATTGGCGCACCAGCGGTCGATCGGCTCGCCGTCGACGTACTCCATGGCGACGTAAGGCCGGCCATCGGCGGCGCTGCCGCCATCGATCACGTGGGCGATGTTGGGATGCTCGAAGCGTGCGAGGAACTGGCGTTCGGCGTGGAAACGCGCCACCGCCGCGGCACCGCCGATACCCAGCGCACTCAGTTTCAGCGCCGCGCGCTGGCGGAAGCCCGCGCCTTCGCGCTCGGCCAGGAACACCTCGCCCATGCCGCCGCTGCCGAGCCGCTCCAGCACCCGCCAGTCGCCGATCCGCGCAGGCAGGGCCTCCGGCTCGAAGCGACCTTCGCTTTCGCCGTGGGCACGCAGCAAGGCCAGCGCGTCCTGCAGCAACGAGGGCGAGGCGCCGGCGGCCTCGTGCAGGAAACGCTCGCGCGCGTCGCGTGGCTGGTCGAGCGCCTGTTCCAGCAGTGACAGCGCGCGTGGATCCATGCTCAGGCCAGTTGCAGGTGCAGGAACGCCCGCGCGACCTCCCAGTCGCGCTGCGCGGTGGCGCGCGAAATACCCAAGAGCTCGGCGATCTCTGCCATTTCCAACCCACCGAAGTAACGCAGTTCGACGACCTGCGCCTTGCGTGCATCGTGCGCCTCGAGGTGTTGCAAGGCCTGCTCCAACGCCAGCACGTCGACGTCGCGTTCGAGCAGGACCGTATCGGCCGCCGACAGCGTCACCGGCGCCACGCCGCCGCCGCGCTTGTCGGCCTTGTGCTGACGTGCATGGTCGATCAGAACCTGGCGCATCCGCCGCGCGGCGAGCGCATAGAACTGGCTGCGGTCGCTCGATTCCGGATCCTGCTCGGCCGACAAGCGCATCCAGGCCTCGTGAACCAGTGCCGTGGGCGTCAGCGTGTGTCCGCTGCGCTCGCCCGCAAGCTGACGTTGGGCGAGGCGGCGAAGTTCGGCATAGATCAACGGCAGCAGCGCCGCTTCGGCGTTGGCATCGCCGGCCGCGCGCGCGCGAAGCAAACGGGTGACCGCCCCGAAAGTCATCCGCGCTGTCCACGCTGGGGTCGATCGTGCATTGTCGGCATGCGCCTTCCCATCGGCTGTCGGGATGCTCAGCATGATAGGCGCGCGCGGGTCGACCGGCGAGCGCGAGCTACGCGGCAGCGGGGCTGACGGCGGTCCGGCCCCGTGGAACGTTCGCCCCGCATGGCGGCTGAGGTGCTGCCTCAAGGATGCTCTGGTCAAACCTGCAATGGCGCCATGACATCCACTAGGTTGGGGCCGTCCTGTGCGGGCGCGGCTCGGCGTTGCGCCGGCTCGACAGACGGCCAGTCTGCCTTCGCCGTCGCGCCTTGATCTGCGCCCGCACAGGACGGCGACGCGGTTGTGGGATTGATCAGGACATCCTTGACCATGAACCGGATCGCCGCGCGCGTCCCTGCCGCACTTCGGGGTCATTCCTGTGCGGGCGGCTCGAAGCCGTCGCGGAAGATCGTGTCGTTTGGGGCGAGCACATCGAGGAACACCGCGTCAGGTACGCCGGGCGTGCCGCCGTTTGCCGCATTCACGCCTTGCACGTAGACGAGATGACGGCCGGGGGCGAGACCGCTGGTGTCGAGGTTGCCGATGACGTTCTCGGTCTTGGAGTTGAAATTTCCGTCCGCCGCGGCAAGCGGGATATGCAGCGCGTCGGCATGCCAGGGCGGGAGATCGATCGTCGCGCGCGCTGCGGTGATGGCGAAAGTCGGCTGCGCCGGCGATGCCGTGCGGTAGCGCAGGTCGTCGATGGTTGCCATGATCGACACCGGCTGGCCGGCCTCGACCTGCATCGGCGCCAGCGACAGGGAATGGGTTTCGGGGCCGAGCGGCAGTTGGTACGGTGCCTTCGCCGTGCGTGCGGCGTATTTCAGCGCGGCCAGGTTGTGCGGAAACACGGTCGATTCGAACGTGCTGCACGACTGGAAGAACGAGCTGCCGACTTCCATGACGAAGGACGGCGCGCCGAGCTGGCCGTAGAACGTGTCGATGGTGCCGCCATCGGTCGCGTAAAGCTGCACCGCGCGCAGCGGCGTGTACTGGTTGAACCAGGCGAGGCGTCGGCCGAGTACCTGGAACGCGGAGGCGTTCGGTGTCGACGTGTTCACGTCGCCCCAAGGGTACAGCACGAGGCCGCCGTAACTGTGGATGTCGAAGAAGATGCCGGCGTAGTCATCGGGCGCGGCGATGGTGGTGGCATCGGCCTTGCGGTCGGGCAGGGCGCCGCCACTGAACGCGCCGTCCTCACCCTGGATGCCGGCGACGTAGCGCACGAGGTTCTGGGTCTCCGGCTCGGACATCGGCGCCGGACCACGGTAGACCGCCTCGCAGGGCGCGCCACTCGAGCCACCCGGCGCGCTGTTCCAGTGGAACGGGAAATTGCGATTGAGGTCGATGCCCGCGTGGTAGCTGCTGTCTGGCGAGCCCGAGCAGACGTTGTTCGAGGTGTTGGTGTTCTTGCGCCAGAGCAGGCCGGCTTCGGCCTTCTTGCGGCCGTCCGGGTTGGCATGCAGGACGAAGCGGAAATCGACGTGGTCGACCAGCCAGGTTGCCTGCGGGTCGGTGCCGTAACCGGTGACCAGCCATTCCGCCATGCGTGTCAGCAGCTCGGCTGGCGCGTACTCGCGCGCGTGGATCGAGCCGAACAGGACCATGGGTGGACGCCCGGGATCGCTGGCGGCGGTGGCGAGATGGGTCACACGCAGCGCGCGCATCCTGTAGCCGTTGGCCGGCAACTGCACGTGTTCCCAGGTCGGGCCGATGTCGTCCGCGACCGCGATGTCGGGATGGGCGAGGACGAGGGCGTCGATGCGGGCAGCGGTTTCCTCGACCGTGCGGTAGCAGGTGTAGGAAGGGATGCTCGCGAGCGCCGCACCCGGCGGTTGCAGCTCGCGCAGCAGGGCCGAGGCGACCATGTCCACATGCACTTCGAAGCCGGCCCCGGTGAGGAAGGCGATGCCTGCCTCGTCGGCCTCGACGGTCAGCAGGCGCTGGTCGCGGTCGAGGATGACGTGCTGGAAATGGGCGCCGAGGTGCCGCAACTGGGCTTCGTCGGTGTAGCGTGCGTCGACGATCCACTCCCCGGCGCGGACAGTGGCAGGCAGCACCACGGCAAGCATGGCGATGAACACGATGATCGTGCGCAAGCTGGCATCCTCCCCGGAAAGGCGTGCACGGTAGCGCCGGATCGGCAGTTCTGGAAGTCGCCCGCGGCGGGCGATCGGGTCTGGCCTGTGCTCGCGGGGGGGCGTGGTTAAGGATGCTCTGATCAATCCCGCACAGGACGGCCCCAACCTTGAGGATGTCATGACGCCGCTGAGGGATTGATCGGAACATCCTTAACGGAATATTCGCATTTGCCGTCGGGCTCGCGTACACTCCGCCGCACTGTGTATGCCGGATCACAATGAATCGTGACACGGGCATAGCCGATCCTTGATCTGCCACTTGCCGCGTCCCGCTACAGCTCCTCGCACACCCAGTACCACGACGCTTCACGAGGGGCGCGTGTTTCCTTCAAGCAAGTTCCAATCAAGGGTTCATTGTCATGTCCAATCGCGAAACTGGCACGGTCAAGTGGTTCAACGACGCCAAGGGTTTCGGCTTCATCACGCGTGAGTCGGGTCCCGACGTGTTCGTGCACTTCCGTTCGATCGAAGGCACCGGCTTCAAATCGCTCGCCGAAGGCCAGAAGGTCACCTTCACCGTGACCCAGGGCCCGAAGGGTCCGCAGGCGGAAGCCGTCCGTCCGGAGTAAGCCGACAGGTTTGCTGTTCGACCCCGGGTGCTCGCGCCCGGGGTTTTTTTATGGAGTGTCGAAATGCAGATCACCGAACGGATGGTCGCCTCGTTCCACTACACCCTGACCAATGACGCGGGCGAAGTGCTCGACAGCTCGCGCGGACGCGAGCCGCTGGTCTACCTGCACGGCGGACACAACATCGTGCCGGGACTCGAGGCGCAGATGGCCGGTCATGTCGCCGGCGACCGCTTCACGGCCGATGTCGCCGCCGCCGAGGGCTATGGCGACTACATCGACGAACTCGTCCAGGTCGTTCCGCGCAAGGCTTTCGCCGGCGTCGACGAACTCGAAGTGGGCATGCAGTTCCAGGCGCAGACCGCACACGGCACGATCCCGGTCGTCATCACCGAGATCGACGGCGACGAAGTCACCGTCGACGGCAACCACCCCCTCGCCGGTGAGGCCCTGCATTTCGACATCGAAATCGTCGACGTGCGTGAGGCCAGCGTCGAGGAAGTCCTGCACGGACACGTGCACGGGGCAGGTGGGCATCATCATTGATGCGGCTCGCGGCTCACGCCGCGTCGCCGGCGGACGCGCCAACCGCAGGGGTGCCCTGATCAATCTCGCAATGGCGTCATGACATCCGCACGGTTGGCAGCGGGCCTTGCGGGGGTCACCCCGTCATTGGGAATCAAAAGCTTGGGGCTGTCCCGTACGGGCGCAGTTCGGCCTTGCGCCGGCTCGATCTGCGCCCGCACAGAACGGTGACGCCGTAGTTGGATTGAGGAACATCCCTAGGTCTCCCTTGCCGGCAGCGGCACGCTGCACAGGTCGATGCTGCCGGCCGGGACGTGGTACCAGTCGTCGCGGCGGTTGCGGCGCGATTCGATCAGGGCCTGGAAGGTTGCCGTGTCGGTGCGCAGTAGTTCGAGCGCACTGCGTTCGGCGACGGGGACGTCGGCCGCGACGCGCATGGACAGGATCGGCAGGCGCTGCCCAGGATCTTCGTAGAAGCCGAGTGGCCCGCTGCCACGTGGCAGTGACGACAGTAGTTCCATGCCCTTGACCACGCGGCCGACCGTGGCGATGTTGCGGTCGAGCTGACGTGGCGCATGGCCGATCACGACGTAGAGCTCGGCGCCGTTGCCCGATTCGGCGTCGTTGTCACGGCCGGCACCGACCATGCCGTAACAGTGCGCGAGCCAGGCTTGGCCCGATTTCGGATCGCGTGCGGCCGGGAAGCCGCCGGAGAAGCCGACTTCGGGTGCGAACACATCGCCGTCGGCGAGGCGGGTGAACGGCAGGCCTTTCAGCGGTCGCGTGAACTCGGCGGCAAGCGTGCGCTTCGCCTTGCCGAGCGGACGCGCGGCGTGCTCGTCACTGCCGGCGGGATCACCCCATTGGGTCACGAAATTGTCCTGCACGCGCAGGATGGCGAGGCCGTCGAAGTACTTCTCTCGCACCAAGGTGCGGATGTTGTCGGCATGCAGCGGCGCGAAGGCCGTGGCCAGCTCGATGACGACGCGGCCGCGCGGCAATTCGAGATAGAGCGTGTTCTCGGGCGCGAGTGTTCGCCAGTCATCCGGCTTCGCAGCCTCGAGAACCTGCTGCATCGTCAACGCCGGCGTTGCTGGTTCTGCATCGCGGGGGCGTGCCTGCGTGGTGGCACAGGTGAGGGCGGCGAGCGCGCCGGCGGTGGCTGGAAGCAGGAAAGACAAACGAGTGGGCTTTGGCACGGCGGACTCCGGCAGTGGCGTGTGGTCATGATGGGCCGTCGGGGACCCCTTCGCCGCACCGCGCAGGAACGCGGGATGGGAGGAGCGTCGAACCCCCTGGCGGTCACGAACCAGGAGGAGGATCGCGCGGGCTCATGGTCCTGCCAACCCCGCGGCCTCGGCATGACTTCTGGCCGATTTGCTATTAATAAGTACATAGTATTGTCCAATCAACGCTATTACGGATCGGACAAGACCCGCCGTGGACGAGCTCGAGGGCCATCTCAAGAAATTCCAGAAGGAAATGTCGGCCGGCACGGTTTCGCTCGTGCTGCTTGGCGTCCTTGCCCGGGCCGAGGCGCCGCTGTACGGCTATCTGATCGCCAAGCGTCTCGGCGCGGCCGGCGAGGGCGTGCTCGCCGGCAAACAGAGCGCGCTCTACCCGGTGCTGCGCAATCTCTGCGCAGCCGGCCTGCTCGACAGCGAGATCGAGCCGTCGGTGGCCGGACCGCCGCGCCGCTACTACCGCATCACCGCGACCGGGCGCGCCGTGCTCGGCCAATGGACCGAAGCCTGGACGGCGACGCGCGATTTCGTCGATGGCGTCCTCGACGGAAGCATCAACAAGGGGGCCAGCGCATGAACCAGCCGATTCCGAAAACGATTCGCCAGTATCTCGACCAGCTGCGCGACCAACTGCGTGGCGCCGACCCGGCGATGGTGCAGGACGCGCTGTACGACGCCGAGGAGCACCTGCGCGCCGAACTGGCCGACAACCCGCAGCTCGACGAAGCCAGCATGCTCGCCCGCGTGGCGACGAGCTATGGCGCGCCGGCCGAGGTTGCCGAGATCTACCGCGTGAAGGAAGACGAGGTCGAGCGCGCGTTGCGTCCGCCGCGGCGGCGCCCACCGCTCGAGAAGTCGGCGCTCGCGCGCTTCTTCGGCGTCGCCGTCGATCCTCGTGCCTACGCGGCACTCTTCTACATGCTGCTTGCCTTCGCCACCGGCACGTTCTACTTCACCTGGGTGATGACCGGCCTGTCGCTGTCGGCGGGCCTGGCGATCCTCGTCATCGGCGTGCCGTTCGTGATCCTGTTCTTCGCCACGGTACGCGCGTTGTCGTTCGTCGAGGGAAAGATCGTCGAGGCCATGCTTGGTGTGCGCATGCCACGACGTCCCCAATACGTCGACCATGATGTGTCGATCTGGCGGCGCATCGGCGCGATGTTCACCGATGCGCGTACCTGGAGCACGCTGTTCTACATGCTGCTGATGCTGCCGCTCGGCGTGGCCTATTTCACTTTCACGCTGACCGTGCTGGCCACCTCGTTGTGCCTGATCGTGGCGCCGTTTGCGCGCTTCTACGCCGAGGATGGCGTGGTCATCATCGACGGCTCGATCCTGCACTGGGACGCGCCCGACTGGTCGTTGCCGTTGCTGTTCATCGCCGGCGTGCTGCTGCTGTTCGGCCTGCTGCACGTCGCGCGCGGCATCGGCCGCCTGCACGGGCAGCTTGCCAAGCACCTGCTCGTGCGGGTCACCGACACACCGGCGACTCAATAGCCGCTGGCGGAATCCAGTTCGGCGATGTCGATGCCGGACAGGGTCAGGTCGGCGGCGGCGAGCAGTTCGTCGAGTTGGGTGAGGCTGGTCGCGCTGACGATGGGGGCGCTGATGCCGGGGCGGGCGATGAGCCAGGCGAGAGCGACCTGGGCCGGTGTCGCCGAGCGTCGTGCAGCGACTTCGTCGAGCCTGGCAAGGATGCGCAGGCCGCGCGCATCGAGGTACTTGGCCACGCCCTGGCCACGCGCCTTGCTCTTGGCGAGGTCGGCCGTGCTGCGGTACTTGCCGCTGAGGAAGCCGCTGGCCAGCGCGTAGTAGCCGATCACGCCGATGCCTTCGGCACGTGCCAACGGTTCGAGTTCGGCCTCGTAGCCTGCGCGCGCATGCAGGTTGTATTCGGGTTGCAGGGTTTCGTAGCGCGGCAGCCCGTGCTGACGGCTGGCGGCAAGCGCGGCGGCGAGGCTCGCAGCGCTGTAGTTCGAGGCGCCGATCGCGCGCACCTTGCCTTCCTCGATGAGTCGCGAGAATGCGCCGAGCGTTTCCTCGATTGGCACGTTCGGATCTTCCTCGTGTGCCTGGTAGAGGTCGATGCGTTCGATGCCGAGGCGTTTGAGCGAGTCGTCGCAGGCAGCGCGGATGTTGGCCGGTGACAGGCCTGGATGTTTCGCCCACTTGGCGACCTTGGTGGCGATGACGACACGGTCGCGCTTGCCGCTGCGTTGCAGCCAGTCGCCGATGATCGTCTCCGATTCACCGCCCCTGTTGCCGGGCACCCAGGCCGAATACGCGTCGGCAGTGTCCACCAGGTTGAAGCCGGCGTCGACGAAGCGGTCGAGCAGGGCATGCGAAGTCGCCGTGTCGGCACTCCAGCCGAACACGTTGCCACCCAAGGCAATAGGCGCGATGTCGATGCCGGACTGGCCGAGCGGGCGTGGGGTCATGGTCGAATCTCCGTGCAACAGGAATCGGTCAGCGCGCATCGGCGCGCCACAGGTCCAGGGTTTCGAAAAGGCGGGCCGCGCGCAGGTGCGCGCGTGGCTCAGGCCTTGTTCCGGCGTAGCGCCGTCACCTTTGCCGACGCGGGCGCCGTGTCGTACTTCGCGATGAAATCGCGCACGACCGGATAGATCTTTTCGCGCCAGCGACGACCGCTGAAGATGCCGTAGTGGCCGGCACCCTTTGCGGTGAGATGCTGGCGGCGCTCGGTGGCGATGCCGGTGCACAACCGGTGCGCGGCCTCGGTCTGGCCGAGGCCCGAGATGTCGTCGAGTTCACCCTCGATGGTGAGCAGGGCCGTGCTGCGGATGTCGCCGGGTTTGACGCGCTGGCCGCCGACGTCCCACAAGCCGCGTGGCAGCAGGTGCTGCTGGAACACCGTGCGGATCGTGTCGAGGTAGTACTCGGCGGGCATGTCGAGCACGGCGTTGTACTCGTCGTAGAACTTGCGGTGCGCTTCGGCATCTTCGAGATCGCCGCGGCGCAGGTCTTCGTAGAAGTCCCAATGCGACTGGAAATGGCGGCTCGGGTTCATGGCCACGAAACCGGCGTGCTGGAGGAAGCCTGGATAGACCTTGCGCCCGGCGCCCGGATAGCTGGAGGGCACCTGGTGGATGACGTTGTTCTCGAACCAGGACAACGGTTGCGTGGTGGCGAGGTTGTTGACCTTGGTCGGGCTGCAGCGTGGGTCGATCGGTCCGCCCATCATCGTCATCGTCAGCGGTGTGGTCTCGCCGTTCGAAGCCAGCAGCGAGATCGCCGCGAGTACCGGTACGGTTGGCTGGCACACCGAGATCACATGCAGCCTCGCCGCACCGATGTGGCGGATGAACTCCTGCACGTAGGCGACGTAGTCGTCGAGGGTGAATGCGCCGTCGGCGAGCGGCACCATGCGCGCGTCGGTCCAGTCGGTGACGAAGACCTTGTGGTCCTGCAACAGGGTGCGCACGGTGTCGCGCAGCAGGGTGGAGTGGTGACCCGAGAGCGGGGCGATGACCAGCACGGCCGGATCGTTCTTCAGCTCGTACAGGGTCTCTATGTCGTCGACGAAGCGCTTGAAGCGGATCAGGTTGCAGAACGGCTTGGCCAGCGCGACCTGTTCGGAGATCGGCGTGTGGCGACCATGTGCCTGCACGGCTTCGATCGCGAAGGCCGGCTTCTCGTATTCCTTGCCGAGCCGATGAAACAGTTCGTAGCCGGCGGCGAGTCGTTGCACGCCGGGAAATCCCGATACCCAGTTGTCCTTCGACGAGAGCAGTTGCGCGGCGGCCCCGGACCAGGCGACCAGTGGATTGAGCATCGCGCGATTGAGTTCGTTGAGGCGATAGAGCATCGGTGTTGGGCCCCCTGGAACGGAAAACCGGGCTAGCTTAGCCCCTTGCGGTGCACTGCACCATTGGACGGTGGTCTATCGCCGGCGTGATGCGGCGTGGACAATCTCCCCGGATTGACACGGGAAGGGGCAAATGCGGCAAGCAGTACGAGTATCCATCATTCTGTTTTTACTGGTGTTTTCCACGGTCGGCCTGACCGCTGCGGCGACGCCCGCGGCGGCGATCCGGCTCGATGTGGATGCTTCCGATACCGACCGCCGCATTTTCCGTGTGCGTGAGGAACTGGCTGTCGAGCCGGGCCCGCTGACCCTGCACTATCCGAAATGGCTGCCCGGAAACCATGCTCCAACCGGGCCCATCGAGCAGTTTGCCGGCCTCGTCATCGGCGCCGGCGATCAGCGCCTGGCCTGGCGTCGCGACCCTCTCGACATGCATGCCTTCCATGTCGTGGTGCCGCCCGGCGTGTCGCGTCTTGCCCTGGAGTTCCAGTTCGTCTCGCCGCTCGACCGTTCTGCCGGGCGGGTCGTTGTCACGCCATCGATCATCGGCGTGCAGTGGAACGCCGTCATCCTCTATCCGGGCGGCGTTGCAGCGAAGGACATCGGTGTCGAGGCGACCCTGCGCCTGCCGGAAGGGTGGGCATATGCGACTGCGCTCGAAGGTGTGCGCCGTCCGGATGGCGTCATCGCCTTCGCGCCGACGTCGCTGGAAACCCTGGTCGATTCGCCGCTGTTCGCCGGCCGGCATTTCCGGCGCTTCGAACTCGATGCCTCGAAGGCCTCGCCAATTGGCCTCAATGCCTTCGCCGATGCCGCACATCTGCTCGAAGCGGATGCGGGCATCGTCGATGCGCATCGCGCACTCGTCGTGCAGGCTGATCGCCTGTTCGGCACGCGGCCATTCGAACGCTACGACTTCCTGCTCGCAGTGTCAGACGTGTTCTCGGGTATTGGCCTCGAACACCACCGTTCCAGCGAGAACGGCACCTATCCGGACTATCTGACCGCACCGCGCCACTTCTCCGGCCGCGATTTGCTCGCCCACGAGTACGTACATGCCTGGAATGGCAAATTCCGCCGGCCGGCCGGGTTGGCGACGCCGGACTTCCACACCCCCATGCGTGGCGACCTGTTGTGGCTGTACGAGGGGCAGACCGAGTACTGGGGCATCGTGCTTGCTGCACGTTCAGGTTTGTGGACGAGCGAACAGGCGCGCGACGCGATCGCGGAGATCGCCGCGGCCTGCGCGCATCGTGAGGGTCGCGCTTGGCGCAGCCTTGCCGATACGACGAGTCAGCCGACCATCGCCTATCGTCAGGCACCGGCTTGGCCGAATTGGCAGCGCGGACGTGACTACTATTCGGAGGGCGTGCTGGTCTGGCTGGATGTCGACACCCGTCTGCGCGAACTGAGTCGCGGCCGCAGGTCGCTGGATGACTTCGCGCGTCACTTCTTTGCCGGCGGCGACAACCGCGCGCAAGTATCGAGCTACGCGCTCGACGACATCGTGCAGGCGCTCGAACGCGTGCAGCCCGGAGACTGGGCGGCATTCCTGAAAGCACGCATCGATGCCACTGGCGACCCGGCACCACTCGACGGTCTCGCTCGTTCCGGCTGGGCGCTTGTCTACCGGGGTGAGCCGGGCACCTATGCGCGCGACGCGGCACAGACCTCGCGGCAGGCCGACTTCAGCTATTCGCTTGGTTTCAGCGTGGCATCCGGCGGCCAGATCGCCGAAGTGCTGTGGGACAGCCCGGCATTCGCCGCGGGGTTGTCGCCGGCCATGACCGTCGTCGCTGTCGATGGCGAAGCCTGGGACAACGCGCGACTCGAACGCGCAATCCGGGATGCGGCCAAACGCAAGCGTCCGGTCGAACTGCTCGTGCGCGACTTTGATCGCTACCGCAGCGTGCGCATCGACTACCACGGCGGCCTGCGGCATCCGTATCTGGAGCGCGCCAGCGGCCGCGACCGTCTCGGCGACATCCTCGCTCCGCGCCGCTGAGCGCGCCCGCCTATCGAGAGCACATGCGCAAGAACAAGGCCAAACACTACGATCGCGCCTATTTCGACCGTTGGTACCGCGATCCCGCGCATCGCGTGCGTGCACGCGCCGAAAGCCGGCGTCGCGTTGCCATGGTGGTTGCGTTGGCCGAGTTCTATCTCGGTCGCCCGATCGTCAATGTGCTCGACGTCGGTTGCGGCGAGGGTGTCTGGCGCGCGCAGCTGCGCGCGCTGCGCCCCGGCATCGACTACCTGGGCCTGGACGCCAGCGAGTATGCGATCGCGCGCTTCGGTCGCTCGCGCAATCTGCGTCTCGCACGCTTCGGCGACCTTGCCGAACTGCGATTTGAACGCCGTTTCGACCTGATCGTCTGTTCGGACGTGCTGCACTACCTCAAGGCCAACGAGATCGTGCGCGGGCTGTCCGGTTTCGACGAACTGCTGGAAGGTCTGGCCTTCCTCGAGGTGTTCACCAGCCGTGACCCGATCGAGGGCGACACGCACGGGTTCATCCGCCGCAGTCCTGCCTGGTATCGCGCACGCTTCGCCGACGCCGGCTTGCTTGCGGTCGGTTCGCAGGCGTACCTGTCGCCGCGCCTGATGCGCTCGGTGGCCGCGCTGGAGCGCGCCTGACACATGGGGGCGGCAGGAGCCCGTTCACGGGCGCTCCGGTGGCACCATTCGCAAAACAGCATCGCTCGTGAACGGGCTCCTGCCGGGGATTCCATTTGCGCCTCTCGGTTGCGGCGTCGCGGTTGTCGGCGCAGCATGCGTCCACCAATCCGGGGAGGAGCGATCCATGCGCATTTTCGTTGCGGCACTGCTCGGCGCCATCGTGCTGTTCTTTTGGCAGTTCGTTTCGCACACGATGCTGCCGATCGGCGACATGGGTTTCCGCGCACCACAGAACGAGGACGTGGTGATCCGGGCGATTGCCGACGGTGCGCCAACCACGGGCATCTATGCGTTGCCTTACATAGACATGGAGCAGTACGGCAACGAGACGGCGCAGAAGGCCTGGGTCGAGAAGGCCAAGGCCAACCGTTTTTCGTTCATCGTGGTCAGTGAACCGCAGGCCGATCCGGCCAGCATGGGGCCGCAACTCGGCAAGCAGTTCAGCTCGAATTTCCTCGGTGCGCTGATCGTCTCCCTTCTGCTCGGCGCAACCGCCTGGGGCTTCGGCGCACGCGTGCTCGGCAGCCTCGGCTTCGGCATATTCGGCTGGTTGCTCAACATCGTTCCGCAATGGAACTGGTATCGCTTTCCAGGCGACTACCTGCTCGGCGGCCTGCTTGACCAGGGCATCGGCTGGCTGCTGGCCGGCATGCCGATGGCATGGTGGTTGGGGAGGCGCTGACGCGCCCCTGTTTGCGGGCATGGCAGGGGCGCGGCGATAATCCGCGCCCCGTTTGCGTTTCCGGACCGCCCCATGCTCGATCCCGCCCTGCTGCGCACGCAGCTCGATGTCGTCGCCGAACGGCTCGCTCTGCGGGGCTATGCGCTCGACATCGTTGCCTTCGAGGCGCTCGAAGCGCAGCGCAAGACCGTGCAGGTCGAAACCCAGGATCTGCAGAACGCGCGCAATACACGTTCGAAGGCGATCGGCGCGGCCAAGGCGAAAGGCGAGGACACCGCCGCGTTGATGGCCGAGATTGCCGGTCTCGGTGACCAGCTCAAGGCCAACGAGCAGCGGCTTGCCGACATCCAGCAGCAACTCGCCACGCTGACCCTGGTCGTGCCGAACCTCGCCGACGAATCGGTGCCGACCGGCAGCGACGAGACGCACAACGTCGAGCAGCACCGTTGGGGCACGCCGCGCCGCTTCGACTTCGCGGTCAAGGACCATGTCGAACTCGGTGCGCGCAACGGCTGGCTCGACGGCGAAACAGCGGCCAAGCTTTCCGGGGCGCGATTCACCGTGCTGCGCGGAGCGCTCGCGCGCCTGCACCGAGCGCTCGCCCAGTTCATGCTCGACCTGCACACGGGCGAGCACGGTTATGTCGAAACGAACGTGCCGCTGATCGTCAACCAGGAGTCGATGCAGGGCACCGGCCAGTTGCCGAAGTTCGAGGAAGACCTGTTCGCCACCGAGGTCAATGGCGCACGCCGGTATCTCATTCCGACCTCCGAGGTGCCGCTGACCAACATCGTGCGCGACTCGATCGTGGAGGCCGGGAAGTTGCCGATGCGCATGACCGCGCACTCGATGTGCTTCCGCGCCGAAGCCGGTTCAGGGGGGCGCGATGTGCGCGGCATGATCCGCCAGCATCAGTTCGAGAAGGTCGAATTGGTCAGCATCACGCGCCCCGAGCAGAGCGGTGAAGAACATGAACGCATGACGCGCAGCGCCGAGGTCGTGCTCGAACGCCTCGGCCTGCCGTATCGGCGCATGCTCCTGTGTACCGGCGACATGGGTTTCTCTGCTGCCAAGACCTACGATCTCGAAGTCTGGTTGCCGAGCCAGGATACGTATCGCGAGATTTCCTCGTGCTCGAATTGCACCGACTTCCAGGCCCGGCGCATGCTTGCACGCTGGCGCAACCCGGATACCGGCAAGCCCGAGCTCGTGCACACCCTCAACGGCTCCGGCGTCGCCGTCGGCCGGGCACTGATCGCGGTCATGGAGAATTATCAGAACGCCGACGGCACGATCGACGTGCCGGAGGTGTTGCGGCCGTACATGGGTGGACTCGAGCGGTTGGGCTAGACTGACCAACCGAATGCGGAGCGCAACGAGGGGGCAGGATCCGCGTCCAGCCCGTGTGCCCGCAAGCAGTGCGAAACATGATTCTGGAGAGGTGGCCGAGCGGTTTAAGGCACCGGTCTTGAAAACCGGCGAAGGGTCAAACCTTCCGTGGGTTCGAATCCCACCCTCTCCGCCACTTCAGGATGCTCTGCGACTATTCGTTCTCGGGGCATCCGGCGGCGTCGGGTCCAGTCTGCTCGAGCAAGCGACGGCGCGTGGTCATCGCGTGACGGCGCAAACCCGCGATGCGAGCAAGTTGTCGTCGACGAAATCGATCCGCGTCGTTGTCGGATCACCCACGGACGAAACGTTCCTGCGACAGCATCTCGGCGGACACGATGCCGCCGTTTTTTGCATCGGTATCGGCACCATCGGTCAGACGACGCTTTTTTCAGACTCGACAAAAGCGCTCATCGCCGCAATGGAAGCGACCGGAACGAATCGCCTGGTGGTCATTACCGGAATCGGAGCCGGCGACACCAAGGGTCACGGAGGATGGTTCTACAACCACGTCACCTATCCGCTGTTCACTCGCAATCGCTATGTCGACAAGGATCGTCAGGAAACGATTCTCGCGCGGACGAACCTCGACTGGACGATCGTCCGGCCAGCCCCGTTTTCGGTGCGATCGACCACAGGACCGATGCAGGTCTTCACGGAGATTCCATTGGGGTTGCAACTTCGATCCGTCACCCGCGCAGAAGTGGCCACGTTCATTCTGGATATCCTGGAAGACGGCAAGTTCATCCGTCAGAGGCCGTTTATCGGCCACGCCTTATCTGATCCGCCAAGTGGAGACGTATCGCCGGCAATGATGGGGTTTGCCCCACGACCGATGCATGCCGCCGAAGGCGTCGGAGGATGAGTCGGACAACATGTGCCCGAGCATGCCTGAATCGCCATGCGTGCCGCAGGTGCGGCGGGTTCCGGCGTGGATGGGCGTCCCCCTTGCATCCAGGCCGCATGCGGCGACACACTGCGGCCTCGATGGGGGCGCAGGAAGCGGATGATGCTCAGCGTTGCAATCATCGACGACCATGAACTGGTCCGTACGGGGTTCCGCCTGATCCTCGGCCAGCATGCCGACATCCAGGTGGTCGGGGAGGCCGGGGATGGCGAGAGCGGGCTCGCGCTGCTGCGCAGTCTGGCGCCGCAGGTTGCCTTGGTCGATGTCCACATGCCGGGTGTCAGCGGCATCGAGGTCACCGAGCGCGCACGCCGACTCAAACTGCCGACGCGCATCATCATCGTGTCGATGGTCGGCGAGGCGCCGTTCCCGAAGCGCTTGCTCGAAGCCGGTGCGAGCGGATATGTCACCAAGGGCTGCGCGGCAAACGAACTGATACGCGCGGTGCGTCAGGTGGCAGATGGCCGGCGCTATCTTGCGCCGGAGATCGCCGAGGCGATGGCATTGTCGGCGCTCGGGGCTGCGCAGAAGTCGCCGTTCGAGGCGCTGTCATCGCGCGAGCTCGAGGTTTCGCTGGCACTTGCACGCGGCGAGGCGATGCAGCGCATCGCCGAACGCCTGAACCTCAGCGCAAAAACGGTGGCGACGTACAAGTACCGCGTATTCGAGAAACTTGGCATCGACAATGCGGTGACACTGGCCCATCTCGCCCATCTGTATGGGTTGATCGACGCGCCGACTTCCGCTTGAGACGCAGCCCGCCTGCATTGGCACGCGGGTTGCGCGGTCGCTTGAGGGGACTCCATGGGATTGATCGGAGCATCCCTTGCGAATCGATCAGCCGTTCTTCGGCGTCTCGTCGCTTGCAGCACCATCCTCTTCCGGCGTTGCCGCGGGCTTGTGGACCGGGTGCGGTTGGGCCGGCGTGCCGGCAATTGGTGATGGTGTTGCCGCTTGCGCGGGCCTTGCCGCCGGACTTGCCGGTGTGGTGGTCGGTGCGAACGGCGATGTCGGACCCGGTGTCGGCGTCGAATTCGGCGTCACGGTCGAAGCCGGCGTCGCGGTCTGAGTGGGACGCACAACCGGCGTTACCGGCGTGGCAGCCGGAGCGGCCGGTGTAGCCATCGGTTTGGACGTCGATGACGGCGCCGGTGTCGGCGTCGAAGTTGGCGTTGCGGTCGAAGCCGGCGTCACGGTCTGTGCGGGACGTACAACCGGCGTTACCGGCGTGGCAGCCGGAGCGGCCGGTGTGGCCATCGGTGCGGACGTCGATGACGGCGCCGGTGTCGGCGTCGAAGTCGGCGTTGCGGTCGAAGCCGGCATCACGGTCTGAGTGGGACGCACAACCGGCGTTACCGGTGTGGCAGCCGGAGCGGCCGGTGTGGCCATCGGTGCGGACGTCGATGACGGCGCCGGTGTCGGCGTCGAAGTCGGCGTTGCGGTCGAAGCGGGCATCACGGTCTGAGTGGGACGCACAACCGGCGTTACCGGTGTGGCAGCCGGAGCGGCCGAGGTGGTCGTCGGTGCAGGCGTCGAAGCCGGCGTCGGCGTCGCAGTCGCAGGCGAGGTCGAAGTCGGTGCCGACGCCGAGCTCGGAGCTGGAGCAGGTGTGGATGCCGGAGTCGTGGACGTCGGCGTGGGTGTTGCTGCCGTAACGGGCAGCATCGGCGCACCCGTTTCGTCGAGCCTGAGCACGGGCGACGGTCGCGTGACCGGCAGTTCGGATTGCGTCGCCGGGCGTGACGGCACCGAGAACAGATCGTCGACCGGTGCGTCGCGACGCGGTGCTGCGGTTTGGCTCATCAGCGGCGAAACAGGCGGTGTGCCCGGCTTCATCGGGGCGGCATTGCCGACGCTCGATGCGGCCGTGGGTGCCATCGGCCGGTCGCCGGTGCCGGGCGCGTTTGCTGCGGATTCGGTCGGTTTCGGCGCGACGCTGCGTGTCGGCAGCTCCATTGGCTCGGCATCGTCCTCGTCGTCGAAATCATCGCCGCTGGTGCCCGTTGCCACGTTCGCGGCGGAAGCGGCGTCGAGACCCTCGGCCTTGCGGCGACGGCGGCCACCGCGGCGGCCACGGCGACGCTTGGCCGGCGTGGCTGCGTTGGCGGCGTCACTCTCTGCAGGTGTCCGATCGGCCTCGGTCAGCGGCGTTGCGGCAGTGGGGCCGGGCTGGCGGGCATCCTCACTGATCGGCGTCGGACCGACGGGGCGGGCGGTTGCAGGCGCAGGCTGACGTGCCGGAGCAGCGGCGGGCTTGGGTGTCGCGCTGGCGGCTGGCTTGCGCTCATCGCGCGGGGACTGCGCATCCTGGCGTGGTGTGCGTGCCGGCTGTCCGTTGGGCTTGCGCTCCTCGTTGCGGCCACCGTCGCGGCGCGCATTGTCGCCGCGCGACGAGCGTGCATTGCCACCTTGGCTGGCGCGCTGGCCCTGACCCTGACGATTGCCGTCGCGGCGGTTGTTGTTCTGACTCTGCGGGCGCGCGGCCGGCTTCTGTGCCGGAGTTGACGCAGCGCGTGCTGGTTGTGCCTCGTCGCCGCCTCCGAACAGGCCGCCGAGCCAGGCGAAGAAGCCGCTGCGCGGTTTGGCGGCGGCCGGTGCCGGCGCGACCGCCTCGGGTTCCGATTTGACCGGTGCCGGTGCGGCCGGCACGACGCGGCTGACCGCGGGTTGCTCGGGTTCGTCGCCGGGCTTGGCGAGCTGCGGCAGCGGCGTGGCCTGTACCGGGGTGACGCGCTTGTAGCTCGGCTTGGTGTCGTCGCCCAGATCCGACGATCGGATGCGCTCGATGTGGAGGTGCGGCGTCTCGAGCTTGTCGTCGGCAACGACGATGACCTGTACTTCCTGGCGCTTTTCGATTTCGCTGAGCTGGGCACGCTTCTCGTTGACGAGGAAGTTGGCGACCTCGGGTGGCGCCTGCACGAGCACCTGGCCGGTGCTGTCCTTCATCGCGTGCTCCTCGACCAGGCGCAGCGCCGACAGCGACAGCGACTCGACGCTGCGGATGCGGCCGTGGCCATCGCAGCGCGGGCAGACGATCTGGGTCGCCTCGCCGAGCGAGGGACGCAGGCGCTGACGCGAAAGCTCGAGCAGGCCGAAGCGTGAGATGCGTCCGACCTGCACGCGAGCGCGGTCGGCCTTCATCGATTCCTTGAGCCTCTCCTCGACCTCGCGCTGGTGGCGTGGGCTGTCCATGTCGATGAAGTCGATGACGATGAGGCCGCCGGCGTCGCGGATGCGCAGCTGGCGGGCGATCTCGGCAGCCGCCTCGAGGTTGGTATTGAACGCGGTTTCCTCGATGTCGCTGCCCTTGGTCGCCTTCGACGAGTTGATGTCGATCGCGGTCAGCGCCTCGGTCTGGTCGATGACGATCGAGCCGCCGGAGGGAAGGCGCACGGTGCGCTCGAAGGCGTTCTCGATCTGCGTCTCGATCTGGTAGCGCGAGAACAGCGGCACCGTGTCCTTGTACAGCTTGAGCTTGCGCAGGTTGTTCGGCATGACCTGCTGCATGAACTCGCGCGCGTCGTTGTAGAGCTCTTCCTGGTCGATCAGGATCTCTCCGATGTCATTGCGCAGGTAATCGCGCAGGGCACGGATGATGAGCTTGGATTCCTGATAGATCAGGAACGGCGCCGGTCGCGAGGTGGCGGCTTCGGCGATCGCCTTCCACAGTTGCAGCAGATAGTCGAGGTCCCACTGCAGCTCTTCGGCGTCGCGGCCCATGCCGGCGGTACGGATGATGAGCCCCATGTCGTCGGGGATCTTCAGCTCGTCCATCGCGTCCTTGAGACTCTGCCGGTCCTCGCCCTCGATGCGGCGCGAGACGCCGCCGGCACGAGGGTTGTTCGGCATCAGCACGAGGTAGCGGCCGGCCAGGCTGATGAAGGTGGTCAGCGCGGCACCCTTGTTGCCGCGTTCCTCCTTGTCGACCTGGACGACGACGGCCTGGCCCTCTTTGACCAGATCACGGATGCCGGCCTTGTTGGCGTCGACGCCTGGAGTGAAGTACTGCCTGGAGATTTCCTTGAGCGGCAGGAAGCCGTGGCGTTCGCCACCGTACTCGACGAAGCAGGCCTCCAGCGACGGCTCGACGCGGGTGATGCGGCCGGCATAGATGTTCGACTTCTTCTGCTCGCGGGAGGGGATCTCGATGTCGAGGTCGAACAGGGTCTGGCCATCGACGATGGCCACGCGCAACTCCTCACGCTGAGTTGCGTTGATCAACATGCGCTTCATTGTGGTTTTCCATTGGAGGCGCTCCAACCGCTGCCGCGCGTGGCCGCGCCCCGGGAAGGGTCGCGTCGCGCGATCCGTTGGACCGGATTGACGGCCGCGGGAGCGCCTGTAGTCATTGTCAGCCGACGCTTTCCGGGCGCCGGCGCTCATGTGGTGCGTACGTCTCGAGTGACCCTTCGCCACCGCAAAGGCGGCAAGCAATCTCCCAAT
Source organism: Dokdonella sp. (assembly GCF_019634775.1). Classification (NCBI taxonomy): domain Bacteria; kingdom Pseudomonadati; phylum Pseudomonadota; class Gammaproteobacteria; order Lysobacterales; family Rhodanobacteraceae; genus Dokdonella; species Dokdonella sp. The sequence continues at coordinate 187,145 of NZ_JAHCAS010000002.1, forward strand.
CGAACCGCTACGATGTCCGCGTCGGGACCTGCACGACGCCCTCACAGGGGAACCGGCGGCAGGGGCCCGGACGGGCGCAGGGGCCGAATGCGCCATGGATGCCGGAAGAAGTCCCGCGATGGGCGGGCTTCCGCAGGCGGCGCGAAACGCCCGCGGAGTGTAGCAGCCGGGGACTTTTTTTCAATGAAGACACAGACTTCGGCGAAATTCCGCGAGCCGGTCTCGGTCTCGGTCCAAGTCGTCACGGTCGAGCCGGGACGCGGTGGCCAGCGCATCGACAACTTTCTCAGCGGACGGCTCAAGGGCGTACCGCGCAGCCTGATCTACCGCATCCTGCGCACCGGCCAGGTGCGCGTGAACGGGCGCCGGGCCAAGCCCGAGACGCGTCTGGAAGATGGCGACGAGGTGCGCATCCCGCCGGTGCGGGTGGCCGAGCGCGAGTCCGGCGCCGCTCCGGCCGGGGACCAGCTTGCCCGCATCGAGCGTGCCATCGTCCATGAGGACCGCGACTTCCTCGTCCTCGACAAGCCGAGCGGCGTGGCCAGCCATGGTGGCAGCGGGGTCAATTTCGGTGCGATCGAGCTGCTGCGTGCTGCGCGTCCGCGCGACACGCTCGAACTCGTTCATCGCCTCGATCGCGACACCAGCGGGGTACTCGTGCTGGCCCGGCGCCGGCCCGCCCTGACCGGCCTGCAGGCGGCGATCCGCGAGGGTCGGGCGACCAAGCGCTACCTGGCCCTGGTGCGTGGCCACCTGGCCCGGGCCCGCCTGACCGTCGATGCGCCGCTGCGCAAGTCGATCCTGCAGGGGGGGGAGCGCATGGTCCGTGTCGACCCAGAGGGCAAGGACTCGGTGTCGCACTTCATCGAGCTCGAACGCCACCCCGGCGCGAGTTTCGTCGAGGTTGCCATCGACACCGGCCGCACGCACCAGATCCGAGTCCATGGTGCGCACATCGGGCATCCGCTCGCCGGCGATGACAAGTACGGCGACAAGGCTTTCAACAAGCTGATGCGCGAAGCCGGCCTGAGACGCTTGTTCCTGCACGCGGCGCGTTTCGAGTTCAGCCTCGGTGAGCGCGATTACAGCTTCAGTGCGCCGTTGCCGGCCGACCTGCGTGGCGTGCTCGATGCGCTCCAGAAGAGAAAGCATCACGGCTGAAGCCGTTTCCTACGAGGCTGCTTCTGTTGCATGGCCCGGCACGCCGTTTCCTGCGAGGCTGCACTTGTTGCATGGCCCGGCAAGCCGTTTCCTGTGAGGCTGCTCCTGTTGCATGGCCCGGCAAGCCGTTTCCTGTGAGGCTGCTCCTGTTGCATGGCCCGGCAAGCCGTTTCCTACGAGGCTGCTCCTGTTGCATGGCCCGGCACGCCGTTTCCTACGAGGCTGCTTCTGTTGCATGGCCCGGCAAGACGTCTCCAGCGGAGTTGCTTGCGTAGGAAACGGCTTCAGCCGTGATGCCTCTGGAAGGTCTGGCGTGCAACGCGGCAAGGAAACCGGTCAGTAGTTCCCGAACAGGAAATACCGCGCACCGATCTCGGCCGAGCGCAGCCATTCCGGCGGCAGGCCGGTTGCCAGCACGAGGCCGCTGACGGCATGCGCCAGCGTGTTGGCGAGCAGGGCGCGGTGCCGCTGCCAGTTCCAGGTCCACAGCAGCGCGCCGATGAAGGTGAACTGCATCAGCATCGCGTTCGGCGCGTGCAGCAGGGCAAAGGCGAATGCAGCGAGCACGATGGCCGCGCGCGTCGAGCCGGTCAGGCGGGCGATGCGTTCGGCGACGATCACGGTGACGAGGAACTGCTGCAGTGCGGCCCAGCCGAGGTAGCGCAGGATGCGTTGCGGTGGAGGCCATTCCCAGGTCTGCGCGGGATCACGCAGCACGACAACGATCGCGATCGCGACGGCGACGCTGGCGAAGGCAATCGCAGCACCGCGTAGCCAGGTTCGTGTGGCTGGCTGGCGCGGCGCATCGCCCTTGAGCAGGCTCGCGGCGAAGGTCACGCAGAGACCGAGCGCGACCAGGGTCGGTGCACCGAGATCGTCGCCGATCGCACCGATGGCGAGCAGGGCCAGCGGCACGCCGAGCGTGCCTGCGAGTTCGGCGGCGGCCTGTCGACCTGGCGAGGGCCAGGGGCGCAGGCGTACCCAGGCGAGTGTGGCGGCGAGCACGGCCACCGCGATCCATGCGAGGACCGTGCTGCGATGCGTGGACTTCGCCGCAGCAGGAGGCATGGCGCGGGCGTCGGCGAGCACACGCATGTACTGGCCTTGCGGAACGATGATCGCAGCCGGCGCGACTGTGCGGATCCGGTCCATCGCGAGCAGGGTTGGTTCAACACGTTCCTGCATGTCGAGTTCGATCACTCGCCAGCGTGATGCCTGCTGGTGCTCGGACACGGCCAGCGCGAAGGCATCGATCGGCATGTCGAGGCGCAGTACGTCGAGCGCAGCCGGATCGACTTTGCTCGCCGGCCGCAGGCGCACGTTCGCGAGACGCACGCTGGTTCCGGCCAACGGGTCGAGGCGCAGGCGCAGAAGTATCGTCCGCACGGGCGGGGTCGTGCTGTCGTCGTCGCATTGCCAGTTCAGCGTGGACAGGTCCAGGCGCAGCACTTGGACACCCCGCACGACGGGCATCGGCGCACTGATGCAGGACGGCCCGTCGCGCGTGTGCTGCGTACGCACCGCGAACTTGCCAGCAGCTTCGGCATCGACGTCGAGTTCTAGAACGGCGTAGCGGGCGAGATCGAGCGGTGCGTGCAGCACAAGGCCGACTTCGAAGCCGTCATCGTCCGCGCGCACATGCAGGCCGTCGCGCTCAACTGTGCTGGCCGCTGCGCCGATTGCGGCCCCGGTGATGATGTCGTTGGCGGCATTGAGCGACCAGCGCATCGGCGTGTCGCCATGCAGCAGTGCAGCCAGGATGCGCGTGGCGGTGTCGATCTGGTGGGCACGCATCTGCGCGCGTGCAATGCGGTCCAGTGCGAAGGACCCGCCGATGATGGCGAGCAAGCCGAGCAGGCCGGCGGCCAGGGCCGGCACGTGCAGTGCGCGGAGTGTCGCGGGCGGATTCAAGTCAGCAGGCGTTCCACATGGGCCGCACAGATGAAGTCGTTGAGCGAAAGTCCGCCGACGTCATGCGTCGAATAGCGCAGCACGCAGCGCGCATAGCCGACCTCGAAATCGGGATGGTGGTCCTCGCGATGGGCGATCCACGCCACCGCGTTGACGAAGGCCATGGTGCGGTGGAAGTCATCGAAGGTGAATTGTTTCTCGATGTGCTGGCCGTCGTCGGCGACGTTCCAGCCTGGCAGCGCGCCGAGCAGGCGTTCGATGTCGGCGCGGTCGAGCGCGTGTTCACGCCCGCTGCGCGGCACGCAGTGTGATTGGGCGAGCGTTTCGGGCGTCATACGGGCCTCCGGCCAGGGCAGGGTGGGCTATTTGACGCGGATGTCACCCCGCACATCAAGGACTAGAATGCACGGGATTTCCGAGGAAGCATGGCCATGATCGACCTGAGCGACAACGCGCGCGCGCATTTCCTGCACCTGATCACGCAGCAGGACATGCCGGGTCTCGGCATCCGCCTGCGTGCGGTTGCGGCCGGCACGCCGAAGGGCGATTGCGAACTCGAGTTCTGCGAGCCGTCAGACCTGCGCGGCGACGAATGGGAAGTCGACTGCGGCGGTTTCCTGCTGTTCGTCGAGTCGGCCAGCGTGCCCTTCCTCGACGGTGCGTCGATCGACTACACGAAGGACGCCACCGGCGGCCAGCTCTCGATCAAGGCGCCGCGCCTGCGCGGCGTGCCGCCGGCTGACGACGCCAGCCTGTTCGAGCGCGTGCAGTACGTGATCGACGCCGAGGTCAATCCGCAACTGGCTTCACACGGCGGCCGCGTGAGTCTGCGCGGCATCGAGGCCGAGGGCATCGTCGTGTTGCAGTTTGGCGGCGGCTGCCACGGCTGCGGCATGGTCGACGTGACCCTGCGCAACGGCATCGAACGCACCCTGCGTGAACGAGTCCCCGGCGTCACCGGCGTGCGCGACGTCACCGACCACAGCAGCGGGTCGAAGCCGTACTACGCGCGTTGAGTTGCCGCAGGAGCTCCCGTTGGAGCCGCTGTGGGAGCCCGTTCACGGGCGATGCTCTACGACACCGGGACGAAAGGGCATCGCCCCTGAAGGGACACCTGCAGCGACCTCGCGTTATTTCGCCTTGAGGTGCCTGCTGAGGTCGTCGATGCTGCTCGGCAGGGCCGAGTAGTAGGCGGCGAGGTCGGCAATGTCCTGGTCGGAAAGGGTGGCAGCGAAGCCGGCCATGATCGCGTTGTTGCGCGTGCCGTCGCGGTACCCATGCAACGAATGGGCAAGGTAGTCGGCGTACTGGCCGGCGAGCTTGGGATACATCGGGTCGATCGAATTGCCGTCGGCGCCGTGGCAGGCCTGGCAGGCGACCGACTTCTGCTTGCCGGCTTCGACGTCGCCCTTCGCGGCGAATGCCGGCGCGGCGAAGGCGGTGACAGCGAGCACGAGCGTGGCGAGGCGTGGAGTCATCATCGGGATCATCGTTCGGCTCACTTCGCGGCGGTGTCGAGGCTGGAAAGGAAGGCCGCGATGTCGCGGATGTCCTGGTCGCTGAGGCTCTCGCCCTGCGCGCGCATGGTCGGGTGGTGGCGTTCGCCGTTGCGGTAACCGGTCAGCGCGGCGACGACGTACTCATAGTTCTGCCCGGCGATGCGCGGCACGCTGTAGTTCGGGTAGGCGTTCCGCCAGCCGGTGACTCCGTGGCAGCCCGTGCAGGTATAGGCCTTGATGCGGCCTTCGGCAGGGTCTCCCTTGGCGTCCTCGGCGAGGGCTGGGGTGGACATCAGGGCAACGGCAAGCAGCAGCGCTCGGGTCATCTCGAAGCTTCCGGATCCGGCTGGGTCGGTGGGTAACGCGGCAAGCGCCGGAGTATAGCCGGTCACGCCAAGGGCGCGAAGCGCCTCGGCGCAACCAATGCGTGCTGCAGGGCATCACCTTCGCGGGAACGCCGGAGCACCCCGGGGGTGACTTTCGTCCCATGCGGTCTTTTGGTGTCATAGTATAGTACAACACTACACGCCGCAGAGGATGAAGGATGGACAAGCGTTCTGCAGCTGCGGGAAGGGGCGCCGGGGTCTTCGTGCTGGCCCTGGCCTGCTTGACACTGGTCGCCTGCAAGGGTGGCGACACCGGGAAGGACTCGGCGGCCAAGGCCGACAATGCGGTGCCGGTTGAGGCTGTCGCGCCCGCGCGGCGCACGATCGACGCGAGCTACACCGGCGTGGCCACGCTCGAGGCCGACAGCGAGGCCGAGGTCGCGGCGAAAATTCCGGGCGTGCTGGTCAAGCTGCTGGTCGAGGAGGGCGACAGCGTGGTTGCCGGCCAGGCGCTGGCGCAACTCGACGACGAAGGCCCGCGCCTCAACCTCGCCAGGGCCGAGGCGGTGCTGCGCAAGCTTGAGAACGACTATCGCCGTTCCAGCGAGATGTTCGCGCGCAAACTGCTCAGTGTCGAACAGAACGACAAGATTCGATTCGATCTCGAGACCCAGCGTGCGACCTACGAGTTGGCCCGCCTCGAACTTTCCCATACGACGATCAGGGCGCCGATCGGTGGCGTGGTCGCGCGGCGCATGGCCAAGGTCGGCAACTACATCCAGCTCAATCAGGCGCTGTTCCGTATCGACAACTTCGATCCCTTGCTGGCCGTGCTCAACGTGCCTGAGCGCGAACTGCACAAGCTGCAAGTGGGGCAGGTGGTCGGCATGCGTGTCGATTCGATTGCCGACGCTCGTTTCGAGGGACGCATCCAGCGCATCAGCCCGGTGATCGACGCAAGCAATGGCACCTTCCGCGTGACCTGCGAGTTCCGCGATGCGGGCGGGCGCCTGAAGTCTGGCATGTTCGGCCGCCTCGACATCGCATGGGGTCGGCGTCAGGACGTACTGACGATCCCGCACGCGGCACTGATCGAGGAGGACGGAGAGACGGCCGTGTTCGCGGTCGTGCACGAGGAGGTGCCAGCGGCTGACGCGGCGAACAAGGGCAAGGCCGAAGCGGATTCCGCGCCGCCGAAGCCGTCCGAACCGGCCTGGGTCGCAAGGCGACGCCCGGTCAGGGTCGGCTATGCCGATGCCGCGCACGTCGAGATCCTCGAAGGTCTCGATGAGGGCGATCGCGTCATCACCATCGGTCGCGCCGCAGTGCGCGACGGCACGCACGTGCAGGTGCTGGAGGGCGTGCAGTGAACCTCGTCGAATTCGCCACACGCCGACGCGTGACGATCGGCATGACCACGCTGACCCTGGTGCTGTTCGGCCTGATCGCCCTTTCCGGACTGAAGGTCAACCTGCTGCCCGATCTGTCCTATCCAACCCTGACCGTGCGCACCGAGTACGAGGGCGCGGCGCCGATCGAGATGGAGAATCTGGTATCGCAACCGGTAGAGGAAGCACTCGGCACGGTCAAGAACGTGCGCCGCATCCACTCGGTATCGCGCACCGGCCAATCCGACGTGATCCTCGAGTTCACCTGGGGCACGGACATGGAAATGGCCAGCCTCGACACGCGTGACAAGCTGGACGTGCTCAGCCTGCCGCTGGAAGCGAAGAAGCCGGTGCTGCTGCGCTTCAATCCGTCGACCGACCCGATCATCCGCCTCGGCCTTGCCGGCAGCGATGCCGGTGGTGTGTTTAACGAAGCCGAACTCAAGCAGTTGCGTCGCTTCGCCGACGACGAACTGAAGAAGCGTCTCGAGCCGGTCACCGGTGTCGCCGCAGTCAAGGTCGGGGGAGGGCTCGAGGACGAGATCCAGGTTGCCCTCGATCAGCAGAAGCTCGCCCAACTCAACCTGACCGTGGCTGATGTGGTGGGGCGGCTGCGCAACGAGAACGTCAACATCTCCGCGGGACGCATCGACGAGGGCAGCCAGCGCTACCTCGTGCGCACGATCAACCAGTTTGCCAACCTCGAGCAGATGCGCGACATGTTGGTCAAGCTCGACAACGGCGTGCCGATCCGCTTGCGCGACATCGCCGAAGTGCGCCAGGGCTTCAAGGAGCGCGAGGGCATCGTGCGAATCGATGCCGCCGAGGCGATCGAGCTGGCGATCTACAAGGAGGGCGACGGCAATACGGTCGCGGTTGCCGCCGCTGTCAGGGCCGCGCTGGAAAGGCTCAAGCCGATCCTGCCGGCTGGCGCCAAGCTGACCGTCATCGATGACCAGTCGGTGTTCATCCAGCACTCGCTGGACGAGGTGCGCAACGACGCCTTGCTCGGCGGCACGCTTGCCGTGCTGATGATCTTCTTCTTCCTTGGTCATGCACGCAGCACTTTCATCATCTCGCTGTCGTTGCCGGTGTCGCTGATCGCCACGTTCTTTTTCATGGGACAGGCTGATCTCGGTCTCAATGTGATGTCGCTCGGTGGCCTCGCCCTCGCCACCGGCATGGTCGTCGACGATTCGATCGTCGTGCTGGAAAACATCGCGCGCCTGCGCGAGAAGGGCTTCTCGGTGATCGACGCCACGGTCAAGGGGGCCAGCGAGGTCGGCATGGCAGTGACTGCGTCGACGCTGACCACGGTCGCCGTGTTCTTCCCGCTGGTGTTCGTGCAGGGTGTTGCCGGCCAGTTGTTCCGCGACCAGTCGTTGACGATCACCTTTGCCATGCTGATTTCGCTGGTCGTGGCGATGACCCTGATCCCGATGATGGCCTCGTTGCAGGGGCGTTCGCCGCTGGCCTTCCGCGACGAACCCGAGGCATTGCCGCGACCTCTGCCGCGCAACCCCGTGCTGCGTGGCCTGCGCCGGTTTTTTTCCGCGATCGGCGAGGGACTGTTCCAGATCCTCCCGCGCAGCCTGGTCGCGTTGGTGCGTTTGTTCGCCAGGGCTTTCGACGCAACGATCGGTCGCGTGCTGCGCCTTGTCGCGCGCCTGGTCGTCGGTACCTATGAACGTACCGCGGCGGTCTACCATCGCCTGCTGCCGGGGGCGATGGACCGGCCATGGCTCGTGCTCGGCGTCGCTGCCGTGGCGTTCGCGGGCAGCATCGCGCTGGTTCCGACGCTCGGCATGGACCTCATTCCGAGTCTCGCCCAAGGTCGCTTCGAGACCACGATCAAGCTGCCTCCCGGCACGCCGCTGGCAGAGACCGATGCACTCGTTGCCGGCCTCGAACGCCGCCACGCGGACGACCCCAACATCGCTTCGATCTATGGCGTTTCCGGTACCGGCACGCGCCTCGATGCGAACCCGACCGAATCGGGTGAAAACATCGCGCGCCTGCTGGTCGCGCTGAAGCCCGGTGTCGGCAATGCCGGCGAACGCGCGGCAATGGATGCGCTGCGCGCCGATCTGGCCACGCGCCCGGACAGCGAGGTCAAGTTCGCGCGGCCGTCGTTGTTCAGTTTCGCCACACCGCTCGAGATCGAGGTGCGTGGCTACGACCTCGACGCGCTGACCCAGGCCGGCAAACGACTCACCGCGCTGCTCGCGACCTCGGACCGCTTCGCCGACATCAAGTCGACCGTCGAGGATGGCTATCCCGAGGTGCAGATCCGCTTCGACCAGGACCGTGCCGCCGCACTTGGCCTGACCACGCGCCAGGTCGCCGATGCCGTGGTCGGCAAAGTGCGCGGCGAGGTGGCAACGCGCTACAGCTTCCGCGACCGCAAGATCGACGTGCTCGCGCGTGTGCGCGAGAGTGACCGTGCCAGCGTCGACGATATCCGCAACCTGGTTGTCAACCCGGGCGCCGAGCGGCCGGTGCGCCTGTCGGCAGTGGCCGACATCGAAGCCACCGAGGGCCCCAGTGAGATCCATCGCGTCGATCAGGAGCGCGTGGCCCTGGTCTCGGCGAACCTGCGTCATGGCGACCTTGCCAGCGCAGTCGCCGAAGTCGAGCGCCTGCTGCGCGAGAACCCGCCCGGTGCCGGCGTGGCAGTGCACATCGGCGGCCAGGGCGAGGAAATGGACGCCTCGGCGAAGTCGATGCTGTTCGCCTTCGCCCTCGCCATTTTTCTCGTCTACCTCGTCATGGCCTCGCAGTTCGAGTCGCTGCTGCATCCGTTCGTGATCATGTTCTCGATCCCGCTCGCCCTCGTCGGTGCCGTGCTCGCCCTCAAGCTGACCGGGACCCCGGTATCGGTGGTCGTGTTCATCGGCCTGATCATGCTGGCCGGCATCGTGGTCAAGAACGCGATCGTGCTGATCGACCGCGTCAACCAGTTGAGAGAGGAAGGCCACGCCAAACGCGAGGCGATCGTGCTCGCCGCGGAATCTCGCCTGCGTCCGATCGTGATGACCACCCTGGCGACCCTGCTCGGCTTCCTGCCCCTGGCGATCGGTCTAGGCGAGGGCAGCGAGGTGCGTTCGCCGATGGCCATCACGGTGATCGGCGGGCTGCTCGTGTCGACCCTGTTGACCCTGGTCGTCGTGCCGGTGGTCTACGAACGGCTCGACCGCAAGCCCGATGCCTGGTACGTGGCCCGTGGTGAGCGCAGGGCGCGGTCGGTGGGTGGGATGCCGGTGGAGGCTGGCGTGTGATGGCCCGCGCATCGATCTCCGCAGGAGTGCACGCAGTGGGCGATCGGCACGAGATGGGAAATCGATCGCGCACAGGGTGCGCTCCTGCGGCCGTGCGTGGAAGAAAAACGAGGGGTGTGCCATGACGTTGGCCGAGTTGAGCCTCAAGCGGCCGGTCACGGCGATCATGTTCTACGTGTCGATGACGGTGGTCGGCCTGATCGCGGCGTTTCGCTTGCCCCTGGAATACATGCCGGACATCGAGGCGCCGTTCCTGTTCGTGCAGATTCCCTATCCGGGTTCGACGCCCGCGGAAATCGAGCGGACGATCACGCGGCCGGTCGAGGAGGCGCTGGCGACCATCCCGGGCATCCAGTCCATGAACTCGCGTTCGCGGGCGGATTCCGCCGAGATCTTCATGGAGTTCAAGTGGGGGCAGAACGTCGCCACCAAGGCGGTCGAGGCGCGCGACAAGCTCGATGCGATCCGCGCCGACCTGCCCGACGATCTGCAGCGCTACTTCGTGCTGAAGTTCTCCACCAGCGACCAGCCGGTACTGCAACTGCGCATCTCCAGCGATCGCGATCTCTCCAATGCCTACGAGATGCTCGACCGCAAGCTCAAGCGTCCGCTCGAACGTGTGCCCGGCGTCGCCCGCGTGCAACTGCATGGCGTCGCCCCGCCGGAGGTGCGCATCGAGCTGTCGTCCGATCGCCTGACTGCGCACAACATCGGTCTCGATGACCTCGCCCGTGCATTGAAGGATGCAAACTTCTCGACCTCGGCGGGCCTCGTCCACGACGGCGGGATGCGGTATCGAGTGCAGCCTCACGGCGAATGGCGTTCGCTGGATGACATTCGCAATGTCGTCCTCGACGGGCGCGGCCTGCGTCTCGGCGACATCGCCGAGGTCTCCATGCGTCCGGCCGAACTCGACTACGAGCGTCGCCTCGATACTCGCCCGGCGGTTGCGCTCGAGATCAGCCGCGAGCGCAGCGCCAACCTCGTCGAGGTTGGCCGGCTCGTGCTCGAGCAAGTCGAGAAGGCATCACGCGAGCCGGAGATGAAGGGCCTGCAACTCTTCTTCATGCAGAACCAGGCCAAGGGCGTGACCGACTCGTTGCGCGAACTCGGCAAGGCAGGCATCGAAGGCACGCTGCTGTCGGTGCTGGTGCTGTTCTTCTTCCTGCGGGACTGGCGCTCGACGATGATGGTTTCGCTGGCGATCCCGGTCTGTTTCGTGATGACGCTCGGCTGCATGTACTTCCTTGGCATCAGCCTCAACATCCTTTCCATGATGGGCCTGCTGCTTGCGGTAGGCATGCTCGTCGACAATGCCGTGGTCGCAGTCGAGAGCATCTACCAGTACCGGGAGAGGTTCCCCGACCGGCCGTGGTACTGCGCTATCGAGGGCACTCGCGTGGTTGGCATGGCGATCACCGCAGGCACGCTGACCAGCATCATCGTGTTCCTGCCCAACGTGTTCGGTGAGCGCAGCCCGATCGCGATCTATCTGACCCAAGTCGCGGTGTCGATGTCGATCGCGCACCTTGCCTCGTGGCTGATTGCGATAAGCCTGATCCCGATGCTGTCGGCGAAGCTCCCCACGCCGGAGTTCATCGGCCGCGAGACCCTGGTCACGCGCCTGCAGTGCCGCTACGAACGGTTCGTGCGCTGGTCTCTGGCGCATCGCCGCCTGACCATGTTCGGCGTGTTCAGCCTGCTGCTGATCAGCGTCGTGCCGATGACGCAGACGAAAAGCGACATGTTCCCGACAGGTGAAACGCGCGATCTCCGTCTCGACTATGAGTTGAACGGCAACTACCGTCTCGAGCAGTTGCGTGGTGCAGTCGGCCAGGTCGAACGACTCCTTCTCGACAACAAGGAGAAGTGGGAAATCAGTTCGGTCTACAGCTACTACGACGAGCGCGGCAACGCGACGACTTTGATCCTGCTCAGCGACGCCGACACGGCGACCAGGTCTGCCGCGGAGATCATGGACGAGATTCGGGCAAGCCTGCCGAAGCTGGCAGTCGGCAAGGTTGCGTTCAGCAATGGCGACGGTGGTGGCGGAAACAGCGGCAGCAATGACGGGATCCGCCTGTCCCTGGTCGGTGACTCGAGCGAACGCCTGCGTGAACTGTCCGCTTCCGTGTTGCCGGTGCTCGCGCGCGTGCCGGGGCTGCACGACGTGCGCCTTGCACAGAACGCGTCGGAACGCGAGGTCGCCGTGCGCGTCGATCGCGAGCGCGCGCGTGCCTACGGATTCAGTGCGGCCGACGTCGCCCGATATGTATCGGTTGCCCTGCGCGGAACGCAACTGCGTGATTTCCGCAACGGTGACACGCAGATCCCGACCTGGTTGCGATTCCAGGACGCCGATGCGCAGAGCATTGCCGAGTTGTCCGACTACAGGTTACGCGCGCCGGACGGCAGTCAGGTGCCGCTGCTGGCGATGGTGGAGGTGCAGACCCAGGATGCCGCCGCGGTCATCCAACGCCAGAACCGGCAAACCGCGTTGCCAATCCAGGTCAACGTCGCCAGTGGCACGACCCAGGATGAGGCACGCAAGCGGATCGAGGCTGCCATGCAGACGGTCAGCCTGCCGGCAGGCTATCGCTGGACGTTCGGCACAACTTTCCGTGAGGCCGACGAGACGGGGCAGCGCATGGCATTCAACCTGCTGGTTGCGTTGGTACTGGTTTACGTCGTCATGTGCGCAATGTTCGAATCGCTGATCTATCCAGCCGCGATCATGATGACGTTCGTATTTTCCGTATTCGGCGTGTACTGGCTGTTCTGGATCACCGGCACGACATTCTCGTTCATGGCGATGATCGGCGTACTGATCCTCATGGGCATCGTCGTCAACAACGGCATCGTCATGCTCGTGCACATCAACCAGTTGCGCCACGAAGGTCGGTTGCGCAGCGATGCGCTGGTGCACGGCAGCCGTGACCGGCTGCGTCCGGTACTGATGACGATGGGCACAGCGATCCTCGGCATGGTGCCGTTGTGCATCGGCAACGTGCAGATCGGCGGTGATGGTCCGCCGTACTTCCCGATGGCGCGCGCCATCGTCGGTGGTCTCGTGTTCTCGACCCTGGTTACCCTGTTGGCGCTGCCGGTCATCTACTCGCTGCTGGACGATGCCCGAACCTGGTTGCGCAATGTCCTGCGTGACGGCATGTCCGGGCGCGTGCGGCGACAGCGAGTCGATGCAGCCGCGGCTGCGCAACCGTAGGAAACGGTCGAGGAAAACGGTTGCAGGAAACGGCCATCCGAAACGGCGATCCGAAACGGCCATCCGAAACGGCCATCCGAAACGGCCATCGCGCACCGCTGTAGGAAACGGCTTCAGCCGTGATGCTCCGGCCGTACAACCTTCACACCTGTTAGCCTCGTACAGACAGGCACCATGGCTGAAGCCGCTTCCTACGGAGTGCCTGCGCTCTCGTCGGCGTAGATCGCCACGTGGACTGCGCCATTGCGATCGAGCCATGCGCGGAACATGCCATCGGTGTTGAACGGCATGGCGATGTTGCCGTCACGGTCCAGTGCGATCGCTCCGCCGTCGCCGCCGAGCCTCGGGATCTGGTTGTTGATGACTTCCACGGCCGCCTTGGCGATCGGTTCCTTCAGCAGCGCATGGCGCGTGCAGATCGAATGTGCGGCGGCGGTACGGATGTAGAACTCGCCCCAGCCTGTCGCCGACACCGCGCAGCGCTCGTCGGCCCAGGTGCCGGCGCCGATGATTGGCGAGTCGCCGACGCGGCCGTGGCGCTTGTTGTTCATGCCGCCGGTCGAGGTGCCGGCCGCAAGCTTGCCGGTGCGGTCGAGGGCGACTGCACCGACCGTGCCGAAATGTCGCGAGGTTTCGTAGTCGCTCAGTGCGGCGCCGGCCTTTTCTTCGGCCAGCGTCTTCTGCAGCTGCTGCCAGCGGCGCTCGGTGTGGAAATACGCGGGATCAACCAGGGTGATGCCAACGGTCTTGGCGAACGCCTCGGCGCCGCTGCCGACCATCATCACGTGCTTCGATCGTTCCATGATCGCGCGCGCCAGCGTGATCGGATTGCGTACCGTGGTCACGCCGGCGACAGCGCCGGCACGTTGTGCAGCGCCGTCCATGATCGAGGCATCGAGTTCGTTGCGGCCGTCATGGGTGAACACCGCGCCGCGCGCGGCGTTGAAGTTTGGGTCGTCCTCCAGCACGACGATTGCTTTCGTCACCGCATCGAGCGCGGGCTTGCCGGCTTCGAGTTCACTGCGACCAGCTTCGATGGCGCGCGTGAGCGCCGCTTTCACGTCGCGTTCGACTTCCGAGGTCATTTCCGCGCGCACCACGCCGGCGCCTCCGTGGATGACGAGCACGGGTTTCACTTCGGCAGCAAGGGTACCTGCGCAGGCGAGCAGGGTGACGGGAAGGACGAGGCGGCGCAGGGTCTTCATGGCGGATCCGATGTGGGGGTTGGCAGGGGAAACGGCAGGGCTGGATCGAACTCGAGCACGCCGTCGTGGACCGAGGCGGTGGTTTCCAGTGCGGGCGGGGAGATCGACAACGGTCGCATGTGGATATGGCTTGCGCTGCCGGCAGCGATGATGCGTATGCCATCGAGGTCGAGTGCGACGCCGGTGCGCAGCGGCGGCATCGTGCGGGGCAGGCGGATGAACCAGGCGTGGCCGTTGTCGGCGCTGAACACGCGGGCGCGACCGTCGGCTTCGATGCACAGCATCGTGTTCTCGTCGACGCCGATGCCGAGCGGATCGGCGATACGGCCTTCGTGGCGGGCACGGACGAGAAAGGTGATCAGCCGGCCGAAGCGGTTTCGTTCGAAAAAATGCGTGTCGGTGACGACGTCGTCGAGGAAGGGCAGGTCGAGGAAGCCGCTGTCGAGGGTCACGCTGGCACCGAGCGGATCGGCTAGTGCGTGTGGCGATATCAGGCTGCGGCCATCGAGCGCGCCATAGCTGGCATGGCCGAGGATGGCGAGACCGGCGCTGGTGCCGCCGAGCGGTTTGCCGTTCCTGACGTGCTCGTCGAGCAGACGGTTCAGTGGCGTGCCTTTCCAGTAGCGGATGTAGCGCGACTGGTCTCCGCCGGCGATAAAGATTCCGTCGGCCTTCGCGACCACGTCGAGCACCCGCGGGTCGGCTGCCGCTGTGCGGTCGTTGAAGACGATGGTCTGCACCGAGGCGACGCCACCGATATCCTCGTACCAGCGCTTCTGCAGATCGTCTTTTCCGGACGCGCGCAGTATCACGATATTGCCGTTTCCTGCCTGGCGCGAGAACCACTGGAATGCCGGCTTCACCCAGTCGCTGCCACCCATGAGCATGAGTCCTGGCGAAGTGCGCGCAGGGCGTTCCGTGCGGGTGTCGCCGATTGCGAAATGGAGATGGCTGCCGGTCGGTGCGGCATCCCGGGCGGCCGCGGGGCCGGCCAGTACAAAGGCGACGACGAGGGTGACGATCCGCAGCCAGGCGCGGGTGAGCGGAGTGGCGAAGACCATTCTCTGGAACGGGATCGATGCGCGGGAGGGGGGTGAGTTTGGCAGGTCACCGCCCTGCGCTCAAACGCCACCGATCCCGCCTTGCAGCGTGAAGCGCATCGGGTGTCGGATCAGGATATGCTGGCAACGGCGCGCTCATACCGCTCCAGCTGCAAGAACCCTTCGAACCGAACCCCATCCAGAGAGTAGCCATGTGCAGGAACCTGATGTCACTGTCGATCCGACGCGCATTGTCGGGTGTGCTGGCGGTTGCCGTATCCCCCGTATTCGCCCAGTCGGCAGATGATTCCACGACCGAAGGCAGTCAGTCGCTCGAGACCATCATCGTCACCGGATCACGCATCCCGCGTGCGCAGGTCGAGGGTCCGGCGCCGATCACCGTGATCACTTCCACGCAGATCCAGGCAGCCGGCCTCACTTCCGTTCCAGACGTGCTGCGCTCGCTCAGCCAGAACAGCGGCAGCGTGCAGGGCCAGCAGAACACGACCAGTGCGCAGTCCACGCCCGGCGCGCAGGCGGTCGACCTGCGCGGCCTCGGTCCCAACCATACCCTCGTGCTGATCAACGGTCGGCGCATTGCCGATTTCCCGTTGCCGCTCAACGGTCGCAGCAACTTCACCGA
Source organism: Dokdonella sp. (assembly GCF_019634775.1). Classification (NCBI taxonomy): domain Bacteria; kingdom Pseudomonadati; phylum Pseudomonadota; class Gammaproteobacteria; order Lysobacterales; family Rhodanobacteraceae; genus Dokdonella; species Dokdonella sp. The sequence goes on from NZ_JAHCAS010000002.1 coordinate 202,819, forward strand.
CATCGGCAACATTCCGCTCGGCATGATCGACCGGATCGAAGTGCTGACCGGCAGCGCATCGGCCGTCTACGGTTCGGATGCGATGGCCGGCGTGATCAACTTCATCCTGAAAAAATCCAGCGACGGGCTCACCCTCGACTACCGCTACGGCGATACCGAACGCGGCGGCGGCGAATCTCAGAACCTGACCCTCACCACCGGGTTCGACCGTGGTGACTTCACCGGCATCGTTGGCCTGGAACTGCTGGACAAGCGCCCGTTGTGGGGAACCGACCGTGGCATCCAGGATTCGACGCTTGACGCGCCGACTTCTCGTCGCCGCCTGCCGCGCCTGATCGCCCAGATCTATGACTGGGACGACGACGTCAACATCGCGCCGGACGACGACTGCGCAGCAATGGCCAGCCTGAACGAAGGCACCACCGTGCTTGCAGAAGACCGCTACGGTGAACCGTACTGCGGAAGCGAACGCGCGATCGCGTATCGCACGATCGTCAACGAGCGCAAGGGGGCGACTGGCTACGGCTCGTTCGAGTACCGGATCTCCGACACCCTGTCCTGGTTCGCGGACGTGCAGGTCGGCGACCAGAAGGTCCGCCTGCTGACCGGCACCAATGGCAACGACGTCGCCAGTGACCACATGGGCTGGGAATTCCATGACCCGGCCTCGACCGACAACTACCGCCGCAAGATGTTCTACAACGCGAACACCGGCCACTACGAGATCTGGTCGCGCCAGTTCTCACCCGAGGAGGTCGGAGGGTTGCGCAAACGCATGAACAGCACCGAGCAGAAGACGCTGGGTGTGACGACCGGCCTCAAGGGCATCTTCGGCGACACCTGGAGCTGGGAGGCGGCCTACAACCATTCCCAGTACAAGGCGGTCGTGAAGATGCCGCGCATCAGCGCCGAGGCTGCCAATCGCCTGTTCCTGGGCGAACGGCTTGGCTATGACGACGACGGTTACGCGATCTACGCGCCGGATCCGGCCAGCCTGTTCACTCCGCTCACGCCAGCCCAGTTCGCCACGATCGGGGTCATGTCGACGTTCCGCCCGAAAGCCGACAATGACAACCTGAGCTTTACGGTCGATACCCCGTCGTTGTTCGCACTGCCGGCGGGCGACGTCGGCTTCGCCGGTGCGATCGAGTACGGCGAGCAGTCCTACCGCATCAATCCCGATCCGCTGGCCCTCACCGAGGACGCCTACTACGGCCCGCGCTACGGAGACGGTCGTGGCGACCGCGACCGCTGGAGCGTTGCTGGCGAGCTGCGCATGCCGCTGCTGTCGAGCCTGCAGGCCAGTCTCGCCGGCCGCTACGACCGCTACAGCTACGGCAACAAGGATCCAGGCAAATTCACCTGGAGTGGCGGCCTTGAGTGGCGTCCGCTCGATTCGCTGCTGGTCCGGGGCTCCTACGGCACGGGGTTCCGTGCTCCCGACATGCATTACCTGTTCGCCGGCAACGACTATTACCGCACACGTTTCGCCACCGACTATTTCCAGTGCCGCAGCGCCGAGCCGGGCGTGAGCGACGGTTACTGCTACGACGACGGTAGCTATGACGTCAGCACTTTCGACGTCTACAGCGGCAACATCGGCCTGGATGTGGAGACCAGCCGGTCGCACACCGTCGGCTTTGTCTGGTCACCGATCGACAACCTCGATCTGTCGCTGGACTACTACCGTATTCGCGTCATGAACCAGGTGCAGACGCAGAGTCGCGAACAGCTGCGCATCACCGAGGCTGACTGTCGGCTCGGCGTGACCGATACCGGCACTCCCGTCGACATCAATTCGCCAACCTGCGTCGATGCGCTGGCCCGCGTCATCCGCGATCAGAACGGTGACATCACCAGCGTGCTGTTCGGCCCGATCAACATCGCCAAGGAGCAGACCTCCGGTGTCGACGTGACAGCCAGCTACCGCCTGGACACGGACAGCATCGGCAGTTTCCGCTTCACCGCCAACTACAACTGGGCGCACCGCCATACCACCCAGCAGTATCCCGGCGATCCGACCGAGAACATGCTTGGCGTCGGCTACAGCGCCACCACCTTGCCGCGGGCCAAGGGCAACTTCGGTGTGAACTGGGAGCGCGGTGCCTGGGGAGCCAGTCTGTTCGGCAACTACCTCGGTCGCGTCGCCAATTACGACAACGATGCGTGGACGAAGGCCACCTGGCGCTTCAATGCCGGCGGTCGCTACGACATCAACGACCACATGCGCGTGGCACTGACCGTCAACAATGTGTTCGACAAGATGCCACCGAAGGATCCGACCTGGTCGAACTACCCGTACTACGACACCTCTTGGTTCGACAGCCTCGGCCGCAGCTACTACCTGCGGTTCACCTGGAAGTTCGGCGGCTCGCCGCTGTGATGCCGTGCGGCCCGTGTCGACGTTGACACGGGCCGCTGCGCCAGGCGGCTCGCCTGCCTTCGTCGCCCCGCCCCGGCTTGCACCCACACGGGCCAGGGCGGCACCGTTGTGGGTTCGGCGAAGACGTCCCTAAACTGTCATCCCCGAATCAGGAAGACGCCGGCATGGTGAACCCGAACGACGAGGCGCAAGCTGCGTCAGACGACATGCCGGTCACCGGGGGGCGCATCGCCTTCGAGCGTCTGCGCGAGCGCACCGACGAACTCGAGCTCATCATCTCGGGCATCAGCCTGGTTGCCCTGACCGCCCTGCCTGGCTGGTTGTTCGACCAATGGGTGAAAGTGGATGCGCACACGGACGGCGGTCGTGCTGTACTGATCGGTTTCGGCTTTCCGCTGGCCATCGGCCTCTGCTACACCCTCGCCGCGGCTTTCCTGATCCACTTGGTTGCACGCGCCTACTGGGTCGGCCTGATCGGGCTCAAGTCGGTGTTTCCGCAGGGCGTGCGCTGGGAACACGTGACCAGTCAGGGGCCGCTCCTGCGTGAATGGCTACGCGAACGGTTCTCCGACCTTGGCCAATCGATCGACGCCAGCGATCGATTCGCCTCGACGGTGTTCGCGGTGGTCAGTCTCGTCACCCTGAGCATCGTCTGGGTGGTGTTGCCGTTGGCGGCCATCACCGTGCTCGCCGATTTCGCCGGCCGCTTCGTCACGGTTGCCGATTGGCTGCTGGCCGCGATCTTCGTCGGATTCTTCGCTGCGTTCGCATTGATTTCGCTGCCGCTGTTCCTGCTCGACCGGCGTGCCGGCTGGTTGCGTTCGCGCGGTCGTGAGCCTTCGCCTGCCCTGATCGATGCCGTGCGCATGCTCACCCGCGTACAGGGCTTGTTCTATCCACGGCGCCTGCTGTTGCCGATCCAGCTCATCCTGGAAAGCAACCTGCCCAGGCGCGCGTTCTCGTTCGCATTTGCCACGATCATCATGTTCACCACGGTCATCGGCACGATCCAGCTGACGTCGGCCCGCACGTTCACCCTGCTCGGAAAATACGACTACGCAACGAATGACGACGTTGCCTCGGGTGTGCGCACGGCTCACTACGAGAACCTGCGCGCGGCCAGCGACGCGCTGCTGCGAGAGCCCATGATCCCATCGGATCTCGTCGCCGATCCGTACCTGCGGCTGTTTCTGCCGTACCTGCCGAAGCGCGACAACGGTGTGCTCGCCGAGCGATGCCCCGTCGATGCCGATGCCGCTACGCGTCGCGCCTGCGTGGCGGCGCTGTGGACGGTGAGTCTGGATGGCCAGCCGGTCGACGTCGGCGGTTTCGATTTCGCCGAACGGCGCGATCTGGGCCTGCGAGGCCTGCAGGGCTATGTGACGACGGGTGGGCTGGTGCCGGGTCGACACGAACTGGTCGTCACCTGGAATGCCGTACGCCCAAGCGGGCACCAGCGTGCACGCGAGCAGCGCTGGCGCATCCCGTTCTGGTTCGCGCCACCGTATCAGCTCGACTACACCGCGCCCGCGCCCGTGCCCGAGGCGGGTGACCCGTGCTGCCCGGCTGCATTGCCATCGCTGTCTCCGCCCGCATCGCCCGGCCATCGCGACCTGCCATGAAGCCGCGCACCTCGTTCGGCCAGAAGACGCTCGGCCGCGGCTACTTCACCTCGAAGGACATCTTCGACATGGAGCGCGAGCGCATCTTCCGTACCGGCTGGCTGCTGGTCGGCCATGTTTCGCAGCTCGACGTGCCGGGCCGCTTCTTCGTGTTCGATCTCGATCACGAAAGCGTGATCGTGCTGCGCGACGAAGACGGTGCCATCCGTGCCTTCCACAACCATTGTCGGCATCGCGGAAGCCGGCTCTGTGCGGCGGGTGAAGGTAATCTCGGCCGTTCGATCCGCTGTCCCTATCACGCCTGGAACTACGGCCTCGACGGCCGCCTGCGCAGTGCGCCGTCGATGGCGGACGTGGCCGGATTCGACGCGGCCGACTGGCCCCTGCATACGGTGGTGGTCGAAACCTGGCTCGGTTTCGTCTTCATCAGCCTCGCCCGCGAACCGCAACCGTTCGCGCACGTCCTTGCCAACCTGACCGGGCGTTTCGCCCACCGCGACACCAGCGTGCTGCGTGCCGTGCACCGCGAGGTCTATCTGGTCGCGGCGAACTGGAAGCTCGTATTCCACAACTTCAGCGAGTGTTACCACTGCCCGGGCGTGCATCCGCAGCTCAATCGTCTGACGCCGTTCCGCAACACCGAAAATGACCTCGATGAAGGCGCCGTGCTCGGTGGCCCGATGTGGATGAACAATCCCGAAGGCAGCATGACGATGGGCGGTGAACGCTGCGCGGCACCGCTCCCCGGCATCAGTTCCGAGGAGCGTGGACGCGTGTACTACTACACGGTGTTCCCGAGCGCGTTCATTTCATTCCATCCCGACTACGTGCTGCTGCATCGTGCCGAGGCGCTGGCCATCGACTGCACGCGCGTGACTTGCGAGTGGTACTTCCATCCCGACGCGATCGCCACGCCGGGCTTCGACCCGCAACCCGCGATCGCGTTCTGGGATCTCACCAACCGTCAGGACTGGACGCTGTGCGAGAACACCCAGCGCGGCGTTGCCTCGCTGACCTGGCAGCCGGGTCCGTACTCCGAACTCGAAAGCCAACTCGCCGCGTTCGATCGCGAATATCGGCGCGTGATGGCACTGGATGCAGCGTCCGGGGATTGAGGGCTCCTCGCCGGCGACCACAGACGCTGCACGGACCTATGCATGCAGGCGGATGCCTGGCGGAGCGTCAATCATCGAATCCATCGATGAAGATCGCGTCGCTCAGGCCTTCCGAAGCGCCGATGTCGCAGCGGAAGAAGACGCCATCGAACGGGCGCGGCTGACCGCGTTGGTCGACGATCAGGCGCACGCCGGATTCGTCGGCACAGGCCAGCATGTCGCTGCTGATCGGCGCCGGCACATGGTTGATCGCAGGATTGCCTGCCAGCAGGCCATGTGTGCGTGTCGGCCCTCCGAAGTTCGCCAGGGGCGACAGCGGCGCGGCGACGTTGCTGAGTTCAGTTGCCGGTACCGGGCCGGATGGGGAGCAGCCGCTGGTCGTGCCGATCAGGTTGTATCCCAGGCGCTGCACGCTGCCGGCACAGTCGGGGGCAATGCTGGAGTCGTCCCGGTTGCCGGAGATCAGGGTCGCCCTGACGAAGATGCTGCCGCTGGAGCGATGAATGCCGCCGCCACTCCCGGCGCCATCGCCATTGCTGTCGGCGCGGTTGCCGCTGATGGTTGAGAATGAGCTGTGCACGCTGCCGAGGCTGTACAGGCCGCCACCACTGCCCTCGGCGATGTTGCCGCTGATCGTGCTGTTGAGCAGGAAGAGTTCTCCGCCGGTATTGACGTAGATACCTCCGCCATTGCCGTTGAGGCCGTAGTCGGCGCGGTTGCGTGAAATCGTCGAGTGGTAGACGCGCAGACTGCTGTTGGTGCCGACGTAGGCGCCGCCGGCGTTGAAGCCGGTCGAGTTCTCGATGGCCGATTCAAACAGGAGCGCGTTGGTGGCCGCGCTGGTCGCACCCACCTGCAGGCCGCCGGTGCCGAGGCCGGAACCCGGCTTGCCACCGCTCAGGGTCACTCCGATCAGGGCAAGGCTACCTCTTGCAAGGCTCAACACGTTGTTGGCCTGCCCGTTTGGCTCGATCTGCATCTCGATGAAGGTTCGGTCGGCACCATCGCCCCGGATCACCACCGCGTCGTCGACGGAGACGTTGAGATCGCCGCCGGCAATGCCGCTCTGCGTGCTGCGCAGGAAGTATCGTCCGGCCGGCAGACGGATCTCGGTAGCGCTGGCGCGTTGACCTGCCTTGGTCAATGCCGAACGGATCGTGCAACCCCCACCGTTCGGCGCGACGCTGTCGCAAATCGCCGGATTCGACGAGGAAGGGCCGCCATCTTCGGGTGTATCGACAGTGAAGGTGCTGCGTTGTTCGTAGGCACCGATGTCACAGCCCCCGCTGCGTGAAACGCCGCGCTGATCGGTGCTTGTGCAACTCGAGCCACCGCTGCCAGGCGTGGCCGGATTACCCGCGTCGCGTGCAGGGCTGTCGAGACGCAAGGCGAGCGTTGGGGTCGGGCCGCCGTAGTCGAACAGCGGCAGCAGGCGCGGATCGGTATTGACCAGGTCCAGTGCCGTCTGTCCCACGAGCGTGCAGTTGCTGGTGTCACTGATCAGGTTGTAGCCCTGCGAGGTGAACGTGCCGTTGCCGCAATCGCGCGATGCGGACTCGCCACGCGTGTAGTTGTGCGCGAGGATCGAATTGCGCAGGGTCACGTAGGATCCTGGCAGGCTGCTGATGCCGGCGATCAACGACCCCTCGCGGGAGATCTGGGTATTGAAGGCGATCGTGCTGCTCAATACTTTCAGGGTCGCGACGTTGCCGCCGAGCCTGATCGTACCGTCGGAGGTGCGGTTGCCGCTGATCGTGCTGTTCTGGATCGTCACGTCCGAACCTCCCCCGAGCAGCATTGCGCTGCCGCCGGAGAGGCTGCTGACGGCGTCGTTGTCCGAAACGGTGCTCGCATCGAGCAGCAGGGTGGCTGTCCCCGTGGTGCTGGCAATATAGATCGCCCCGCCTGCAGCGGCAGTGTTTCGGGTTAGGTGCACGCGACGCGCGGTGACTGCCGCCTGTGCGCTCACCATCAACGCGCCGCCGCTCGATGCGTTGCCGCCGGTGATGGTCAGGTCCTCCAGGGTCGCCGACACGCCGTTGCCGCCGACGTGAAAAACCCCTTTCTGTGACTGATCGTTGCCATCGATGATCGTGCGCTCGGCACCTGTGCCGCGGATGGTCGTCGTACCAGCACCAGAGATAGCCAGGTGTGAGGAGTTGTTGGATGGCGTCAGATCAAGATTGTAAGTCCCGTCGGACAGGACGATCGTGTCGTCGACCGTGCCGGCAATGCAACCGCCGTAGGCGGTGTTGGTCCGTGCAGCGGTGATCGCTTCGCGCAGCGAGCATTGGACGCCTGTGCCGTCCTGGTCGGCGGTCGTGTTGACCGTGATGGTGGCCGCATGCAGCGACGAGGTGCCTGCCAGCAAGGCCAGTGCGAGAGCAAGTCGATGTTTCATGGTTCGGGATCCGGGACAGCCGAGCAACGGCCATTGCGTCTATCCACGGCGACCGGCAGTGCCAGGGGCCACCACCGATCAAGAGCGGGCGTGCTCGGGCCTCGGTGCGGCATCCGGTGGCCGATTTCGGGAGCAAGGCCTGCGACCGGCCCAGGCATGCCGGAAAGCATGACGTCAGTGTCCCGTATGGTGCACCGGTCAGTCGGAGCCGGGGCCAGCCTGCCCGGCCAGGTACACGTGCCGACGCATCCTGTCGGCGTCACGGCTCCGCCGAGACGGCTTCGGCGGAAGCCGCCGGATCGATGCGGCGGGCGGAGCGCGACGGTCGTCGCGCTCCGCGGCGTCGATCAACGTGCAGCGTTGCTGTTCATTGTCGCGTTGCGGCTGGCGTTCAGGTACTGAGCCGGGTCGCGCATGCCGCTGGTATGGCACTGGCCGGTGACATGACCGCGGTTGACGCCGCCGGACAACTGGCCGTTGACCTGTTCTGTGGTGCCGTCTTCCGGATCGCTCAGCACGAGGTCGGTGGCGAACTGGCAGTAGTCGTTGGTCCACCAGTTGGTCAGCTTGAACGAGGTCGTGTAGTAATTGACCTTGGCGCGCGCCGAATTCGGCACTCCGGCCAGCCACGCCGATGCGCCGCTGTAGGTGAGGTTGCTGTTGGAGCCGCAGGCGATGCCGAACCAGCTGCCGAGTGTGGCCAGGATGCCAGACAGGTTGGTGCCCTTGTACGGCGTGCCAACCGACTGGATCAGCCGGTTGCCGGTGGCGTTGTCCAGACCGCTCCAGTAGAACGCGTACAGGTGCAGCGAAGCAGCTCCGCCCTGGCTGTGGGCGACCGTTCCGAATGAGTTCCAGGTTGCGCCGAAGTTGCGGATCAACTGCGCAAACTGGTCGTGGCTGCGGTTCTGGTTGGCGTCGAGGAAGGTCGAGGCCGTGCTGAACTGGCTGGCCGGCCAGACTCCGCCTGAGCAGTAGCCGTGCACGAGCAGCAGGCGCTTGCCGACACCTTGGGTGGCGTTGCCGCCGGTTGGACGCGGGCCCATCGTCATCATTTCGTCAATGACGATTTCCGAAGCCGCCTGGGTCGTGCGCAGGGCCGGCATCGTCAGCGCGATGCGCTTCGCGGAAGCGACGGTGATGAAGTGGTCGGGATCCTCGATGCGCAGGTTGCGCAGTTCATAAGGCGGCTTCGCGTTGCTCAGGGCGACCCAACGCTCGTCGAAGCCGAGAGCAAGTTGCCCGTTGCGCGGGGTGACCATGCCGCCGAGCCATGCGACAGCGACGGGACGATCGTTGCCATCGGTGCCCCACACCTCGCCGATCGCGCGATAGTGCTGGCCGGCCTTGTGTGCCGCCACCGGTACGCGGATCGACAGGCGATTGACCTCGCCGGCGACTGCGCTGGCCTGTGTCGATATCAGGTCGAGGCTGCGGTCGACCACGGGGATCAGGTGTTCGGCGGTGCGCACGAAAGCCCGGCCATGCCGATTGCTGCCGCGCGCCTCGACCTGGGCCACGTAGTTGCCCGCCGATGTGGCCGGGAAATCGCCGCCGAACAGGCCGTCGCCGGCGCGACCGTCGTCGTGGCGCCCATCGTCGAACATCGGATGCTGCGAAACCGAACCGTCGGGTGCGGTGACGCGGATGAAGGCCTCGGTGATGCGTCCGGCTTTCCGGCCGACCCGCACGTCGGCATCGGTCGACGCCGTCAGCAGGGCGGTCAGGCCGAGGCGTTCGCCGACCAATTGCCGCGTGTGGGTCTGGTAGGAGGCGAGCTCGGTGGCCGCATCGCCCTCGACGAGAATGAACCCGTCGCCGGCATCGGCCGTGCTGCGCAGCTTGAGGCTCCAGTTGTCGCCCTGCAGATTGTCGAAGTCGTAGCGCACGGTCGGCACGCGCGCCTCGCCGATGCCGAAGTCGGTTCCGATCACGCGCGCGGCCAGCGCGGCGGCTTCCATGCTGCGGCCGGATGCGCCGACCATGTCGATTTGCCAGTTCGCCTGTGCGGGGGCGAAGACGAGGAAGCGCAGCGTATCGCTCTCGATCGGCAGGGTGGTCTGCCATGTCGACCCGCCGACACCGCTGCCCGCGAAGCGGACCGGCAGCAGGGCGCTGCGCGAATGGATCGTCGCATCGACCGGCGACGGCGCGCGCATCGCCTCGATCTCGGCGGCTGGCCCGGCCAACTGCTTGGCGAAGGAGTGCACATCGACATCGCCCTGCGCGAACAGCGGCGCGGCGGCAAACAGGGTCACGGCGGACAACAGGCGATGCGTTCGATTCACAGGAACTCCTCCCGGCTGGACTGGTTTCGAGTCAATGGATCACGCTGGATGCACGGAAATTTGGCGGCGGATTCGGCGTCGCCCGATGCACAGGCCGGTGTACCGCCTGCGGCACCGTCCCCAGCGATGGCCGAATCCGGGCGAGCGTGCTCGGCCGCGTGCTGCATTGCAAGGCGCAGTGCGGCACATTGGGGGGAATTGCGCCTATGCTTACCGGTGCCGTGCCTTGCCGCACAACGGATGCTCTGAACAGAGCATCCCAAGGGGAATACCGAAATGCGCCAGATCCTGCTTGCCCTTGCCCTGTTGTCCATCCTTGGTGCCTGCCGGAAGTCCGAAGCGCCGGTCGATCCGGTGCCGGCTCCCGTTGCGACGACCGTGGCTGATGCCGATGCGACGTTCGCCGACCTGTCCAGACGCGCGCTCGACGGGTGGCTGCAGTTGTCGCCGGTCGCCGCGACCCAGATCGGCGAACACCGCTATGACGGCGAACTCGACGATCTCACTGCGGCAGGGCGGCAGAGGGGCATCGATTTCGCGCGTCGGATGCTGGCTGAACTCGACGCGGTCGATGCTGCGCAACTCTCGCGCGAGAACCAGGTCGATGCAGCGATCCTGCGCAATCAGCTCCAGTATGGCCTGTGGGATGCCGAGACCCAGCAAAGCTGGGCGACCGACCCGCTGGTCTACAGCGGCCTCGCTGGCGGTGCGATCTACAACCTCATGGCGCGTGAGTTCGCGCCGCTGCCCGAGCGCATCCGCTCGGCCACTGCGCGCATGGAGAAGCTGCCGACCTTGCTCGCGCAGGCGCGCGCCAACCTCGATCCCGCACGCGTTCCGGCGATCCACGCCGAGACGGTCGCAAGGCAGAACAACGGCGTACTCGGCATCGTCGACATGTTCATCACCCCGCACCTGAAGGATCTGTCGCAAGCGGATCGAGCGCGCACCGAACAGGCCATCGAAACCCTGAGAGCCGCGGTAGCAGAACATCAGGCATGGCTCGACCACACCCTGGTGCCGAACGCGAAGGGCGATTTCCGCGTCGGCCAGGCCATCTACGACCAGAAACTCGGCTTCGCACTGCTGTCGTCGCTGTCGCGCGCGGACATCAGGCAACGCGCCGAAGCGGAACTGAAACGCGTGCGCGAGGACATGTACGTCATCGCGCGTGGCGTGCTCGCGGACCAGCCCAAGGCACCGCCACTGCCGGACGTGCCGGACGACGCGCAGCAGCAGGCCGCGATCGAAGCCGCGCTCGAACTCGCCTACGCCGACAAGCCGGCCCGCGACAAGGTCGTCGAAGCGGCCGAAGCGGCGCTGAAGTCGGCCACCGGCTTCGTGCGCGAAAAGGACCTCGTCACGCTGCCCGACGCGCCGGTCCGGATCATCCTGATGCCGGAGTTCCAGCGAGGCGTTGCCGTCGCCTATTGCGATTCGCCTGGCCCGCTCGACAAGGGTCTCGCAACCTTCTACGCAGTGTCACCGATCCCCGATGACTGGACCGATACCCAGGTCGACTCGTTCCTGCGCGAATACAACTCGCGCATGATCCACCTGCTGAGCATCCACGAGGGTACGCCGGGCCACTATCTGGAAGGCTGGCACTCGGCACGGTTCCCCTCGACCCTGCGCGGCGTGCTGCGCTCGGGCCTGTTCGCAGAAGGCTGGGCCGTGTACACCGAGAAGATGATGGCCGACGCCGGCTACCTCGACCACGACCCGCTGTTCCGCCTCGTCCAGCTCAAGTTCTACCTGCGCACGATCGCCAACGCGATCCTTGACCAGGGCGTGCACGTCGACAATTGGACGCGCGAACAGGCCATGGACCTCATGGTCCGCCAGACCTTCCAGCAGGAACGCGAAGCTGCCGGCAAGTGGACACGCGCGCAGCTCACTTCGGCACAGTTGCCGACCTATTTCGTCGGCGTGCAGGAACACTTCGATCTGCGCAAGGCCGCAGAAGCAAAGCAGGGCGATGCATTCAACCTCAAGGCCTACCACGACCAGGTGCTGTCCTATGGCGCGCCGCCGGTGCGGTTCGTGCGGCAGCTGATGTTGGGCGAAGCCATCCACTGAGCGCGCTTCGGGCGATTCCATCGCACGCACCCCGGTGCCGGGCCATCGTCAGCGTCGCTGCGCGAAAACAAGAGCCCGTGCAAGCGGCCTGCGTCACGCATGGCTGCCCCGGTCGCGATGGGCCGGGCGATCACGCCCGGGCAGGGCGGTGAACGGCGGCGCCCTCACGCCTCCAGCAGCATCCGCATGAGGTTCGGCAGCCCCGCGCCCTGGTGGTAGCGGTCGCGGCCGAGGTCGATGCAGGTGCGCAGCAGCAGGGCCTTGACCTCGTCCGGGCGGCCGCGGAACTCCGGGCGCACGGACAGGAAGGCGGCGAGCAGGCCGGAGACGTGCGGGGCGGCCATGCTGGTGCCGCTTTCGTTGCGGTAGAGATCGTCGATCGTTTCGGCGCGGTAGCGCGAATCGCAGGAGCGGATGCGTTCGCCAGGGGCGACCACGTCGGGTTTCACGCGGCCGTCGGCGGTCGGGCCGCGCGAGGAGAACGTCGACACGCCGTACAGGTGCGGCTTGTCGGCATTGACCGAACCGACCGCGATGCAGTCCTCGAGGTTGGCCGGGTCGCCGATCGAGAGCGAGGTATTGAGATCGCGCTCGCCGTCGGGTGTGGAGACTTCGGTCTGGCCTTCGTTGCCGGCGGCGACCACGACGAGCACGCCGGCTCGCCACAGCCTGCGCAGTTCGGCACAGATCGGCGTGAAGCCACAGCCGTAGACCGTGCTGTCGTAAGGACCGCCGAGGCTCAGATTGATGCCGTCGACGAGCATCGTCGAGGCGTTCTCGTTCTGCTCGGCGATGTGGTCGAGCGCCTTGATGATCCAGGCGTCCTCGCCGTTGCCGCGGTCGTCGAGCACCTTGTAGACGACGAGCTGCGCGCGCGGCGCGAGTCCGGACGGCACCTCATTGCCGCTGCGCAAGGATTCGGGCGCGATGCCGGCGATGATGCCGGCGACGTGCGTGCCGTGGCCGTCGCGATCCTTGCGCATCATCTCGCGCCGGGCGCGGCGTTCGGCCGTCTCGTTCGGCGCTGCGATGTCGATGCGCGTCGGCGGGCCAGGCTGGGTGCAGTCCCAGACCTCGACCAGGTTGCCGTGGCTCTTGAAATGCGGATGGTCGCAGTGGACGCCGGTATCGAGTACGGCCCAGCGGATGCGCTCACCGAAGGCGCCGTAGCTGCTGCGTGCCGCATCGACCTGCACGGCGCGTGCCGAACGGTGCACGAGGCGGCGCTTGCTGGCGCTCTTCCAGATCGCATAGACGCGCAGTTCGCGGTGGCGCGCGGCGATGATGCCGAGCTCGAACGGGGTCAGGTGCGCGGCGACGAAGCGCCGCAGCGGATCGATGCGCGCAGCGGCGAGGGCTGCCGCCGCGTTGCGCTCGGGCGAGACTTCGGCATGGCTTTCGACGACGGCCTCGATCATGCGCGCGGCCTCGGCGATGCGCGTGCGCAGGTCGTTCGCGCCATTCGCGGTTTTCTTCTCGCGGGCTTGCATCTGCTCCTTGCTTTCGTCGAGCGCGCGATAGCCCGGTTCGAGGATCTCGATCAGCACGGGCTGGCGCCGTTCGACGGCCAGTTCCACGGCGACGTCGCGGGCGACAAGGAAGCGCGCATGCATGTCGACATGCGCGGATTCCTGCACAACGCGGCGGACCTTCGGGTGCGCGAGATAACCGATCGCCGAATGCGGGTTCAGCCCTTCGAGGCGGCGCAGTTCGGTATTGAGGATCAGTTCGTCGATGATGAAACCGCGTGCGCCGAAGTCGCCGGCCAGACCCTTGTCGAGCGCGACCGGGTCGAGCGGATCGGCGAAGTTGTGCCAGCGCTGGATACCCTTCGGCACCTCGAGCTTGCAGGAAAGGAAATCCTGCACTTCACGCAGGCCGAGCGGCGAACCGAGGGTGACGCAGTGTTCGACGTCGACCGGCGTGCCGTTCTTCGCGATATCGGCCAGCACTTCCAGCGAGACGACCGTGCCCTGGCTGTGCGCGACGACGAGCTTCGGGCCATCGCCGGCGAGTGCTTCGCGGAAGCGCTGCTGGATGCGCTGGCGGATGTCCTTCTTGAAGAAATAAGCCGCGCTGTCCTTGACCAGCCATTCGAGGAACTTGCGTGCGATCGGCTTGCGCAGGAAGGCAGGCAGCGGCAGCACCTTCGTACCCACTGCGCCGGCCTCGACCGGCACGCCGGCCACAGCGAGCAGGGCGTTTGCGAGTTCCTCGGCGTCCGCACGGCTGCGCGCGGCGATGCCGGCTTCATCGAGCAGGGCGTCGGTGTCGAGCGCGGTTTCGGAAACCGCCTTGCCGGACTTGCCGCCGCCTGACGATCCCGGGCCGTGCAGGATGTCCGCCCAGTACGCCATGCGCGTGCGCGCGCCCATGTCGCGGCCGAACAGGGCCAGATCCCACTGGCGCTTCAGCTCATCCTTGGGCGGCTTCTCGCCAATGCCGTGGATGTAGACGACGACGGGCGGATCAAGGCCGGCCGAACCGGCAGTGCGGGTCCTGCGCGTGCCGATCTTGCGGGTGGTCTTCGCCGCGGGTGCGGGCTTGCGGGAACGGGGCGTGCTGCGCGTCGCCATGGCGGTCTCCGACAGGGGATGCGCCGCCAACGGCCGGTCGGCGCGGTTGGAATCGTGTCGTTTCCGGTTTCATTTCAACGATACGGAAAACAGGACCAGTTGCTGACTCGGTCGGGTGGCCGCCATCCGCAACCTGCACGTCCCCTGCCGTGGGAACCAGGCATCATGCGCACGAGCAGTGCGCCGTTTGCGCTGCCTTGCATCACCGCCCATGGCGACTTCGACGAGACCGTGCGGTCCGCCATGGGCGTCGGCGTGACCGCGGCGTCTTGCCCGACGCGGTACTGGCGCCGCCATGCGACGGCGACCGGGCAGGGGGAATTGGCCTCGCAGCAGGCACTCTCCGGCGTGATGCCCGTTCTTGCACCGACCGGGTGGCGCGGCTGACGCGGTTTCCCGCAGCGCGGACTCAGGCGGCGCGCGAAGCGCGCTTGCGGTCGCTTTCGGTGAGGTTCTTCTTGCGCAGGCGGATCGCCTTGGGCGTGACCTCGACGAGCTCGTCGTCCTCGATGAACTCGAGCGCCTGTTCCAGCGACATGCGCACCGGCGGGGTGAGCTGCACGTTGTCGTCCTTGCCGGCGGCGCGGATGTTGGTGAGCTGCTTGGCGCGCAGAGCGTTGACGGTGAGGTCGTTGTCCTTGGCGTGGATGCCGACCAGCTGGCCTTCGTAGATCTCGTCGCCCTCGCCGACCAGCAGGCGGCCGCGCTCCTGCAGGCCGACCAGCGCATAGGCCGGTGCCTGGCCCTGGCCGTTGGAGATCATCACGCCGTTCGGCCGCTTGGCGATCGCGCCTTCGGCCTTCGGGCCGTAGTGGTCGAACACGTGGAACAGCAGGCCGGTGCCGGCGGTGAGCGTGCGGAACTCGGTCTGGAAGCCGATCAGGCCACGTGCGGGGATCAGGTATTCGAGGCGCACGCGGCCCTTGCCGTCGGGTTCCATGTTGCGCAACTGGCCGCGGCGCATGCCGAGGCGTTCCATGACGCCGCCCTGGAATTGTTCCTCCATGTCGACGACGAGCTGCTCGATCGGTTCGCTGGCGACGCCGTCGATGTCTTTGATGATGACCTCCGGGCGCGACACGGCCAGTTCGTAGCCTTCGCGGCGCATGGTCTCGATCAGCACCGACAGATGCAGCTCGCCGCGGCCGGACACCTTGAACTTGTCAGGGTCTTCCGTTTCCTCGACCTTGAGCGCGACGTTGTGCAGGGTCTCGCGCATGAGCCGGTCACGCAGCTGGCGGCTGGTCAGGAACTTGCCGCCGCTGTGGTCCTTGGTGCCCGCGAACGGCGAGTTGTTGACCTGGAAGGTCATGCTGATGGTCGGTTCGTCGACGGTCAGCACCGGCAGTTGTTCCGGCGCGTCCGGCGCGCAGACCGTGTCGGAGATGCCGAGTTCCTCGATGCCGGAGATCGCGATGATGTCGCCGGCCTGTGCCTCCGGCACTTCGAGGCGTTCGAGTCCCATGAAGCCGAGCACCTGCAGCACCTTGCCGCTGCGCTTCCTGCCCTCGCGGTCGAGGATCGCGACCGGCATGTTGGTGCGGATCTTGCCGCGCTGGATGCGGCCGATGCCGATCAGGCCGACGTAGCTGTTGTAGTCGAGCTGGCTGATGCGCATCTGGAACGCGCCGTCGGGATCGACCGGCGGCACCGGCGCGTGTTGCATGATCGCCTCGTACAGCGGGGTCATGTCGCCCTCGCGCGCGTCCGGGTCGAGGCTGGCGTAGCCGTGCAGGGCCGAGGCGTAGACGACCGGGAAGTCGAGTTGTTCATTGGTCGCGCCGAGGCGGTCGAACAGGTCGAAGGTCTGGTCGAGCACCCAGCCCGGGCGTGCACCGGGGCGGTCGACCTTGTTGATGACGACGATCGGCCTGAAGCCCATCTGGAACGCTTTCTGGGTGACGAAGCGCGTCTGCGGCATCGGCCCATCCATGGCGTCGACGAGGATGAGCACGGTGTCGACCATCGACAGCACACGCTCGACCTCGCCGCCGAAATCGGCGTGTCCGGGGGTGTCGACGATGTTGATGCGGTTCCCACGCCAGGTGATCGCGGTGTTCTTGGACAGGATGGTGATGCCGCGTTCCTTTTCCTGGTCGTTCGAGTCCATCACGCGCTCGGCGAGCACGGTGCGTTCGCCGAAGGTGCCCGATTGCTTGAGCAGGCAGTCGACCAGGGTGGTCTTGCCGTGGTCGACGTGGGCGACGATGGCGATGTTGCGGAGGTTTTCGATGGACATGCACGACACCGTGGGCGTCCGCGGGGACGCCGTTGCGAAAGGGAAGGAGAGCGCCGCGAAAACGGCAGCCGTGCATTATGCCCGGAAAAATGTTGCGGTGCTGCAACTGGGGCTGGGAATGGTGAATGGGGAATCGGGAATGGAGAAGCAGGAAGCGGGATGCGTCGCTCCTGATCTCCCCGTTCCAGGTTTCACCCCACCAACGCCAGCGGCGTGCGCGAGAGCCCGCCGGTTCGCGTGCTGCGCCCGGCATCGACGGCGTCGCTGACGAGGCCGTGGGCGATGCTGCGGGCGAGCTGGCGGATCTCGGCAAAGGCCGCGCATTCCCAGACGCTGCCGCGCATCAGCGCGCCGAGCACGTGCAGGCGACCGCTGCGCTCACCGCCGGCATTGCGCAGGCGGCCGTCGTTGTCGCAGGCGAGGCCGAGGCCGACGGTGTCGGCGCGCACGAGGCCGTCGGCGAGCAGCTGGCGCACCAGCGGATCGCGCGTCGCGCTGGCGTCGAGGCGCGGGCCAGTGGCCTGCACGACGAGATCGGCGTCGAGGCGACGGCGCCGGCCGCTTGCGCGTTCGACGATGTCGACGGCGAGCAGGTTGTCGCCATCGACGCGCTCGATGCGTGCGGCGACGATATCGAGCCGCCCCTGCTGGCGCAGTTGTTCGATGAAATCGGCGGTCGGCGTCGGCAGGCGATGGCGCGAGATTTCCCAGTAGGAGCGCAGGTGGCGCAGGAATCGCCGGCGCTCGGTTTCGGGCAGGGCCTGCCACAGCGCGACCGTGACTGGGCGCAGGCCGTCGACGACGGCACGCCAATCGGCGCCGTCCTCGCGTGCGGCCCGACGCAGGGCACGGGTCCAGCGCGCGACGCGTGGCTCGGCGAACAGGTCGTCGATCAATTCGGCCTGGTGTTCGTATGGCGCACCCGGTTCGGCCAGGTGTGCCCCGGGCAGGTGGCCGTGGCGCGAAACCGCGGTGATGTGTGCATCGGGCCAATCACGCACGGCATCGAGAATCACGTCGACCGCGGTGAGGCCGGTGCCGATCACGACGATGCGGCGAGGCGTCTTCGCGCGCAGTGCGGGTTGCCAGGCATCGACGACGACGTTGCCGCCATCGAGTGCGCGCGGCGTCACTTCCGGCAATGCGCTCGGCGGCAGTGCGCCGAGTGCGAGCACGGCCTCGTCGATGCGTGTGCGCGAACCGTCCTCGGCCTCAATGACCAGGCCTTGCGTGCCTTCGCACATCGCCACGGCGACGGTCTGGCGGATGTCCACGGTCTGGTTGCGTCCGCGCGCCTCCTCGATGAGGCCGGCGAGCGTGCGCTCGACGTAGTCGCCGAACCATGCGCGCGGCAGGAAGTCGGTCGGTTTCGCGCTCGGCACGTGCGCGACCACGTCGCGGAAGAACGCGCCGCCATCGTCGGCGAACAGGCCCATCGCCGCCGCGCGCACGTTCAGCACGTGGTGGTCGGCCGGGGTCGCGTAGGCGATGCCGCGGCCACGCAGGCCGTGTCCGGCAAACCAGTGGACCGCGACCTGGTCGCCGCGCGGATGGCGCAGGATCTCGCCGACCACGGCCGCTGCCGCCGCGCCCCCGCCAATGACCGCCACGTGTTTCATCGTCGTCTCCCGTGCAGTGGGCGATCCGCGCTGGATCAGATCATCACGGCATCGATGCCGGCGCGCCGTCGCGTCGCCGTGGCGCGACCGAGGGTGTCGGTGTTGAAGGCCGAGTAGGTATCGAACTTGCCACCATACACATGCAGCGACAAAGCCGCGCGCTGCACCGACAGGTTGCGGCAGGAATGCACGTAGTCCGGGTTGGCGAACGAAACCGCATCGCCGATGCCGAGGATCAGGCTGCGCTCGTGTTCCAGGAAGGTCGCACCGGGCGTGTCGCTTCTGCGGAACTCCTCGACCATGAGCGCGCCTTCGAGTACGAGTTCGATGCCCCACAAGCCGTCATGGTCGTGCAGCGGCGTGCGGTGGCCCGGCGGCCAGGCGATCAGCAGGGCGGTGTAGCCGCGCCGCGCGTCGCCGTCGATCAGGAGGCGACGATAGCGCGGTGGGGTTCGGGTCTGCACCAGTGCGTCCGCGCTGGGGCAGGCATTGATCCAGGGCAGTGAGGCAAGGCGATCGAGCAGTGGCTCGATGTCTGTCGGCCCCGGGGCGTGCGGCAGCTCGCGCAGGCGTTCGCGTGCCGCGTGGAGCCACGCCGGGTCGACTGCGCCGGGATTGGGATGGGACGTTGCCATGCTGGCCTCGATCTGCCGGTGGCATCGGCGCCGATCAGAGCACGCCGGATGTTAGGCCGACGCTAAGGGTGCTCCGATCAATCCCGCAATGGCGTCATGCCATCCGCAAGGTTCGCAGCGGGGTGGCGTGGCGACGTGCGGGCGCGGGCGCCCGGCCCTTGGCCGCGCCGTTCCGGTCCATGCAGGCGCGGGTTCGGCGTTTTCGGGTAGGCTGCGCGACTTTCCGCAGGAGCCCGAGCATGACCCTCAAAGCCACGATCACCACCTCGCGCGGCCCGATCCACCTCACCCTGTTTGCCGAGCAGACGCCAGTCACGGTGGCCAACTTCGTCAACCTGGCGAAGCGCGGCTACTACGACGGCCTCAACTTCCACCGCGTGATCCCGGATTTCATGATCCAGGGAGGTTGCCCGAGCGGCACCGGCACCGGTGGTCCGGGCTATCGCTTCAACGACGAGATCGTGCCCGGACTCAGGCACGATCGCCCGGGCATCCTGTCGATGGCGAATGCAGGCACGCATGGTGGGCAGGGCACGAACGGCAGCCAGTTCTTCATCACCCACGTGCCGACGTCCTGGCTGGACGGCAAGCACACCGTATTCGGTGCGGTGGTTGGCGCGGAGGACCAAAAGGTCGTCGACGCAATCCGCGGTGGCGACAGGATCGAATCGATCACCATCGAGGGCGACACCACGGCCCTGTTCGCCGCCGCGGCACCGCATCTGGAGAAGTGGAATGCGGTGCTCGACGCGCGCTGAGCAGGATTCGTAGGAGCCCCCGCAGGAGCCCGTTTGCGGGCGATTCTGTTCGCAGAAAAGCATCGCCCCTGAAGGGGCTCCTACGGACAGGTGTCGCTCAGCGCTTCTTGGTGACCAGGCCGTACAGCACCAGCAACAGGATCGCGCCGATCACCGAAGCGATGAAGCCGGCGGTCTGGCCGACCGTATACCAGCCGATCGCCTGGCCGGCGTAGGTGGCGACGAACGAGCCGGCGATGCCGAGCAGGATGGTGACGATGATGCCGCCGGGATCCTTGCCGGGCTTGAGGAACTTCGCCACGATGCCGACAAGCAGGCCGATGACAAGGGTCATGATGATGCCGCGATCGCCCATTGCATTCTCCGGTTGATTGAGCCGGGCGGCGCCCGGCGCGCGGCAAGCATACGCTGCCGGTGGATCGCGTCACCATGCCGCGGCAAGCACCCGGGTGTCATGCGGTCAATCATTGGTTGCAGCGCAGCATGAATGCGCGTGCGTGCTAGAATCCGCCGGTTTCCGCACTGTGTTTCCCGCTTTTCGTCGAGGTTTCCCATGCCGAATCTTGCCGCGCGCATGAGCCGCGCGAAGCCGAGCGCGATCATGCTGGTGGCCGAGAAGGCCAAGCAGCTCAAGGCCGCCGGTCGCGACATCATCAGCTTCTCGATCGGCGTGCCGAATTTCCTGCCGGGGCCGCACGTCTACGAGGCCGCACGCAAGGCGCTCGAGCACGACAGCGGCCAGTACGGCTCGAACCGCGGCCCGGATGCGCTGCTCGACGCCTTCCTGCATCACCTCGAAGGCAGCGGCCTGACGGGCTACACGCGGCGCAATGTCGCCACCGGCATCGGCGCCAAGCACATGCTCTACAACCTTGGTGAGGCCCTGCTCGACGCGGGTGATCTCATCGTCTTTCCGACCCCGTACTGGACGACCTATCTCGACATCGCCGAGATCCTCGAGGCGCGCGTGCGCACGCTGCCGTGCCCGGCCTCGCAGAACTACAAACTCACTCCGGCGCAGCTCGACGCAGCCTTGCCTGGCGCGAAGGTGTTCCTGTTCAACAACCCGTCGAATCCGACCGGCATGGTCTATTCGAAGGACGAGATCGCCGCACTCGCCGATGTGCTGGTCAGGCATCCGGACGTCTGGGTCATCTGTGACGACATCTACAACCGCATGGTGTTCGACGGCGTCGGCTACCACAATTTCGTCAACGCCCGCCCCGAGCTGCGCGAGCGCGTGATCCAGGTCGATTCGCTGTCCAAGACCTACGGCATGCCGGGCTGGCGCGTCGGCTTCGTCGCCGGTCCCGAGGTGGTCGCGCAGGCCATGGTGACGCTCAACTCGAACCACATCACCAGCATTCCCGAGGTCGTCAATGCCGCGGCGACCGCTGCACTGGGTGGCCCGCAGGACGTGCCTGAGCAGAAAAACGCCGAGTTCGCGGCCAAGCGCGACCAGGTCCATGCCGCCCTGAGCGCGATCCCCGGCGTGGTCTGCCCGCGCCCGCAGGGAGCGTTCTATGCGTTCCCCGACGTTTCCTGTGCGTTCGGCAAGTCGCACGGCGGCAGGCGTATCGACAACGATGTCGATTTCTGCAACGCGCTGCTGGAGTCGAAGGGCGTGGCCTGCGTGCCGGGCAGCGCCTTCGGCGAACCGCGCGCGCTGCGCATCTCCTACACGTGTCCGACCGCCCAGCTCGCACCGGGTCTGGCGCGCATCCAGGAATTCTTCGCCGAACTCGTATGAGGCCCGCCACGCACCGCGTCTGCGTCGTGCTGTTCGCCGTCGTCGTGGCGGCGCTGGCTGGCTGCCGCAGGGGCGTCGATGCCGTCGCCGCGCGCGCCGAGGTCGGCGATGCGCCGGTGGTGCTGCTGTCGACCTCGTGGTGCGGCTATTGCAGCAAGCTGCGCAACGATCTGGCGCTTTGGGGCGTTTCCCATTCCGAGTTCGATGTCGAAGCCAGCGCCGAGGGACGCCGTGCGTACCATCTCGTCGGCGGGCGTGGTGTGCCCATCCTGCTCATCGGCGACCAGGTCGTGCACGGCTACGCACCGGATCGTGCGCGCGAACTGATCGCTGCGGCCGGACTCGGCGCGGCGTCCGACTGAAACCCGATTCCTTCCTCCACTGCCTTCCCGCGAGGTTGCTACGATGAAAGCTCCCGTCCGAGTTGCCGTCACCGGTGCCGCCGGCCAGATCGGTTACGCCCTGCTGTTTCGCATCGCTGCCGGCGACATGCTCGGTCCCGACCAGCCGGTGATTCTGCACCTGCTCGAGATCACGCCCGCGCTGCCGGCGCTCAACGGCGTGGTCATGGAGCTCAACGACTGCGCATTCCCGACCCTGCACGGCGTGGTCGCCACCGATGACGTCAATGTCGCCTTCAAGGACGTCGACTACGCCCTGCTGGTCGGTGCGCGTCCGCGCGGACCGGGCATGGAGCGCAAGGACCTGCTCGAGGCCAATGGCGCGATCTTCGGTCCGCAGGGCAAGGCCATCAACGACCATGCCAAGCGCGACGTGCGCGTGCTCGTGGTCGGCAATCCGGCCAACACCAACGCGCTGATCGCCCAGCAGAACGCACCGGACCTCGATCCGCGGCGCTTCACCGCGATGGTGCGCCTCGACCACAACCGCGCTATCAGCCAGCTTGCCGAGAAGACCGGCGCGCTCAATACCGACATCGCCAGGGTGACGATCTGGGGCAACCACAGCTCGACCCAGTACCCCGACATCCACCACACTTCGGTAAAAGGTCGGGCGGCGCTGTCGTTGGTCGACCAGGCCTGGTACGAAAACGACTTCATCCCGACCGTGCAGCAACGTGGCGCGGCGATCATTAAGGCGCGCGGTGCTTCCTCGGCAGCCTCGGCGGCTTCGGCGGCGATCGACCACATGCGCGACTGGACGCTTGGCACGAGCGAAGGCGACTGGGTGTCGATGGCGATTCCGTCGGACGGTTCCTACGGCGTGCCGCCCGGCGTGATCTTCGGCTATCCGGTCACGGTGAAAAACGGCCAGTACGCGATCGTGCAGGGGCTCGACCTCAACGACTTCTCCAAGGCGCGCATCGCCGCCACCGACAAGGAGCTGCGCGAGGAACGTGCGGCGGTCGAACACCTGT
This sequence comes from Dokdonella sp., assembly GCF_019634775.1. Taxonomy (NCBI): domain Bacteria; kingdom Pseudomonadati; phylum Pseudomonadota; class Gammaproteobacteria; order Lysobacterales; family Rhodanobacteraceae; genus Dokdonella; species Dokdonella sp. Next base: position 225,662 of record NZ_JAHCAS010000002.1, read on the forward strand.
TCGCCTAGGAGCCCCCGTAGGAGCCCCTTCAGGGGCGATGCCTTTCGTAGGGGGGCATGTCCCCCCCAATCGTCCGCAAACGGGCTCCTGCGGAAAACCTTCGCGCCATGAACGAATCCGGATCGTCCCAGGCCAGGGCCTGGTTGCGACATCCATGGCGTTCCTTGCGGAGCTGGCTGGCCGATGTGCCGGTGGTCGATCCGGTCGAGCGCCGCAATGCGCCGATGGTGCAGCTCGTCCTGCTCGTGCTCGCCGTGGCGGCTTCGTTGCTGTGGATCTATCGCATCGTTTTCAGCGGTATTCCATGGCGATCAGGCGAAACCGTCGATCTGCTGACCAGCCTTGGCGTCATCGTCGTGTGCCTGGGAGGCGTGATCCTGATCCGACGCGGGCGCTTCCAGCGGGCCACGCGGATGGTGCTTGCGGTGGTGGCGCTCATGTTGTTGGCGGCCTCCGCGCGCAACGGGTTTGACGGCCAGGCCTACGAGCAACCGATGCAGGTCGTCTGGCTCGTGCTTGCCGGACTCATCGTCGGGCGGCCGGCGCTGTGGTGCATGTATGCGGTGTTGGTGCTGGCGATCGTGCTTGGCATCGCCACCGATATCGCCGCTGACCTGCCCACCGCGGCGGCGCCCCCGCGGCACGCCGTTTCCGATCGTATCGGCAGCGGCATCATCGCGGCGACCATCTTCCTGCTCGTCACGCTCGCCATCGATCGCAGCGTGGCGGCGCTGCGCGCGACCCTGCGCGAAGCCAACCGACGTGGAGACCAGCTCGCACTAGCCAATGCGCGCCTGGGCGAGGAGATCGCCGAGCGCGAACGCTTGACCGAGCAGCTCATCCATGCGCGCAAGGTCGAGGCGGTGGGACACCTCGCCAGTGGCGTGGCCCACGACTTCAACCACCTGCTCGGCCTGATCCTCGGCCATGCGCGCCGCGGGATGCGCAGTGATGGGCTCACCGCCGCGAAAGACGCGCTTGGCGGCATCGACTCCGCGGCGCGTCGCGCCACAGCGGTCGCACAGACCCTGCTGAACTTCAGCCGGCGGGACGCGACGCGGGTCGAGGTGTTCGACGCCAACGAGGCACTCGCCGAACTGCAACCGATGCTCACCCAGCTGTTTGGTGCCGGAGTACGCCTAGACATCGAGCCGTCCGCCGGGCCGGCCAGGATAAGTTTTGATCGCAACCAGTTCAGCCTGCTCGTGCTCAACATCGCCACCAATGCGCACCAGGCCATGCCCGAAGGCGGCAGGTTCCGCATCGCGGTGGATGCCGGCACGACGGATACGGTTTCGATCAGCTTCGCCGACACGGGACAGGGGATGAGCGACGAGGTACGCGGACGCATCTTCGAACCATTCTTCACGACCAAGCCGGCCGGGCAGGGCACCGGGCTCGGGCTTGCGGTGGTTGCCAACCTGATTGCCGCGGCCGGCGGGCGCATCGCGGTGGACAGTCGCCCTGACCACGGCAGCTTGTTTCACATCGAATTGCCGCACGGGTTTTGAAACACGCGTCCTGTCCGGGCATGCTTGATGCCGTTCATGCGCGTTGGCATGGGAGGTGGACGGTACGGTCATGTCATTTTCTGTTGCCGTGCTCGAGGATGATGCCGAGTTCAGGGACACGATTCTCGTGGCCGAACTCAATGCGCTCGGCTTCGCGGCCGAGGGCTTCGCGACCTCGACGGAAATGGTGCGACGCATGCAGCAGATCCGCTTCGACCTGGCCGTGTTGGACGTCGGCCTGGCCGGTGAGAGCGGCCTCGACGTGGCCCGGCGCCTGCGTGCGACTTCACCGATCGGCATCGTCATGCTGAGCGGGCGCGGCATCCAGCACGAGCGCGTGCTCGGCTTGCGTGAATCGGCCGACGCCTGGCTCGGCAAACCGGTCGACATTGAGGTGCTTGCCGCCACCCTGGTCAGCGTGGGGCGGCGTGTGCACCCCGAACCCGTCGCCACGTCCATGGCCGCCACGCCTCCTGCCGCTGCACCCGGCTGGCATGTCGATGCCGCGGCCTGGAAACTGGTCGCCCCGAACGGGCAGACGCTGGACCTGAACCGGGCGGAGAGACTGCTGCTGGCGCAGTTGTTTGCCCATGCCGGTGAGCCGGTCTGCCGCGAGCAGCTGATCGCCGGCATCACCTCGATGCCGGACGAGTTCGACCCGCATCGGCTGGACATGTTGCTGCACCGCCTGCGCCGCCGCGTGCTCCTCCAGCTCGGGGCCAGCCTGCCGGTACGGGCGGTGCGCGGCTACGGCTATGTGGCAGTGGCCGACGGGGAGGACACATGATTCGCGTCACAATCGTTGACAGACCGGTCAAGGCCGCGCGCGCTGCTTGAAAACGCAATCGGCGTACGATTTGCACGGCTAATGTGAGCGCAGGCAAGTTTTGGTGAGTGATTCTGTGCGGTCGGTTTTCTTAGGCTTCGTGCAGGCGGGATCCGACTCGTGCGGTTTCGGCTGTCCACCCGCGGGATGATGTCCCGCCGGGCGGGCGGAGCAGGCCCGGCGCAGATGCGGCCGGATCGAGTGCCAGCGACAAGATTCACCCGCGGTGTCCGCCAGCCGGGCATGCGCGGGTGCACGTGCAACCCAGGGGGATGTATGTTCAAGCGACTTTCCACATTCACGCGCGCCTGTTGGCCCGCTGCGCGACGGGTCATGCTCGTCGTGGCCGGGCTCGCGGCGTTCTCTTCACAGGTGGCCGCGGAAGGCAGCCGCAACCTGCATCCATCCACCTATCCCGCCAGCGGCGCGCGCGCGGTGATGGATCTGAGTGGCGGCACCACGTACGGCGGTGTCGCGACCTCCCGGCAGTTCCTGTACGTGTATGCGCAGGCCGGCGAGTACATCCTGCTCGGTTCGCGGAACCGGGTCGCCGATGGAGCCACTGAAGGCCCCATCCGTCTCTATGGCCCACGCATTGTTGGCGCGCCGGTCGGGAGTGGCGGCTTCGGTCCGAAAGGCAACGAGGGCACACCGGCAGCACTGGGGACGCCCGCCTTCATCTGCGACGGCACCGGGACGGGGGGCAACGGACCGGGCCGTGGTCTCATTCCTACCCGGGCTGCAGAGCTGGCGCGCCCGAGCAGCGCGGATGGCTCGGTCACGGCCCCCGACAGCTGGACTCCCTGTTACTACGTGGCGCCGACCACCGGCGTCTATGGCGTGTATTTCTCCGGGGCGAGCACCGGTTCCCCGAGCACTCTCGCCAGGAGGGCGGTCGATCCTCCCGCGGTCATCTCCGCGAATGCGGTCAGTGCATGGGACATCACGGTTCGTTCCGCGGCAGATACGCGCGACGACCTCGATGGCCGCGTGTTCACCTTCAACTGGACGATGTATCTGGTCAGCAACGGTGCGAACTTCCGCCTGCACAACACGATCTACATCGTCACGGGTGACGGTTATCGCTACAGCCAGGCCCTGCGCGGCATCGATCCGAATCGCGCCGCCTTCTATGCCAATTCCAAGGGCCTGATCGACGCCGGCAATCCGCTTTACCATGATTTCCGTGGTACCAATGCGTCGGCAACCGGCTTGCCGTCGGGTGGTGCGGGTGGTGGCAACATCACCTACCAGCTTCCGGAATACCCGATCTTCTTCAGTGATGTCGATCCTTCCGTCGCGCACAACGCCGAGGTCAACCGGGTGCTGGGCGAACTGGCGATCCCAACCGTCCCGGCCGCGCCGATCCTGCTACCTACTCCGGCCCCCACCTTCGTTGGCAATGTTTCCGGCAACCAGTCCAACATCAACGTCGGCGGCACCTTCACGTTCTCGACGCAGAACACGCTGACCTACGAGATCGTCATCCGGCGTGGTGCGACCGGGCCTGGCGATACACCACCCAACTGCGTCAGCGACTACGATCCCGCCAATCCCTGCAACCGCGTGCTGACCGGCACTGCGCTCACCGGCTCGCACGCCGTGCTGTGGGATGGCAGGGACAACAGCGGCAACCCGTTCCCGGTCGGCAATTTCGACGCCCAGATCGTCGGCCGCAACGGTGAAGTCCATTTCCCGATGGCCGACGTGGAAGCGAACTTCTATGGCGGCCCGACGCTGACCAAGCTCAACGGCAACTTTGCCGGCGGTTCGCCCACGACCGTCTATTACGACGATCGCGGCTACCGCGCTGCCAACGGCTTCCTCGTTGGCGTGCTCAACGGCCACCTGTGCGGTGCCACCAGCCCCATTTCCCAGCCCGCGCCGACCCACTCGCTGGTGGGCGTGGATTCCGCCGACCCCAACCTTGCGGGCCCCGGCAAGTACTACCGCTGGTGGACCGGCACGAGCGACACCAACACCGATTGCGCTGCCAGCGCGAACGAGTTCTTCGGCACCGCCAAGACGCTCGACCTGTGGGCGCTCGAAAAGACCGTCGAGTACTACCCGGAGATCGAGATCATCGACGCAGCGACCGGCGTGGATGTCGGCACGGCGGTAGCGGTCAGCCCGCTGGTGCTGCCGGGTGATACGGCATACGGCACCTTTACCTTCTACAACGCCGGCGACACCACGGCGACCGGCGTGACCTACGGCGTCACGATCGGCAATCCATCCTTGCCGGCCACGTGCCCGGCCAGCGTCAATATCACCGTGCCGAACCCGCCACCGGGCATCACCTACACCTACAACCCGGTGACCTGCGTAGTCACGCTGAACAACATGCCGGGGTCGCTGGCACCGGGTCAGACGTTGGGTTTCAGCTTCAACTATGTCGTCGCGCCGGCCAACCCGGGTCCGATCCCGGTCAACACCACGATCAGTGCCGGCAACGAAACCTGTGTGATCGTGAACGACTGTGCGCCCAACCAGGCACAAGCAATCACCAACATCGCCAAGCCGGTCATCAACGTCAGCAAGAGCTCCGTGCCGGCGCCCGGTACCAATGTGCTGATCGGCGACACCATCACCTACACGCTGACCGTCAACATCAGCAATGCGCCGCTGACCGGCAATCTCGTGCTGACCGACACGCTGGGCCCCGGCCTGAGTTTCGGCTCGGTGACCGCCAACCCGGGCAGCCATTTCACGCCCGACGTCTCCAATGCGCCGTTGCTGGAATTCGTCCTGCCGACTGGCAAGGGCATCGGCACGTACACCATCACCTACACCGCCATCGTCAACAGTTCGGCCGGGACGACGGTGGCGAATCAGGTCACCGCAATCGGCGGCGTCGATCCCAGCGACCCGAATCCCCCGCAACCGACCTGCGGTCCGTGCTCACTTGAGCACGATGTGCTGCGGCCAACGGTGACGGTATCGAAGGCCTCCAATCCGGCCAGCGGCACGGCGGTGAGCCCTGGCCAGACGATCACCTACACGGTGACGGTGGTGGTGGCGAACGCGGCGACGAATGAAGACGCGACGATCACCGACACGCTGAGCGCGAACCAGACGTTCGGCTCGGTGACGAGTTCGACCGGGTTCACCGGCTGCGTGGGCGCACTGACCTGCACGCTGCCTGCGGGCACGCTGCCGGGCACGTACACCCTGGAGTACACGGCGACGGTGAATGCCAACGCGACGGGTACGGTGGGCAACAACGTGGTGGCGACCAACCCGCCGGGTGGCGATCCGGACCCGACCTGTCCGACGACCTGCTCGACGACGCATCCGCTGGTTCCTGCGGTGACGGTGTCGAAGGCCTCGAACCCGGCCAGCGGCACGGCGGTGAGCGCGGGCCAGACGATCACCTACACGGTGACGGTGGTGGTGGCGAACGCGGCGACGAATGAAGACGCGACGATCACCGACACGCTGAGCGCGAACCAGACGTTCGGCTCGGTGACGAGTTCGACCGGGTTCACCGGCTGCGTGGGCGCGCTGACCTGCACGCTGCCTGCGGGCACGCCGCCGGGCACGTACACCCTGGAGTACACGGCGACGGTGAATGCCAACGCGATCGGTACGGTGGGCAACAACGTGGTGGCGACCAACCCGCCGGGTGGCGATCCGGACCCGACCTGTCCGACGACCTGCTCGACGACGCATCCGCTGAATCCGGCGGTGACGGTGTCGAAGGCCTCGAACCCGGCCAGCGGCACGGCGGTGAGCGCGGGCCAGACGATCACCTACACGGTGACGGTGGTGGTGGCGAACGCGGCGACGAATGAAGACGCGACGATCACCGACACGCTGAGCGCGAACCAGACGTTCGGCTCGGTGACGAGTTCGACCGGTTTCACCGGCTGCGTGGGCGCGCTGACCTGCACGCTGCCTGCGGGCACGCCGCCGGGCACGTACACCCTGGAGTACACGGCGACGGTGAATGCCAACGCGACGGGTACGGTGGGCAACAACGTGGTGGCGACGAACCCGCCGGGTGGCGATCCGGACCCGACCTGTCCGACGACCTGCTCGACGACGCATCCGCTGCTCCCGGCGGTGACGGTGTCGAAGGCCTCCAATCCGGCCAGCGGCACGGCGGTGAGCCCTGGCCAGACGATCACCTACACGGTGACGGTGGTGGTGGCGAACGCGGCGACGAATGAAGACGCGACGATCACTGACACGCTGAGCGCGAACCAGACGTTCGGCTCGGTGACGAGTTCGACCGGGTTCACCGGCTGCGTGGGCGCGCTGACCTGCACGCTGCCGTCGGGCACGCCGCCGGGCACGTACACCCTGGAGTACACGGCGACGGTGAATGCCAACGCGACCGGTACGGTGGGCAACAACGTGGTGGCGACGAACCCGCCGGGTGGCGATCCGGACCCGACCTGTCCGACGACCTGCTCGACGACGCATCCGCTGCTCCCGGCGGTGACGGTGTCGAAGGCCTCGAATCCGGCCAGCGGCACGGCGGTGAGCGCGGGCCAGACGATCACCTACACGGTGACGGTGGTGGTGGCGAACGCGGCGACGAATGAAGACGCGACGATCACTGACACGCTGAGCGCGAACCAGACGTTCGGCTCGGTGACGAGTTCGACCGGGTTCACCGGCTGCGTGGGCGCGCTGACCTGCACGCTGCCGTCGGGCACGCCGCCGGGCACGTACACCCTGGAGTACACGGCGACGGTGAATGCCAACGCGACGGGTACGGTGGGCAACAACGTGGTGGCGACGAACCCGCCGGGTGGCGATCCGGACCCGACCTGTCCGACGACCTGCTCGACGACGCATCCGCTGCTCCCGGCGGTGACGGTGTCGAAGGCCTCGAATCCGGCCAGCGGCACGGCGGTGAGCGCGGGCCAGACGATCACCTACACGGTGACGGTGGTGGTGGCGAACGCGGCGACGAATGAAGACGCGACGATCACTGACACGCTGAGCGCGAACCAGACGTTCGGCTCGGTGACGAGTTCGACCGGGTTCACCGGCTGCGTGGGCGCACTGACCTGCACGCTGCCGTCGGGCACGCCGCCGGGCACGTACACCCTGGAGTACACGGCGACGGTGAATGCCAACGCGACGGGTACGGTGGGCAACAACGTGGTGGCGACGAACCCGCCGGGTGGCGATCCGGACCCGACCTGTCCGACGACCTGCTCGACGACGCATCCGCTGCTCCCGGCGGTGACGGTATCGAAGGCCTCCAATCCGGCCAGCGGCACGGCGGTGAGCGCGGGCCAGACGATCACCTACACGGTGACGGTGGTGGTGGCGAACGCGGCGACGAATGAAGACGCGACGATCACCGACACGCTGAGCGCGAACCAGACGTTCGGCTCGGTGACGAGTTCGACCGGGTTCACCGGCTGCGTGGGCGCACTGACCTGCACGCTGCCTGCGGGCACGCCGCCGGGCACGTACACCCTGGAGTACACGGCGACGGTGAATGCCAACGCGACCGGTACGGTGGGCAACAACGTGGTGGCGACCAACCCGCCGGGTGGCGATCCGGACCCGACCTGTCCGACGACCTGCTCGACGACGCATCCGCTGAATCCGGTGGTGACGCTGAGCAAGAGCGCGAACCCGGCCAGCGGCACGGCGGTGGCGGCGGGCCAGACGATCACTTACACGGTGAGCGTGAACGTGGCCAATGCGGCGCTGCTGAGCGATGTGGTGGTGACCGACGCGATCGGTGCCGGCCTGACCTTCCAGAGCGTCTCGAGCTCAACCGGTTTCATTAACTGCCCGACGGGCGCCCTGACCTGCACGCTGCCCACGGGCACTGCAGTGGGCACGTACACCCTCGTCTACACGGCGACGGTCGATGCGGATGCAGTGACCAGTGTCAGCAACAGCGTCACTGCAACCGGCGGCGGCGATCCGGGCGATCCGAACAATCCGCAGCCTGGCTGCACGACACCGACCGGTTGCGCCACCAACCACCCGCTCAAGCCGACCGTGACGCTGAGCAAGAGCGCGAACCCGGCCAGCGGCACGGCGGTGGCGGCGGGCCAGACGATCACCTACACGGTGAGCGTGAATGTGGCCAATGCGGCGCTGCTGAGCGATGTGGTGGTGACCGACACGATCGGTGCCGGCCTGACCTTCCAGAGCGTCTCGAGCTCGACCGGTTTCATTAACTGCCCGACGGGCGCCCTGACCTGCACGCTGCCCACGGGCACTGCAGTGGGCACGTACAACCTCGTCTACACGGCGACGGTCGATGCGGACGCGACGGTGAGCGTGAGCAACAGCGTGACCGCGACGGGTGGCAACGATCCGAACGATCCGGCCAACCCGCAGCCGTCCTGCACGACGCCGACCGGTTGCGAGACCGAGCACCCGCTCGTCGCCAACGTGACGATCGTGAAGTCGGGTCCGGCCGAAAGCGGCGGCACGTCGAACGGCGTGGCCGAGCCGGGCGAGACGCTGACCTACACCATCACCCTGTCGAACAGCGGTGGGGTGAACTTCACGAACTACGGGTTTGTCGAGAACGTGCCCAATGGCGCGACGCTGACCTCGGTCACGGGCGCGGGCGTGACCGCGTGCGTGACGCCGGTGGTCGGCGTGGGTACCTGCAACATCACGGTTGCCAGCGTGCCGGCTGACGGTTCGACGACGGTCACGGTAGTCTTCCAGGTCGCCGACCCGATCCCGGCGGGCGTATCCGCGATCACCAACCTGATCACCGGTGGTGACATCCCGCCGAACTGCCCGAGCCCGAACGTCTGTACGGTGACGACGCCGACCGAAGGTCGCGTGGCGATCGCCAAGACCGTCGCCGATGCCAACAGCAACGGCATCGCCGAGCCTGGCGAGACGCTGACCTGGACGATCACGCTGACCAATGACGGCGGCGCGGCGGTCACCGGCTACGGCCTGACCGATCCGCTCGATCCGAACACGACGTTCAGCAGCGCGACCAACGGCGGCTCGCACAGCGCCGGCACGGTGACCTGGACGGGCCTGACGGTTCCGGCCCAGGGCACGCTGGTGCTGACCGTGGTCACCACGGTCAACAACCCGATCCCCGATGGTGTGACCGTGATCTCCAACCTGGTCCACGAGACCGGTGGCACGCCGCCGGATTGTTCGGCCACGCCGACTCCGGCGAACTGCGCATCGATCCCGACAGCGGCGAACGTGACGGTGGCCAAATCGCTGAGCGGCGAGAGCATCACCGCGGACGGCATCGCCGAGCCGGGCGAGCAGCTGACCTACACGATCACCCTGCGCAACCACGGCGGCACGGCTGCGATGAACGTGATCGTCAACGAGATCGTTCCATTGCACACGGTCTTCGTGTCCGGCACGCCGGGCTGGAGCTGCGTGGCGGGTTCACCGGCCGGCACGGCATGCGATTCGGTGGTCAACGTACCCCCTGCGGATGCTGGTGGCAGTCCGGGCGTGACGACGCTGACCTTCACCGTGCAGGTGGTCAATCCGCTGCCCGCTGGCGTCACCGAGATCGCCAACGCGGTTGCCATCGATGACGGCACGCCGCCGAACTGTGCAGTCACGCCGAATGATCCGGCCTGCGTGGTCACGCCGACGATCAACCTGAACTTCGTCAAGAGTGTGGAATCGGTGACGGCGATCGGCCCGGGCACCTTCTGGGTGGCCTATCGCATCGATCTGGCCAATACCGGCGGCAGCCCGATCACCTACACGCTGACCGATACCCCGGACTTCACGGCGATGGGCGTGACGTTCATCGGCAATGGCATCGCGGCGACCACCAACGGTGTGCTCAACCCGGGTCTGCCGGGCGGGGCCTTCACGGTGGTCAACGGCACGGCCGTGCAGATCTCGGCGAACGCCGTGACGCTCGCGGTGGGTGCATCGCACAGCTATACCGTGCGCATCCCGATCGCGGTGTCGGCGGGTAGTCTCGGCAATGCGGTCTGCACCGGTGCGCCGGGCAATGGCCTGTACAACAGTGCCGCAGTGACCGGTTCGTTCGTCCGCGACAGCAATGCCTGCGCTCCGGTGTCGGGCGACCAGCCGCTGATCCGCCTGGTGAAGTCCGTGCGCCTCGGCGTCGACAACAATGGCGACAACTATGGCAACGTCGGCGACGTGCTGCACTACACGTTCGTGATCAGCAACCCGGGCACGATGGCGCTGAGCGCGATCGACCTGATCGATCCGCGCGTGACCGACCTGCAGTGCGACGCGACGACGGCCTATGGCGAACCGTTGCGTGTGCTGCGAGGTGACGAGCTGTTCCTCGGCGTGTTCGAGGAACTGCTCGGCGGCTCGCTGGCCCCGGGTGACTCGATCATGTGCAGCGCGACGTATACGATCACCGCCCAGGACGTGATGAACCGGCGCGTGGTCAATTCGGCAACCACCCATGGAGCCAGCCCGGACGGTCAGGTCGTATCGTCGACGAGCACGGCGATCTACTCGAACATCCGCTGAGGACACCGGCATGAAGACGAAGATGATGAAAACCCGTTTCCTTGCCCTTGCGTTCTCCACCGCGTTGGCGGCGCCGGCGCTGGCGGCAGACGGCCTCGGCATTGAAGCGAATCGCGGCAGCAGCATGGATGGCGCGTTCAGTTTCACGATCGCCAACGACGGTGTCGATGCGTTGAGTGCAGTGCGCTGGTACCCGGTTTCCGGGTACCGCGCGCAGTGTTCGACGCAGACCACCGGCGGCCGTGGCTTCTCCTCCGATGGCGTGCTGCAATCCGGTGATCGCGTCGACTGCACGATGTGGCCACTCAACACCGCAGCGAACGCCCCGCGCAAGCGCAGTGCGGCCGTGGTCGTTTCCGCCCGCGACGCGGGTGGGGCGGTCAGCTTGCGCCATGCCGGCATGAGTCCGTTCGGCACGATCACTCCGGTACAGGGAGCCGCCGTCGTCATCGGTGGTGCCGTGCATGCGGACACCGACATCGATGGCCAGCTCGATGCCGGCGAGACGATCGCCTACGACTACACCGTGGTGAACGTCGGCACCGAACCGCTCTCGAGTCTGGCCCTGGTCGACATCACGGGGTCGGTTACGTGTTCGGGCACCACCCTCGCCGTCGATGCGTTCATGACATGCACCAGCAGCTACACGGTCAATGCGGGTGATGCCGGCAACGGTTTCGTGCTCGACACGGTCGACCTGACCGGCATGGCGGGCAGTCAGGCCGTGCAGGCGGCGGACGTGATCCTGACCTTGAATTCCGCGGGGACTGCGGGCATTCGCGTGTTCAAGAGCCCGTTGCTGGATGACGATGTCGATGCCAGTGGCTATGCCAGTGCCGGCGACGTGCTTGGTTACACCTTCCTGGTCAAGAACAGCAACGCTCAATCGCTGGCTTCGGTGAATCTGGTCGAGCCCGACCCGACTCTGATCGATGGTCCGATCGTCTGCGAGGGTACGACCCTCGGTGGCCAGGCCTTCGCTGGCCTCGGCAGCGGCACGCTGGCCAGCATGGATGTCCTGCGTTGCCGCGCGCAGCATACGATCACGGCCGCCGAAGCGGCCGCCGGCGAGGCGCTGAACCTGTCCGAAGCATCGGGCGTAGCTGCAGTCGGTGGCACCGTTTGGGGCACGGGCGCGTCCGCTGTCGGCATCCCAGGTGCCGGCCAGCTCGTCGTGACCAAGTCGGTGAACACGCCGACGACGACCTACGGCAACTACGTCACCTATACCATCACCGTGCGCAACGATGGCTCGACGGACATTCAGAACGTCACCATCACCGACCCGATTCCTGCCGGCATCGATTCGTTTGCCTGGACTTGCGTGGGTGCCGGTGTGGCTTGTCCGGCGGCGAGCGGTACAGGCGCCATTTCGGCGGTCATTCCGTTGTTCCCGGCCGGAGCACAGATCACCTACACGGTCAGCGCACTGGTCTCGTTCACCGCGCCGACGACTATCATCAATACGGTGACGGTGACACCGCTGTCGGATGTGCTGTGCGCTCCAGGTGGCAATCCACCGCCGTGCAATGCGACCGTTCCGCTCGGCATCGGCGAGGCCTTTGCGGTGCCGGTGGACGGCCGGATCGCCCTGATCCTCATGGCCGGTCTGCTCGTCCTCATCGCCGCCCCGCGCCTACGCGCACGCCGGCGCTGATCGCTGCGATACCACGCACCCTTCTCCCCGTTGGCGGGGAGAAGGGTGTTTTTGTGTCGACACTCTGCATCACCTCGGGCTCCTGCGGACGTATCCACCGTTGTTTCCCCGAGGTGATCCCCGCGCCAATCCCGTAAACCGGGAGCAGGGCGGTTAGAATGCCCGCGGGTGCCGCGCGGCCATGCTTCGCTCGGCAGGTTTTCGCGCAGGTCGGGCCGCCGCGCGGGAGTCTCGTGCGCATGTTTTCAGATCACCATCGTCCGCCCACGCGTGCCCAGCGCGTCGCCGAACGCGCCTTTCTTGCGGTCGAGCGCTTCCTGCATATCGAAGCGGCCAGCGGCATCGTCTTGCTGGGTGCGGCGATCATCGCGCTGGTCTGGGCGAACTCGCCGTGGGCACATGCCTATCATGCGCTGTGGCACCTGCCGGCCTCACTTGGCATCGGCGAATGGCAGTTTTCGCGCCCGCTGCATTTCTGGGTCAACGACGTGCTGATGACGGTGTTCTTCCTCGTCGTCGGCATGGAGATCCGTCGCGAGATCCACGCCGGCGCGCTGGCCGATCTGCGTTCGGCCGCTTTGCCGCTCGTCGCCGCTGCCGGCGGGGTGGTCGTGCCGGCGCTGATCTACCACGCGCTCAATCCGAGCGGGGCGGCGCTCGCGGGATGGGCGGTGCCGACCGCCACCGACATCGCCTTCGCGGTCGGCGTGCTCGCCCTGTTCGGGCGTTCGATACCGGGCAACGTGCGCGTGCTCCTGCTCGCCCTGGCGATCATCGACGACATCGCGGCTGTGCTCATCATCGCCATGTTCTATTCGGATGCGCTGGTCCATGTCGGTGCATTCGTCGCCGTTGGTGGCATCGCCATGGTGCTCGTGCTGCAGGCCGCCGGGGTCGGTACGGCGTATGCCTACGTGCTGCCGGCGATCGTCGTCTGGACCGGCTTGCTGGAACTCGGCATCCATCCGACTCTGGCCGGAATCGTGCTCGGCCTGATGACCCCGGTGCGCCCCACGCGTTCGCGTGAGGCCCCGCTGCAGATGGCCGTGCGTGCCGTGCAGGACATCGGCGCCACGGCTACCGGCTGGCAGGGCGATGGCATCGAGCATCCGCTGCGTCGCTTGCGCTGGGCGCAGCGCGAACTGCAACCGCCGGTCGTACGCGTGCAGGCAGCGCTGCATCCGTGGGTGGCCTTCGGGGTGATGCCATTGTTCGCTCTGGCCAATGCGGGAGTGAGCCTCGACGGCGTCGATGTCATCCAGGTCGGCACCAGCGCGGTCACGCTCGGTGTATTTCTTGGTCTGGTCGCTGGCAAGCCGCTGGGTATCGTTGCGGCGAGTTGGTTGGCGGTGAAGGCCGGCTGGTGCCGTTTGCCCGACGGCGTGTCGTGGGCCGGCGTGCTCCTGGTCGGTCTGCTCGGCGGCATCGGTTTCACGATGTCGATATTCATTGCCATGCTGGCCTTCAGCGACGAGGCACTGTTGGCGGCGGCCAAGCTCGGCATCCTGCTGGCTTCACTCACCGCCGCGTTGCTCGGATTTGCCTGGGCGATGGTGGCGATGCGGCGACGTGCAGGCTCGTAGGAAACGCCTTCAGGCGTGATGCTTTCTTCTTTGGGGCGTTGTACGGCAGGGGCATCGCGGCTGAAGCCGCTTCCTACAGCCGCTTCCTACAGCCGCTTCCTGCGGCTGCGTGCTGTGGTCGAATGCGCGGCCGATTATGTCTCGGATTTGCCTGGGCGATGGTGGCGATGCGGCGACATGCAGGCTCGTAGGAAACGCCTTCAGGCGTGATGCTTTCTTCTTTGGGGCGTTGTACGGCAGGGGCATCGCGGCTGAAGCCGCTTCCTACAGCCGCTTCCTACAGCCGCTTCCTACAGCCGCTTCCTACAGCCGCTTCCTACGGCCGCTTCCTACGGCCGCTTCCTGCGGCCGATTCCTGCGGCCGCGTCCTGAGGCTGCGTCCTGTGGTCGAACGTGCGGCCGCGTCCTGAGGCTGCGTCCTGTGGTCGAACGTGCGGCCGATTATGTCTCGGATTTGCCTGGGCGATGGTGGCGATGCGGCGACGTGCAGGTTCGTAGGGAGCGCCTTCAGGCGTGATGCTGTTTTCTTTGGGGCGTTGTACGGCAGGGGCATCGCGGCTGAAGCCGCTTCCTACAGCCGCTTCCTACGGCCGCTTCCTGCGGCCGCTTCCTGCGCTCGCATCTGTGGTCGAACGTGCGGCCGATTCCTGCGCTCGCGTCGTGCGCGGTCTCCTCTGGCGGCATCCATGGAAGCGGCTGCTGCGCATTGCCGCATTGCGACCATGGTCGTAGTCCGATGGATCTGGACTGGGCTTAGGATGGATCGTTCATGGTGCTGGAGGAACGGTCATGCGCTACGAGGACGTCTACCGTCGATCGATCGAGGATGCCGAAGCGTTCTGGGCCGAACAGGCTGAAGCGATCCACTGGCACGTGCGCCCGCGTGCGATCCTCGAGTACGACAAGCCACCGTTCCGGCGCTGGTTCGTCGGCGGTGAGACCAATCTCTGCTTCAACGCCGTCGATCGCCACCTCGAAGCGCGCAGCGAGCAGCTCGCGCTGGTTGCCGTGTCGAGCGAGACCGGCATCACGCGCGAACTGACCTACCGCGAGCTGCATCGAGAGGTGAATACCTTCGCCGCGGTGCTGCGCGCGCTTGGTGTCGGCAAGGGCGATCGTGTCGTCATTTACATGCCGAACATGGCCGAGGCGGTGTTCGCGATGCTCGGCTGTGCGCGCATCGGCGCGGTGCATTCGGTCGTTTTCGGTGGCTTCGCTGCGCACAACCTGTCCCTGCGTATCGACGATGCGAGGCCGAAACTGCTGATCGCTGCCGATGCCGGCATGCGTGGTGGCAAGGTGATCCCGTACAAGCCACTCGTCGACGAGGCGATCGGTGCAGCGAAGCATCCGCCGGCGCATGTGCTGGTCGTCGATCGCGGCCTCGATCCGGGCCGTGCCATGGTCGATGGGCGCGATCTCGACTACGCGACGTTGCGCGAACGCCACGCCGGCGAGGATGTGCCGGTCTGCTGGCTCGAGTCCAACGAGCCGAGTTACCTGCTGTACACCTCGGGCACGACCGGCAAGCCGAAAGGCGTGCAGCGCGATGTCGGCGGCCATGCGGTGGCGATGGCACTGTCGATGCGCACGGTTTACGACGTCGGCCCGGGGCAGGTCATGTTCTCGACCTCCGATGTCGGCTGGGCGGTCGGTCATTCCTACAACGTCTATGGCCCGCTGATCGCCGGCGCCACCTCGATTCTCTACGAGGGACTGCCGACAAATCCGGATCCCGGTGTGTGGTGGAGTCTGGTCGAGAAGTACGGCGTGCGCACGATGTTCTCGTCGCCGACCGGCATCCGCGTGCTCAAGAAACAGGATCCGTCATGGCTGAAGAAGCATGACCTGTCGTCGCTGAAATGGCTGTTCCTGGCCGGCGAACCGCTCGACGAGCCGACCGCGCAGTGGATCACCGAAGGAATCGGCAAGCCGGTCATCGACAACTACTGGCAGACCGAGACCGGCTGGCCGGTGCTGACCTTGCTGCCGGGCCTCGACCTGAAGCCGGTCAAGTTCGGATCGCCAGGACTGCCGAACCTCGGCTACCGGCTGCGCGTCATCAACGAGACGACCGGTGAGGATGCGAAGCCGAACGAGAAGGGCGTGTTGGTGATCGTGCCGCCGCTGCCACCGGGCTGCATGACCACGGTGTGGAACGACGACCAGCGTTTCCTCGCCAGCTATTTCGGCCACTTCCGCGAGTTGCTGTACAGCTCGCTCGATTGGGCCGTACGCGACGAGGACGGCTACACATTCATCCTCGGCCGTACCGACGACGTGATCAACGTCGCCGGTCATCGCCTCGGTACGCGCGAGATCGAGGAATCGGTGGCCACCCATCCCGGCGTTGCCGAGGCTGCGGTGGTCGGTGTGCACGATGAGCTCAAGGGCCAGGTGCCGATCGTGTTCGCCACCCTCAAGCAGTCGAACACGGAAACGCCCGAGGAAGTCGCGCGCGGAATGCTCAAGCGGGTCGTCGACCAACTCGGTGGTGTTGCCAGACCGGCGCGCATCTATGTCGTCAATGCGTTGCCGAAGACGCGCTCAGGAAAGCTGCTGCGGCGCTCGCTGCAGGCCCTGGCCGAACAGCGCGATCCGGGCGACCTGTCCACTCTCGACGATCCGAATGCGCTCGAGGAGATCCGCGGCAAGCTCGCGCGCGGACCGGATGGCGGCGGCTGAGCGCCACCCATGAAAAATACCCCGCAGGAGCCCCTTCAGGGGCGATGCCTTTTTCCCGCCTTCGAAAAGCATCGCCCCTGAAGGGGCTCCTGCAGGACTCCTGCCGGCGTGCCATCGGTGGATCAGGGTTCCGCCTTCACAGCCTCGCCTGCGTAGCGCGCGCGTGGGCGGATGAAGCCACCCTGCTCCTGTTGTTCGAGGGCATGTGCCAGCCAGCCGGCGACGCGGCTGGCGGCGAACAGCACGAGCGCGTGCGCAGGACCGAGCGCGTGCGTCCAGGCGATCGCGGCAAGCAGGAAGTCGATGTTCGGGCGCTGGCCGTTGAGGCTTTCGACATGGGTGACGATCGCCTCGACCTGTGCCAGCGCGCGCGAGCGTGGTCGCGCATCACGCAGCATGGCGAGCAACATTGCTGCGCGAGGATCGCCGTCTGCATAGAGGGCATGACCGAATCCGGGCAGGTCGTCACCGCGTCGCCAGCGTGCATCGAGCACGGCAGCGATCGAATCGCCGGCGACGGCATCGGCGATCAGCGCGTGCGCGCGCGCGGTGGCGCCGCCGTGGCGCGGCCCGGACAGTGCAGCGAGTCCGGTGCACACGGTGGCGTGCAGATGCGCGCCGGTCGAGGCGACCACGCGCGCGGCGAAGGCCGAAACATTGAGCTCATGATCGGCGGCGACGACCAGCGCGGCACGCACGAGGTCGGCGAAAAGCGCATCGCGCGGGCGCCAGGCGCGCGCGATCGTTGCGTGCACCGCGCGTGCTTCGACCTCGACGCCGAGGAGGAGCGCGGCATTCTGGCGCAGCAACCGCGCTGCGATGGCGCGGCGCATCGGCATCGCCGCGTCGAAGGAATGGCGTGCATCGAGGGCGAGCAGGGGCATCGCCGCCAGCGTGCGTTCGAGCGGCGGCAGGCGTGCGTTGCCGGCGATGCTTGCGACATGCGCCGACCATGGACCGGCCCGCAGGTCGGTGAACGGGTCGTTCGGGCCGCAATCCCAGAGGATGCGCGTGGCGTCTTCGAAGCTCGCGCCAGCACGAGCCAGCGCGACTGCCGAATGGCCACGGTAGTACGGGCCGTCGGGGCGGATCAGCGAGATGCGCGTTTCCAGCACCGGCAAGCCGCGGTCGAGGCTTTGTGCCGCACCGCGCGCGGCGCCGCGACCACTGCGCTTGCGTTCGGCAAGGCGCTCGATGTCGCGTCGTCGGTATAGGCGACTGCGTGGATCGTCGCCGGGTCGCGATTCGACCAGGCCACGGCTGACGTAGGCATACAGCGTCGCCGCGCTAATGCCCAGCCGGCGCGTAGCCTCACCCGCACTGAGGTAGTCGTCGTGCATGGACGATATATTGATTGAATCGATCAAGATTGATCAATGCATCACTTGCTGCCAGATTGCGTACCCGCACCGCCCATCCGAGGACCCCGTCATGAATCCGCAGGCATCTGCCGGAACCCGTTTCCGCGAAGCGCTCGCCGCCGAGTCGCCGCTGCAGGTCATCGGTGCGATCAATGCCAATCATGCGTTGCTGGCGCGGCGAGCCGGCTATCGCGCGATCTATCTTTCCGGCGGTGGTGTTGCCGCAGGTTCGCTCGGCCTGCCGGACCTCGGCATCAACACGTTGGATGACGTGCTCGTCGACGTGCGTCGCATCACCGATGTCTGTGAGCTGCCGTTGCTGGTCGACATCGATACCGGCTTCGGTCCGAGTGCGTTCAACATCGCGCGAACGGTGAAATCGCTGATCAAGGCCGGCGCCGCGGCCTGCCATATCGAGGACCAGGTCGGCGCCAAGCGCTGCGGCCACCGCCCTGGCAAGGAGATCGTCTCGCAGGGCGAGATGGCCGATCGGGTCAAGGCCGCCGCCGACGCCAGGACTGATCCGGCGTTTTTCCTGATCGCGCGCACCGACGCCATCCAGGTCGACGGCGTGGACGCGGCGATCGAGCGCGCGATCGCCTGCGTCGAGGCCGGCGCCGACGGCATCTTCGCCGAGGCCGCCTACGACCTTGGCACCTACCGTCGCTTTGTCGATGCGGTGAAGGTGCCGGTGCTGGCCAACATCACCGAGTTCGGCAAGACCCCGCTGTTCTCGCGCGACGAGCTGGCCAGCGCCGGCGTGGCGATCCAGCTGTTCCCGCTGTCGGCCTTCCGCGCCATGAACAAGGCCGCGGAGAACGTCTATCAGGCGATCCGCCGCGACGGCCACCAGAAGAACGTGGTGGATTCGATGCAGACCCGCGAGGAGCTGTACGACCGCATCGGTTACCACGCCTTCGAGCAGCAGCTCGATGCGCTGTTCGCGGCGAGTGGCAACAGGGCCGGCAAGTCATGAGCGAGGAAGGCGAGGGCGAACGCCGCAGCGGAGTCGGCTGGAACGGGCTGGCCGCAGTCATCGCTTCGATGATCGGTGCGCTTGCCCTGGGTGTCTCGGCCTACACCGCCTACCTGCAGCGCATGCAGGTGCGTGCGCAGGTCTGGCCGCACCTGATGCTGGTAAATTTCGATACGGAGCTCACGATCAAGGCACTCAACAAAGGGGTGGGGCCCGCGATCGTCAGGAGCACGCGCGTGACGGTGGATGGCAAGCCGATGCGCAGCTGGAGCGAGGTGATGGGGGCGCTCGGTCTCGAGAAGACTTCGTTTCGACTGTCGACCATTTCGAACAATGTCATCGCCGGTGGCGAGGTATTGCCAATCCTGGTGCTCGACGAGGCCGATGCATTTCAACAGGTTCGCATGGCGGCGGAGCAGCGCATTGTGGTCGAGATCTGCTACTGCTCGACATTGAACGAGTGCTGGGTGACCGGCGATGAAGCGACCAGCTCGCGGTGGGCGCAGACCCAGGTCGATGCCTGTCCCGTGATGGGTGCGGGCGAAGCCTTTGCCGACTGATGCGTTGCGAACATTTTCCCGGAAGAGAGAGACGACGATGAGCGATTCCACCACGCCCGGCTTCAAGCCGAAGAAATCCGTGGCCCTGAGCGGCACCGCTGCCGGCAACACCGCGCTGTGCACGGTCGGGCGCAGCGGCAACGACCTGCACTACCGCGGCTACGACATTCTCGACCTCGCCAATGCCTGCGAGTTCGAGGAGATTGCCCATCTGCTCGTGCATGGCAAGCTGCCGACGCTCGCCGAACTGGCCGGCTACAAGGCAAAGCTGAAGGCGTTGCGCGGCATCCCGGCCGGCGTGAAAGCCGCGCTCGAACAGTTGCCGCCGTCGGCACACCCGATGGATGTCATGCGCACGGCGGTTTCCGCGCTCGGCTGCGTTTCCCCCGAGAAGGACGACCACAATCACCCGGGTGCACGCGACATCGCCGACAAGCTCATGGCTTCGCTCGGTTCGATGCTGCTGTACTGGTATCACTTCAGCCACAACGGCAAACGCATTGACGTCGAGACTGACGACGATTCCATCGGCGGCCATTTCCTGCACCTGCTGCACGGCGAAGCCCCGCGCGAGAGCTGGGTGCGGGCGATGCACACCTCGCTGATCCTCTATGCCGAGCACGAGTTCAACGCCTCGACCTTCACCGCGCGCGTCATTGCCGGAACAGGCAGCGACATGCATTCGTGCATCGCCGGCGCAATCGGAGCACTGCGCGGCCCGAAACACGGTGGCGCCAATGAAGTCGCCTTCGAAGTGCAGAAACGCTACGAGTCGCCCGACGAGGCCGAGGCCGACATCAAGGCGCGCGTCGAGCGCAAGGAAGTCGTGATCGGCTTCGGTCACCCGGTCTACACCACCGGAGACCCGCGCAACAAGGTGATCAAGGAAGTTGCGCGCCAGTTGTCGGCCGAGCAGGCCAGCCCGAAGATGTTCGACATCGCCGAACGTCTGGAGTCGGTCATGTGGGACATCAAGAAGATGTTCCCGAACCTCGACTGGTTCAGCGCGGTGAGCTACCACATGATGGGTGTGCCGACTGCCATGTTCACGCCGCTGTTCGTCATCGCCCGCACCTCGGGCTGGAGCGCCCACGTCATCGAACAGCGCATCGACGGCAAGATCATCCGCCCGAGCGCGAATTACACGGGGCCGGAGGATCTCGCGTTCGTGCCGATTGGCCAGCGTTGAGGGCCACGGCTGAAAGAGCCTGAAACACGAGGGACACGAGGGAGAAGCTCTTGATCGAAAGGCTCTTCTCCGCGTGCTCCGTGTTCCAGGCTCCTGCTCCGGTCGCGATCAAGGCGAAAGCCTGAAACACGGAGCACACAGAGCACACGGGGAGCAGCCAACTCCCTGAAATGCTCCCCCTTCGTGTTCTTCGTGTTCTTCGTGTTTCAGTCTTTGCGGGACTTTCGCTCAGTCCATGCCGTTGTCGAAAATGCGATCCGGCAGCAAGGCCGGGCCGCCGACGAAAAGCACGTTGGCGGGATCGTTGCGGTAGTTGCCCTGGCGACTTGCGTCGATGGCGAGTTCCCAGGTCTGTGCGTCGATGCGGCGCGCGCCGGCGAACGTGTACCAGCCGAAGGTGTCGGCGTCGCCCGGCGTGCGTGGGCCGTAGTTACGCCAGGCCCAGGTGTCGTTGAACGCGGCGCCATGGAAGGTGACGCGCACGACGGCCGTGCTGCAGCCGGGCAGGGAGAAACTTGCCAGACCCCAGGGGTCGTGGCTGCCGGGGCCGCCGGTCGGGTCGGGCGGATACAGGGTCGAGGCGAGGCTGCTCGCGTCATTGATCTGGGTGCAGGCGCCGGGCATGAGCACGATCGTCGAGCCGGCGCTGCCGACACCCATGGTCAGCGGATCGGTCGGCCTGGCCATGGTCGTCGGCGCGCCGAGTGAGGCGACGTGGCGCTGCTGCGCGTCGGCGATGCCGTCGTTGTTGCCGTCGCCGCCGAGCACGCTGGATTCGACCGCACTTGGCGAGCCGTCGGCATCCTCGTCCGGCGCGGCGGTGTAGTCCCACACGCCGCTGTTGGTGCCGGCAAGGATGCGCGGTGCGGCGCCGGCGGCGCGTGCCGGCAAAGCCAGTGAGGTCGCTGCATACGCCGGCAGGCCGATGCTCAGCGAGTTCCAGCTTGCTCCGCCATTGGTCGAGCGGTACACGCCGCCACGATTCGCGCCGTCACCGCCGGTGCCGGCATAGATCGTCTCGCCGGTGGGGTCGTTCGGATCGATGAGCAGGGCACGCACGTCCTGGCCTGCGATGCCTGTGCTGGTCTCGAACCAGTTCGCACCGCCATCGGTGGTCTTGTAGACGCGACCATTGATCGGCGTTGAGTACAGGTTTACCACGGCCGCATACAGCACCTGCGGATTGACCGGATTGATAGCCATCGCCAGCACGCTGCCCTGCGAGGTGCCGGGGCCGAACAGGGGCGGCAGGCCGTTGCTGCTGTGTACCCAGTTGGCACCGCCATCGGTCGATTTGAAGACGCCGTTGGCGATGGTCGGATACGGGCCAGCGGCTGCGTCGAAGTACGCGTTGATGAAGGTGCCGATGTAGACCGTCTGCGTATCCGAGGGGTCATACACGATCGGATTGATGCCGCCCATCCAGGCGTAGTAGCCGGAACCGGCTGGAAGCTCCTGGCCGAGTGGCAGGCCAGTCTCCGATGCGGCCCAACTCGCGCCGGCATCGGTGCTCTTGTAGATGCGTGCCGAGCGGTATGGGGCTGTGAACGGGTTGCCGACTACTCCTGCGCCGCCGACGAGCAGAGTACGCAGCGGTCCGCCGCCGACAGGGCAGGGGCCACTTGGTGGCGGTGACAGGCATGAGCGTGGATCGAGCGCGATCGTGCGCACCGTACCCATGTTGGGCACGCCGTGGACGAGGGCAATGCCGTTGTCGATCGTCGTCCAGGTGTTGCCGCCGTTGGTGCTCTTGTACAGGCCGCCATCCTTCGGGCTCGGCCCGAGGTTGCGCTCCGAGTTGCCGACCGCGTAGACGGTGAACGGCTCGGCGGTCAGCGGATCGTTGTCGACCGTGGTGCGATCGATCGCGATCGAGCGGATCTGTTCGGCATTGAGACCCGCAATCGCGTCCTCCCAGGTCATCCCCGCGTCGGGCGACTTCTGGATCGTACGCGTGGTCGTGAACGAATCGCCCTGACCGGCGAGCACGATGCTGCCCGGGCCCGTGTCGAGCGGATGCGCGGCGAGCGCACGGATGTTGACCGACTGGTAGTTGTTGTTGATCGCGCTCCAGCTGGCGCCGCCGTTGGTCGTACGGAACAAGCCGCCGTACTGCGTGCCGACCCACAGGTTCTGAACGGCGGGGAACGAAGGATGGGCGACGACGACCGTCGCCTGCGCGGGATCGACACCGTTCGCGCTCAGGCCGTTGGTGACGCCCCAGGTAGTCCATGCCGGTACGGCAGCCGCGAGGTTGGTCGTTGCGTGGAGGCCGCTCGCACGGCAGGCGACGAACAGCCCCTGCGGATTCGTGGGATGGGAGAAAATGGCGTCGATCCTGATGCAGTTTGCCGCGCCGCCTGGCGCGCCGCGCGTGACCCAGGTCGCGCCAGCGTCGGTGGAGAAGGCGATCGTGGCGCCGTCCGAGAATGCGATGCGCTGGCTGTCGTTGGGCCAGGCCGCCATCGTCATCGCGCCGGACAGCGTGGGTGGCGTGGTCGGCGTACCCCCCCAGGTGATGCCGTCATCCGTGCTGCGGATCACGGCTGCACCGCCGAAAACGCTCGGATCGGGGGAGCTGATGCTCGCATGGAGTGTGCCGTCGGCGGCGTACGTGATGCCGGCAAAGTAGATGTTGGCGGTGCCGGCCGCTGGTCCGGACCAGCTGTTGCCGCCATTGGTCGAGGTGTAGATGCCGTTATCGCTGATGACCGCCAGATGCGTCGTCGAGCCGCGCTTGAGGGCGAGACCTTTTGCGTAGGTATCGGTTGGCAGCGCCGGCAAGGACACCCAGAGGTCGCCGGCGTTGCCCGAGCGGTACATGCGGTTGCCGCTGGCCAGGTAGAGCACCGGCGCATTCGTGGCGACGGCGATGTCGCTGTAGTACGCGCCACTGACCAGGCCAACCTCGATGCGCTGCCATGACGAGCCGCTGCTGACGCTGCGGAACACGCCGCCGCTGCCTGCGGCGAACAGCGTGTTCGGCGCGGCTTCGTAGACCACCACGGCGTTGACCGTTCCTCCATAGGGGCCGGTGGTGCTCCAACTGCCGACGGCGGCAATGGCCGGACCGGCGAGTGCTCCGAGGATGACGGTGGCCAGGCTGAGCCCGGCGTGAGGACGAGCGATCGGATGGCTGGTCATGGGATTCTTCATGGATGTGGTTCCCCAACCTAATACGCAAAACAGCAGGCGACCAAGACAGCATCGATTGGACGAGTGTGATCTGGTCGATATCCGGGTCGCACCGCGGTGCGCAATCGCCTTGCCGGAGACCCTTCAGGGGCGAAGAACGGTGACTCAGCGGGAAAGCATCGCCTCTGCCGAGGCTCCTTCGGCGGATACCACGAAATACTTGCCTTGGGGAGGTCTGATCAACTCCCTTCGCGGCTGAAGCCGTTCCCGCAAGGCCCTGATTTCGCGGGAGGACTTCGGCCGTGAAGGGCATAATCAGAGCATCTCGGGTGCCCTGATTCAGAGTCGGGCCGCCAACCGCGTTCCCTGGTCGATCGCGCGTTTGGCATCGAGTTCGGCGGCGACGTCGGCGCCGCCGATGACGTGCACGTTCATGCCGGTGGCGCGCAGGGCATCGGCCAGGTCGCGGTTGGGCTCCTGCCCCGCGCAGATGACGACGTGGTCGACCGCCAGCACGCGCGGCTCGCCATCGACGCGGATGTGCAGCCCCTCGTCGTCGAAACGCTCGTAGGCGACCCCGCCGAGCATCTGCACGCGCTTGGCCTTGAGCGTGGCCCGGTGCACCCAGCCGCTGGTGCGGTTGAGCCGGCGGCCCGGCGTGCCAGGTGAACGCTGGAGCAGCCAGACCTCGCGCGTCGGCGGTTCCGGCTCGGCAGGATGCAGGCCGCCGCGCTCGTGGTGATCGAGGTCGACGCCCCAGGCTTGGGTCCAGCGCACTACGTCGGTGGTTGGCGACGGGGCGGTGTCGACCAGGAATTCGGCGACATCGAAACCGATGCCGCCGGCACCAACGACGGCCACGCGCGGTCCCGGGACATGGGTACCGCGCAGCACGTCGAGATAGCCGAGCACGCGTGCATCGTCGCTACCCGGCCAGTCCACCGTGCGTGGCGTGACGCCGGTGGCGACGATCGCGGCGTCGAAGCCGGCCTCGACCAGGTCGCCAGCCTCGACATGTGTGCCAAGCTTCACTTCGACACCGGCATCGACGAGGCGATGACGGAAATAGCGGATCGCCTCGTCGAACTCTTCCTTGCCAGGGATGCGCCGAGCGAGGTCGAACTGGCCGCCGATGACCGTCGCGGCGTCGAACAGGGTCACCGCATGGCCGCGCTCTGCGAGCGTGCAGGCGGCGGCGAGGCCGGCCGGCCCGGCGCCGACCACGGCGTAGCGGCGCGCCACCGAGGCTGGCGCGATGACCAGCTCGGTTTCGTGGCAGGCGCGCGGGTTCAGCAGGCAGCTCGCGGTCTTCTGCGCGAACACGTGGTCGAGGCAGGCCTGGTTGCAGGCGATGCAGGTATTGATGCGGTCGCTGCGGCCGGCGCGCGCCTTCGCCACCCAGTCCGGGTCGGCGAGCAGCGGACGCGCCATCGACACCAGGTCGGCTTCGCCGTCGCGCAGGATGCGTTCGGCGACGTCCGGCATGTTGATGCGGTTGGTGGCCACGACCGGGATCGAAACCTCGGGCTTGAGCTTGTGCGTGATCGCGCTGAAGGCCGCGCGTGGCACGGAAGTCACGATCGTCGGCACGCGCGCTTCGTGCCAGCCGATGCCGGTATTGATGATCGTCGCGCCCGCCGCCTCGACCGCACGGGCGAGGGCGACGATCTCGCTCCACGCCTGTGCGTCGTCGACGAGATCGAGCATCGACAGGCGATAGATGATGATGAAATCGCGGCCGACCGCTTCGCGCGTGCGCCGCACGATCTCGACCGGAAAGCGCATGCGCCTCGCGGCGTCGCCGCCCCAGGCGTCCTCGCGGCGGTTGGTGCGCGCGGTGATGAACTGGTTGATGAGGTACCCCTCGGAGCCCATGATCTCGACGCCGTCGTAACCAGCCTCGCGCGCCAGTGCGGCGCAATGGGCGAAGTCGCGGATTGTGCGTTCGATGCCGCCCGCACTGAGTGCGCGTGGCATGAACGGTGTGATCGGCGACTTGATCCGCGACGGTGCGACCGAAAACGGATGGAAGGCATAGCGCCCGGCATGCAGGATCTGCAGGGCGATGCGCCCGCCCTCGGCATGCACGGCGCGCGTCACCTGGCGGTGGCGGGCGACCTGCCAGGGCATCGACAGGCGACCACCGAATGGTTTGAGCCAGCCCTCCATGTTCGGTGCGATGCCGCCGGTGACCATGAGCCCGACCCCGCCGCGCGCGCGTTCGGCGAAATAGGCGGCGAGCCTCGGATAGTCGCGTGCGCGATCCTCGAGGCCGGTGTGCATGGACCCCATCAGCACCCGGTTCGGCAGTGTGGTGAAGCCGAGGTCGAGCGGAGCGAACAGATGCGGAAAGTCCACGCGACGGGCCTGGCACGAACGGGGGGCCAGACTGCCTGTGGATGCGTGTCATTGGCAAGAATCCACCCGTCGCCACGGCACGTTGCCACTCGCCCCTCGCGGCAGGCGACAGCAGCCGATCGCCTGAAACGAGCCCGTGTCCCGGTCGGGCTTCGGGGGCGAAATCCGGCACGGGACGCTTTACAATCCGCGAGGCTGTGGACCGGTGATGCCCCTGGGGCGAAGGTTGGCGAACCGTTCAGCAATCTTTTTGATTTTTCGTTAAAATCCTGTTCGTTTAGTGTACGAGTGGCGTACCATTGACCCAGACAGGGTGACACGACTCCGCGTCGCATGGCGGCGTTCGGGTCTCAAGCAAAACCAAGAACAGAGGAGACTGCAATGAAACACAAGGCTTTGAGTGTGCTCATCGCCGCTGCAATGCTTGGCGGTGGTGCATCCGTCGCGACCGCACAGGATGGCAGCTGGTACCTTGCCCCGCGGGTCGGCGTCGTCGTACCGGACAGCAACCGCAACACCGATGAATCGCTCTACGTGGGCATCGGTATCGGCTGGTGGGTGAATCCGAATTTCGCGGTCGATTTCGAGTACGGCATCAACAACGCCGACTGGGAGAACAATTCTTTCCGCGATGGCCACGAGTGGGAGAGCGTCAGCCTCGGCGTGACTGGTCGCTGGTTCTTCGGTGAGCAGGGCTCGTCGTGGCGTCCGTATGTGCTCGCTGGAGTCGGTGCGCTGCGCCACGCCGGCTATTCGCAGTCCGTGCAGGAGCGCGGCTGGGATCCGATGGCCACCGTCGGTGGCGGTATCCAGTACAGCCTTTCCGACCGAATCGCCCTGCGCGGCGAGCTTGCTGCCCGCTACGACAAGGACAACAACACGCAGCGCGGCCAGTTCGTCGGCGCTGGTGACCACAACCACTACGTCGACGCCATCGCCACGATCGGCCTGACGATCGGCTTCGGTGGTGGTGCGGCCCCGGCTCCAGAGCCGGCCGCTGAGCCGCCGGCTGCCTACACGCCGCCGCCGCCGGCCGAGGAAGCGCCGGTCGCCACCCCGATCACGATTGACCTGCGCGGTGTGAACTTCAAGTTCGACCGTCCGAAGGCCGGTGAGTCGAACATCACGCCGACGCTGCAGGAGCCGACCGCCGACTCGATCGCGATCCTCGACCAGGCCGTCGATGTGCTGACCCGCAACCCGGAAGTCCGTGTCGAGCTCGCGGGCCACACCGACTCGATCGGCAGCGACGAGTACAACCAGAAGCTGTCGGAGCGCCGCGCGCAGATCGTCTACGACTACCTGACCTCGCATGGTGTCAGCGCCAGTCAGATCTCGGGCGTCGTTGGCTTCGGCGAGAGCCGTCCGATCGACACGAACGACACCCGCGAAGGCCGTGCGCGCAACCGCCGCACGGAACTGGGCGTCCAGCAGTAATACCGGCCTTCGGGTCGAGCGTCACGAAAAGGCCCCGCTCAAGCGGGGCCTTTTTTTTGTTGCGGGTGACGCACGGAACGAAGCTGCGTTGGTTGTGCGAGATGGCATGCCGATGATGACGCGGTGAGCGGGTACCGCGAGCGAAGTCGCTGCCGCCGCCAAGGCGTTCCCCGCGGGGATTCGCGTCAGCGAGCCAGCGTGGGGGGCAGTTCGGCGGAGATTGCCTTGACCATGCCGGCGACGACATGGATGCCGCCGGCAACGAGGTTGCCGGTTTCCGGGATGCCGTCGCGCCCGACGAAGTCGCAGTAGCGTCCACCGGCTTCACGCACGAGCAGGCAACCGGCCGCCATGTCCCAGGGCTTGAGGCCGATCTCGAAAAAGCCGTCGTAACGCCCGCTCGCCGCATAGGCGAGGTCGAGCGCGGCTGAACCACTGCGGCGAAGGTCTTCGGCTTCCGCGAGCAGGGCGCGCGTCATGCCGAGTTGGGCATCGAGGTGGGCGCGCTGGCGGTACGGGAATCCGGTCGCCAGCAGGGCGCCGCCGAGTTGCCCGCGCGAACTGGCACGGATGCGCCGGTCATTGAGGTAGGCGCCATCGCCACGACTGGCCGTGAACAGTTCGTCGCGCAGTGGGTCATAGACGACACCGTAGACCGGTTCGTCGTTCTCCAGCATCGCGATCGATACCGAGAAGTGCGGGATGCCGCGCAGGTAGTTGTGCGTACCGTCGAGCGGATCGATGACCCAAGTGTGCTTGGCCTTGCCCTGCGCGCCACTTTCCTCGGCGAGGATCGCGTGCGCGGGGAAGGCTCGCTTCAGCTCGCGTATGATCTCGGCTTCGGCGGCGCGGTCGACTTCCGACGCGAAATCCATGCGCTGCTTCTCGACGACGGCAAGCCCGTCGACGCGGTTCATGTAGCGCAGGATGATCTGACCTGCGGCGCGCGCGGCGCGCACGGCGACATTGACTGCGGGTCTTGCCATGGTCGGGGCGTCGGGTTCGGCTGGAAAAGAGCGCGCGAATGACGACAGCGCGACGGACAAGGGTAGCAAAATCACCTGCCTGCGGCCATGTGCGTGGCGCGTCGGCCGAGCTGGCAGTCTGGTCTGGGCGGAACATTCCGGGGGGGGGCGATGAACACTGACGAGGAACGCAATGCACGCTCTGCACGGGTGCGCTTCGTGCTCGTCAACACTTCGCATCCCGGCAATATCGGCAGCGCCGCACGGGCGATCCGCACGATGGGCTTCGACCGGCTCGGTCTGGTCGCGCCTGAATCGTTCCCACATGGCGATGCCTATGCGCTCGCCGCGGGCGCGCTCGATGTGCTCGATCGCGCCTGCATCTCGTCGACGCTGCAGCAGGCCGTGGCCGATTGCTCGCTTGTCATCGGTGCGACGGCGCGCTTGCGCGGTGTTTCGCTCGAGGAATGGTCGCCGCGCGAGGCTGCGACGCGTGTGCTCGAGGCCGCCGAGCGGGGGCGCGAGGTCGCGCTCGTGTTTGGCAACGAGCGTGTGGGGCTCAGCAACGACGAGATCATGCTGTGCCATGCCGCCGTGCACATCCCGAGTGATCCGGGTTATTCGTCGCTGAATCTGGCTCAGGCAGTGCAGGTGCTCGCCTACGAACTGCGCATGGCGCAGCTCGCAGGCGTTGCTGCACGCGTGGGCAATACCGATGCTCCGGCGACCAGCATCGAACTCGAAGGCTTTTTCACCCATCTCGCCACGACGCTGGACGACATCGATTTCCACAAGGGTCGTTCGCCGCGCACGATCATGCGTCGCCTGCGCAAGCTGTTCCTGCGCGCGCAGCCGGACCAGCGCGAGCTGCGCGTGCTCCGCGGCATCCTTGCCGACGCACAACGAATGGCACGTCTGGCAAAGGAACGGATTGATGATGAGTCCGATTGATCAGGCCCTCGGCTGGTGCAAGCCAGGCCGGTGCAATGCCCGATCGGTAGGCATCGATGGAGCCCCGTGAATATTCCGTCGTTGAGTCGGCGTGGTCGCCGCGTGGCTCGAACCGACCTACTACATCCCGGTCGAGCCGAGGGCCGGCCAGGACGGCGGCCTTGCTGGATGGCTGGCGCTGTCGCCATGCGCATGGCAGGCTCGGCATGTTGCAGACATGGCCCACCGGTGATGAACACCGATCCGCATGCCACCGAGCCCTCGTTCGCGAAGCCGCCCGTGGGCGTGCCAATGCCCGCGGTGCCGATCATCGTCGCCGTCATGGGCTTGCCGGGCGCCGGCAAGAGCATCGCCGCTCGAGCGCTCGAGGAACACCTGGGTCTGCGCCGCATCTGCCGCGACACGATCCGCGCGGCGATGTTTCCGGGCGGCGGTGACAGCTTCATCGAGAAGCGCGCGGCCTGGCGCAGCCTCCTGCTCGGGCTCGAGATCAACTGCATGCTTGGCATCGGTAGCGTCATCGATGGCGCTACCTTCTCCAGACGCAAGGAGCTCGAACGCGTTGCCGCAATCGGTGCGCGCCACCGCATCGTCACGATCCCGCTGTTCGTCGATTGTCCGCCCGACATTGCGCGCGAGCGCGTTGCCCGTGACTTCGCCACACGCAGTCACGTTGCTCGTGATCGCACTCCCGATCTCGTCAACGACGTACTCGCCCGCCGGGAACCACCTCCGCCCGAGGCCTTGCGCATCGATGGTTCACTGGCGGCAGGAGCGCTTCGCCGCGCTGCGGTCGCCGCGGTCCGTGAATCGATTGCCGCTGCGGTTGCAAGCGGAGACGCGCAAGGCTAGGGAATCGATAGCTTGGGGCCGTCCTGTGCGGGCGCAGTTCGGCGTTGCGCCGGCTCGACAGACGGCCAGTTTGCCTTTGCCGTCGCGCCTTGATCCGTGGCCGCACAGGACGGTGACGCCGTTGTGGGATTGATCGGAACACCCCTGGTGGAAAGTCGGCGAGTGAGGGCGCTCCGGCAAGGCATCGATCGAGCTTGGCCGTGATCAGCCCTACGTGGCGATGCAGCGCGCGAAGACGGTGATCTCCTCGCGGTCATGGTAGAGCTGGCGGGCGCGCCAATCGAGGCGACGACCGCTGGCGGCGACGGCTTGCTCGACGAGTCTGCGGCACAACATGACTTCTTCGTGGCGCTTCTTCATTGGCAGCTTCAGGTTGAAGATCGCCTGCCGACACCAGCCACCAACGAGCCATTCGGCCATGCGCTGGGCTACCTTGCGTGGCTGTTCGACCATGTCACAGACCATCCACTCGACCGGCTGCGTCGGGCGGTAGCGGAAACCGTCTTCGCGCAGGTGGGTGACGAGACCACCTGCGAGCAGGGCGGCATCCATTGGCCCGTTATCGACCGCGGTGACGTGCAGGCCGCGGCGGACGAGTTGCCAGGTCCAGCCGCCAGGTGCGGCACCGAGGTCGACGGCATGCAGGCCGGGCCTGAGCCAGCGTTCGCGCTCGCCGGCATCGAGCAGGGTCAGGAAGGCTTCCTCGAGCTTGAGGGTCGAACGGCTCGGTGCCGACGAAGGGAAGCGCAGGCGTGGAATGCCCCCGGGCCAGGGGGCGGCGTCGTCGATGCGTGTCGAACCGACGAACGCGGTGCGCGCGTCGACGAGACAGACGTGCAGGCGGCGCGACGACGTGGATTCGATGAGCCGTTCGCGCTTGAGCGCGGCGATGAGCGCATGGTTCAGCGAGCGGCACAGCGCGGCAAGTTCGCGCGCCGCGTCATTGTCGGGTGCTTCGATCCAGGCATCGCACCATGGTCCGCCGACAGCGCGGATTGCCGGCATCAGCACACCGAGGCGATCCCGCTCGGGCAGGCCGTCGATACGCGCGGCAAGCTGAAGGCGCTGGCGCGCGAACACGAGATCCCGCCAGCGCACCGCGGCATCGAAGCGATTCGCGGTATCGGCGTCGGCAAGGATGAATTCGACGAAGGCGCTGCCGGCGCGCGTGCGCGCGAAGCCACCGCAGGCCAGTGCGCGATCGTGGCCGCCGAGTTCCTGCGCGCACTCGCTCTCGAAGCCGGCGCGGCAATAGGCCAGCACACCATGCAAGCGCGTGACGGCTGCGACAGGATCAGTAGTGGCTGCCATCGCTGTCGCGGTAGAGGTGAAAGACCTCGCGCGCGGTCTGGCGCAGGATGTCGCGGCGCACGCGGATGCCTCTGCGTTCGAGCTCGCCGATCCAGTCGGCGGGCAGGGGGCCTTCGTCGAAGCCGCTCAGCTCCATCACGTCCTCGGCGCGTGCACCGATGAGCAATTCGTCGATACCTGCCCAGAAGCTCGCGCCATAGCACATTGCGCAGGGTTGCGCGCTGGTGGCGAGGATGTGGCGGCTGCCGGTCTCGTTGAGACGGAAGCGACGCAGGCGTGCCTGCGCGCTCATGAAGGCCATCATTTCGGCATGAGCCACCGAACAGGACTGCGGCACCACGCGGTTGACGCCGACCGCGACGAGTTGGCCGTCACCGTTGAACACGGCCGCGCCAAACGGCCCGCCCGTTCGCAACTCCACATTGCGCCGTGCCAGCGTAATGGCGAGGGCGACGCGCGTCTCGTCGTCGGGATAGGTCGCGCTCGAATCGATTTCCTGGTGGATCCACGCCGGCAGCGAGAGTCCGATCTGGGCGAAGAGCATTGGGGTGTTTCCGGTCGTGGTTGCGGATTCATTCGGTAGTGGCGACACGATTGCTGCAGCGGTGCTGTACGCAGGCACAGCCTTCGACGTTCGGGAAGCCGCAGACACCAGCCAGGCCCTTGCGCGCGCACTCGGCCTTCACGCGATCGGGGAACACCCGGCTGTCCCGGTTGACGCAGGCTGGGTAGTGGCCGCAGCAGTTGCCGACATTCTTGACCACGCAATCGCTGTCCACGTTGCAGCGGTAGTCGACTTCGTCGACCGGCATCACCGCTGTCGCGGGACGGGCCGTGCAGCAGAGCAGGAGCAGGACTGCGAAGGTGCGCATGGGAGGATCATAGCGCCGGGCGCGGCAGATGAGATTGGATGCCTCCGCGATTTGTTCTCCCGCAGCACGGGGAAAGCGGAATGGCCGTGCCGCGCAGGAATCGGATCAGCGCCCGGCGGTCCTCGCCCAGGTGTCGCGCAGGGTCACCACGCGGTTGAACACGAGCGCGTTGGCGTGGCAGTCGTGGCGATCGGCGACGAAATAGCCGAGACGCTCGAACTGCCAGGTCGATTCGGGGCTGACGGATGCCAGCGCGGGTTCGAGCCAGGCTCGCACGATGCGCCTGGAGTTCGGATTGAGATGGTCGCGATAGGTCTTGCCGTCGCTGTCATCGTCCGGGTCGGCGACGTCGAACAGGCGGTCGTACAGGCGCACTTCGGCGGCGATCGCATGTGGCGCACTGACCCAGTGGATCGTGCCTTTGACCTTGCGTTCGGCGCCGGATCGACCGGGACGTGTGTCGGCATCGAGTGTGCCGTGCAGCTCGGTGATCGCCCCGTCGGCGCTCTTGACGACGTCAACGCAACGCACGATACCGACGCCGCGCAGACGGACCTCGCCGCCCGGCACGAGGCGGTGGAAGCCCTTGACCGGTTCCTCCATGAAATCCTCGCGCTCGATCCAGAGTTCCCGCGAGAACGGTACTTCGCGGTCGCCGAAGCCATCGTTCTTCGGATGGTTGGGGAATCGCAGTACTTCTGCGTACTCTTCCGGCAGGTTGACGAGCACAAGCTTCAGCGGGTCGATCACACCGAGCCGGCGTGGTGCTTCGGCATCGAGTACTTCGCGCACGCAACCTTCGAGCACGCCGTATTCGATCACGGAGTTCTGCTTGGTCACGCCGGCACGTTCCCAGAACGTGCGCACCGCAGCCGGAGGGAAGCCACGCCGGCGCACGCCCGAGAGCGTCGGCATGCGCGGGTCGTCCCAGCCGTCGACAAGGCCGTCCTGCACGAGGGCCATGAGCTTGCGCTTGCTCATCACCGTGTAGTCGAGGTTGCCGCGGGCGAACTCGATCTGTCGCGGCCTGGCCGGTTCGCAGCTGAACCCGGCCTCGCGCAGCGGTTCGCTGAGCGCACGGTCGTTCGGCAGGTCGAGCTGGTCGAGGAACCAATCGTAGAGCGGGCGATGATCCTCGAACTCGAGCGTGCAAAGCGAGTGGGTGATCCCTTCAAGCGCGTCGGATACGCAGTGCGCGTAGTCGTACATCGGGTAGATCGGCCAGGTGTCGCCGGTATTCTGGTGGCTGAGCTTGCGGATGCGGTAAATGGCCGGATCGCGCATGTTGATGTTGCCGGCGGCCATGTCGATCTTCGCGCGCAGTGTGCGCGTACCATCGGCGAACTCGCCGGCACGCATGCGGCGGAACAGGTCGAGATTGTCGGAGATGCTGCGCTCGCGGAACGGTGAGTCGCGTCCCGGTTCGGTCAGCGTTCCCCGGTACTCGCGCACTTCCTCAGCGCTGAGATCGCAGACATAGGCCTTGCCGGTCTCGATCAGCTTGAGCGCGCAGCGGTAGAACACCTCGAAATAGTCCGACGCGTGGCGCAGTTCGGCCCAGTCGAAACCCAGCCAGCGCACGTCGTCCTTGATCGCTTCGACGTACTCGACATCCTCGCGCGCAGGATTGGTGTCGTCGAAGCGCAGGTTGCAGGTGCCGCCGAAATCACGGGCGATGCCGAAGTTGAGGCCGATGCTCTTTCCGTGCCCCAGGTGGAGATAGCCATTGGGCTCGGGCGGGAAGCGTGTGGCGACACGGCCACCGTGCTTGCCGCTGGCGTTGTCGTCGACGACGATCTGGCGGATGAAGTTGTTCGCGACGCTTGTTTCGTTCATGCGAAGTGGCCGCAAGGGCGGCCCCGGATCCCAGGCAAGAGCGGAAGTTTAGCCGAGTCGGCCTGCCGCGGCGATCAGCTGCGGACGGCGCTGCGCTGGCCGGGCAGGCTGCGCAGACGCAGGCGCACCGGACCGCGCGCATCGCGGATGTCGACAACGACCTCGCTTTGCAGGGCTTCCAGCATGCCGCGGTCGACAAGCTCGGACGCAACCGCGCGGATCGGGCGCATGAGGTCGTGCCAGTGCTGATTGCAACGCAAGCCCACGGCCTGCGCGACTTCGGCCACGGCGATCGAGCGGCCGTGGCCGCGTTCGTCAAGCAGCGCGAAGATGCATTCGCGTATGCGCTGGGCCAGGGTGTCCTCGTGGAGGTGCGCAGTCATGCGGAAGGGGTGTTCTCGGGTCTGCGGGTTCGGTTCGTGGCCGCTGCCGGTCCCGCAAGCCCCCTTCCGGATGCGACAGCTGGGGAGGGATGATAGCGTGTGCGCCCGGATTGTCGAGCGCGGTTGCCCCGAGGGCGCGGATACGCATGCGAATCGTTTACCACGCGGCGAGCATCATCGACGCCAACCTGGTCAAGGCGGCGCTCGAACACGCCGGCGTGCGCGCCTTCGTTGCCGGCGAGTACCTGACCGGCGGCATCGGCGAGTTGCCGTTGGGCGGGCTCGTGAACGTCATGGTCGCCGACATCGATGTCGAGCGCGCGCAGCCGATTGCCGATGCGCTCGATGCTGTATTTCGCGAGGAACCGGCGGGCGATGAACCGCTCGCCGGCCCTGACCTCGCCCCGCATTCCGCGTGAGTCGACCGCCCATGGACATGCATGCGCGGGGCCTGCCGAAGCGTGGCCTCATCGAGATGGTCGCCGGAGCTTCGCTGATCAGCCTCACCAGTGTGTTCGTCAAGCTCGCGCACGTCGGCCCGAGCGTATCGGCGTTCTACCGCATGGCGATCGGCGGGGTCCTGCTGTTCACCTTCCTGCTCATCGCTCGGCGCTGGCGGCCGCTGCGCGCACGCCAATTGCCGTGGATGCTCGTGCCGGCCGCGGCCTTCGCGGC
Organism: Dokdonella sp.; assembly: GCF_019634775.1. Taxonomy (NCBI): domain Bacteria; kingdom Pseudomonadati; phylum Pseudomonadota; class Gammaproteobacteria; order Lysobacterales; family Rhodanobacteraceae; genus Dokdonella; species Dokdonella sp. Next base: position 261,230 of record NZ_JAHCAS010000002.1, read on the forward strand.
GGATCTGCTGATGTGGCATCGGAGCATCCTCTACGTCGGCCCAGGCCTGGCGACGCTGATCGGCAACTTCCAGGTGTTCCTGATGGCGCTGGCCGGTTGGTTGCTCTACCGCGAGCGCCTGGGCCTCAACTTCGTCGTCGGTGTCATCCTGTCCTTGGCGGGCCTGTACCTGCTGGTCGGCCTCGACTGGGGCGCAATGGGTGGGGATTTCCGTCTCGGCGTAGTGCTCGGCATCGGCTCGGGCGTTGCCTATGCGGTCTACCTGCTGGCCACGCGCCATGCGCAGCGCAGTGGTGAGCTGCGTGTGCCGACCATGCAACTGCTGTGCGTGAGCACCCTGCTGTCCGCCATCGTGCTGGGCGGTGCAGTCGTCGTCGAAGGCGAGAGCTTCGCGATTCCCGATGCGCAGACCGCCTGGTCACTGGCCGGCCTTGCCGTGATCGGCCAGATCGTCGGTTGGGTGCTCTTGCTGCGGGCGATCCCGCAGTTGCCGGCTTCGTTGGTCGGCTTGCTGCTGTTGCTGCAGCCGGCACTGTCGTTCGTGCTCGACGTGCTGCTGTTTGACCGTGCGACGTCCGGCCTCGACTGGCTGGGGGTCGGTCTCGCCCTGGTCGGCATCTTCATGGGCTCATGGCGGCCGGCACGGCGAGCCGAGGGGGCAGAGACCGAGGCCTCCCTCGCGGCCGACGCCGCGCGCGAAACCCGGGGGCAATCCGGCTGACGATCGGCTGGCGCGATCCGGCCGCCGGCTCATTCGTGATTCCACGTGAAAGTTCCGCTACCGAGCCGTCGCGGCAGGGTGGTCGATGCGCCCCGTTGTGCAACCGGGCAATCAGGGCTCCCGGCGTCGCACATACACCTGCTTGCGCACGCGTGCGACCAGGCTGCCGTCAGTGGCTTTCACGTCGCAGTCGAACCAGCGCAGCACCTTGGCGCCGTTGGCGGCCGCGTTGCGCAGTTCCTCAAGCATGGCGTCGGTGACGACGAACTCGCAGCTCACGTCGCTGCGGCCTGGGGCGACGAATTCGATCGTTGCGGCCTGATCCCATACGCGATAGCCACGACCGAGGTTTTCGCCGATCAGGATCATCCAGAACGGGTCGGTCATGGCAAACAGGCTGCCACCGAAATGCACGCCGACATAGTTGCGGTTGTACCAACGCCGGCGCAGCACTACGCGTGCGCTGCGCCAGTCCGCGCCGATCGCCTCCACGCGCACGCCACTGAACAGGAATGGCGGCCACAGGTTCATCAGCAACCGCAGACGGGCCGGCGTTATCGTCATTGTGCGGGCGTGCCGTGCGCGGCGGTTCAGAACAGCAGCGACGACATGCGCCGCCGATAGGTGCCGACGAGGTCGTCATCGTCGATGACGTTGAACGCGGCGATCAGGCGCTTCTTTGCGAGACCTTCCTGCCATTCGCGGTCGGCAGCGAGATTGGCCAACAGCGCGTCGAGCCCGGCAGCCGGATCGCCAGCGACGATCAGGCGCACGCCGAGCAGGTCGCGTGAGGCGAGATCGGCCGGGTCGCGTTCGAGGCGGGCATGCAACTCGGCCAGCGATGGCGCACCCCTCAGCAGGGCGGCGAGTTCGAGCTGGTTGCGCAGGCGCTTGGCACGATCGTCGGCGGCGAGGTTGGCCGGCAACGCATCGAGTTCGGCTTCGGCTGCGGCGGATTCGCCGCTCTGCATCAAGGCGACCGCGAGGTCGAGCCTGAGTTCGCTGCGCTCGGGTTCGGCGGCGATGGCTTCACGCAGGCGCGTGATGGCCTCTGCCGGCGTCTCCTCGATCGCCGTGCCGGCATCCGCGTCCGCCTCGGCATCGAGCGGTTGCACGTGGCGCAGCAGGAATTCGCGCAGTTGACTCTCGGGCAGGGCGCCGGCGAAGCCGTCGACGATCTGGCCGCCCTTGATCAGGGCCACGGTCGGGATGCTGCGCACGCCGAACATGCCGGCGATCTGCTGCTCCTTGTCGACGTCGACCTTGGCCAGGCGCACCGCGCCATTGAAGCTTTCGACGATCTTCTCGAGCAGCGGGCCGAAGCTCCTGCACGGGCCGCACCACTCAGCCCAGAAGTCGACCAGGACGGGTCGGTCGAGCGAGGCCTGCAGTACGTCGACCTCGAAGTTGGCGGCGCTGGCGTCGAAGACGTGCGCAGAGGCGGTGGGAGAGTTGGTCGTCACGGGCGGTTCCTGCTGGCGGTCGTCCGGCTCCAGATCGGGCCGCGCGGCAGGATATCAAGCAATCCAACCGGTCCCCGAGAGGGCGGGCATGCATGGGAGAGGCATCGCCCCTGAAGGAGCTCCTGCATGCGTTGTTGCAGGGGGTGCGTGGAATCTGGCCGTTGTCATCGCGCTTTTACGTGGAATGGACGACGGCGTGCCCAGCGACGAAATCCCATGCAGGCCGCGAAGTAGGCACCTGCGCGGACGAGCGCCGGGAACCGCAGCCGTTGCGCAAGGTGCGGATCGACATGGACGTCGACCTGCATGCTCCACCAAGGAAACCACACCATGCGTCGATTCCCTCTCGTGGTTTTCACCCTGCTGCTGGCCTGCGCCTGCGGCCTCGCTTTCTCGCAGGTCGCCATCCCCGAACTGCGCACGCGCATCACCGACACCACCGGCACGCTCGATGCCGCCGCCATCGCGCGCATCGAAGCCCCGCTTTCCGCGCTCGAGGCCGGGCAAAGGCACCCAGATTGCCGTGCTGATGGTGCCCACCACGCAGCCTGAGACCATCGAAGCCTACGCGGTGCGTGCCTTCGAGCAGTTCAAGCTCGGGCGTGCCAGCGTGGACGATGGTGTGCTGCTGGTCGTCGCCAGGGACGACCGTGCCGTGCGCATCGAGGTCGGCTACGGACTGGAAGGCACGATCCCCGACGTGACAGCGCATCGGGTGATCCAGGAATATCTGGTGCCGAAGTTTCGTGAAGGTGACTTCGCGGGCGGTATTGCCAAGGCCACGACAGTGCTGGCGGAGTTGATCAACGGTGGATCGTTGCCGGCTCCGATGAGCGCGGCCGTTCAGCATGACTACACGACATCGGACAGTGACGATCCGATAGCCCGAGGCCTGATGGAGCTGATGTTCGCCGGATTCATCACTGCATTCATTGCCGCCGCATTGGGGGCTCACCTGTCCCGTCGAACGCTTGCCGTGATCTTCGCCATCGTTGCCGGGGTGGTCAGCTTCGGCATGTGGGCGCAGAGCGAAGGGGCCTACCCGTTCTGGTTCGTGTTCCTGGGCGCGGCGATGGGATGCGTGATCGGCTATGTGTTCGGCGCGTTGGCAGCATGGTTCGGAGGAAATTCCAACGGCTCCAGCCACGGTGGAAGGCGCTCCGGAGGCGGTCCGAGCAGGCGCAGCTCGAGCAGCCGCTATTCCGGTGGCGGCGGGCGCTCGGGCGGCGGCGGTGCGTCCGGGTCGTGGTGACGCAAGTATCGAGAGAGCCGAGCAAGGGCTGCTATTCCCAGGGATTGCGCAGGTTCACGCCCATGCCGGCGAAGCCTCCCACATCCCGCGTCGCCACACCCAGGCCGTGATGGACGGCCGTTGCGGCGATGATGAGATCGGGCTGCGAATGCGTGTGACCGTGTTTGCGGCCCGCTTCCACGAGCAGCCGCCAGGTCAGCATCACATCCTAGGAAACCTCCAGCGTGCGCTGCGCGAACAGGGGGCGCAGGCGCTGGTCCAGCCAGTGCCGCAGGTCGGCGCGCCTGGCCGCATCCGCCACCTGTTCGATGCCGAAACGGATCTCGGCGAAGGAGATGGTGCTGACGTAAAGCTGATCGAGCGAACAGCCCTGGATGAAGTTCACGACCTTCTTCTGCGGTCGTGGCCGGCGCAACTCGGAGAGGACGTTGGTATCCAGCAGCCAGCGGTTCACAGCGCGATGTCACGCACGGGCATCACGCTGCGTTCGGGGGTCAGGTCAATATCGCGATGCGGTGAATCCTGCATGGCCTGGACAAGTTCCCGCCAATCGCGTGTGCCGTGCAGCATCCGGTATTCCTCGGCGCCCACGATCGCCACGGCCTCGCGGCCATGCACGGTGACGTGCTGCGGGCCTTCGTCCTGCGCACGGCGCACCAGCTCGGAAAACCGCGCTTTGGCATCCTGCAGGGGCCAGGGCGTGACCGAAGCGGCTGCACGGATGCAGTGACGTTTTCTGGTCATGCTGACCGGATTACGGAATCTGCCCCGTTCAGGCAAACGGACCGCGCAGCACGATGCCAGCCGCTGCGCGAGGGCAGGCATGTGCGCGCGTCAACGCCGGGCGCGCGCCTTCTTCTTCGGAGCCTTCTTCGTTGCCGCCTTCTTCGCCGCCGGTTTGCGCGCCGCTGCCCTCTTTTTCGCCGCGGGCTTCTTCACGGCAGCCTTCTTCGCAGCGGGCGGCTTGGCTACGTTCACCCTGGCGGTGACGGCGAAGGTGGTCGGGATCGTGCCGCCGGCGCTGCGGATCACGTCGGCGCAATGGTCGCGCCAGGCAGCGAAGGCGTCATTGAGGCCTTTCGCGAACGTGGTCTGGTTGTTCACCGCCGTTTCGAGATTGCCGCGCAGCGAGGCGTCGGGTTCGAGGTTTTTCCAGAACGAATCGCCCGGCATCGCCGCGAGCGAGGTCCAGTCATTGGTCGTCAGCAGCTTCTCGGTCTGCGCCAGCGTGCGCTGGATCGCGTCATCGGTGCCGGCTACGCCGAGTTTCGTCCAGCGCTGCCGGTTTTCCTGCAGCAGGGCGCCGATGCGCATGAGCAGTTCGAGGTTTGCCTTGTACAGCGCCAGGGGGGTCTTCGCATCGAAAGCCATGGCACACCACTGTCAGGGAAGGTGCACCAAAGCTACCCTCGCCCGCGCCGCGTTGCCAGTGTCTGCGGCAGGGTGTCGAGGGTCATTCGGCCGTCGAGCCGGCGCCCTTGTGGATGACACCATCCTTCATGACGAAGGCCACGGCTTCCATCGCGGCGATCTGTTCGAGCGGATTGCCGGGCACGGCGACGATGTCGGCGAACTTGCCGGCGTCGAGGCTGCCGAGGTTTTCGCCCTGGTCGAGCAGTTCGGCGGCGTGCACGGTGGCGGCCTGCAGGGCCGCGGCCGGCGGCATGCCGGCGTCTACCATCAACACGAATTCGTGCGCGTTCTGCCCGTGCGGATAGACCGCGGCATCGGTGCCGAAGGCGATCTTCACCCCGGCCTTCCAGGCGCGCGCGAAGGTGCTCTGGATCTGCGGGCCGACAGCGAGCGCCTTCGGGCGCACGATCTCCGGGTAGTAGCCGGGTGTCTTGGCCTTGTCGGCGACGAAGGCGCCGGCACTGATGGTCGGTACGTACCAGGTGCCGTGCTTCTTCATCAGCGCGATCGTGGCATCGCTCATGAAAGTGCCGTGCTCGATCGAGTCGACACCGGCGACGACCGCACGGCGGATGCCTTCGTCGCCGTGCGCGTGCGCGGCGACACGCATGCCGTAGTCCTTGGCGGTGGCGACGATGGCCTCGATCTCGCTCACGGTGAACTGCGGGTTCTGGCCATTCTTCGCGTACGAGAGCACGCCGCCGGTAGAGGTGATCTTGATCAGGTCTGCGCCCTCCTTGTAGCGCTGGCGCACGGCCTTGCGCGCATCGTCGGCGCCATTGACCACGCCTTCCTTCGGCCCCGGATCGCCGGTCAGTTCGGCATTGCGGCCGTTGGTCGGATCGGCATGGCCGCCGGTGGTGGCGATCGACTTGCCGGCGGTGAAGATGCGCGGGCCGAGCACATGACCCTGGTCGATCGCGTTGCGCAGGGCGATCGAGGCATTGCCGACGTCGCCGAGGTTGCGGATCGTGGTGAAGCCGGCGAGCAGGGTGCGCCGCGCGTAGCCGACGCCGCGCAGCGCGTAGTCGGCCGAATTGAGTCGGAAGCCCTCCTCGTAGCCACGTGCGCTGGTTTCGCCGGTGATGTGGGTGTGCAGGTCGATCAGCCCGGGCAGACAGGTCATGCCGGCGAGATCGACAACGCGTGCGCCGGCAGACGGCTTGCGTCCGGCGATGACCGTCTTGATGCGTCGGCCTTCGACGAGGATCGTGGTCGCGCCGAGCAGCTTGCCGCTGGCTGCATCGAAGGCGCGCTCGCACAGCAGGGTGGTCGGTGCCGTCACCGTCGGTATCTCGGCTACAGCCGCCGGGCTGGCGATGGCCGCGAGCAGGGCGATGGGCAGACGCATGGGAATGCTCCGTTGACGGGAACCTGCATGGTAGCCCGGAACAATCGCTTGAATCCTTCCACCGCCGAAGCTCCATGGATTCGGCTTCGTGACCCCAGACTCGAAGGTGATCGATTCCGGCAACCTGCGCGGCGCTTGGACCCGCGGCGTCGCTGCGCTAGGCTGGCATACTTTTTTCGGCCCCTTGGCGCCTTGGGCGCAGCCCCGACATCATGACTCACGAGAACTACGATCCGCAGGCGATCGAAGCCGCAGCGCAGAACTACTGGACCCGCACGCACGCCTTCGAGGTGAAGGAGGACGACACGCGCGACAAGTTCTACTGCCTGTCGATGTTCATGTACCCGAGCGGTTCGATGCACATGGGGCATGTGCGCAACTACACCATCGGTGACGTCATCAGCCGCTACCAGCGCATGCTCGGCAAGAACGTGCTGCAGCCGATGGGCTGGGATGCGTTTGGCCTGCCGGCCGAGAACGCGGCGATCAAGAACAACGTCGCGCCGGCGCAGTGGACCTACGCCAATATTGAGCACATGCGCGGCCAGCTCCAGCGCCTCGGTTTCGTCTACGACTGGTCGCGCGAGGTCACCACCTGCCGGCCCGAGTACTACGTGCACGAGCAACGCATGTTCACGCGCCTGATGCGCAAGGGACTGGCCTATCGGCGCAACTCGGTGGTGAACTGGGATCCGGTCGACAACACCGTGCTCGCCAACGAGCAGGTCATCGATGGCCGCGGCTGGCGTTCCGGCGCGATCGTCGAGAAACGCGAGATCCCGCAGTGGTTTCTCAAGATCACGGACTATGCGCAGGAGCTGCTTGACGGCCTCGACCAGCTGCCGGGTTGGCCGGATTCGGTCAAGACCATGCAGCGCAACTGGATCGGTCGTTCGGAAGGTCTCGAAATCCGCTTCGACGTGGAGGGCGCGGACCCGGTGACCGTGTTCACCACGCGGCCCGACACCCTGATGGGGGTGAGTTTCCTCTCCGTTGCCGCTGAGCATCCGCTGGCGTTGCAAGCCGCCCGATCGAAGCCCGAGGTCGCCACCTTCATCGAGGAGTGTCGCCATGGCGGAACCGCCGAGGCCGACATAGAGACCGCCGAAAAGAAGGGCATCGACACCGGCCTGAAGGCGATTCATCCGGTCACCGGCGAGAAAATCCCGGTGTGGGTCGCCAACTTCGTGTTGATGAACTACGGCACTGGTGCGGTCATGGCCGTGCCGGCGCACGATCAGCGCGACTGGGAGTTCGCACGCAAATACGACTTGCTGATCCGCATCGTCATCGTGCCAGATGGTGTGCGTGATGCGATCCGCGAGCTGGGTCGTGACGCGCGCGAGAACACCGATCCGATGAGTGCGGCGCTCGGTGCGAGCAAGCCGATCGACGTCGTCGAGCCGGTCGCTGCCGTCGACCTGCTCGCAGACTTCGAACAGCGGATCATTACCGAAGGGGCCTACACCGAGCGCGGTACGCTGATCAATTCCGGCGAGTACGACGGTTTCGATTTCCGCCGCGCGTTCGATGCGCTGGCCGCGCGCTTCGAGAGCGAAGGCCGTGGAGCGCGTCGGGTCAACTTCCGTTTGCGTGACTGGGGCGTCTCGCGCCAGCGCTACTGGGGCTGCCCGATCCCGGTCATCTACTGCCCGACCTGCGCTGCCGTGCCGGTGCCCGAGGAGCAGCTGCCTGTCGTGCTGCCCGAGGATGTCGCGTTCGCGGGCGTGCAGTCGCCGATCAAGGCTGATCCCGAATGGCGCCGAACCACCTGTCCGCAATGTGGCGGTCCGGCCGAGCGCGAGACGGACACCTTCGACACGTTCATGGAGTCGAGCTGGTACTACGCGCGCTACACCTCGCCCGGCGCGGCCGACATGGTCGACGCACGCGTCAAGTACTGGGCTCCGGTCGATCAGTACATCGGCGGCATCGAGCACGCGATCCTGCATCTGCTGTATTTCCGCTTCTACCACAAGCTGCTGCGTGACGAGGGCTTGGTCGATTGCGATGAGCCCGCTGCCAATCTCCTGTGTCAGGGCATGGTCGTCGCCGATACCTACTACCGCGAGAACGCCGACGGCAGCCGCGAGTGGATCAACCCGGGCGACGTCGATGTCGCCCGCGACGAGCGTGGCCGCATCACCGGCGCGACCCTGCGCGCGGACGGCACCGAGGTGCTGGTCGGCGGCATTGAGAAGATGTCGAAATCAAAGAACAACGGCGTCGATCCGCAGGCCATGGTCGACAAGTACGGCGCCGACACGGTGCGCCTCTTTTCGATGTTCGCCGCCCCGCCGGACCAGTCCCTGGAATGGAACGAAGCCGGCGTGGAGGGCATGTCGCGCTTTCTCAAGCGACTCTGGCGCGAGCTGCACGCGCACGTGGCACAGCCCGATCATCCCGAGGTCGACACCACGGCGTTGACGCCGGACCAGAAAGCCCTGCGTCGTCAGATCCACGAAACGATCGCCAAGGTCACTGACGATTTTGGTCGTCGCCAGTCGTTCAACACCGCTATCGCGGCACTGATGGAACTGCTGAATGCGGTGGCGAGGTTTGCCGACATGAGCGACAACGGCCGCGCCGTCCGCCATGAGGCCTTCGAGACGATCGTGTTGCTGCTCAATCCGATCACACCCCACACCTGCCACGCCCTGTGGAAGGCGCTCGGCCACGCCGAAAGCCTGGTCGATGCCCAGGCCTGGCCCAAGGCCGATCCGGCGGCGCTCGTGCGCGATGCGGTCACCCTGGCCGTGCAGGTCAACGGCAAGCTGCGCGGCACGATCGAGTTGGCCGTGTCGGCCGGCAGGGAGGAAGCCGAGCAGGCTGCGCTCAGCGAAGCCTCGGTGCGTCCGCATGTGGAGGGCAGGACGATCCGCAAGGTCGTCGTCGTTCCCGGCAAGATCGTCAACATCGTCGTGGCGGATTGAGCGCACCGCAGCGGAAGCAGGTCCGGCAGCCGGCGTTCGTCCGCGCTGCAGGCAATCAGGACGAACGACAGCAATCGCGGACGCGTGTCACTTCGCGACGGCCTGCTCCAGCACGGCGAGCTGCTGCAGCGAGCGCGCCTGCGGAACCAGGGCAGCGCGCAACACAGGTGCCGCGCTGGCGACCAGTCTGCGCGCCTCCTCGACTTGCCCCGCCGCGTACAGCGTTTCGGCCAGGGCCAGCTGTTCCTGCGCATGACGCGGATGCCCCGGCGGCACTTGTCCGGCAGCGATTTCCAGCGCGTGACGACGTGCGGCGATCCGCTGCGACGCATCGGTCGGATCTTGCGCGAGTTGCGCGCGGAGGCGTTGCGCGGTTGCGCGTACGGAAGGTGTTATTCCGGGGTTCCTTGCAATCGCCGCTTCGACCCCGGCGAGCCGCGTCTGTGCCTCATCCCGGGCGTTGCGCTCCAGGGCGATCTGCACGAGCAGCAAGGCCGATTGAAGGACCTGCCGGTGTTCCGCGGGCAGCGCTGCGCTGCGTTGCCTATGGACATCCTCGGCCAGTGATTGCGCCTCGCCGATGCGTTGCGGCATCGACATCAGCAGGCGCGCCAGATTGTGTGCAGGTACCAGGCGACCGGGGTGGCCCTCGGGCATGAAGCGGTTGCGCAGATCGATGGACTTCCGATAGAGCTGTTCGGCGCCATCCAGATCGCCGCGCTCCTCCAGCAGGGAGGCGAGGTTGTTGTACTGCACGGCGGCCATCGCGCCATCGCCGTTCTCGAGCGCGCGCGCCAGATCCAGGGAGCGCTCGTAGTTGCGCTGTGCCTCGGCATAGCGCCCGGCGTCCTGTAGCGAGGAACCCAGTTCGTTCAGGGCGGCCTGCACCGGTTCGGCCGTGTCGCCGTACACGCGGATACTGCGTTCGAGCAGGTCCTCGAGCACCGCAATGGATTCGTCGTAGCGGCCCAGCGCGGCCAGGTTCTTGCTGCGCCCGTGCTGCGAGTTCAGGGTCTTGGGGTGATCGGGGCCCAGCGTGGCACGCTTGATCGTCAGGGCCTCGTCGTAGGCGGCCAGCGCCTCCGCCGGGCGGCCGTGCTGTTCCGCCAGCCAGGCCAGGTTGTGCACGACCGAGGCCACCTCGATCTGTGCTCCTGCCGATTCGAAATGCTGGCGCGCCTGTGCATAACTGGCTCTCGCATCGTCGAAGCGGCCCAGCGACTGCTCGGCCACGCCGCGAACCATCAGGGCATGCCCGAGCATGCGATCGTCGCGCGGCGACATCGCCTGTGCGTGGGCGAAGGCACGCACGGCGGCGGCGAGCGAGTCGTCGTGACGATCGAGCTGGTTGTAGGCGCGTGCCAGCGCGGTATCGGCACGGATCCGTTCGGCATCCGTGGGTGCGGCGGCGGCATCGTGCCGTGCCGCTTCCAGCAGTTCGATCGCGGGCCCCGGCTGGCCGGCGTTGGCGTAGATCCAGCCGAGGCTGCGTTGCAGGCGCGCGCGCACCGGCGCGCCGTCGGACGAGGCGAGGACATCGAGTCGCTCGCGGCCGAGATCGAGCAGTTCGCGCGCGCTGAGTGGCCGGCCCGGATGCAGTTCCGGGTCCAGTTCGGAAAACAGCTCCACCAGATAGCGACTGGTTTCGTTGGCGACCTCGGCTTCGCGCGTGGCACGCGCCTCGGCGCTCAACGCGCGATCGCGCTGCTGCACCAGATTGACGGCGAACACCACGGTGAGCGCCAGCGCCGCAGCCACCGCTGCGGTTGCCGCCCGATGTCGGCGCACCAGGCGTGAGAGCAGATACAGCGTATGACCACCCACCGCCGCGACCGGCCGTCCCGCCAGCCAGGCCTCGACGTCTGCTGCCAGCGCGAGGGCCGACGGGTAGCGCGCTGCAGGATCGGTGCGCACCGCGCAGCGCGCGATCGTGTCCAGATCGCCGCGCAGGCGGCGCGCGTCGGCGCGCATTGCAGGCAGGGCGGCGGTGGCGGCGAGCTGCGAAGGCGGCGGCAGTTCGACGCTGGCGGCCCGGATGGCATCGCCGCGTTCGGGGACGCTGCCGGCAAGCAGTGCATACAGCACCAGGCCAAGACCAAAGACATCGGTGGCGGTGCTGACCGGACGGCCGAGCAACTGTTCCGGACTGGCCCAGGCCGGCGTCATCAGGCGCGAGGCCGTGGCGGCATCGTCGTGCTCGGTTTCCAGCAGTTTGGCAATGCCGAAGTCGAGCAGCACCGGCTCGGCATCGGCTCGAACCAGGATATTGGATGGCTTGATGTCACGGTGGACCACCATGTGCTGATGCGCATGCGCGACCGCCCGGCACAGCGCCGCAAACAGGCGCAGGCGCGCTTCGAGACGCGGCTTCGCGCGTTCCAGCCAATCCGGCAGCGGTTCGCCTTCGACGTGGGCCATCACCAGGTAGGGTTCGCCGTCCACGTTGGTGCCGGCGTCGATGAAGCTGGCGATGTTCGGATGTTCCAGTCCGGCCAGGGTCTGCCGTTCGCGCAGGAAGCGCTCGCGCGCGCGTGCGGTCACGCGCCCACGGATCAGCTTGATCGCCACCTTGCGTTCGAACGCGCCGTCGGCGCGTTCGGCGAGCAGCACGGTGCCCATGCCGCCCTCGCCGAGCAGACCCAGGACGCGCCACGGACCGATCCGCTCGCCGCCGACGTCGGTGGCGCCCACCACCTCGCGCGCGACCTCGCCGATCAGGTCGGGGATCATGTCACCATCCTGCGCGGAGGCTTGGAGCATTGCTTCCACCTCGATGCGCAGTTCTGCTTCGACGGCTTCGTCTGCGTACACGGCCTCGCGCGCGTCGCGCCCGAGCCCGTGCACGCGATCGAACAGGGCCCGCAGGCGTGCATAACTCATCGGCTCAGGCGCCGTCGCAGCCAGGCCCGGCCGAATTGCAGGTCGCGTTCCACGGTGGCCACCGACACCTGCAACAGACGCCCCAGCTGGCTGGCCGACAATCCGCCGAAGTAGGTCAGTTCCAGCGCGCTGGCGCAGCGCGCATCCTCACGCGCCAGCACCTCCAGCGCCTCGTGCAGGTCGAGGAAGGCGTCGCTGTCCACCGTATCGGCGTCGGCGAGCGTGCTGTCCAGGGTGACCTGCAACCCACCGCCGCCGCGCTTGTCCGCCTGCCTGCGGCGGGCGTGATCGACCAGTACCGCACGCATCTGCAGCGCGGCCAGCGCGAAGAAGTGCTCGCGCGATTGCGCGTCCACGCTCGAATCCAGCATGCGCGCGACCGCTTCGTGGACCAGCGCCGTGGGATTGAGCGTGGCCGGCCCCGAACCGCCCAGACGACCACGCGCCATGCGTTTGAGCGTGGCATAGACCTCGGTGTCGATGGCCGCGCGCGCCGCCGCATCGCCTGCCTGGGCGGCTTGCAGCAGCCGGGTGGTGGCGCCTGGCGTGTTCATGCGGATGCTCGCCTTGGTGGCAGGGGCGGGATCGCCACCAGATGGCGACTGGCGCCGGAGCGCGAGCAATGCGCACTGATCGATGCGCTCGGATCGAGCATCCCGATCGGGCGGATGTTCCGCACCGGTTCGGTGCTGGGGGCCATGCTCATGTGCTGTCGATACCGTGCTGTCGTTGCCGTATGTGTGCCGTTGCCTGCTTCGACCATACCGGCGAAGGTCGTGCCGTCGGCTCGGAGTTTACCTGCCGGAACCGGCGTCGCAGCGGCGACGTTGCGCAACGCTGGGCGCGGGATGCCGCCGGCGGACCGCCGTATCCATGCGGACCCTGGCGACGTCGATGTCGCCCGTGACGAGCATGGCTGCATCACCGGCGCGACCCTGCGCGCGGACGGCACCGAGATGCTGGTCGGCGGCATCGAGACGATGTCGAAATCAACGAACAACGGCGTCGATCCACAGGCCATGGTCGACCAGTACGGCGCCGACCCGGTGCGCCTCGTTGGCGTTGACGCCGGACCTGAAAGCCATGCGTCGGCAGATCAACGAAACGATCGCCAAGGTCACTGACGATTTCGGTCACCGCCAGTCGTTCAACACCGCTATCGCGGCACTGATGGAACTGCTGAATGCGGTGGCGAAGTTTGCCGACATGAGCGACAACGGCCGCGCCGTCCGCCATGAGGCCTTCGAGACGATCGTGTTGCTGCTCGATCCGATCACACCCCACACCTGCCACGCCCTGTGGAAGGTGCTCGGCCAAGCCGAAAGCCTGGTCGATGCCCAGGCCTGGCCCAAGGCCGATCCGGCGGCGGCTTGCTGCGCGTTGCGCCGGTCACCGGCAGCGGAAATCGTCCTCGCCCACCGGCTCGCAACCGTCGCCCCAGCGGCCGGTCTGGCGCCAGTAGTCGGTGACGCCGGCTTCGGTCAGCAGACGCTTGAAGTCGGGATGTGCGCGCAGGGTGGAGTAGGGCGCGTTCCAGAACAGCACGTACGCCTCGTGATGCATGCCGCCTTCGCGGAATCCCGGCCAGGCTTCGAGCGCCTGGCGCAGCGCGGCGACGGCGAGGTCGGCCTCGCCGAGCGCGTCGGCCAGGTTGACGCTGAATTCCAGGTGGCGGGCGCCGCCGCCGTAGGCAGGGTCCGCCAGCGACTTGCGCACGAGGTCGAGCATGGCTGCGCGGTCGCCGAGCACGTCGCCCAGATCATGGAACAGCGGCGTATCGAAGGGCTTTTCCCCGGTGCGCAGCAGGCGCCCGTGCAAGGCCTGCAGTTCGCCAAGGCCGCCGGCCCGCTGGCCGGCAAGCTGGCGGATGAAGGCGACATAGTCGGGCTCGCGCTGGTTGCCTTCCAGTTCCTGGCCGCGCTGGTACTTGGCTTCGGCATCCTCGTAGCGGCGCGCGGCGGTGTAGTCGTATTGCAGGTCGCGCGACAGGAACAGCGCCCTCGGCTCGATCGCGCGCACGCGTTCGACGAGGGCGATGGTGTCCTCGATGTGGCCCATCGCGTAGAGCATGTAGGTGTAGTCCCATACGCGTTCCTTGGTCAGGGGGCCGGCGTCTACGATCGCCTTTGCCAGGGTGATCGCCTCGACACGCTTGCCGTCGCGCCACAGCGCATTCGTGCGGTCGCGCCGGGCCACCCAACTGTCCGGGGCGATGCGGGCAATGTGCTCGCGGGCCTGCCCCGCCTCGGCGCGCAGGGTTTCCGCCTGGGCGCCGCCGACTTCATGGGCGACCGCGTTTGCAGAAACGGCCAGCGCGTCGCGGCACAGCACGCAGGCCGGGTCGAGCGCAACCATCTCGCGCGCCAGCGCCAGGCGCTCGCGGTCGTGTTCGAGGTCGAACTGCTCGCGCATCACGATGTCGCGCCAGCGCAGATAGCGCTCGTAGGCTTCGACATGGGTCGTGCCGCCCTGCTCGCGGCTGTAGGCGGCGACGTCCAGCGTGACGCTGAGTGCAAGGGCGACGTCGGCGGAAATGTCCTCCTGCACGGCGAACACATCGCGCAGTTCGCGCGCGTAGGTCTTCGACCACAGGTGGCTGCCATCGTCGGCGCGGATGAGCTGCGCGGTCACGCGCAGGCGTTCGCCGTCGGCACGCGCGCTGCCTTCGAGCAGGTGGGCGGCGTCGAGCTGGCGGCCGATGTCGCGCAGGTCCTCGCTCCTGCCCTTGAACGAGAAGCTCGAGGTGCGTCCTATCACGCGCAGGGCCGGCGACTGCGCCAGTTGGTTGAGGATTTCCTCGGCGAGGCCGTCGGCGAGGTATTCGTGGTCGCGCCCCTGCGACATGTCGGTGAACGGCAGCACGGCCAGCGACGGCCGTGTCGATGTTTCCACGGGCGCCTGCCGCGTTCCCGGCGCTCCACTCTCGCTGGGTGAGCGTAACAGCCAGGGCGCGGCGACGATGGCCAGCACGACGAACGCGGCGATGGCTGGCCATCGCGGGCGCGCTGGCGCCGCGGCGGTGGGTGTGGCGAAGGGGGGTCGGAATCTTCGCCGCGGTGGGCGCTTCAGCGCTTGCCTCCACGGCTGCTGGGGCATTGGCGGGCGCGGTGATTGCGTCTGTCTCCGGCACGGATTCGGGCAGGTCGAAGCGATAGCCGACGCCGCGCACGGTGTGCGGCCGGCGCGGCTGCTGCGCATCTTCACCGAGTGCCTAGCGCAGCAGGCTCATGATCCGGTTCAGCACGCCTTCGGTGACGTGGCGGTGGCCCCAGACCGCATCGAGGATGTCGTCGCGGCCCAGCACCTGTCCCGGCGCGGCGGCCAGCAGCGCCAGCACGGCGAAGGCCTTCGGCTCCAACGCCTGTTCGATGCCTCCGCGCAGCAACCTGCGGCCGGCGAAATCGATGACCACGTCGTCGAACTCCAGGCGTTTCGAAACAGGTTGCGACATGCGTTCCTCCACCGGACCATCCCGGCACGGGCCAGTATAGGGAACCTCGATCGGCCCCGTTCTTGTTCGTCATCCCGGCCTGAGCAGCTTCACTGCCGGAAACCGCCGGGACGACGGGCTTCTCGACGCTGCCTGCACGAGCGATGGACACCCCCGCTCGCTGCGGGGGCGGCGCGCACCGTATGATCGACATCCCGCATGCCTGCCGATCCACTCCGGAACCCGTACATGATCCCGCGCCGAGTCTCGTTCGTTCTTGTCGCCCTCGCCACACTCGCGCTGAATGCCTGCGGCTTCCACCTGCGCCAGGAGGCGCGCCTGCCGTCCGGCATGCAGCGCGTGCAGATTCTCGGTGCTGAGCCGGTCAGCACGCTCGGGCGCGACCTCGCCAAGGCGCTCGCGCGTGCCGGCGCCGTGGTCGTCGACGCGGCGGGTGAGGGCACCGCGCAATTGCGCATCGGGGTCGACCGCACGAGCACCGACGTGCTGTCGGTCGGCAGCAATGCGCGCGCGAACGAATACACGCTGCGCTATCACGTCGAGTTCGACGTGCTTGCCGCCGATGGCGATCCGCTGGTTCCCAGGCAGGTGATCGAGCTCACGCGCGAGTTCACTTTCGATGCCACGCAGGCGCTCGGTGTGGCCGCCGAGCAGGATCTGCTGACCCGCGAACTGCAACGCGAGATGGTGCAGGCGATCATGCGCCGCATCGAAGCGGGTGCGGAGGCTGGCTGAGCCGGCGTCACCCACACATGCAGCGCAGGTCCTGGTCCGCTCCAGCGCACGGCACCACGTTGCTGGCGTGGCGCAACCTTACCAGCGACCGTTCACGCTTCGTCGTCACCCTCATCGGCGTCGTCTTCGCAGTGTTGCTGATGGGGGTCGAGCTCGGCCTGCTGGTCGGCTTCGCGCGCACGACCTCGGGTATCGTCGACCATTCCGGCGTGGACCTCTGGATCGTGCCGGCGGGGACGACCAACGTCGATATCGCCGGTCGCCTCGACGAGCGTCGCCGCTTCCAGGCGCTGGCCGTGCCGGGTGTCGTCGCGGTCGATCCGCTGATGATGCAGTTCGGCTTCTGGAAGAAACCCGATGGCGGCAACGAGAGCGTCGCCCTGGTCGGCATCGATCTGCACTCGCGCCGTGGCGGGCCATGGAATCTGGTCGAGGGTCGCATCGAGGACCTGCAGCAACAGGACGCGGTGATCATCGATCGCCTGTATGCGAGCAAGCTCGGCGTCGAACGGATTGGCGATTCGGTCGAGATCAACGCCCGGCGCGCGCGCGTGGTCGGCTTCACCTCGGGGTTGCGCACGTTCACGCAAAGCCCGTACGTGTTCATGACCCACCGCAATGCCGTGCACTATTCGGGCTTCCGTGCCGACCAGACCACCTATCTTCTGGTCACGCTCGAGCCCGGTGCCGACGCCGAAGCCGTGCGCCGGGCGATCCGCGAACGTCTGGTCACGGTCGACGTGTGGCACAGCGCGGCGTTTGCCCGACAGGCACAGAAATACTGGCTGATCACCACGGGAGCGGGTTCGGCACTGCTGCTCTCGGCGCTGCTCGGTCTCGTCGTCGGTGTGGTCATCGTCGGCCAGACCCTGTACGCGACGACGGTCGACCGCCTGCCCGAGTACGCGACCCTGCGCGCAATCGGCGCGCCGGCGGCCTATCTCAACCGCGTGATCCTCAAGCAGGCCGCGATCAGTGCCCTATTGGGTTTCGGCATCGGCACGCTCGCGGTGTATGCGCTGGTCGCGGCCACGGCCTCAAGCAACGTTGCGGTCATCATGCCGGCCTGGCTGGTCCTCGTGCTGGCACTGCTGACCATTCTCATGTGCGCGTTCGGCGCGCTGATCTCGGTGCGTCGCCTCGTGCGCATCGACCCGACCAGCGTGTTTGCATGAGCGCCGCGCCGGTCGTGCGCCTCGAGGAGGTCGGTGTGACCTATGGTCGCGGCGTGGCTGCATTGCGCGCGCTGAATGGGATCACGCTCGACATCGACGCCGCCGAAGTGACCTTGCTGCTTGGCCCGAGCGGATCCGGCAAGACGACGTTGCTGCAGGTGATGGGCTGCCTGCTGCGCCCGACCACGGGACGCGTCGCCCTGCTGGGGCGCTCGCTGGCGGACGCCACGCCTGAGGCGCTCGCGGCACTGCGGCTGGCCCACGTCGGTTTCGTGTTCCAGCACTACAACCTGTTTCCGACCCTGCGCGCCTGGGAGAACGTCGCCGTCGCTCTCGACCTCAAGGGCCTCGCGCCGGCCAGCCAGCGCGAAGAGGCGCTTGCCCTGCTCGAACGGCTCGGCCTCGATGATCGCGCGACGCATTTCCCGTCGGAACTCTCGGGAGGCCAGAAGCAGCGTGTCGCGATCGCGCGTGCGCTGGCCGGCACGCCGGGCCTGATTCTCGCCGACGAGCCGACCGCGGCACTCGACAGCCGTACTGGTCAGGACGTCGTGGCGACCTTGCGCGACCTCGCCCACAACGACGGCTGTGCCGTCGTCATCGTCAGTCATGACCCGCGCGTCGAGCGTTTCGCCGACCGCGTGCTGCATCTCGAGGACGGGCGTGTGCTCGACGACCGTCGCACGCATCCCAATGAGGCATCATGAGGCCCATGCCGCACCTCCTTTCCATCCGTGCCGCCATCGTCATGGCCGCGCTTGCCGTGACAGCGTGCTCGCCTGCGCGTGATTCCGCCGCACCGGCATCGCGTGCTGCGGCGTCGCCGACGATCCTCGCCGCCGGGGGCCTCGTCGAGCCCGCCAGCGAGGAGCGCATCATCATCCCGCAGTTGTCCGGACGGCTCGCGCGCGTGCATATCGAGGAAGGTGACGTGGTCCACGCGGGCCAGCTCATTGCCGAGATCGAGAACGCCGAGTACCGCGCCGCCCTCGATGCCGCAATTGCCCAGGTCGCGTTGCGCGAGGCCGAGCTTGCACGCCTGCGCAACGGCGCACGCCGCGAGGAACTCGCCGAAGCAGCCGCCGCGCTCGCCGCGGCGCAGGCGCGCGAAACGCTCGCGAAGGCGGACCGCGAACGCATCGAGCCGATGCTCGCGCGCAAGTTGGCGAGCCAGGCGCAGGTCGATGCCGCGCGTGCGCAGGCCGCCGCCGCGACGGCCGAACGCGACCGCGCCGCTGCCGCGCTGGCCCTGCTGCGTGCCGGTGCGCGTACGGAAGACCTGGCCATGGCCGAGGCGTCTCTCGCCACCGCACGCGCCGAGCGCGATCACGCGCAGGCGCTGTTCGACAAGTCGCAGATCCTCTCGCCGATCGACGGCCGCGTGCTCAAGCGCGACCTGCGCGAGGGTGAGACCGTCGTCGCCCTGTCGCCGCTGCCGCTCGCCCGGCTCGGCGATCTCACCCGGCGCACCGTGCGTGCCGATATCGAGGAACTCGACATCGGCCGTGTCGCGGTCGGGCAACGCGCGCACGTGAGCAGCGACGCATTCCCCGGGCAGCGCTTCGAGGGCCGCGTGGCGCGGGTGAGCCAGCGCATGGGACGACGCAACCAGACTTCCGGCGATCCGGCCGAGAAGCAGGACGCGAAGATCCTCGAGGCGCTGATCGAACTCGACGGCGAACCGCCGCTGCCGGTCGGCCTGCGCGTCGACGTGTTCATCGAAGCGCCGGCGCGCTGATCTACACTGCGCGCATGCCCGCCCGCCCCGCTGACCTGCCGAAGCTGCTCGCCGCGCCTGAACTGAAGCCCGTGTGGCTGATCGCCGGCGCCGAGCACCTGCTCGTGCTCGAGGCGGCCGACCGCCTGCGCGCACGCGCCAAGGAGCTCGGTTACCTCGAACGCGAGGTGTTCGATGCCGATGCACGCTTCGATTGGAACGAACTCGCCGCAAGCGGGCAGGCGATGTCGTTGTTCGCCTCGCGCCGCCTCATCGACGTGCGCCTGCCGACCGGCAAACCCGGCAAGGAGGGTGCGGCCACGCTCGCCGCCTGGGCAGCGTCACCGCCGCCTGACACCGTGCTGATGGTCACCGCGCAGGAATGGAGCAAGCAGCACGAAGCGGCCTGGGTGAACGCCTTCGAGCGTGCCGGCGTGGTGATGCCGATATGGCCGCTGCGGCGCGAGGAGATGCCGGCCTGGATCGGCTCGCGCTTCGCCGCGCGCGGCGTCAAGGCCACGCCGGATGCGGTCGAGCGCCTCGCCGATCGCGTCGAAGGCAACCTGCTCGCCGCCGCGCAGGAAGTCGACAAGCTCGTGCTGCTGCTGGATGGCGCGCTGCTCGACGTCGACACGCTCGAGGCCAGCGTCGCCGACGATGCGCGCTTCGATGCGTTTCGCCTGACCGATGCCGCGCTGGGCGGCGACGCCGCGCGCGCCTTGCGCATCGTCGCCGGCCTCAAGGCCGAGGGCGAAGAAGCGATCCCGCTGGTTGGCTGGGTGTTGACCCAATTGCGCGCCCTGCATCGGCTGTCGACGGCTGGCACGAACCTCGCCCAGGCGTTTCGCAGCGAGCGCATCTGGGACGCGCGCCAGCCGTTGTTCCGGCGCGCGCTCAAGGCCGGCGACACCGCGCACTGGGAACGCTGCCTCGTGCAGGCCGCGCGCATCGACCGCATCGCCAAGGGCCGTGGCGACGGCGACGTCTGGCGCGAGATCGAGCGCCTCGTCGCGGCGATCGCCGCGCCACGCCGCACCGCCGAACTCATCGCGCGCTGATGCGCCCGCTGGCGATCCTCGGCGGCACCTTCGATCCGGTCCACGTCGGTCACCTGCGCGTGGCCTGGGAAGCCGCCGACGCACTCGACGCGGAGGTGAAGCTCGTGCCGGCGAACGTACCGCCGCATCGGCCACAACCGGTGGCCACGCCGGCTCAGCGCGTGGCGATCCTCGAGGCCGCGCTGGCCGGGCAGTCACGCCTCGGTCTCGACCTGCGCGAACTTGCACGCAGCGGGCCTTCGTACACGATCGACACGCTGGCCGAGCTGCGCGCCGAGATCGGTGCGCGTCCGCTCGTGCTGTTGATCGGCGCGGACGCCTACGGCCACCTGCCGACCTGGCACCGTTGGCACGATCTGTTCGGGTACGCGCACATCGGCGTGCTGACGCGCGGCGGTGTTCACGCAACCGTACCCGACGAGCTCGTCACCGAAGTCGCCGGGCGTCGCGCGATGGATGTCGCCGACATCCGCACCACCGCGGCCGGCCATGTCATCGACCTGCCGGTGACGGCACTGGCGATATCGGCCACGCGCATCCGTACCCTGCTTTCGGCGGGCGCGGAACCGCGCTGGCTGGTGCCGGATGCGCTGCTCGCCGATCCGGCGCTGCTGGCGCCGTATCGCGTGGCCAGGCAGGAATCGACCTCAGGAACCACCCGCAGGAACCACCCGTAGGAACCGCCCGCAGGAACCGCCCGCAGGAACCGCCCGCAGGAACCACCCGTAGGAACCACCCGTAGGAACCGCCCGTAGGAACCGCCCGTAGGAAGCGGCCGTAGGAAGCGGCCGTAGGAAGCGCCTGTAGGAAGCGGCTTCAGCCGCGATGCCCCTGCCGTACAACCCCCCACCGAAGAAGCATCACGCCCGAAGGCGTTTCCTACAACGCGTCGATGCAGAATAAGCATCACGCCTGAAGGCGTTTCCTACAGGCACCAAACCCACCCCACCCCGCAGGAACCACCCGTAGGAACCGCCCGTAGGAAGCGGCTGTAGGAAGCGGCCGTAGGAAGCGCCTGTAGGAAGCGGCTTCAGCCGCGATGCCCCTGCCGTACAACCCCCCACCGAAGAAGCATCACGCCCGAAGGCGTTTCCTACAACGCGTCGATGCAGAAAGAGCATCACGCCTGAAGGCGTTTCCTACAGACACCAAACCCACCCCGCAGGAACCGCCCGCAGGAACCGCCCGTAGGAAGCGCCTGTAGGAAGCGGCTTCAGCCGCGATGCCCCTGCCGTACAACCCCCCACCGAAGAAGCATCACGCCTGAAGGCGTTTCCTACAACGCGTCGATGCAGAAGAAGCATCACGCCTGAAGGCGTTTCCTGCAACGCGTCGATGCAGAAGAAGCATCACGCCTAAAGGCGTTTCCTACAACGCGTCGATGCAGAAGAAGCATCACGCCCGAAGGCGTTTCCTACAACGCGTCGATGCAGAATAAGCATCACGCCTGAAGGCGCTTCCTACAACGTCGCCCTTCGCGGGAAACGATCTCAGGCCGCGGCAGCCTGCTTCGCGGTTGCGCTGAGGCGCGGTCCTTCGACGAGGGCGCGGCGCACGCCGTTGACGAGCAGGTCGACCTCCGCGCTGGTGACGGCGAAGTGCGGGGTGAAGCGCAGCGAGTTGGCGCCGCCGTGGATGACCCCGTAGCCGTGTTCGCGCAGCCACTCCTCGGTGCTGTTGGCGCCATAGCACTTGAAGACCGGCGCCAGCTCGCACGAGAACAGCAGGCCGGTGCCCTGTACCTTGGTGATCGTGCCGGGCAGTTCCGCGGCGAGCGCCTCGAGCTTCTGCACGAACTCGCGGCCGCGCGCGCGGATGTTTTCGCGCAGGGCCGGGGTGAGCTGGTCGAGCACGGCACAGGCAACGTCAAGCGCGCGGGGGTTGGTCGTCATCGTGTTGCCGTAGATGCCCTTGCGGTACAGCGCGGCAGCGCGGTCGTTGACGGCAAGTACGGACAACGGGTACTGGCCGGCATTGAGTGCCTTGGAATAGGTTTCCATATCGGGCGCCTCGATGCCCTCGAAGCCGGGATAGTCGACGATCGAGAGCACGCCGTGCGCGCGCAGGCCGGCCTGGATCGAGTCGACCAGGAGCAGGCTGCCGTGCGCTTTCGTCAGCTCGCGCGCGGCGTTGTAGAACTCGACCGAGACTGCACGACCGGGGTCGCCTTCGCCCATCACCGGCTCGAGGAACATCGCCTCGATGAAACAGCCGTTGCGGTCGGCATCGGCGAACACCTGGCGCAGTTCGGCGACATCGTAGGGTGTCACGGTGATCAGGCTGTGCTCGTCGCGGAAGCTGGCGAGGTGCTGCTGGTAGGCCTTGCGCGAGGAGTCCGAATACAACGCAGGGCGTTCGGTGCGGCCGTGGAAGGCGCCCTTGACGGCGATGCGTTTGATCTCGCGGCCGGCGTATCGTGCGCCGGTGTCGGTGAGCAGCTTGGCGTTGACGTCGGCGATGCGCGCGGCCAGCGAGACCGACTCCGAACCCGAATTGAGACAGAGCAGTTTCGCGTAAGGCGAGCCGCCGCGGGTATGGCCGAGCTCGCGCTGGATCGCTTCGGCGAAACGCAACTGGGCCAGATTCGGCGTCATCACGTTGGCCATCACCTGCGGGCGCATCAGTGCCTCGAGCACGGCCTTCGGTGCGTGCCCGAAACCGAGCATGCCGTAACCACCGGCATCGTGAATAACCGCACCCTTAAGGGTGACGATCCACGGGCCGCGCGCGGCGAGGGCGACGTAGGGATTCACGCCGTCGTCGGGATAGAAGTTGACGTAGCTGGCCTGCACGAGATCGATCTGCGTGGCCTCGTCGAGCGCGACCAGTTCCGGCTGGCTCGAGCGCAGGGTGAGGAAGGCTGCATGGGCCGCCTCGATGGCTTCGACAAGCTCCGCATGTGATGCGGCCATGGTGGCGACGACCGCGTCGGCCAGCCCCGGTGTGCGTATGGCACCGCCGGCGTTGCGCATCTCGTCCAGTTTCGTCTGCAGGGCGTTCATGGCGATCTCCCAAAAGCACAGGCCCGCGCCGTGTCCGTCGCGGGCCTTGTGTCGTTAGCTATTGATTGAATTGAAAAAACGTGTGCGAAGGTTACCACGGCAACAGAATCGGCGGTACCCCTTCGAGTGTGGTTGCGGGGACGGTTGCCGTTGTTTCCCGCAGGAGCCCGTTCACGGGCGATAGGGCGCGGGTCCGGGCTGGCGAAAGGCATCGCCCCTGAAGGGGCTCCTGCAGCGGCGGTGGCGGGGCGGAAACGAAACGCCCGTCGGGAGACGGGCGTTTCCGGGATGTTGCGGTTTGCGCAGCGCAGATCAATCCCCGCCGAAGCCGTCGGCGAACAGGCGGTCGGTAGCCAGCCGCACGACGAAGCCGTCATGGTCGGAAACACCGACGGCGTTCGTGCTGAGGCGGATGGTCTGGTCGGCGGCGTCGAGGTTGGCGCGACCGTAGGCGAAGCCGGCAAACCAGTGACGTGCGGCCGTATTGAGCAGGGCGTGGTCGAGCACCTGCGTGACCGGCACGTCACGTCCGGTGTAGCCGAACACCGCGCCGAAGTTCTCGGTGAACAGGAACGAGTACTGCTCGTTCGCCGGCAGCGAGGTCACCGCGTTCCACAACGGTGGCGAAACGATGTTCGGGCTGGCAAGGTCGATGACGTTCTTGTCGTCGTCGTAGGTGCCCTGGATGAGGCCGGTCATGTGCACGAAGCCGTCACTTTCGACGTAGTCGTTGAAGTCGCCGATCACGAGCAGCGGTCGGTCGGCGGCCTGCTGTTGAATCTCCTGCACGCGCAGGGCCATCGACCTTGCCTGGTTGAAGCGCTTGAGGCGGTTGCGATCGACATTGGCCTGGGTGCAGTTCGAACCGGTCGGCCGGTCGACGCAGCTGCGCGACTTCGGGTGCACGACGAATACGGTGAACGGCTGGCTCTGGAACGTCGCTTCGAGGCGCAGCAGCGGACGATCGTGCAGGGTGTCCATGGCATTGTCGTCCGGGTCGAACCACAACTCGTCCTTGTCGAGCTGGGTGACGACGACATCGCCGACGCGATCCGCGCGGACGAGGTAGCCGACGTCGATACCGCCGATGTCGTTGCCTTCTTCGAGGTAGGCCGTGTAGGTCACGCCGTGGTCGCTGCCGATCTTCGTGGCGAGCAGTTGCAGCACGGCGAGGTTCTCGACCTCGACCATGCCGAGCACGTCTGGCAGTTCGAGCACGTTGCCGATGTAGTCGGACAGGCGCGCAAGCTTCAGGTCCAAGGCGGCCTGATTCGGCTCACCGCCATCGCCGCAGGTTCCAGTCGTGTTGTTCGGGTCGGTGTCGCACAGGCGCAGCACATTGAAACCGCCGATGCGCAGCTCGGCACTGCCCTGGCCGGCTGGCACGGCGCGTGGTACGGGTGCCGCTTCGATCACGCTGAACGTGGTCGGCAGGAAGTCGTAGTCGCCGAAACTGAAGGTCAGCACGCCGGTGGCGCTGAAGCGCGTGCCGCCGGTGATTTCGGTATTGGCCGGCACGGCACCGAGCGCGTCGGCATCCAGTTCGAAGATGTGCGGATTGCCGCTGAACCTGCCGGCTGCTGGGTTGCCGACACCCGGAACCAGCGGATACAGCGTGCCGGGGCCGCGCAACGAGCGCTCGGGCCCGGCCGAGACGAACACCTGGCCGTAGTTGTCGGTGCTGAAATACTGGTTGCCGCGCGCGACGATGCCTTCGGCGATGTTGATGCGCATGCCTTCGAAGCATTCGAGGTTGCTCAGTGTGCCGCAGCTCAGGTTGTCCGGGTCGGGCGAGGGCGTGGCCGCGTCGAACTCGATCGCCGCCGGCAGAGTGTTGCCGCTGCTGGTCACGACGAGGCCGCTGACCGAGGTCAGTTCGGTCAGGTCGAAGTACTCGGTGACCGTGCCGAAGAGGGTCACCGCGTCGCCGACGGCGACGGTCGGCGCGCTGCCGGTGAACGCGTAGATGCCTTCCGAGGTCAGCGGATCGTTGTCGGTTGCGTCGTCGGGCGTCTGCATCCAGAAGCCCTGCGGGCCGATCGCGGTGACGATGTTGCCCTCGGTGCGCGCGCGCTGGCCGACGATCGGCGAGGCGAGGCCCGAGCCCTGGATCTGGTGGATGGCATAGGTGGCGATGTCATCGTCCTGGATCGTGCCGGTCGCGCTCAGCGTGGCCGGAACGGCACCGCTGATGCCGGTCAGGCTCAGGCTGAACGTGCGGTTGGGTTGCGGCGTGGTATTGGCGATCACGTCGATGGTGATCGTGGTCGAGGCGTTGCCCGCGCTGATCGTGCCGTTGCCGCTGCTGGCGACGTAGTCGGTACCGGCGATGGCCGTGCCGTTGGCGGTCGCGTAGGCGAACGTGACATCGCTGGCCGGGGTCGTGCTCAGCGAAACGGTGAACACGAACGGCGTGGTGCCGGTATCGCCTTCGGGCAGGCTGACGTTGGCCATCGAGGCGGTCGGCAGGGCAGGGCCGCCGCAGAGGTTGGTTGGCGACTGGGAATTGCGCGGATTCACCGGTCCGGTAGTGAAGTCGGCGCCGTTGTCGTCGCTGTCGGTGCAGCCGCCGTCGAGGCGTGAGATCGAGGTCGTGTTGCCCGGTGCCGGCGCAGGGGCCGCGCCTTCATGGAAGTTCGCCGTGCCGAAGCCGACGAGATCGACGATCTGGCCGAGCTGGGTCGGGTTGCACGCCGTCGAGCCGCCATTGCAGGCGATGTTGCTGTCCACGTTGGCGAGGATGACCTTGCCGTTGGTGGAGTTCATGGCCGAGGTGCCGGTTGCATCGGGCGTCGGCAACGGGGCGCCGTTGGTGCCACCCGACATCTGCACGAGGTAGTAGCCGCCCGGCGGGATACTGCCGGTCAGCGTCGCGCCGATGGCGAAGTTGCCGTTTCCGGTGGCGCTGGTGTACTGCACCGACCAGCCGGCGAGGCTTTGCGCCGTCGCGCCGCGGTTGAAGAGTTCGACGAAATCATGGGTGTAGGGGGCGCCGCTGTTGCCGCCGCCGCCGTAGACCTGACTGATGACGACCTGCGCCGAGGCGCCGGCCGATGCGCCGGCGAGGACGAGCGCCGCGCCGAAAAGCTTTATGGACCGCAACATGTGAATTCCCCGCTGATGGACCGGACCGGACACGCTAGCCGGCAATTTTGACACAGGCATGTCGGTGCTGTCGGACGGGCCAGGGCGGCCCAGGTCGCTGCCATGGTTCACGCAGCCTCATCCAGATTCGGGCACCACATGCCCTCGGATGCGAGGATTCCCCGGCGTTGTGCGCATGACCTGTCGGCCGTCTGCTTGTCCCACCTGTGCGCATCCGGGGCGGCGATGTCCATGCGCTTCGTCAATGGCTCCTGCGGAGGCGCATGCGGAACCTGGTTTCGTGGCGGCGATGTCGGTAGTCACAGCGCCGGATCACCCGCTCGACCAAGCCGGTCCGGGTGCCATGCCCCGGATGCGCATGTCTGTTCCGAGTGCATTCCGTCAAAATGAAATCGAATCATATGGACGTCTATACGTCTTGACGGCCGAAGAGACAGTGACTAGAGTGCGCCCACTCATCGAGATCGGCGGAGGGGCTGGCCCTGCGATGCCGAGGCAACCACGGCCTGATCGCCGCACGGTGCCAAATCCAGCGGGAACCTTCCCGGGAGATGAGCCGCCGCCGCGCATGCTGGCTGCCGCTCCCGCCACCGAACGGAGAGCAGCATGGCCGCCACCCCAGAAAAATCCTCCGCTGCAGGGCATCCTGCGCGCATCATCCGCGAGCGCGGCGTGTTGCGTCTGCCGCCGTTCGTGCTGTGCTCGGGCGAGCGCCTCGTTGGCGGCGAACTCGCGTGGCAGGCCTGGGGGGCGCATCAAGCACCGGTCGCGATAGTCCTCGGTGGCATTTCGGCGGGGCGCGACATCGGCACCTGGTGGTCGACGCAGTGCGGCCCGGGTCGCAGCCTCGATCCGCAGCGGCTGCGTCTGGTCTCAATCGACTGGCTCGGTGGCGCGGATGCCTCCACCGGACCGCGCGGCGATGCCGCGTTTCCGGCCATCGATACTCTCGACCAGGCACATGCGCTCCTCGCCCTGCTCAATCATCTCGGCGTCGCCCGCGTCGAGGTGATCGTCGGCGCCTCGTACGGTGGCTGCGTGGCCCAGCATCTCGGCGTCCTGCTCGGCTCACGTCTCGGGCGCCTCGTGGTGATCGGAGCCGCACACCGCGCCAGTCCATGGGCATTGGCTCTGCGCCATCTTCAACGTGCCGGCATTGCCGCGGCCGGCCATGATCGCGCGGCGCGTGGTGAGGCCTTGCGCCGCGCACGTGCACTGGCCGTACTCGCCTACCGCACGCCCGATGAACTCGAGGCACGCTTCGGCGAAGCCGATGCGCAGACCGGCGTGCTCGGCTGGCTCGATGCGCATGGCGAGCGCTTCGCGCGGCGTTTCGATACCGAAGCATTCCTGCGTCTGTCTGCATCGCTCGATGCACATGTCTGTGCAGTCGAGGCCATTGTCGCGCCGACCACGCTGGTCACCTTTGTCGAGGACCTGATCGTGCCGCCTGCACTGGTCGAGGCCTGCGCGCGGCGCATCGCCGGTGCGCGCCTTGTCGCGCTGAACTCGCGCTATGGCCACGACGCATTTCTCAAGGAGGTCGCGGCGGTCGCCGCCGTCCTCGACGATGTGATCAACACGGAGTGTCCGGCATGAGCACGCGCGCGGCGGCGACGATAGCAGCGAGGGCAGGGGTCGACATCGATCCGGCACATGGCGCAGTGATGCCGCCCCTGTACCTGTCGACCAACTACAGCTTCGCCGGCTTCGGCGAAAAGCGCGCCTATGACTACTCGCGCTCGGGCAATCCGACCCGCGACGTGCTCGCGGGTGCCCTGGCCGAACTCGAGGGTGGCGCCGGTGGTGTCGTCACCGCGACCGGCATGGCCGCAGTGACGTTGGTCGCGGCCCTGCTCGAACCGGGCGACCTGCTGGTTGCGCCGCACGATTGCTATGGCGGCACCTGGCGCCTGTTCGATGCCCAGGCCAAGCGTGGCCTCTACCGCGTCGCCTTCGTCGATTTCCACGACCCGCGCGCGCTCGCGACCGCGCTCGCCGAGTCGCCGAAATTGGTCTGGATCGAGACACCGTCGAATCCGTTGCTGCGCCTCACCGACCTGCGCCACGTGATCGAGGCCGCGCACGCGGCCGGCGCGCTCGCGGTGGTCGACAATACCTTCCTGTCGCCGCTGCTGCAGCAGCCATTCGCGTTCGCCGCCGATGTCGTCGTGCATTCGACGACGAAGTACATCAACGGCCATTCCGACGTGGTCGGCGGCGCAGTGCTGTGGCGTGACGCCGCGCTCGGAGAACGCCTGGCGTGGTGGTGCAATTGCCTGGGGCTGTCGGGAGCGCCGTTCGACAGTTATCTGACCCTGCGCGGTCTGCGGACATTGAAAGCACGCTTCGCGGTGCACGAGGCCAATGCACGCGCCATTGCCGGCCTGCTCGCCTCGCACCAGGCCGTGCGCATCGTGCACTGGCCCGGGCTGGCCTCGCATCCGGGCCATGCATTGGCGAAGCGCCAGCAGGCCGGCTTCGGCGCGATGCTGAGTTTCGAACTTGAAGGCGGCTCGCCCGCGGCGCGCGCCTTCGTCGAAGGGCTCGAATGTTTCACCCTCGCCGAATCGCTTGGTGGCGTCGAAAGCCTGGTCTGCCATCCGGCCGGCATGACCCATGCGGCGATGGCGCCGGCCGCGCGCGAACGCGCCGGCATCGGTGACGGCCTGCTGCGCCTGTCGATCGGCATCGAGGACGAAGCCGACCTGCTCGCCGACCTCGCCGCCGCGCTAGAACGCGCACGCCACGCCACCTCGCCTCGTGCGGTCTCGGCTGCCTGACGCCCCGGGGTGGTCTCCTCTGCGCCGCGCGTCAGGCCGACGTGTGTGGATCGAGCAGATCGGGCGGCAGGCGGAACTCGGCGGCGAAGGTCTGCAGGAAGGCGTGCATGGCCGTGCTCTTGCGCCAGAGCATCGCAATCGAGCGGCTCGGTGCGTCGCCCGCAAACTCGATCAGGCGGATGCGTTCGGTGGGCGGTACCGGTGGTTTAACCGCGAGCGTCGGCAGCAGGGTCACGCCGACGTTGGCCGCGACCATCTGTCGCAGCGTTTCGAGGCTGGTGGCACGGAAGCCGCTGCGCTCGCCGGCACCGGCGAGGCGGCAGACCTCGAGTGCCTGGTCGCGCAGGCAATGGCCGTCTTCGAGCAGCAGCAGGCTCTGGTCGGCGAGATCATCGAGGGTCAGGCTGTGCCGCGTGGCGAGTTCATTGCCGGCCGGCACGGCCAGCACGAACGGCTCATCGAACAACGGTTCGGCATGCAACTGGCTGTCGTGCACGGGCAGGGCCAGGATGCCTGCATCAAGGCGCCCTTCGCGCAGCTGGCGCAGGATGATCTCGGTCTTTTCCTCGACCAACAGCAGTTCCAGGCGTGGAAAACGCGCCTGCACGCGCGGGATCACATGCGGCAACAGGTAGGGGCCCAGCGTCGGGAACAGGCCGAGGCGCAGCGTGCCCGATTCCGGATCGATCGTGCGCCGCGCGACCGCCTTGATCTGCTCGACCTCGTTCAGCACCTCGCGGGCACGTCGGGCGATCTCCTCGCCAACCTCGGTCAGCAGCACCTTGCGCGGCGTGCGCTCGACCAGGGCGACGCCGAGTTCGTCTTCGAGTTTCTTGATCTGGGTGGACAGGGTGGGCTGGCTGACGAAGCTCGCCTCGGCGGCGCGGCCGAAATGCTTGTGCTCGGCCAGGGCCACCAGGTAGCGGAGATCGCGCAGGTTCATGCGCAGGATGATCGGGTGCACACCGACCACTTGCAATTGCCCAGACCTGCCCCATCTGCTGCAGGGTGACGGATGGCAGTGCCCATCCGACGGTCAGAACGGCGTCGTACCCTCCCCTCCCCACGGCGTCGTTCGGCGGCGGTCCATCCTCCCCGGTGGCCGCCGCCACCTTTTTCCATCTGGCGACAAAAGACCGCATGCGGTGCAGCGGGTACAATGCCGGGATGCGAAAACCTCCGACGATCCTCGCCACGCGTGCCGTGGAAAAAAGCCGCTTCCTGCGCGCCGAACAGGTCGACCTCGAGTTCTCCAACGGCGAACGCCGCACGCACGAGCGCCTCAAGGGTTCGGGGCTCGGTGCGGTGGTGATCGTGCCGATGCGCGACGACGACACGGTCCTGCTCGTGCGCGAGTACGGCACAGGGCTGGGTCGCTATGAACTCGGCTTGCCGAAAGGCCGTCTCGACCAGGACGAGACGGTCGAGCAAGGTGCCTGCCGTGAACTAAAGGAAGAGATCGGTTTCGGCGCACGTGAACTGCACATCCTCGGCAGTCTATCGTTGGCCCCGGCGTACATGAGTTCGATGACCCATGTCGTGCTTGCCCGCGACCTCTACCCCGAGCGCCTGCAGGGTGACGAGCCCGAGGAACTCGAAGTGGTTCCGTGGAAGCTCAGCGAACTGCATCTCCTGTTGAACGAGCCCGAAGTCAGCGAGGGGCGCTCGATCGCCGCGCTGTTCATCGCGCGCGAATACCTGGCCGGCCGCTACCGGCCCTGCCCGTGATCGACGCGGCCCTCGTCGCCGGCGTGCGTGCGATCGCACACCGGGCCGGCGCAGCGATCCTCGAGGTCTATGCTGGCAACTTCGACGTCGCCCGCAAGGACGATCGTTCGCCACTGACCGCGGCCGACCTCGCCGCCCATCACCTCATCGTCGCTGGCTTGCGCACGCTGACGCCGGACCTGCCGGTACTGTCCGAGGAGTCGGCCGGGGTGGCCTGGGCCGAGCGCTCGCGCTGGACGCGCTACTGGTTGGTCGATCCACTCGATGGCACGCGCGAGTTCGTCAAGCGCAATGGCGAGTTCACCGTCAACATCGCCCTCGTCGACCGACATCGGCCGGTGCTCGGTGTGGTGCAGGTGCCGGTGAGTGGCGCCATCGCCTGGGCCAGTTCCGGGCAGGGTGCATGGCACGCCGTGGCCGATGGCGAGCCCCGTCCCTTGCGCGTGCGTGCGCGTGCGAACCCGCTGGTCGTCGCCGGCAGTCGCTCGCACGGCGACGCGCGTCAGGCTGGTTTGCTCGAGCGTGTCGGCGAGCACGTGCTCGTACCGCTCGGCTCGTCGCTGAAGTTCCTGCGCATCGCTGCCGGCGAGGCCGACCTGTACCTGCGTCTCGGCCCGACGTCGGAATGGGATACCGCCGCTGCGCAATGCGTGCTCGAGGAAGCTGGTGGGGCCGTGCTCGACCTGGCCGGCCGCGCGCTTGCCTACAACACCCGCGACTCCCTGCTCAATCCTGAATTTCTCGCTTGCGGCGACGCAAGCACCGACTGGGCGCAACTGTTCGCTGCCCATTGATCCGCATCCACGAAACGGAGTCCGCGATGGCCACGATCGACGACCTCATTGCCATCATGGCGCGCCTGCGCGACCCGGAGCGTGGTTGCGCCTGGGACGTCAAGCAGGATTTCGCCTCGATTGCCGCCTACACGATCGAGGAGGCCTACGAGGTCGCCGACGCGATCGATCGCAAGGACTACGCGGATCTCTGCGGCGAGCTCGGCGACCTTTTGTTGCAGGTCGTGTTTCATGCGCGCATGGCCGAGGAAGCCGGGCACTTTCGCTTCGCCGATGTCGTCGAGGCGATCTGTACCAAGCTCGTCGAGCGCCATCCTCACGTGTTCGGTGATGTCTCCGTCGAGGATGCCGATGCCGCGTTGGCCGCATGGGAGGCGATCAAGGCGCAGGAGCGTGCCGCGCGCGGCGAGAGCGATGCCAGTGCGCTGGCCGGCATCACGCGTGGCCTGCCCGAATGGCAGCGCGCGCTAAAGCTGCAGAAGCGCGCCGCCTCTACCGGCTTCGAATGGCCGGACATCGGGCTGGTATTCGCCAAGCTGGATGAGGAAATCGCCGAGGTGCGCGCCGAGATAGCCGCCGGCGCCGACAAGGCGCGCGTGACCGACGAGATCGGCGACATGCTGTTCGTCGCCGTCAACCTCGCCCGCCATGCGCGCGTCGATCCTTCCGCCGCGCTGCGTCAGGCCAACGCCAAGTTCGAGCGTCGTTTCCGTCGCATGGAAGCGCTTGCCGCCAGCGCTGGTGGCCTCGGCGGCCGGCCGTTGGCCGAGCAGGAAGCGTTGTGGAAGCGGGCCAAGGTCGAGGAGGGCAGCAGCCAGGAGTGAGGGTGCATCGTCGGTGGCCTGGGGATACTCTGATCAATCCCGCAACGGCGTCGACGATCATTCCCGGCAGGGCATCCCGACCGGCGTCGGCGCCACGAAGCGGATCCCATGCAGGCTCCTCCCGCGGCCAGGTCCTGCGGCTGTTCCCCGCAGTGCGGCCCTGCGGCAGCCTCCCCGCAAGAGGGAAGGTTCCGCGAAAGGCGCTGCTGCGGAGCACGGCGTGTCCTGGTAGCGCCTTCAGCCGCGATGCGGTTTCGCCTACGAGTGGTTTCGCCTTCTACGCTGTAAACCATTCGCGCTCCCGCCGTATCCCATCGGCGTCCTCAACCGGAGATCCGCCATGTACCGCCTGATCCTCGCTTCCACTGCTCTGTTGATCGCATCCACTGCCGTAGCCGATGACTGCAAGCACCAGGCCGCGCGCAATCTCGACATCGATGCGACGGGCCTCAAGACCCTTGCGATCGAGCCGGGTTGGTCGGACATCAAGCTGCAGGGCGTGGCCGGACTTGCTCGCATCGAAGTGCGTGGCAAGGCCTGCGCATCGAGCACCGAACGGCTCGAAGGCATTCGTCTGCTCGAGCGGCGTGACGGCGATCGCGTGGTCGTGCGCGTTGAGTACGAAGCGGGTTCGTGGTCGCTGATTGGTTATACCTACGCTACGCTCGGCCTCGAAGTGCGCATTCCTGAAACGCTCGCGCTGGAGATCTCCAGCGGTTCGGGTGACGCAGTCGTCGCCGACGTGGCTTCCCTGGACTGGAATGCCGGCTCTGGCGATCTCGAGGTACGCAAGGTTGCCGGCCTGCTGCGCGCCAAGGTCGGTTCGGGAGATGTCGATGCCCGTGATGTCGGTGCGTTCACGCTCGCCTCGACCGGCTCCGGCGATTTCAGGGTTGAAGGCGTGCGCGGCGATGTCGAGGTCGGCAGCGGTGGTTCGGGTGACCTGACGTTCCACCGTGTCGACGGCTCGGTGCGCATCGGCAATATCGGTTCCGGTGACGTGGAGCTGCACGACATCGGCGGCAGCGTGACGGTCGAGTCGATCGGCTCCGGCGACGTCAGTGTCGACGGCGTACGCGGCGACCTGACGGTGACAGCGCAGGGCAGCGGTACCACCTCGCACCGCAACGTTGCCGGCAAGGTCGACGTGCCAGCCGATGACTGATGCGGCGACTCAGGCGGCCTTGAAGGCGCCGTAGCGGCGCAGGCGCTGGTAGCGCTGCTCGAGCAGGGTGGCGGTGTCGAGACGCTTGAGCGCCTCGAGCTGGCCGAGCAGGACGGCCTTGAGGCGCACCGCCATCGCGCGCGGGTTGCGGTGCGCGCCGCCGAGCGGTTCACGCACGATCTTGTCGATCAGGCCAAGTTCGAGCAGGCGCGGTGCAGTGATGCCCAGTGCCTCGGCAGCGTCCCTGGCCTTCTCGGCGGTCTTCCACAGGATCGACGCGCAGCCTTCCGGCGAGATCACCGAGTAGGTCGAATACTGCAGCATGATCGTGCGGTCGCCGACGCCGATCGCCAGCGCGCCGCCGGAGCCGCCTTCACCGATCACCGTGCACAGGATCGGGACCTTCAGTTCGGACATCTCCAGCAGGTTGCGTGCGATTGCCTCGCTCTGGCCGCGCTCTTCGGCACCGACGCCGGGATAGGCACCCGGCGTGTCGATGAAGGTCAGGACCGGCAGCGCATAGCGTTCGGCCAGCTTCATCAGGCGCAGCGCCTTGCGGTAGCCCTCGGGGCGCGGCATGCCGAAGTTGCGACGGATCTTGGTCTTGGTGTCGCGACCCTTCTGGTGACCGATGATGACGAAGGATTCGCCATCGATGCGGCCGAGGCCGCCGACGATCGCGGCATCGTCGGCGAAGGCGCGGTCACCGGCCAGTTCGTGGAACTCCTCGCACATGACCTTGACGTAGTCGAGCGTGTACGGACGCGCCGGATGGCGGGCCAACTGGGCGACCTGCCACGGGGTCAACGCGCGGAAGATCTCGGCCGTGCGGACCTTGAGCTTGTCCTGCAGCTTGCCGATCTCGTCCTCGATGTTGAATGCCTGGTCGTGGCTGGCATGGCGCAGCTCTTCGATCCGGGCATCGAGTTCGGCGATCGGAGCTTCGAATTCGAGGAAGTTCGGATTCATTCCGCGACGTTTGAATGACAGGGCGCGGAGTATAGCCCGTTCCGGTCGGGCATCGCGGGGGCGGCGCGGGGCTGCCGTCCCGCGGACGGATCGCGACTGCCGCCGCGACCCGTCTGCTGCCGGCGGTCAGAAGCGCATGTTGAGGCTCAGCCAGAGGTTCCGCGACTTGTCCTTGTTGTTGTAGTCGTCGGTGTAGCTCGCCGTGTACGAACCGTTCGCGGCCTGCACGAACTCGGTACGGAAACTGGTGAAATCCTGGTCGAGCACATTGTTGATGCGCCCGGCGACACTGACGTGGTCGTTGACGCGGTACTGCGCAGCGAGATGGAAGACGTCATAGCTCTTGTAGTATCTCGGGTTGCCATCGGCGTCGACCGAGCCGCGGTAGCGCTTCGAGCGCGCTTCGCCGATCAGTTGGGCGCTTAAGCGTTCGCTGATCGCCCAGTCGAGGCTGGCATTGGTCATGTGCTTGGCCGCTTCGGTCAGCGGCAGGCCCCTGGTGGCGCCGCTCAGGCGTTCGCTGTCGGTCCAGGTGTAGTTGGCGCGGAATGCCAAGGTGTCGGTGATGCCCCAGCGGCCGGCCAACTCGACGCCCTTCACACGCGCCTTGTCGACGTTGACCTTCTGCGTCCAGGTCGTGTAGCCGAGTGCCTCGTAGTCGCCGAGGTTGACGCAGGGGCGAACGCCACCGGTTGCCGCGCAGGTTTGCGTGGCCTCGCCATTCTCGATCTTGTCCTTGAAGTTGTTGTGGAAGAACGTCGCATTGAAGTTGTGGCGACCGTCGATCGATGACCAGTACGCGGCGATCTCGCTGTTGACGCTGGTTTCCGGTTCGAGGTCCGGGTTGCCGGCGAACGGCAGCGTGCCCTGGCCGCCGAAGCCGGTGATGCCGTCGTAGAGGTCGGTGGTCTTGGGTGTCTTGTAGCCGGTGCTGATGCCGCCCTTGAGCGTCCAGGTCGGGCTGAGCGTGTACACGCCGTACAGGCGTGGGCTCACGTGGCCGCCGAACATGTTGTGGTCGTCGTAGCGCAGGCCGCCGGTGACGGTCAGCGCCTCGGTCGGGGTCCAGTTGTCCTCGGCGAACACGCTCCACATCTCGTGCTCCTGCACGGTGCCGCGGCCGTTGCCGCTTTCCATGCCGAACACGCCGTCCTCGAGTTCGCCGTCGATGATCTGGCCACCGATCACGAAATGGTGCTGCCCGCCCCAGCCATCGAACGGCATGTCGAGCTTGCCGTCGAGCGTGTACTGGCGGCTTTCCATGACGCGCTTCGGGCGCGGCAGGAACAGTTCCGCCATCAAGGCTTGGCGTTCGGCGACGCTCATGCCGGCGTATGCGCCGGTACCGCGGAAGATCTGTTCGTGTTGCAGGCGCTCGGCGACGGTGAACGGGAGCGTGCGGCCGTGATTGCCGGTTTCGATGTGGGCGAGCGAGAGGAAACTCGTACCGAACGACCAGTCGCCATGATGGGTGACCGACCACTGGTCACGCGTGAAGCGCTGCTCGTCGGTGTAGCCGACGCGCGGACCCGAGCGCCACAGACTCGAGCTGTTGACGGCGTCGACGGTGCCGAGCGGATACGAAGTCGTGCCGAGGTTGTTGGTGTACGGCGTGTTGTCGTAGACCTGTTCGGACGTGTCGTAGTCGAAGGCGAATGCCTGGTTGTCGGTCGGCTTCCAGCTCAGCGTCGCGCCGAGGCTCTTGTTGGTGTTGTCGACGGTCTTGCCGCCGCCGCCGAAACCAAGCGAACGCTCGTGCGGCGCGCCGGACGGATCGTGGATGATTTCGTACTCGGGCGTGGACGAATCACGCTGGTACCACGAGCCGCGCAGGCCGACGCCGAAGCGCTCGCTGGCGAGTGGTCCGAGCACGGCGAAGTCGAAGGTGCGGTCGGTGCCGAACTCGTCGTTTTCCTGGAAGTTGTGCGTCGCCGTGGCCGAGCCGTACCAGCGGTCGGCAACCTTGCGCGTGATGATGTTGATGACGCCGCCGAGCGCGTCCGCACCGTACAGGGTCGAGGCCGGCCCGCGGATCACCTCGATGCGATCGATCATGTCCAGCGGTGGGATGTGATTGAACTGGTTGCCGCCGAACGCGTTCGGGTAGATGTCGCCGTGGTTGTTCTGGCGCTTGCCGTCGATGAGGATCAGCGTGTAGTCGGAGCCCATGCCGCGCACGCTGATCGTTTTCTGGCCGGTCTTGTCCGAGGTCTCGCCGACATCGACGCCCTCGAGGTCACGCACGGCGTCGATCAGGGTCATGTACGGGCGCTTCTGCAACTCTTCGTGCGTGATCACGCTGATGCTCGCCGGCGCGTCGGTGATCTTCTGCTCGAAGCCCGAGGCGGTGACGACGACCTGGTGCATCTGCACGGCGTCGGAGTCCGAAGGCATGTCGTCGGCGAAGGCGACGGGTGCGATCAGGGCGAGCGCGATCATGGTGGCGAGCGGCCGGCGGGACAGTGGCGCGGCGTTGCTTGGAGTCATTGTTGTTGTTTTCCGGAGGATTGGGACGACAGCGCGCTTCGGCGCTGCCGTGGGGCAGGGGAACGAGTGGAAAGGGAACGGCTGCGGCGTCGTCAGGCGGAGGGTGGCGCACCGCCGCGACAGGCATGCAGGTGGATGTGCACCGGGGCTGGCCGGAGGTCGCCACCGAAGGGCGGGCAGGCGGGCGGGTGGCCGGAATGTGGACGCGAGTGGCGCATCGGAGCCGTGTCGGGCGGGCCCCCTTGGCCCGGCGTTACGGAAAACTAATGTAAATCATTCTCGTTCGCAATCGGTCAGGCTGTCGCAGGGGTGTCGGGACCGGCCATGCGACGCCGCGCGCGGAAAAACCGGCCGTGGGAGCCCGTTTACGGGCGATGCTCTTCGGCAACAAAGGCATCGCCCCTGCAGGGGCTCCTACCGGAAAAGCGGCGGACAACGCGTCAGGCGTTGATGCCGTACAGGCAATCCGCGTCGAGCACCCCTTCGAGAGTGCCGAGCGCTTCGATCAGGGCGGGGCTGGCGCGCACGCGCCAGTCGGGACCGAGTTCGACTTCGCCGCGGCCCTGGGCGTTGCTGAAGCTGATGCGTACCGGCGTGTTGCCGCCACGGTGTGCTTCGAGCATGCCGTGCAGGCGCGCAGCAAAGTCGCGGCCGATGCCGTTGACCGTGAGGCGCAGCACGCGTGCCTGGCGTTCGACCGCACTGTCGAGCGGCGACACCCGCTGGGTGCGCAACTGGTAGTTGCCGCTGAAGTCGTCGATGGAAAGGGTGCCCTCGAAGACGAGAATCGCGTCGCGTGTGATCAGCGGGGCATACTCGGCGAACGTCTCGTTGTAGAGCACGGCTTCGAAGCGTCCCGACCAGTCCTCGACCTGGACGAAGGCGCGCTTGTCGCCCTGCTTGCGCAGGCCGGTCACCGAGCCGGCGAGGGTGAAGGCCTGGCGATCGCCGTAGCGGCTGCGCTCGCCCTGCCGCTGCGCTGGCTTGTAGTGCTTGTCGAGTTCGCCATTCGGGCAGGTGACGACGCGCGCCAGCAGCTCGCGCCAGGCATCGGTCGGATGACCGCTCAGATAATGGCCGAGCGTGTCGCGCTCGCCGGCGAGGCGGCGGGCGGCGGGCCAGTCCTCGATCTCGGCCAGTACGATCCCGGCTGCGACCGGGCTGCTCGCGCCGAACATGTCGTTCTGCCCGGCCTGTGCATTGCGCGCCTGCTGCTCGGCAGCGCGCATCGCTTCGGGCAGTTGCGCCATCAGGCTGGCGCGGTTGCTGGCCAGTGCGTCCATCGAACCGCTGAGGATCAGCGCCTCGAGCGTGCGCTTGTTGATCTTCTGCGCATCGACGCGGTGGCAGAAATCGGCGAGATCGTGGAACGCGCCGCCACGCTGGCGTGCCTCGACGATGTTCATCACCGCGCCTTCGCCAACGCCCTTCACCGCGCCGAGGCCATAGCGGATCGTGCGCGAGGCGCCGCCGTCGGTGTCGGGCAGGGCTTCGAACATGTAGCTCGAGGCGTTGACGTCCGGCGGCAGCACGGCCAGCCCGAGCGCGCGTGCCTCGGCGAGGAAGTTGACGACCTTGTCGGTGCTGTCCATGTCCGACGACAGCACCGCGGCCATGAACTCGGAAGGGTGATGGGTCTTCAGCCACGCGGTCTGGTACGACACCAGCGCATAGGCCGCCGCGTGCGACTTGTTGAAGCCGTAGCCGGCGAATTTCTCCATGGTGTCGAACACGGCATCGGCCTTGGCCTCGTCGACGCCGTTCCTGGCCGCGCCCTCGCGGAAGATCGCGCGGTGCTTGACCATTTCCTCGGGCTTCTTCTTGCCCATCGCGCGACGCAGCAGGTCGGCGCCGCCGAGCGAGTAGCCGCCGACGATCTGTGCCATCTGCATGACCTGTTCCTGATAGACCATGATGCCGTAGGTCTCTTTCAGGACGGGTTCGACGCGCGGGTCGGGATAGTCGATCTCCTCGGTGCCGTGCTTGCGCCGGCAGTAGCTCGGGATCAGGTCCATCGGACCCGGCCGGTACAGCGCGCCGAGCGCGATGAGGTCCTCGAAGCGGTCGGGTTTCGCGTCCTTGAGCATGCCCTGCATGCCGCGCGACTCGAACTGGAACACGGCAACCGTCTGCGCGCGCCGGAACAGTGCATACACGGCGGGGTCGTCGAGGGCGATGCCGGTGATGTCGAGCGGCGACTCGCCGACCGCCTTGCGGCGCCGGTTGATGGCCTTCACCGCCCAGTCGATGATGGTCAGCGTGCGCAGGCCGAGGAAGTCGAACTTGACCAAGCCGACCGCTTCGACGTCGTCCTTGTCGAACTGGGTGACCACGCCGCTGCCGCCGGCTTCGCAGTAGAGCGGCGCGTAGTCGGTCAGCGGGCCTGGCGCGATGACCACACCACCAGCGTGCTTGCCGGCGTTGCGCGTGAGGTCTTCGAGCTTGAGCGCCAGGTCGACCAGCTCGCGCACCTGGTCGTCGCTTTCATAGAGCGCGCAGAAGTCGGCGACCACACGTTCGGGTTCCTTGCGCGATTTCTCGGTGCGGCCGAGCGCGTCCTCGAGGCTGAGGTCGAGCGGACGCGCCGGTATCAGCTTGGCGATCTTGTCGACCTGGCCGTATGGCAGGCCCAGCACGCGGCCGGTGTCGCGCAGCACCGCCTTCGCCGCCATCGTGCCGTAGGTGATGATCTGGCTGACGTGGTCACGGCCGTAGGCCTCGGCCACGTACTCGATCACGCGGTCGCGCTTGTCCATGCAGAAGTCGATGTCGAAGTCCGGCATCGACACGCGTTCGGGGTTGAGGAAGCGCTCGAACAGCAGGCCATAGCGCAACGGATCGATGTCGGTGATGCCGAGCGACCAGGCCACCACCGAACCCGCGCCCGAACCACGCCCCGGGCCGACCGGGATGTCGTGGTTCTTGGCCCAGTTGATGAAGTCGGCGA
Organism: Dokdonella sp.; assembly: GCF_019634775.1. Lineage (NCBI taxonomy): Bacteria > Pseudomonadati > Pseudomonadota > Gammaproteobacteria > Lysobacterales > Rhodanobacteraceae > Dokdonella > Dokdonella sp. Next base: position 301,183 of record NZ_JAHCAS010000002.1, read on the forward strand.
CGATCAGGAAATAGCCTGGAAAGCCCATCTTCACGATCACGTCGACTTCGGTCTCGAGGCGTCGTGCATAGTCGTCCGCGCCGAAGCCGGGCGCCGGCGCTTGGCGTTCGAGGCGCGCGGCCAGCCCGCGTCGTGCCTGTTCGCGGATCCACGACCCGAGTGAGTGGCCTTCGGGCACCGGGAAGTCGGGCAGGTAGTAGGTGCCGAACGACAGTTCCAGATTGCAGCGCTTGGCCAGTTCGATCGCGTTCTCGATCGCCTCCGGAGCATCGGCGAACAGCGCGCGCATTTCCGCGGGCGATTTCAGGTACTGCTGTTCCGAGTACGGGCGTGGGCGTTTCGGGTCGCCGAGTACGCGGCCGCCGTGGATGCACACGCGCGCCTCATGGGCCTCGAAGTCATCACGGGCGATGAAGCGCACGTCGTTGCTGGCGACCGCCGGCACGTCGAGTTCGCCGGCCAGGGCGAGCGCGGCGTTCGTCCATGCATCGTCCTCGCTGCGACCGGCGCGCACCAGCTCAAGGTAGAAGGCATCGCCGAACACGCGCTGCCAGTCGCGCACGCAGCCACGTGCGGCATCGAGGCGGCCGGAGACGAGCAGGCGCCCGGGTTCGCTGTCGCGCCCTGCCAGTACGATCAGGCCCTCGGCGGCCTCGTGCAGCCATGCGGCCTCGATCACGGCATGGTCGCCGTGACGGCCTTCGGCCCAGGCCCGCGAGACCAGGCGCGAGAGGTTGCGGTAGCCACCGCTGTCTCGGCACAGCACGGTCACGCGAAACGGATGTACGCGGTCCTCGGGATTGGCCAGCCACAGGTCGCTGCCGGCAATCGGCTTGAGTCCGGCCTTCTCGGCGGCCCGGTAGAACTTGACCAGGGCGAACAGGTTGACTTCGTCGGTCAACGCGACCGCGGGCATGCCGGCGGCGACGCAGGCCTCGACGAGGGCATCGATGCGGATCGTCGAATCAACAAGCGAGTACTCGCTGTGGACGTGCAGGTGAACGAAGCCCGCGGACATGGCGGTGATGACACGGAAGGAGGGAACAGGGTAGCGGCGGCCACCAGGGGGGACAAGCTTGCAGTCGGTGCCCTGTTGTGCGTCATGCCGCGAAGGGCTGGGCATGCTCCGATCTGTTCCACAGCGGCGTCACCACCTCCGCAAGTTCGCAGCGCAGTGGGCATGGCGAAGTGCAGGCTGGCGGCCTGGGCGAGCCGCGCAGGCCGCGCCGCCGGCCTTGCGGATGTCACCCCGTCATATCAAGAGGTTGGTGCCGCTGTGGACTGGAGCAGGGCATGCCCGGATCAAGGCATCCCTACGGGCGTGATGTCGCAAAGCGGCGCGATGTGGCGTTGTCCGGGGTGGTTCCGCAACTCCTCGGGGAAGATCGCCATGGCATTCCGATTCGTCACGACCCTGTTCATCCTCCTTGCGTTGTTCACCGCGCCGGCGCGGGCGCAGATCCAGGTCCTGCTCGACCGGCCTGATCTCGACCTGCGCACCCAGGGTGTCGTGCGCGCGCTCGCGCGCCTGTCCGACGGCAGCGTGATCGTCGGTGGCCAGTTCCAGTCGATCAATGACCATCCGCGCGCGAACATCGCGCGCCTGCTGCCTGATGGCAGCATCGACACGGCCTGGGCGCCGCAGGTCGACGGCCCCGTGTTTGCCCTGACGCTCGCGCCCGACGGCGCAATCATCGCCGGCGGCTCGTTTACCGGCGTCAATGGCATCTCGCTGCCGAATCTCGCCAAGCTCGACAGCGTCGGCGGCGCGCCAATCGCGACCTGGCGCCCGGCGCCGGACAACGTCGTTTGGGCGCTCGCTGCGTCGGGCCCGAGCCTCTATGTCGGCGGCATGTTCGGACAACTCGGAGGTTCCCCGCGTGCGTCGATCGGGCGGGTGAGCACGGTCGGTACCGGTGTCGCCGACGGCTGGAATCCGTCGTCCAACGGGATGGTCTTCGCATTGACCGTGGTGCCCGGCCTGCTGTCGGCGCCGGACACTCTTGTGGTCGGGGGTAGTTTCACGGAAATTGGCGGCGCGGCGCGCAACCGCATCGCCAGCTTCGAACTGGGACCGAGTGTGGTCGTGACGAGCTGGAATCCGTCGATGGACGGGATTGTCTGGGCGCTGGCCAACGACAGCGCCACGGTCTTTGCCGGTGGCTCGTTCACCCAGGTCGGACCACGATCCATCGAGCGCCTGGCACGCATTCCAATCACCAGCAGCGTGCCGCTGACCAGCTTCGCTCCGCAACCGGACGCCAACGTGTATTCACTGTCCGTGCTCGGCGGTACGTTGCATGTCGGCGGCTTGTTCAGCGCGATCGGAGGCTTGCCGCGTGCGGGCGTCGCGCGCATGAGCACGGCGGGCGACGTCGATCCCGCCTGGAATCCCGGCATGCCCGGTTCGCAAGTGTATGCAGTCCGCGGCCGCAGCGATGGTGTCGCCTACGTCGGCGGCAGCTTCCGCCGCAGCGCGGGACAGCTGCGACTGGCTCTCGCGCGCGTCGATGCTGGCGGCGGCAGTAGTGTCGTCACCCATGCGACGATCAGGGGGCGTGTTTCCGCGCTGGCGAGACAGAGCGATGGCGCCGTCATTGCCGGTGGCGAGTTCGCCCTCGTCAACGGTGAGCAGCGCGGCAACCTGCTGCGCCTCGATGCCTCCGGCCGACTCGATCCGCAGTGGGCGCCCGCAACCAACGGCGACATCGTCGACCTCGCGGTCGATGGCTCGGACCGCGTGTATGCCGCCGGACAGTTCTCCACTGTGAACGACTTGCCGTTGCGCGGTGTCGTGCGCCTTGCGGCAGCCGGCGATGGCGCTGCCGATACCGGCTGGGACGCCGCCGTCGACTATTCCGTGCATGCGGTGGCGATCCAGGCGGATGGTGAGGTCATCGTCGGCGGCAGTTTCACCTCGATCGGCGGCCTCCCGCGCAATCGCATCGCGCGTCTTTCGGCGCTGAACGCCGCCGCCGATCCGGCCTGGAATCCCAATGCGGACAACTGGATCGAAGCACTGGCCGTGGCTGCGGATGGATCCATCTTCGCCGGTGGCAATTTTGGTGTGATCGGCGGCCAGCCACGCACGGGGGTCGCCCGATTGGCGGCAACCGACGGTTCCGCGGTGCCGACGTGGAATCTCGCGCTCAACCAAGCCGTCAACGCGTTGGAATTTTCGCCGGATGGGACGCAGCTCTACCTTGCTGGCTATTTCACCCAGGCCGGCGGCGCCTCGCGGCCGGGCGGTCTCGCGCGCGTGGCGATTGCGACGGGCGCGATCGATGTTGGCTGGGCACCGCCGTTGTTCGGAAGTGCCCACGCCTTGGCGGTCGACGAACGGGGCGAGGTGTATGCCGCCGGCTCACTCGGCACCTCTGGTGGGGTGCAACGATTCCTCTACCGTCTTGCCGCGAGCGACGGCGCCATTGTGCCGGGCTGGCTGTTTTCCGCCGACGTCCCGATTCAAGCCGTGCTGGTGCATGCGGGCAAGGTCTGGTTCGGCGGCCGATTTGCCCATGTGATGGGTCGGCCGCGCATCGACATTGCCGCCGTGGCGGTCGATCGTCTGTTCGCCGATGGCTTCGAGCAGGCTCAGTTCTGAGCCTGCTTCGGATCACGGCTGCTGAAATCCGGTCGCGGTCCGACAAATCGGGCATCCCCGAACCCCGCCCTTCACTTCTTCATCCAGTTGCGCACCGGCGCAAAGCTGCGTCGGTGTTCAGGGCAGGGGCCGAGGCGGCGCAATGATTCGATATGGGCCGGGGTCGGATAGCCCTTGTGGCCGGAAAAGCCGTAGCCCGGATACAGGGCGTCGAGTTCGCGCATGCGCGCGTCACGCATCGTCTTGGCGAGGATCGAGGCGGCGCTGATCGCCGGTTCGCTGGCGTCGCCGCCGATGATCGCGCGGCCGGCGCAGGGCAGGTCCTTCGGCAAATGGTTGCCGTCGACAAGGGCGAGCAGTGGCGCGGGTTGCAGGGCGGAGACGGCGCGTGCCATGCCGGTGAGCGAGGCCTGCAGGATGTTCAGGCGATCGATCTCGTCGGCTTCGACGTAGCACACCGAATACGCCAGCGCGCGCGCGCGGATCTCGAGCGCGAGCGCGTCGCGGCGGTTTTCAGCGAGTTTCTTCGAGTCGTCCAGGCCAATGATCGGCCGGGCAGGATCGAGGATCACGGCGGCGACCACGACCGGCCCGGCCAGCGGGCCGCGCCCGGCCTCGTCGACGCCGGCGATGCGCAGCGGATCGATCGCGGCAGTGTTTTCGAACAAGTCGTGGTTCATTCCTCGCGCAGGTCCTTCAGCACGTTGAAGACATGGTCGTGGTACGAGGTCAGCATGCGCGTGTCGCGGCACTGCAGGTAGCGGCCCTTGCAGCGTTCGCGCAGCAGTGTGTTGGCCTGGTAGAACGCGTCCTTTGGCACGCCGGCCGCGTCGAGCAGCAGCGAGCCGAGGTAGACGATGTCGAGCGATTCGTATTTCGGCAGCGGCGCCAGCGCGAAGCTCGTCTTCAGCATGTAGTAGGTGACACGGCTTGCGTTCGGTCCGGCCGCGTCGGGAATTCGTTTCGGGATTGCGTGCATGGCACCGTCGAACGAGGGTTGGTGGTCGCCGAAGTGCAGCAGCACGGTCGGCCGTCCGCTGTCCCAGAGTTGCTGCTGCAGCGTGTCGAGCATGACCGAGGACTCGTGCACGCGGGCGAGGTAGTTGCCAAGATTGAGGTTGAGCCAGTCGTCGAGCGCAGGTGGCTTGAACTTGCCGCGGAACAGCGGCTTGTCGAACGGCGGTGGCAGTTCGGCCAGCGGCGTCATGTGCGGGCCGTGCTGGTGCAAGGTCAGGGTGAACACGAACAACGGGCGATCCGGATGTGCGGCGCGCTCCTCGGCATGGATGCGCATTAGCACCTCGTGCAGATCAGCGTCGGTGCTGTCCCAGTCGAGGCCATTGTCGGTGCCGTCGTAGAACGCGTCGAAGCCGTAGTCGATGTAGGCATTGCGGCCATTGAGGAACTCGCCGCTGTGCGAGTACACGGCGATGGTGCGGTAGCCGGCCGCCTTGAACGCGTCGGGCAGGGTATGCACGACGCGCGGGGCCAGGTTGTACGGCGCGTACAGGCCGGCATTGCCGAACAACACGTCGGCGAGGCCGGTGTGCAGGGCGAATTCGCTGGTCCAGGTGCCGCCGCCGAAGGTATGCACGGTCAGCGCACCACCAGCCCGTGTGTACTTGTCCGGCACGAACATCGGCACGGTGCAGGCCGGCACGCTGCAGGCCTTGAGCATGCGTGGATCGAAGGTGCTTTCCTCGAGCACGACGAAAACATCGGGGTACTGTCGCGGCTTGCGCGGCTTTTCATCGAGCGTCCATTTGATGCTGCGGTCGATCGTCCCGGTCAGACTCGGCTGGCGCACCTCGGTATCGCTGAACGAGGTGAAGAACGCGGTGATGAAACTGCGGTCGGTGACGGTTGCCCACATCGGCTTGTTGAACACGCCGGAGAATGGCCCGGCCGGCGACAGGCACAGTGCAAACACGGCCGTGCTGGCCGCGGCGCCGACGAGGCGGATCGCCGCGGCGCGCGCGCGGCCGAGCCGTGTCCATTCCCGCGTCGTCTCCCATGCCCACGCCGGCACCAGCAGCAGCGGGATCAGCGCGACCACGCCCAGGCTGAAGCCGAGCAGGATCGGGTAGCGGCCGATCAGTTCGAGCGTGTCGCGGTTGACATAGTAGGTGAGGTCAGGCGCCAGCACCGGCGTCAGCAGGTACTCGAACTTGAGCATGCTGGCCGTCTTGAGCAGGCCAAAGGCGACGCTTGCGGCCATCAGGGCGAACGACAGGCGCGCCGTGGAGAACAGCAGGAACAACATCGCCGAGGTGACGATGACCAGGGCGTAGAGTTTTTCCATCAGCGCCTTTTCGGCCAGCGGGGCGAACACGAGCAGAGCCAGGAAGGCAATGACGGCGAATGCGCGCAAGCGTTGCCGCCGGCGCCGTCGTGATTGTTCGCGTAGGTCTTCGCTCAAGCGAGCACGGCCTCGGCCGCGTTGTGGTCGGCGTTGCCGCCAAGCAGTCGGTGCAGGCGTTCGTACTCGGCGAGCAGGGCCGGATCGACGCGTCGCGCGCGCAGGAACGGTTCGAGCGCATCGGCGAGTGCCGGCGGCGTGCAGTTTTCCTGCATGAGTTCGCGGACGAGTTCTCGCCCGGCGAGATGGTTCGGCAGCGAATAGCGCTCGACCTTGAGCAGGCCGAGGGCAGTGATGATGCGATGGGTCAGCCAGGCGAGGCGGTAGGCGACCACCATCGGTCGCTTGGCCAGCATCGCCTCGAGTGCGGCCGTACCCGAGGCGACCAGCACGGCATCGGCGGCGACCATGGCCTCATGCGCCCGGCAATCGATCACATGCATGCGTCCTGCGTGCGCAGCGCTGCGAGCGAGCACGGACTCGAATGCGGCGCGGCAATCCGCATTGGCCATCGGGGCGACGATTTCGAGTTGCGGAATGCGTTGCGCGAGCAGGTGCGAAGCCTCTATGAAGTCGGAGCCGAGGCGGCGGATCTCGCCGAGCCGGCTGCCGGGCAGCAGGGCGAGCACGGGTTTGTCCTGCGGCAGTTCGAGCGCACGGCGCGCGGCGGCCTGGTCAGGCTGCAGGGCGAAGGCATCAGCCAGCGGATGACCGACGAAACGTGCATCGACGCCGTGCCGCGCATACACGACGGGCTCCATCGGAAACAGGCACAGCACGCGATCGGCGCTCGCACCGATCTTCGCCGCGCGCTGCTCGCGCCAGGCCCAGATCGATGGGCTGACGTAGTGGATGGTGCGGATGCCGGCCTGCCTGAGGCGCCGCTCGAGCGGCAGGTTGAAGTCGGGCGCATCGATGCCGATGAAGGCCTGTGGTCGCAGTGCCAGCGTTCGCTCGCGCACGTCGCGACGGATGCGCAGCAGTTCCGGCAGGTGCCGCAACACTTCGACAAGCCCCATCACCGCGAGCTTTTCGGCCGGATGCCAGGCTTCGAGTCCCGCCGCCACCATGCGCGGTCCACCCACCCCGACGAAGCGCGCAGCGGGAACCCGCGCACGCAATGCCTTGATCAGCCCCGCGCCGAGCAGGTCGCCGGAGGTTTCGCCGGCGACGAGCACGAATAGCGGGGAATGCGGAATGGGGGCTGGGGAATGGTCGAGCGGAGCCGCGTCGGATCGGGAGTCGACCACCGGGAGTCGGGAGTGGCTCATGTGGCAAGGGTGCGTGCGAGCACGCCGCTGACATCTGCGGTCGCGAGACGGAATGCCTGGCTATTCCCCATTCCCAGCCCTCAGCGCACCAACGACCTCTGGCTGCGCTCGATGAAGTCGAGCATGAGCCGCACGTCGGGAGCGTCTTCCGCGGCGCGGGCGAGTTCGGTGCGAGCGTCGGCGAGGGGCAGACCGGACATGTACAGCGTGCGATAGGCGCGCTTGATCGCCATGATGCGGTCCGAGGAATAGCCGCGTCGACGCAGGCCTTCGGAGTTGATGCCTTTCGGCTCGGCGAAGCTGCCGGCGACGGTGACGTAGGGAGGCACGTCGCGGTTGATGATCGCACCCATTGCGGTGAAGGCGTGCGCGCCGACCTGACAAAACTGGTGGACGAGGGTGAAGCCGCCGAGGATGACCCAGTCGTCGACAACGACATGACCGGCCAGCGATGCGGCGTTGGAGAAGATGGCATGGTTGCCGACGACGCAGTCGTGGGCGATGTGCACGTAGGCCATCAACCAGTTGTCATTGCCGATCCTGGTCAGCCCGGCGCCATCCTCGGTGCCGCGATTGAAGGTGACGAACTCACGGATGACGTTGCGGTCACCGATCTCCAGGCGCGAACGCTCGCCGTGGAATTTCTTGTCTTGCGGGGCAGCGCCGAGCGAGGCGAACTGCCAGATGCGGTTGTCGCGGCCGATGCGAGTCGGGCCGTCGATGACCACGTGCGGGCCGATCGAGGTGTTGTCGCCGATCTCGACGTCTGCACCGATGATGCTGTACGCACCGATGCTGACGTTGGCGCCGATCTTCGCCTGTGGATCGATGATCGCGGAAGGATGGATCATCCGTCCCTCCGTTCGGCGCAGAGCAGTTCGGCTTCGGCGACGACTTCGCCGTCGACCTTGGCCTGACCCCAGAACAGGCCCATGCGCTTGAGCGTGCGCTTCTGCTCGACCTCGAGCACGAGCTGGTCGCCGGGCACCACGACACGGCTGAAACGCGCCTTGTCGATTTTCACGAGGTAGAACAGCGCGGGCTGGTTCGGGTCATCGGATGCAGACAGCTGCACGAGCGCGCCGGATGCCTGGGCCAGCGCTTCGATGACGAGCACGCCGGGCATCACTGGGTGACCGGGGAAATGGCCCTGGAAGAACGGCTCGTTGAAGGTGACGTTCTTCAGTGCGAGGAGACGCTTGCCCGGTTCCCAGGACACCACTCGGTCGATCAGCAGGAACGGATAGCGATGTGGCAGCAACTGGGTGATGCGCCTCACGTCGATCACCTCCGGAGCGGCGGCGGGAGGGGTGTTCGGTGTCGTCATTGCGTGCTTCCCTTGTCAATGGCCGCGACGCGTCGGGCCAGTTCATCGAGGTGCCTGATACGCGCCGCATTGCGTCGCCAGAGCCGGCTTTCCTGCATGGGGGAGGCGGACGAATACTCGCCGGCCTCGCGGATGGAGTGGGTGACCAGGGTCATGGCGGTGATCGTGACCCGGTCTGCCACCGTCAAATGGCCCAGTATGCCAGCGGCGCCGCCGATCAGGCAGTAGCGGCCGATTCGGGCACTGCCGGCAACAGCCGCACAGCCGGCGATGGCGGTGTGCGCACCGATGTGCACGTTGTGGGCGATCTGGATCTGGTTGTCCAGGCGCACATCTTCCTCGAGCACGGTGTCCTCGAGCGCGCCGCGATCGATGGTCGTGTTCGCGCCGATCTCGCAGTCGTCGCCAATACGCACGCCGCCGAGCTGCGGCACCTTGATCCAGTGGTCGCGCTCGAAGGCGAGGCCGAAACCGTCGGCGCCGAGCACGGCGCCCGGGTGGACGAGCACGCGCCGACCGAGGCGCACGCGTTCGACCAGAGTCACCCGCGCGACCAGGCGCGATTGCGCACCGACCGTGCAGTCACGGCCGACCAGGCAATGCGCACCGAGCACGGCACCATCCTCGATGACCGCGCCGTCCTCGACGACGCACAACGGTCCGATCGAGGCGCCGGCGGAAATGACTGCCGTGGCGGCGATGATCGCACTGGGATGCACGCCCGGGCTCGGTGCGGGGCGGTGCTCGAACAGCGCGGCGATCTTGGCAAAGGCGACGTAGGGGTCGCTGGCGATGAGGCGTACCGGGGCGCCTTCGAGGTCGGCGTCGGCTGCGCGCACGATCACCGCGGCGGCGGTGCTCGTCTGGAGTTGTGCGCGATAACGCGGATTGGCCAGGAAGGACACCTGTTCCGCGCCGGCATGGGCCAGTGTGGCCACCCCGGTGATGCGGCACGTACCATCGCCGCGCACGCCAAGGTCGAAGCGTTCGGCCAGTTCGGCAACGGTGAAGGCCACGCCGTTCATGGCGATGGTCGGCTCGCATACTGGCGCTTGAGGCGTTCGAGCACCTGGTCGGTGATGTCGATGCGCGGATTCGCGTAGACGACCGGGCTCGGCACGATCAGGTCGATGTTGTGTTCGCGCGCGAATTCGACGACGGCGTTGTTGATCTCGCGCCAGCTGCGATCGAGTTCCTGGTCGCTGCGCGCCTTGAGCTCGCTGCGCATGTTGTCGCGATTGCGCCGGATCGCGCGGTCGAGCGCATCGATCTCGCGCTTGAGTGCATCGGCCTGGTTGCGTTCGAGCGATGCGCCTTCACGGTCTTGGCGTGCACGCAATTCGGTGAGGCGCCGTTCATCGGCATTGAGTGCGTCGTCACGCGGGGCGAACTCGCGTTCAAGCTTCTGCCGGCCGGCCACGACTTGCGGTGCGTTGTCGAGCAGGCGCTTCATGTCGACGTAGCCGATGCGGACGGCAGCATCCTCGGCCGGCGCCGGCGCAGCGACCGTCAACGCGATCGCGGCGAGCAGCGCCCGGGGCATTGCTGTCCATGGACCGCTTCGCGCCACTCGTACCCCCTCGCCAGACGATCTTGCCTCGTTGTGCCGAGTTCCTGCTCGGCATGCTACCCGTTCAGAACTGCGGCCCGAAGCTGAACTGGATGGTTTCGGTATCGTCGCCATCCTTCTTGCGCAGAGGTCTGGCGAGGCTGATCACGATCGGGCCGACCGGCGCGCGCCACTGGAAAGACAGGCCGGTCGAGGCGCGCAGTTCGCTCGCTTCGAACGCGCTGTAATCCTTGAACACGTTGCCGACATCGAGGAACCACGATAGGCGTGTGGTGTTGTCGCTCTCCTTGACGAACGGGGTCGGGAAGATGATCTCGGCCGTGGCCACGGTCTTGAACGCACCGCCGAGCGGCTGGCGGAAGCCGCGAGTCTCGTCGACCGGGCCGAGCGTGTTGTCGCGGAAACCGCGCACGTCGGAGGTGCCGCCGGCATAAAAGTTCTCGAAGAACGGCAGGCCGCGGGCGCCGTATTCGGTCGTCACAGGCGGATCCTGGCCCTCGTCGACGACGGTGCGGTAGCGGCCGTTGTAGCTGCCGCCATAGCCGATCGAAGCGGTGCCGAGGAAGGTCAGCCTTTCCGTGATCGGCAGGTACTGCGAAAAGCGGTAGTTGAACTTGAAGTACTCGACCGTCGATCCGGGCAGGGTGGTCTCGAACGAGACCGTCTGCAGCGAACCGCGAGTCGGGTTCCAGTACTTGTTGCGTGTGTCATGTGCCCAGGACAGCTCCACGTTCCAGACATGGAAGGTGCGGTTGCCGAGCGCGAACACGTAGTCGACGAACTGCTGGGGCGTACTGGCAAACGTGTTGATCGAGGTCTGGCTGATGCCGAAGCGCGTGTTCAGCGTGTCATTCTCGGTCAGCGGAAAGCCGAGGTAGGTGCTGAACGAGTCGGAGTTGGTGAAGTAGTTGGCGATGTTCGCCTCTCCGGCGTCGAGTTCACGGTGGCTGATGTCATAGCCGAGGCCGAGGCCGTCGTCGGTCAGGTAGGGTTCGAAATACGACAGGTTGTAGCGTTTCAGGTACGCGCTGCGCTGCAGGGTCACGCCGATACGGTCGCCGGTGCCGAAGAAGTTGTTCTGCTGCACGGCGATGCTGGTGATCAGACCCTGCACCTGTGAATAGCCCAGACCAAACGTGAAGCTTCCGGACGGCTGCTCCTCGATGGTCACGGCGACGTCGACCTGATCGTCGGAGCCGGCCACGCGCGGTGTCTCGATGCTGACGGTCTTGAAGAAGCCGAGCCGCTGCAGGCGGATCTTCGAGCGGTCGATCGCGGCCTGCGAGTACCAGGCGCCTTCGAGCTGGCGCATCTCGCGGCGCAGGACCTCATCCTCGGTGTGCAGGTTGCCCTTGAAAGTGACGCGGCGCACGTACACACGCTTGCCCGGCAGGACCTGGAAGTTCAGCGCGACTTCGCGCTTGTCGCGATCGATCTCCGGGACAGGGTTGACCTGGGCGAACGCGTAGCCGATGTTCGAGAGCACGGCGGTGATCGCATCGGCTGATTGTTCGACCTTCTTGCGCGAGAACATCTCGCCGGGGTGGATCGACAACTGCTTGCGCAGGTCTGCGTCCTTCAGGATGAGGTCGCCGGTGAGCTTGATGTCGTTGACCGTGTAGACCTCTCCCTCAACGATGTTGGCGGTGACGTACATGCGCCGCTTGTCGGGGCTGATCGACACTTGGGTCGAGTCGATCGCGAAGTCGACATAGCCGCGGTCGAGGTAGAACGAAGACAGGCGCTCGAGGTCACCCGACATCTTCTCGCGCGAGTACTGGTCGTCCTTCGAGTACCACGATGTCCAGTTCGTCGTGTCGGACTGGAAGTCCTCGCGGATCGCCTTCTCCTTGAACGATTCGTTTCCGACGATGTTGAGGTGCTTGATCTTGGCCGGCCTGCCTTCGGTGATGTTGATCGCGACCTCGACGCGGTTGCGGTCGAGGTTGACCACAGCGGTCTTGACCGCAACGTTGTACTTGCCGCGGTTGTAGTACTGGCGGGTCAGTTCCTGCTGTACCGAGTCGAGCTTGAGGCGGTCGAAGGTTTCACCCTCGGCCAGGCCGATGCCCTTGAGGCCCTTGCGCAGGTCGTCTTCCTTGAGATCCTTGTTGCCGCGGATCGCGATCTTGGAGATCGATGGCCGCTCCTGCAGGGTGATGACGAGGATATCGCCCTGGCGTGACAGGCTGACGTCGTGGAAGAAGCCGGTCCGGTAAAGAGCGCGGATCGCCTCTTCGGCGCGCTCGGTGGTCAGGGTATCGCCACGCTCGACCGGCAGATAGGTGAACACAGTTCCCTGGGCGATACGTGACAGGCCGTCGATGCGGATGTCGGCGATGCGGAACGCTTCGAAGGCGAGGGCGTCCTTGGAACTGAGCCAGGCAAGCAAAAGCAGGGCGGCGATACGCTTCATCGTCACTTCCGTAGGGGTGCGGAACCGGCAGGCGGTGGGACTCACCGCATCCGTTGTTGTTTTTGGGCGGTTTTGGGTCAGAAAGGGAGCTTGAGGATGTCGTTGAAGATCACCAGCCCCATCAGGCCGACCAGCATCACCAGGCCAAGATACTGGCCGGCAATCATCGTGCGTTCGCTCACCGGGCTGCCTTTTATCGACTCGATAAGGTAATACAGCAGGTGTCCGCCGTCCAAGATCGGAATCGGCAACAGGTTCATGATCGCCAGCGACAGCGAGATGATGGCGAGGAACTGCACGAACCAGGTGAAGCCGAGCTTGGCCGAACTGTTGGCCACGCGCGCTATCGTGATCGGCCCGGACAGGTTCTCGAGGCTGGCCTTGCCGACCACCAGCATCTTCAGCAGGTTGAGCATGCTCGCTGCGGAATCCCGAGTCTCCGCGAGCGCGCGTGGCACGGCTTCCAGCGGACCGAAGCGCAAGGTGGCGTCTTGTGGGGCGCGGGCGCCGATGCCGACGCGGTGACGGGTCTTGCCGGTGGCGTCGGTGACTGACGCGGCGGTGACGTCCAGATCGATGGCCCCGCCGTCGCGGCGTACGGAAAAGACCAGTCGCGGATTGGTCGCGGCTTCGAGGGGGATCAGGCGGCTCACATCCTCGAAACTCGTCACCGCATGGCCGTTGATGCGCAGCACCTCGTCACCCTCGCGCAGGCCGCCGCGGGCGGCCGGACCGTCCGCTTCGACCAGGCCTATCACGGCCGGCGCGTACAGGCGCAGGCCGATGTGGTCGAACAATTCCTTCTCCGGCACGTTGGCCGGCAGGCTGCCGAAGGCCAGCCGGCGGGTCGCCGCCGCTCCCTCGGCGGTGACGACCTCGACGGTCGCGTCGCTGCGCCCGACTGCTGCTTCGGCCAGCTTCTGCATGGCCTTGGTCCAGGTGTCGGTCGCGGTACCGTCGACGCGCATGATGCGGTCGCCAGCCAGCATGCCGGCCTCGGCGGCGACACCCTGGGGCGGTCCGACCAGCGGCAGGAAATCGGGTTTGCCGACCACGAACATGAGCCAGAACGCGGCGATCGCGAAGACCAGGTTGAAGACCGGGCCGGCCGCCGCGATCGCCATGCGCTGGCCGACCGGCTTGCGGTTGAAGGCTTGCGCGACTTCGGCAGGGGCGACCTCACCCTCGCGTTCGTCGAGAAACTTCACGTAGCCGCCGAGCGGGATCGCGGCGATCGCGAACTCGGTGCCGTCGCGGTTGCGCCGCGACCACAGCGGTTTGCCGAAGCCAACCGAGAAGCGCAGCACCTTGACCCCGCACAGACGCGCGACGAGGTAGTGGCCGTATTCGTGGAAGGTGATGAGCAGGCCGAGCGTGACGATGAGCCACCACACGGAGCCGAAGAAGTCGTTCATGGAGTCCAACCGGGGCCGGAGTCAGCCCGCCATCGCCGCAATGATACGTTGGGCCTCGCGGCGCGCGGTTAAATCACTGTCAAGCAAACCGGCGAGATCACGGACCGGTTCAGCCGCGAGGCGGTCCAGGCATCCGGCGACGACCTCGGCAATGGCAAGGAAGGGCAGACGGCCGTCGAGGAAGGCGGCCACCGCCTCCTCGTTGGCTGCGTTGAGGATGGCCGGCGCCGTGCCGCCGGCGCGCAGCGCGGCATAGGCGAGGTCGAGGCAGGTGAAGGTGGCGCGGTCGGGGGCTTCGAAGCCGAGCTGGCCGAGCGCGACCAGGTCGAGCCGGCGCACGCCCGCGTCTACGCGCCCGGGCCAGGCCAGGGCATGGGCGATTGCCGTGCGCATGTCCGGATGGCCGAGCTGGGCGAGCACCGAGCCGTCGAGGTATTCGACCAGCGAGTGCACGATGCTCTGCGGATGCACGACGACGTCGATCGCCTCGGCCGGCGCGCCGAACAGGAAATGCGCTTCGATGACTTCGAGGCCCTTGTTCATCAGGGTGGCCGAATCGACCGAGATCTTGCGGCCCATGCTCCAGTTCGGGTGCGCGCAGGCCATTGCCGGCGTGACTGCGGCGAGGTCGGTGCGCGTGCGCCCGCGGAACGGCCCGCCCGAGGCGGTCAGCACGAGGCGGCGGACGCCGGCCGTCGTCAGTTCCGGGCGTCCGCCCGGCAGGCACTGGAACACCGCATTGTGCTCGGAATCGAGCGGCAGCAGCTCGCCGCCGCCTGCGGACAGCGCCGCCAGCAGCAGCGGGCCGGCCATCACGATCGCTTCCTTGTTGGCCAGCAGCAGGCGCTTGCCTGCGCGTGCCGCGGCCAGGGTCGATTCCAGTCCTGCCGCGCCGACGATCGCAGCGACCACGGTGTCGACTTCGGTCAGCGTGGCCGCCTCGGTGAGCCCGGCCGAGCCCGCGAGCACGCGTGTCGACAGGCCGTGGCCGGCGAGGCGCTGGCGCAGGTCCGCTTCGAATGCGGCATCGGCGATCACCGCCCAGGCCGGACGGAAGCGCAGGCACAGTGCAACCAGTGCCTCGACGTTGCGGTGCGCGGCGAGCACGTGCGCACTGAAGCGATCAGGGTGGCGCGCGATCAGGTCGAGCGTGCTGGCGCCGATCGAACCGGTCGCGCCGAGAACGGCGATGCGCTTCATCGTGTGCAGAAGTCGATCACCAGCTTGCCGGCAGCGAATACCGGCATCGCCGCGAACACGCTGTCGAGACGGTCGAGCAGGCCGCCATGGCCGGGGAACAGCGCCCCCGAGTCCTTCACGTTGGCCTGGCGCTTGGCCAGGCTCTCAAACAGGTCGCCGATGATCGAGGCCGCCAGGGTCAGCAGGGCAACGATGACCAGCAGGGCGAGGCCGAGGCCGCGCTCGCCGAGCAGCCAGCCACCAGTCAGGGCGACCAGGGCGCCGCCGACGAAGGCGCCGATCGCGCCTTCGACGGTCTTGCCCGGGCTGATGCGCGGAGCGAGCTTGCGTCGCCCGAAGCGGCTGCCGGCGAAGTAGGCGAAGGTGTCGGCAGCCCAGACCAGGGCAAGGGCGAACAGCGCCCACCAATGGCCGAGCGGTTCGAGATCATGGATCGTCATCAGGGCAACCCACGCCGGCACGATGAGCAGATAGCCGACGACCAGCTTGAGCACGCGGTTGCCCGGAGACGGTGATGCGGCGAACGAGAAATGGCGCAGCCAGGCCAGAGAAACCAGCCACCAGACCAGCCCGAGGCCGATCACCATCGGCCACACGGCGGCATGATCGGCGTACCACAGTCCGGCCAGCAGCAGCGCGCCAGCGACGACCGCAGTGACGCGGCTGGCCATCGATTCGAGTCCGACCAGGCGTGTCCATTCCCACAACGCGAGCAGGAAGGTGGTGCCGACGATCACCGCGAAGACCGGTGTCGGCAGCAGCAGGATGATCGCGACCGCGATCGGGGTCAGCACGAGGGCGGTGATGATGCGTTGTTTCACGAGCCGGGTCCCCTCAACCGCTGGCGGCGACTTGCGCCGAGGTCATGCCGAAGCGCCGCTCGCGCCGCGCGAACTCGTCCAGCGCGCCCTGCAGCACGGCGGCATCGACGTCGGGCCACAGGGTGTCGAGGAAAACGAGCTCGGCGTAGGCGATCTGCCAGAGCAGAAAGTTGCTGATGCGCAACTCGCCGCCAGTGCGGATGAAAAGGTCGACCGGGGGCTGTTCGGCAAGGCAGAAGTACGCTGCCAGGCTGCGTTCGTCGATCGCGGTGGCGTCGAGTTCTCCGCGCTGCACGGCTTCCGCGGCGCGGCGCGCGGCGCGGGCGATGTCCCAGGCGCCGCCATAGTTGACCGCGACGTTGGCCTTCAACGCACGGTTGCCGGCGGTGCGTCGCATCGCCTTCTCCATGCGCTCGCGCAGGTCGCTCGAGAACGCCGACAGGTCGCCGATGAACTCGATGCGCACACCGTGGCCGTGCAGTTCCTCGACTTCGTTGTCAAGCGCCTTGAGGAACAGCTGCATCAGCGCGCCGACCTCGCCGGCGGGGCGCTTCCAGTTCTCGCTGGAGAACGCGAACAGGGTCAATGAGCCGATGCCTCGGCGCAGGCAGAACTCGACAGTCGCGCGCAGCGCCTTCTGACCCTCGCGGTGGCCGAAGCTGCGCGGACGATGGCGGCGTTCGGCCCAGCGGCCGTTGCCGTCCATGACGATGGCGACGTGGCGCGGCACGCGCGGCGCCACGTCGGGCGTGGTGTTCTCGGTCATGCGCGACGCTCCAGGGCGACCTCGATTACATCGCCAGGAGTTCGTCTTCCTTCTTCTTCACCACCTCGTCGATGTCCTTCACGGCGCGGTCGGTCAACTTCTGGATGTCGTCCTCGGCACGGCGCTCCTCGTCCTCGGTGATCTTGCGCTCCTTGAGGAGCTCCTTGACGTGCTGGATCGCGTCGCGACGCACGTTGCGCACGGCAACCTTGGCGTTCTCGCCCTCGCCGGAGACATGCTTGGCCAGTTCCTTGCGGCGCTGCTCGGTCAGGGGCGGGATGTTGATGCGGATGACCATGCCGACCGTGGTCGGGGTGAGGCCGAGGTTGGAGGCGAGGATCGCCTTCTCGATCGCGGCGATCATCGGCTTTTCGTACGGGGTGATCGTCAGGGAGCGAGCGTCGGCGATGGCGACGCTGGCGACCTGGTTCAACGGTACCTCCGAGCCGTAGTAGCTCACCCGCAACGGTTCGACGAGTGAGGCACTCGCCCGGCCCGTGCGCAGGTGGGTGAGTTCATGGCGCAAGGCTTCGACGCTCTTGGCCATGCGTTGTTGGGCGTCCTTCTTGATCGGGTCGAGCATGGGCGCTGTTCCTGCGGTTTCGTTATCCGCCGGAGTATACCAGTCGCGCTCGATCTGCCCGCGCCGCGCGGAAGTTTGGAGATCACGGCTGAAGCCGTTCCTGCGAAAACAAGGCCCTGCAGGAGCGCCTGCAGCCGCGATGGGGCCTCAGTCGGTGACGAGAGTGCCGACTGGCTCGCCGCGCATGATGCGCATCAGGTCGCCCTCACGCGACATGTCGTAGATGCGCAGGGGTACGTGGTGGTCGCGGCACAGCGCGATCGCGCTGGTGTCCATGACCTGCAGGTTGCGTCGGATGACCTCTTCGTAGCTGAGGTGGTCGTAGCGCGTGGCGCTGGCGTCCTTGGCCGGGTCGGCCGTGTAGACGCCGTCGACCTTGGTCGCCTTGAGCAGCAGGTCGGCACCGATCTCGATCGCACGCAGCGCAGCGGCCGAGTCGGTGGTGAAGAACGGGTTGCCTGTGCCGGCGGCGAACAGCACGATGCGGCCCTTCTCGAGATGGCGCATCGCGCGGCGACGGATGAAATCCTCGCAGACCTCGTTGATCTTGATCGCACTCATCGTGCGCGCGGTTCCGCCGGCTTTCTCGATTGCATCCTGCATGGCCAGTGCGTTCATGACAGTCGCGAGCATGCCCATGTGGTCGCCGGTGACGCGGTCCATGCCGCTGGCGGCCAGGCCGGCGCCGCGGAAGATGTTGCCGCCGCCGATGACCACGCCGACCTCGATGCCGGCGCTGCGCACCTCGAGGATCTCGCGGGCGAGGCGGCCGATGACCTTGGGGTCGATGCCGTAGTCGCCATCACCCATCAGGGCTTCGCCGGAGAGCTTGAGCAGGATGCGCTTGAACTGGACCTCGGCCATGTCTCTCTCCGTGCAGGCAAACCGACGCATTGTAGATGACCTCGCGCCCGCCGCGAACCACTGGCGACGAAACGCACTTCCCTTGCCCGCAGGAGCCCCTTCGGGGGCGATGCGTCTTCCGGCATCCTCATGCCGCGCGATCGCCCGTGAACGGGCCCCTACGAAAACAGCCGCGGTTTCCCGCGGCTTTTTCTTCAGGCCAGGCCGGCTTGCTTCATGACCTCGGCTGCGTAGTCCTCGACGACCTTCTCGATGCCCTCGCCGACCGCAATGCGGTGGAACGAAACCACCTCAGCGCCTTCTTTCTTCAGCACGGCGCCGACGGTCTGGTCGGTGTCGATGACGAAAGGTTGGCCGGTCAGGGTCACCTCGTTGATGATCTTGTTGATCTTGCCGCTGATGATCTTCTCGAGGATCTCGGCCGGCTTGGCCTTGTCCTTCTCGGACATCTTGGCGAGTTCGATTTCCTTCTCCTTGGCGATGAAGTCGGCCGGGACATCCTTCTCGGCGATGTACGGCGGGTTCATCGCGGCGATGTGCATGGCGAGGTTGCGGGCAAGTTCGGGCGAGCCGCCCTTGACCTCGACAAGCACGCCGATGCGGCCGCCGTGCAGGTAGCCCGCCAGCGTGTTCGCACTGTCGATGCGCACGAGGCGGCGCAGCTGAACGTTCTCGCCGACCTTGGCGATGATCGCGGCACGCGCTTCCTCGACATTGCCTCCGCCCGGGAAGGCGGCGGCCTTCAGTGCCTCGACGTCCTTCGCATCGATCGCCGATTTGGCGACGTTGTCGGCGAAGGCGAGGAAGTTCTCGTCCTTGGCTACGAAATCGGTCTCGCTGTTGATCTCGACGAGCACGGCCTTGCCGGGCGCCTGGCCGAGCACGATGCGGCCTTCCGCGGCGACGCGGTCGGCCTTCTTGTCGGCCTTGGCGAGACCTTGCTTGCGCAGCCACTCGACCGCGGCCTCGATGTCGCCACCGGTCTGGGTCAGGGCCTTCTTGCACTCCATCATGCCGGCGCCGGTGCGCTCGCGCAGTTCCTTGACGGTCTGGGCAGTGATTTCCATTGGAATACCTCACGTGAAAGCGCGGCGACGGGCGCCGCGCGGAAAGGGGATCGGGGCGGTGCGCCGGCACGCTGCCGGCGTCACCTGGACATCATCACCGGGCCTGGTGACGGGCCCGTGGCGGAACCATGCTGAGCGGTGGTCCCGCGACCGGTCTCACTCGGCGGTCTCGGCCTTGGCTTCGCCGCGCGGCTTGCTGCCGGCGGCAGGACGACGGCCCGACGGCGCCGCACCGCGCTTGGCCGGCGCCTTGCCGCGCGGAGCCTGCTTGCGGCGGTCGTCGACCTTGGCGACCGGGTTGCCTTCGGCGTCGAGCTCGACGAACTCGTCGTTGCCGACGGCGACGGCCGGAGCCGCGGCCTTGCCTTCGAGCACGGCGTCGGCGACGGCGCTGGCATAGAGCTGCACGGCGCGGATCGCGTCGTCGTTGCCGGGGATCGCGTAGTCGACCAGGCTCGGGTCGTAGTTCGTGTCGACCACGGCAACGACCGGAATGCCGAGTTTCTTGGCTTCCTCGATCGCGATGTTTTCGTGACCGATATCGATGACGAACAACGCGTCCGGCAGGCGGTTCATATCCTTGATGCCGCCGAGCGACTTCTCGAGCTTCTCGCGCTCGCGCTCGATCTGCAGCACTTCGTGCTTGACCAGCTTGTTGAAGCTGCCGTCGGCGGCCATCGCCTCGATTTCCTTGAGGCGTGCGATCGACTGCTTGACCGTGCGGAAGTTGGTCAGCATGCCGCCGAGCCAGCGTGCGGCGACATAGGGCTGGCCGCAGCGTGCGGCTTCTTCCTTGATCGCCTCGCGCGCCGAGCGCTTGGTGCCGACGAACAGCAGGGTGCCGCGCTTCTGCGCGAGGCCCGACACGAAGTTCATCGCGTCGTTGAACAGCGGCAGCGTCTTCTCGAGGTTGATGATGTGGATGCGACCGCGTGCGCCGAAGATGTACGGCGCCATGCGGGGATTCCAGTAACGGGTCTGATGGCCGAAGTGGACGCCCGCTTCGAGCATCTGGCGCATGGTGACTTGAGGCATGGTGCGAAAACTCCATCGATGGGCAATCGCGCCGGTTGCATGTGCGGCGGACGAAGCCCGGGGTTGGGACCTCCACGTTCCCAGCGTTGACGACCTCCATCCGGGCGGCATGGCGCGCGGTGGAAGCACCCCGACAACGGTATCGGAACGTGTGTGGATTCGTTCCCTGGCGAGGGAACTGCGGGATTGTAGCGTGAGACCGCGGTCCAGGGCCAGAGCGTCCCCGATCGATCCCGCGGTGGCGTGCGCGACCCGGTTGGCCCGCCGCGGTCCCAGCTGCACCGTGCCTTCGCGCCTCGCACCCCGTATCGCTCAGGGACGCTCTGATCAATCCCGCAACGGCGTCACCGTGCTGGGCGGGCGCAGCCCGGCCTTGCGCCGGCTCGACAGACGGCCAGATTGGCATTGCCGTCGCGCCTTGATCTGCGCCCGCTCAGAACGGTGACGCCGTTGTGGGATCGATCGGAACATCCTTAAACTGTGCGGCCCTCTGCCACCCGCTATCACAATGGCTGTGACCATCAAGACCCCCGAACAGATCGAGAAGATGCGTGTCGCCGGCCGTCTGGCCGCCGAGGTGCTCGAGATGATCGGGGCGTACGTCAAGCCGGGCGTCAGCACCGAGGAACTCGACCGCCTCTGCCACGACCACATCGTCAACGTGCAGAAGGCGATTCCGGCAAACGTCGGCTACAAGGGCTTTCCGAAGACCGTGTGCACGTCGGTCAATCACGTGATCTGCCACGGCATTCCGGCACCGAACAAGATCCTCAAGGACGGCGACATCCTCAACATCGACGTCACCGTCATCAAGGACGGCTGGCATGGCGATACCAGCCGCATGTACTTCGTCGGCGAGCCTTCGGTCCTGGCCAAGCGCCTGGTCGAGACGACGTTCGAGGCGATGATGAAGGGCATCGGTGTGGTGCGTCCGGGCGCGACTCTCGGCGATATCGGCCACGCCATCCAGCGCGTCGCCGAGGCGCGCGGATTCTCGGTGGTGCGCGAGTATTGCGGGCATGGCATCGGTCAGATCTACCACGAGGATCCGCAGGTGCTTCACTATGGCCAGGCCGGAACCGGCCTGACCCTGCAGAAGGGCATGACCTTTACCGTCGAGCCGATGATCAATGCCGGCAAGCCGCACACTCGCCTGCTCCCGGACGGCTGGACCGTGGTCACACGCGACCATTCGCTGTCGGCGCAGTGGGAGCACACGATCACCGTCACCGACGATGGCTACGAGATCCTGACTCCCTGGCCACGGGCAGCCTGAGGCACGCTGCCATGGCCGCCACCGCCGAGGTGCCGGTCCCGCCCTTGCCGCGTCTGGCCGCAGCTGTTCCGCGCGGTGGTGTGGTTGGTCCGGCGCGGCTCGCCCTGCGTCAGTTCCTTGCCGACTACGACCGCGACCTTGCCGGTGCCTTCCGGGATGGTGTCGCGGCGACCGCGTTGGTGCGGGCGCGCGCCGAGGCCGTGCGTCGCCTGCTCGACTACGCCTGGTGCTCCTGGCTCGGCGACACCGACCAGGCGGCCCTGCTCGCGGTCGGTGGCTTCGGCCGTGGCGAGTTGTTCCCGCACTCCGACGTCGACATGCTGATCCTCACGGTCGACGCGCCGCAGCCGCACCTCGTGCGTGCGATCGAGGCTTTCGCAGCCTGTCTGTGGGACATCGGGCTCAAGCCCGGCCTGGCGGTGCGTGATCTTGGCGGTTGCCGTGCACTCGCCGCCGAGGACGTCAGCGTCTACACCAATCTGCTCGAAGCCGGCTGGATCGGCGGCGCGCGCCCGCTCGCCGACGCCTTGCTCAGCCGTCTGCCCGACGAAAGCCTGTGGACACCGGCGCGATTCCTCGCCACCAAGCAGGCCGAGCAGACGGCGCGCCACCAGCGCTTCGGCGACACCGCCTACAACCTCGAGCCGCATCTCAAGGATGGCCCCGGTGGCCTGCGCGACCTGCACATGATCGGCTGGCTTGGTCGCGCGATCGTCGGCTCCGGTGATCCGGCGACGATGGTCGAAGCCGGCCTGCTCGATCCCGTCGACGCCGATGCGCTCGGGGCGGCGCGGGCGACGCTGTTCCGCATCCGCCATGCGCTGCATCTGCTCGCGCGGCGCGCCGAGGAACGCCTTCTGTTCGACTACCAGCGCGACCTGGCCGCTGCGCTCGGCTACCGCGACGAGCACGCCGACAACCTCGGCGTCGAACAATGCATGCAGGACTATTTCCGTGCCGCGCGTGCCATCGGCGGCATCAACGAGGAACTGCTCGTGCGCTGCGGCGAACGGCTGTCGCCGTCAGTGGATGCACCGGTCGTGCTGGCGGAGGGGGTCGTGCGCGTCGGCGACCGTCTTGACGTGATCGAAGCACAACGCCTGCGCGAGGCACCCGAGGCGCTGATCGAACTGTATGCACTGTTCGCACGTGAGCCGGGCCTGCGTGGCCTGCGTGCGAATGCCCTGCGCCTCGTGCGCCTGACCCTGGCCGAGCCCGGCTTTGACCTCGAACACCCGGCCGTGTATGCGGCCCTGCGCGAGCTGCTCGACCTCGGCGCGCCGGCGGTGGAATCGCTGGCGGCGATGGCGCGCCACGGCGTGCTTGCACGGCTCATTCCAGGTTTCGCCCGCGTCACCGGGCGCATGCAGTACGACCTGTTCCATGTCTACACGGTCGACGAACATACCTTGCGCGTGCTGCGCTTCATCGCGCGCTTCGCCGACGAAACCGGTGCGGAGGCATTCCCGCTCGCGCATGCCGTGTTCAGGCGCCTGCCCAAGGTGTCGCTGCTGCTGCTTGCAGGCTTGTTCCATGACATCGCCAAGGGACGCGGTGGCGACCATTCGGTGCTCGGCGAGGAGGATGCGCGCGCGTTCTGCGCGAAGCTGGGCCTCGGCAGTGCGGCCATCGAACGTGTCGCCTGGCTGGTGCGCTGGCATTTGCTGATGAGCGTCACTGCACAACGCCAGGACATCACCGATCCGGACGTGATCGCGCGCTTCGCCGAGCAGGTCGGTGACTGGGAACGCCTGGACTACCTCTATCTGCTGACCGTCGCCGACATCAACGGCACCAGTCCGAAGCTGTGGAACGGCTGGCGTGACCGCCTCCTCGCGGAGCTCTACGCGGCGACACGTTACGTGCTGCGCGGGGGAGCCGGCGAGCTGCCGCAGGCCGACGAACGCATGGCCGAGACACGCCAGCGCGCCGAGGCGATCCTGGTAGCCCAAGGTGTCGATGCCGTGCATGCGGCGCGTGTGCTCGATGGCTTCCCCGACGAAAGCTTCCTGCGCTACCGGCCGGAGCAGGTGGCCTGGCAGGCCAGTGCGATGGCTGCGCATGCCGATCCGGCACAGCCGCTCGTGCACGTGCGGGCACAGGGCGCGCGCGGTACCAGTGAAGTGTTCGTGCATACGCGCGACCGCGACGGCCTGTTTTCGACGATCACCGCGGTGCTCGACCGCCTGCAGCTCGATGTGGTCGAGGCACGCCTGCTTCCGGGCCAGGCCGGCCGCGTGTTCGACACGTTCTATGTACTCGATGCGCATGGCCGGCCGCTCGGCTCGGACGAGGATGTGGCCGCGATAGAGGCTGCGTTGCGCAATGCGTTGTCGCGCGAGCGGCTCGACGAGACAGCGCCACGGCGCACGGTGCCGCGCAGGCTGCGCCACTTCCATATCGCGCCGCGCCTCGTCTTCAGCAGCGAGGGCGAACGTACCCGCGTCGGTTTGGTCTGTTCGGACCGCCCTGGTCTGCTCGCTGCGGTCGCGCAGGCCTTCCGTGCGACCGGCGTGCGCGTGCATGATGCACGCATCGCGACGTTCGGCGAGCGCGTGGAAGACTTCTTCCTCGTCTCCGATACGCACGACCGGCCGCTCGACGCGATCATCGAAAGCGCCCTGCGCGAGGCGTTGAGCGAACGCCTCGATGCCGCACCCGTACCGAAGGCCCAGCATGCCAGCCATCGAATCGATCATTGAATCTGCCTGGGAACGCCGCAACCAGCTCGATGCCGGCGAGGTCGAGGCCGAGATCCGTCCAGCCGTCGAACAGGTGCTCGATGGGCTCGAGTGCGGGCGACTGCGCATTGCCGAGCGCGGCGACGATGGCCATTGGCAGGTGCATGCCTGGCTCAAGCAGGCGGTGTTGCTGTACTTCCGCATCAATCCAAACCGGGTCATGGATGGTGGTCCGGCCGCGGCCTGGGACAAGGTGCCGCTGCGGTTCGCCGGGGACGGCGCACAAGCGCTGGCCGGGCTCGGTGCGCGCGTGGTGCCGGGAGCGCTGGTACGTCGCGGCGCGCATGTCGCGCGCGATGCCGTACTGATGCCGAGCTACGTCAACATCGGTGCACACGTCGGTGCCGGCACGATGGTCGATACCTGGGCCACGGTCGGTTCCTGCGCGCAGATCGGCGCGCGCGTGCATCTTTCCGGCGGAGTCGGCATCGGCGGCGTGCTCGAACCCCTGCAGGCGAACCCGACCATCATCGAGGACGACTGCTTCATCGGCGCACGCTCGGAGGTCGTCGAGGGCGTGATCGTCGAGCAGGGCAGCGTGATCGGCATGGGCGTCTTCCTCGGTCAGTCGACGAAGATCTTCGACCGCACGACCGGTGAAACACGCTACGGCCGCGTGCCGGCCGGCAGCGTGGTCGTCGCCGGGTCCTTGCCGGCCGCCGATGGCAGCCACAGCCTGTATGCCGCCATCATCGTCAAGAAGGTCGACGCCAAAACGCGCGCCAAAACCGCGATCAACGAATTGCTGAGGGCCTGACGACATGGCGATCGAGGTCTACGGCCTGGACAAGTGCAGCACCTGCGTCAAGGCACGCAAGTGGTTGGATAGGCACGGCGTCGACTATCGTTTCGTCGACTACCGCGAGCAGCGCGTGCCGGCGGAGAAGCTGAAGCGCTGGGCCGAGGCGGTCGGTGGTTTCGACCAGTTGGTCAACCGCAGCGGCATGACCTGGCGCAACCTCGCGCCGGCGCGCAAGGCGCCGGGTTCCGATGCCGAGTGGACCCTGCTGATCAGGGAATACCCGGCCCTGGTGCGCCGGCCGCTGGTGGTGCTCGCCGATGGCGACATCAGCCTCGGCTTCAGCGACGCCTTGTTCGCGCGGCTGTTCGGCAAGGCGAAATGAGCGGGCACTCGCTGGTATTCGAGCTGACGTCGGATCTGATCCGGCGCGTCTCGGTGACGCCGGACGACGCCGGCTGCCAGGCCGTGCTCGCCGCACGTCTGGCCACCGCCGGTTTCCAAATCGAGCAGCTGCGCTACGGCGAGGTCGACAATCTGTGGGCGACGCATGGCCGGGGCCGTCCGGTGTTCGTCCTGCTCGGCCATACCGACGTGGTGCCGAGCGGGCCGCCCGAGGCCTGGACGAGTCCGCCGTTCGAGCCGGCGATCCGTGATGGTCGCCTGTACGGGCGCGGCGCCGCCGACATGAAGTCCGGCGTGGCGGCGATGGTCGTCGCCGCCGAGGATTTCGTGCGCCGCCATCCCGATCACACCGGCACCCTGGCAATCCTCGTGACCAGCGACGAGGAAGGGCGCTCGATCGACGGTGTGCGCCGCGTTGTTGAGGAGTTCCGCCGGCGCGGCCAGCCGATCGACTTCTGCCTGGTCGGCGAACCTTCCTCGCAGCGGGCGCTTGGTGACCTGATTCGGGTCGGCCGGCGTGGCTCCTTGAGCGGGCATCTGGTCGTGCGCGGCGTGCAGGGCCATGTCGCCTACCCGGAAAAGGCGCGCAACCCGATCCACGCCGCCGCGCCTGCGCTGGCCGAGTTGGCAGCGACGCGCTGGGACGAGGGTGATGCGGATTTCCCTCCGACCTCGTTCCAGATATCGAACCTCAGCGCCGGGACCGGTGCCGGCAATGTCATTCCGGGCGCGCTGACCGTGCTGTTCAATTTCCGCTTCGGCACCGCGAGCAGCGCGGCGGGTCTGCGCGCGCGCGTGGAGGAATGCCTGCAGCGTCATGGTCTGGACTTCGTGCTCGACTGGGACCTGTCGGGCGAGCCGTTCCTGACCCCACCCGGATCATTGCGCGATGCGGTCGAGGCGGCCGTGCAGGCCTGCTGCGCTCGCCGGCCCGAGGCCAGTACCGGTGGCGGCACCTCGGACGGGCGCTTCATCGCGCCCCTCGGTGCGGAAGTGGTCGAACTCGGCCCGGTCAATGCCAGCATCCACCAGGTCGACGAGCACATCGACCTGGCCGAACTCGAGGCCCTGCCGGTGCTGTATGGCGAGGTCATTGCGCGCTGCCTCGAAAAGCATCGCCCGTGAGCGGGCTCCGGCGGGCGTCTGCCCATTCAGGTTGTGAGGATGCGCCCCATTCGGCGACTTCGGTCGGCCGTTTGTGGTAATAATCGCGAGTCGGTCCGCACCGATGTGCGCTGCCGACCTCCGGACGATCATCCATGGACACTCGCGGGCGCGTTCCCTTTCATCGGAAGCGTGCGCTGACTTGCAGGTTGCGCCGGATGGTTTCAGGGGAAACTCTCGCGCCATGCCGGCGGAGTGCCGGTCGCATATCGGGGTAAGTGCGTTGTCGTACGAAGTGGTTTCGGCTGTGCGGGCCCGGATGGCGATCGGGCGCCTGCTTATTCTTCTGTGCCTTTCCTGCGTCGCCGGGATGGCGATCGCTCTCGATTTCACGCCGCACGGTACCCAGCCGGGCCTGCTGTGGGGGCTGGAGGAGCCGGAAGGCTGTTCATCCTGCCATCGCGGTTTCAGCGGCACCCGGCCGTCGTTCATGCCGCAGAACACCTGGGGTGGCTCGATGATGGCAAATGCCGCGCGCGACCCTTTGTTCTGGGCTGCGCTCGATGTCGCCAACAAGGACTTCCCCGGCGCCGGCGATTTCTGCCTGCGTTGTCATACGCCGCCGGGCTGGCTCGGCGGTCGCGTGGTCAAGGCCATCGGCGGCGGCAACAATGGCCCGACGGGTGCCATGGGCTGCAAGCTCGGCGGTGACTATGATGACTTCGACTTCAAGGGCAACGACTTCGCCGGCATCACCTGCCATTTCTGCCATCGCATGATGCCGACCGGCCCGGCCGGCGAGCCCGGCATGATCGGCAACGCGAACATCTGGATCGACAACACGACCGAATGCTTCACCCCGGACGGCTCGAGCTACGGCGGCCCTTGCCGGTATGGCCCCTACACCTACAGCGACGGCTTCCTGACCCCGCCGCATGGTTGGGTCCAGTCGAGCTACCACACGAAGTCGGCGCTGTGCGGGACCTGCCATGACGTCACCTCGCCGGATACCGACAAGGGCCCGCTCAAGACCCTCGTGCTCGAAGGTGGCGTGGCGACCACGCGGCCGTTCCCGATCGAGCGTACCTATTCGGAATGGACACGCAGCCTGTTCGCCGACCTGATCTTCCGTGACGGCCTGGGCGAGGGTGCGTCCGGCACACCGGCGCTGGCACGCGAGCAGCACTGCCAGGACTGCCACATGCGCAGTTCCGAGGATCCGACGGCGCTGGCCTGCAACCAGAATCCGCCCGGTTCACGCACGGGCAACCTGCCGATGCACGAGTTCGTCGGCGCCAACGCCTGGATTCCCGAGATCCTCAAGAACGAATACGGTGGTTCGGGAGGTCTGGATCGCGAAGCCGATTTTGACCGCACGATTGCCGCGGCAAAGGCCATGCTCACCTCGGCGGCCCAGGTCGAGACGACGATCACCGCTTACACCGCGCCGACCGTGTCGACGGCCGGCTCGATCAGCGTGCGGGTCAAGGTGACCAACCTCGGTGGACACAAGCTGCCGACCGGATACGGCGAAGGCCGGCGCATGTGGCTGAATGTGAAGGCGGTCAGCGCAACGGACACCGTGCTCGCCGAGAGCGCGGCCTGGGACGCCACGACCGGGGTGCTGACCGAGGATGCGCAGGCCAAGGTCTACGAAGTCCTGCAGGGCATCTGGACGCCAGGTTCGCCGGGCGAGTGCGTGGTCGAGGTCGGCGGCAAGAAGAAGTTCCACTTCGTGCTGAACAACTGCGTGCGCAAGGACAACCGCATCCCGCCGCTCGGCTTCCGCCCGAAGACGGCAAGTGACCCGAATGGCGACGAAGTGCGCCCGGTCGCCTATGCCTATCCGGAGACATCCCCAGGCTCGGGCGTGCTGGTCAACTACGACGTCACCGATTACACCTTCCCGCTGCCGGCTGGCGCGGCCCGCCCGATCCGCGTCGATGCGCGCCTGCAGTTCCAGACCGCGAGCAAGGAATACATCGAGTTCCTGCGTGACCAAGCCATCACCGCGCCGGTGATCCCGGCCGAGAACACCATGTGTGCGGGCGAACCGAATCGTCCGTTCGATGTCGGCCCGCAGTCGCTCTCGCGCGGGGAATACATGTACGAACTCTGGTCGAACCCGGCCTACGGCAAGTCGCCACCGGAGACGGCCGGCAATCCATCCAGCGTGACGACGGCGAATTGAGGTGACCATGGCAATGCGTGCGCGCGGGGACATCGACTCGTTTCCATGGGTGGGCACGCGCGTCGGCGTCGCGATGCTCGCCATGCTCGGCGCAGCGCTCATCACCGGCTGCACGCATGCACCATTGCAGGTGTCCGCAAAGCCGCATTCGCTCGATCCCGAGGGGCGCATGCGCGGCTATGTCGAATCGGCCCGCACCTCCGATTTCTGTCCTGACCAGGCGAGCCGACCCGAGACCGACCGCTGCATGGTCACACGCGGCTTCGACTACGCGAGCGGCACCACCGTCGTGCGCATGTACGACCCGAGCGGTGCCCTGATCCGTACCGACCATCCGCCCGGCGCAGACCTCAGCCTGACGCCGCCCGAACAGGGGCGCGTCGAGGCGCTGGTGCGCGCCGACCCGCGCACTGCGTCGATCGTCAATCGACCCGACGTGATGCTTTGGTCGGGTGGTTTCGTCATGCGTGAGCCGGGTGATCGCTACTGCGACCGCGGCAGCCGCTGTATCCGAGTGATCGCCGCTACCGATGGTGGCAATGACGTGGTCCTGCACTCGGTGGTCGATTTGATGACGGACCGCGTCGTCTATCCGTCCTATGAGCCTTCCGGCAAGGAAACGGCCGGCCTTGCCGGGAAACCCTGACCCATGCGCAGTGTGTACGCGTTCCTGTTGTTGATTCCTGTCCTCGTCGGGTTTCCGGTGCCGGTACTTGCCGCGTCGCCAACCTGCGTCGCGCCGGAAGTGAAACTCAGCTGGCCGGCAGTCGACCCGATCTGGGAAATGTGCTGGCTCGGGCCGAACCAGAGCGTCGGTCCGCGTGGCTCCGGCATGGAACTGCGCAACGTGCACTGGAATGGTCAGCTCGTCCTGCGCCGCGCGCATGCGCCGATGCTGTTTGCCGAGTACAAGGGCGGCGCAGGCGGCGACTGCTATCGTGACTGGAAGGACGCCCGCACACCGATCCTTGCTGCAGCCGGCGTGCAGAACCAGCTCGGCGTGATTCCGCCGGGTGGAGAACCGGCCAAGACTTCATGTGACCGGTCGCTGGATGCGACCGCATCGTACGGCGTGTGCCCGTATGCCCTGCCGACACCGCCCGGCTACAGTTGCGCGAATGGTGTGATGATCGAGGACATGGGTAGCCATGTCCTGCTGACGACCCAGTACATCGCCGACTGGTACATGTACAGCTCGCGCATCGAGTTCCATGCCGACGGCCGCATCGCGCCGACCTTCGGCTTCGGCAATCGCAACGGCACGTTCAACCACGTCACCCACTGGCACCACAACTACTGGCGCTTCGAGTTCGACATCGATGGCCTCGGCGACAACGTGGTCAGCACGAACGGTGTCGACCAGGCCACCGAGTTCAGCGACGTGCGCGATGCCAGTGGCGGACCCGGCGGCGGCCCGAAGACCTGGGAAGTGCGCAATGCCACCAGCGGCAATGGTTTCCGCCTGATCCCCGGCACCAACGACTACCTCGTGCCGGCGAACCAGTCGGGTCGCGGCTTCCACATGACCGACTTCATGGCCACCCGTGCCAACGCCGGTGAGTATGGCGACACGCCGGATTACAACCTGTTCGATTGTTCGATGCATGCGGGCAACCTCGTTAACGGCCAAAGCATCGCAAACACGAATCCGGCCTTGTACTACCGCGTGGCCGTGCGCGACACGACCGCCAACGACTGGCCGCCCGGCTGCAGCGGTGCCGGCTGCCAGGCGCAGGATTCGATGGTGTGCAAGAGCGCCGGGCCGGTATGGGTGCCGTTCGGCCCATGGGTGGACCTGATCTTCGCCAACGGCTTCGACGCGCTCGTGCCGGGTGCGCGACCACACCTTTTCCGCTGAGTCGACCGATGACTGCATTTCGACACCAGCGTGGTGCCGCATTGGCCTTGCGGACGGGCGTGCTGGCGCTGATGGCGTTCGGCGTGATCCTGTCCGCCGGTTGCCGCCAGGCTGTCGTGCGCGACGACAGCGGCGCAGGCCCGGCAGCCGTCGATCTCGGCCCGCTCTCCGCCTCGGCCGGCGTTGGTGGCGGCGCCGTCAACGTCGACCTCGCCGCATCGAGCATCGTTCTGCCGGAGTACGTCGCGGTGCGTCGCTACCAGGACGTGTTCACCATCGATGGCAACAACCGCCGCGTGTTCGTCGAGTATGGCTGGGACTATCGTCGCGGCATCGTCGTCGAAACCGTCTATGAGACCGACGGTACGGTGTCCTCACGCACCGACATGCCGGCCCATACGCTCAACTTCACCGACCGCGAACTCGAGTTGGCGATCGCCCTGGCCCGCGAGGATGAGCGGCTGCGTGACGTACTCGCCGAGCCGGGTCTGCACTACTACGCCGGTTTCCCGTATCGCCAGGTCGAGCAGCCAATGTGCGCGGCGCATTCGCGCTGCGTGCATGTGATCGTGTCCGCCGACGACGGCCAGCGCCACGTCGCACATGCGATCGTCGACCTGATGACGCGCAAGGTCGTGCTGCCGAAGCTCGATGAATGGCGCAATCCCGATCCTGTTTCGAATGAAAAGAACTCCTGAGGAGTGGCGTGATGAAGTGTCTGATTCTGCGCGTGCTGGCTGTGCTGATCGCGGCTTCGGCGGGGCAGGCCATCGCAGCCGGCGCCGACTGTGCCACCTGGGGTGGGACCCTGCTGAAATGGCCGGCCGCGGCGCCGGTGTGGGAGATGTGCTGGGTGCGCCCGAGCCAGAGCGTGGCCAGCGACGGCTCCGGACTCGAGCTGCGTGACGTCCACTACAAGGGCATCCTCGTCGCCAAGCGTCTGCATGCGCCGATCCTGTTCGCCGAGTACCGTGGAAGCTCGACCTGCTATCGCGACTGGAAGGATGCCAACGCGAACTTCGCGGCCACGCCGCCGGTGCGCAACCAACTCGGCGTGCCGGGCACCTTCATCGCCACCACCACCTGCGACGTGTCGAACGCGGCAACGGCTTCGTACCAGAACTGCCCGTGGAACACGCTGCCGGGCTCCACCTTCACCAGCGCCGACTGCATCGGTGGCGCCGGCGGCGTGGCGATCGAGGACATGGGGGACCATGTCGTCCTGACCACGCAGTATTCGGCATCGTGGTACCAGTACACGAGCCGTTACGCATTCTGGGAGAACGGAGACATCCAGCCAGAATTCGGTTTCGGCAACTCGAACGGCACGAACAACAATCTGACTCATTGGCACCACAACTACTGGCGTTTCGACTTCGACATCGATGGTTCGGACAACAACGAGATCCGCGCCAACGGTGTGCCGCAGTCGACCGAATTCACGGGTCTGCGCAGTCTGACCGGTGGGCCGGGCGGGGGGGTGACCTATTGGGATGTCGTCACCACGAAAGGTGGATTCGGCTACCGCATCGTGTCCGGCAACGGCGATTACACGCCGGCCAACGAGTCAGGGCGCAATTTTCACACCGTCGACGTGATCGGCAGCCGCTTCATCAACAACGAGTATGCGGACCGCGCCAACAACAATCTCGGCGATTGCGAGATGCAGGCCGGAAACATCGCCAATGGCCAGAGCATCGCCGATACCGACGTGGTGTTCTGGTACC
Organism: Dokdonella sp.; assembly: GCF_019634775.1. Taxonomy (NCBI): domain Bacteria; kingdom Pseudomonadati; phylum Pseudomonadota; class Gammaproteobacteria; order Lysobacterales; family Rhodanobacteraceae; genus Dokdonella; species Dokdonella sp. The sequence continues at coordinate 333,522 of NZ_JAHCAS010000002.1, forward strand.
GCACGAGCGTGCGCGACGCCAATGGCAACAACTGGCCGCCGAACTGCTCCGGCGCAAGCTGCGAACCGCAGAATTCGATGGTCTGCAAGTCCGGTGGGCCGACCATGACGCGCATCGGTGACTGGCCGATCTATCGCAACGGTTTTGAATGAGATACCCACTTCATCCGCGGCATCTTCGGATTCCAAGAACCTCAGGAGATTTGCAACATGCGTGCTTCGAACAGATTCCTTGCCTTCACAATCCTGGCCACAGCGATCTCGCTGGCGCTGCCCGTGGCGGTTTGCGCTGAAGAGGGTGAAGGCCCCGCGGCGAGCAGCGAGCAGTTGTGGGCGGCCTGGGGCGGCACCGTCGGCGTGCGCTGGAACCGCGAGCTTGCTGCCGATCTCGGCCTGCGTTTCGAGACGCCGACATCGCTGCTCGAGGGTCTGAGCTGGATGGGGCACGAACGTTTTGCGTTGCGCAACAGCGGCAGCCTCGAATTCCATGTGGCCAACGGCAACCTGCGCGCCTTCGCCGGCGGTTCCGTGCAGGCGCGCGGCGGCTACGTCCTGGTGATCGGCGAGGATCGCATCGACCTGACCGATTTCCGCCTGCGGCCGCGCGCAGACGACCCGCTGATCCTTGATCTCGTCGGTGCCGACGGCAAGGCCTGGTTCTACATCGATCGCCTGATGTACGAACTGGTCGACGACAACAAGGTGCTCGCCGTGCGCACCATGGATCTGCGCATCAGCACGGCCCTCGCGCAGCGCCTTGGCCATGCCGAGGCGGCAAACTGGGCGATCGCCGACATGGAGATGACCACCGAGGTGCAGCGCCAAGGTCCGGGCATCGAGCCGTTTGGCGCCAGCTATCGATGGCATGGCACCAGCGCTCCTGGCGGCAACATCTACCAGGCCGACCTGTTCATGCAGACCTTCAACGCCCAGTACTCCCGTTGCAGCGGCTGCACGGGCACGTCCTCGTCGAGCCAGGTCGTCTTCACGCCGTCGTCGACGCTGCGCAACAACGTCAACAACGGAACGATTTCGGCTACCGTGCCGGGCGATCCGCTCGGTACCAGCACCGCGCTCTACGCCGCCGATATTCCGTGGTGGCAGAAGTTCTCGGGCAACCACGAACCTTACGGCAACGACCAGCATCCCTACCTGATCTGGAATCTGTACCGCATCAATGCCAATGGCTCGATCGACCAGATCGGCCGCTCGGGCGTGAAGCACGCCTTCCTGACCACGAATACGGGCTGCATCGAGAATCCCAACAACGGCCACGTCCTCGGCCTTGGCTGCATCGACACCTACAGCACCGGCAACAACGACAGCAACAACGCGCTTGGTCCGCGCTCGGAAATCATTCCGGCGACGAACGAATGGGGTCGTTGCGGCTCGATCTACGACATCGACTGCAACGGTGTCGCCAACAGCTCGGGCAACACCAACTATTCGCAGCGCCTCATCGTCGCCGAGTCGCAGATCGCCCCCGGCCTCAACCCCGGTGCGACCTTCCTGTTCGAGTCGTGGTACCTGGCACGAGAGGACATCAATATCTACAACTCGATGGCAAGCAAGTCGTTCACCGCGACCTGGACGGGCAGCACCTGGGCGGTCGGCGGCAATGCCAACTACCGCCTCGGTCCGGCCATCGACCGCTGGGTCGACCCGGCGATTCCGACGGCCAATGCGCAGTCGATCGAATTCGCCTCGGTCGAGGGCCATGTGAAGGTAGCGGTCAAGGCGACCGACCTCGGCGGCGGCAACTGGCGCTACGACTATGCGGTGATGAACCTCGACTTCGCGCGTGGCGTGACCGAAGGCGCGTCGCCGAACCTGCGCGTCGTGCACAACTACGGCTTCGACCGCTTCAGTGTCACCGCGCCTGGCGTGGCGATCTCGGACATCGTGTTCAGCGATGGCGACCTCGACGCGGCGAACGACTGGGCCGGCACGGCTACCGCCAGCGGCATCGAGTGGAGCGCACCGGTCAACCCGGCGCCTCCGGCGAACACGCCGGCGGTGCTCAATCCGCTGAACTGGGGCACGCTGTATCGCTTCTCGTTCACGGCGAACTCGGCACCGACGGCGGCCGCGATCGACTTGCACATCGCCCAGGCCGGCATGCCGGCATCGTTGACCAACACCATCCTCGGCCCGACACCGATGCTTGCCGACCTCATCTTCCGGGATGGTTTCGAGCAGGATGATTCCGAGCAGGCCGGATCCGAGTAACCAGCGGTCTGAACCGTCGATGCGAGCGGACCCCGCCATGGCGGGGTCCGTTCGTTTCAGGGGGTGAAGCGCAGGCTGTGGCGCGCCGGGCCGGGCAGGAACGGCGTCTTCTCGCCCTTGACCCAAGCGGCATGGCCGGCACCGTAGAATGGCGACAGTGGATGACCGCTCTGGCCGCCCGGCATCTCGAAATACCCGTTGGCCTCATCGCCGGGGGCAACGGCGAAACGTTCCGAAGCGCCGAAACCCGGTGCCTGCACACGTGGCATGTTGGCGTCGCCCGGCAGTGGCTCGGCCGGCATGTCGAGGTGGCGTGCGATGAAGCCGGGCAGGGCGCGTGACAGCGGATGGGCGATGCGTGCGGTATTGCGTTCGCCCCAGCTGCGTGCGGCGATGCCGCCTGCCTGCTGGTCGAGGCGTTCGGCGACGCGGTCGGCGCAGGCCAGCAGCAGCGCGTTCCAGTCCTCGTAGCCGGGCGGCAGCAGATGCGGCGGGCGGCGCTCGATCAGCATCCACACCGCGTGTTCGGCCTGCGACAGGCGCGGCAGGTTGAAATCGTCGTGTTGCGCGCGCACGGCGGCGGCGAAGCCGTCGAGCACGGTGGCGATCACTTCGCTGCGCCAGGCGCGCACGATGCGGTAGCTCACCGAACCGGTCGAGGCGCTGCGGTCCCAGTCGCCGAGGCCGGCACGCAGCGCTTCGCGCTGTGCCGGCAGCGTGTCGTTGCCGAGGGTGAGCGCGAGCAGGGCCTGCCAGCGTTCGAGGAACATGGCGCGGTCGTCGAGCTGGATCGCCAGCATGTCGTCGATGCCGATGCGCTCGCGCATAAGCAGGCCGTCGCGGATCTGGCGCTGGCGTGCGCCGAGGTCGTAGCCACCGTCGCCAAAGGCGTCGAGCAACGGCCCCTCGTCGAGCAGGCGCGCATTGGCGGTCCACAGGCGGTGCCTCGGTGGATTCGACAGCAGCGGATAGTCGTCGGGATCGACCCAGCCATTCCAGCCGGTGCCGGGTTGGCTCCAGTCGGCCGGCAGGCGCGGGTCGTAGCCGCCTTCGCGTTTCGGGATGCGCCCGGCGATGGTCCAGGCGATGTTGCCGTTGCGGTCGCCGACGACGAAGTTTTGCGCCGGCATGCCGGCGCGCTGGGCGATGGCGACGCCCTCGTCGACGGTTTCGGCGCGTTCCAGGTTCATCAGTTCGAGGTTGACCGCGCCTTCGCGGTGCGCGGTCCAGGCCAGCGCGAGTTCGCTGCCGTCGACGTCCTTCGCCGTGATCGGCCCCCAGCGCGTTTCGCGCACGCTGAGCCGTTCCGGCTCGCCACCATGCACGGCGATCGATTCCTCGATCAGGCTGATCGCCTCGCTGCCATCGGCGGTGAGGTATTTCGCGGCATCGGCTTCGTCGGTCCGCACACGCACCCAGTCGGTGAAGTCGCCGTAGCTGTTGGTGAAGGCCCAGGCGATCCTGCGGTTGCTGCCGGCGACGATGGCCGGCGTCCCGGGCAGGCTGGCGCCGCTGACGTCCACGGTTTCGCCGGCGCGGCGCGGATTCGGGTAGACCAGGCGCGCACGGAACCAGATGTTCGGCACGCGCAGTTCGAGGTGCATGTCGTTGGCGACGATTGCCGCGCCACCGGTCACTGCACCGCCGGCAGCGAAGCTGTTGCTGCCTGGGATGATACTGGTCGGCGCCTCGGTGCCGCGCAGCAGCGAGGGATCGAAGGCGCGCAGGTCGATGTCGGCGATGCCGGGCGGATCGGGCCAGCGCATCGGCGGGCCGGTCAGTGGCGCATCCCAGGAACCACCGATCGCGGTCAGGAATCGCCACGCCGGTTCCGGCAGGGCCGCGTGCATCGTCGAGAAGGCGAGTTCGCGGCGGTTGCTGGCGTCGTTGAGGGCGAAGTACATCGCATCGACGACGAGGATCGTGTCCTCGCTGCGCCACGGCACCGGCTTGTTGCGCGTGAGCAGGTAGGCGAACGGGCGCGCGCTGAGTGCGGCGAGGCCGGCATTGACGCCGTCGCGGTAGCGGTCGATCACGGCACGCTGTTCGGGTGGGGCCAGGGCCAGCGCGGCCTCGGCGCGGGCGCGCAGGCGATGCACGCGCGCCTTGCGGTCGGCCGGCAGCGCAACCTTGCCGAACAGTTCGGCCAGTTCACCGGCTGCGCTGCGACGCATGAGATCCATCTCGAAGTAGCGCTCCTGCGCGTGCACAAAGCCGAGAGCCCAGGTCACGTCGGCACGATCCTGGCCACTGACGGTGACAGTGCCGAGCGCGTCGCGGTCGATCGTCACCGGCGCGCCGAGCGAGGCCTCGCTGACATTGCCGTCGAGCATTGGCAGGCTGGCGCGCAGGACGAGCCAAGCGCCAAGTGCGAGCGCGATGGCCAGGACGACGATCAGGGCGAGCAGGCGGCGCAACCAGCGCATGCAGGGATTCCTCGATGGGTGGTGGGACGGATCAGGCCGTGGTCTCGATGCGCTCGACACGTTGCAGGCCGCGCGGCAACAGGCTGCCGCGCGTGGCGCGGTTGCCACCGTATTCGACGAGATCGGCCCAGCGCAGGATCAGCTTGCGCTGGCCGGCGTAGACGGTGACTTCGCCCTTGCCCTCCGCGACCACGGCGACACCGCTGACGCGCTCGCCGGCGGCGAGCTTCGGCTTCGGGATCTCGATCAGCTTGTTGCCCTTGCCGCCGTTGTCGAGCTCGGGCAGTTCGGCCACCGAGAACATCAGCAGGTGCCCCGCGCTGGTAGCCACGACGATGCGGTCGCGCGCCGAGTCGGCGACCAGCGCGGGTGCCAGCACGTGCGCTTTCGCGTCGAGGTTGACGAGCTGTTTGCCGGCCTTCTTGTTGGCGAGCAGCGCCTCGAAGCGCGTGACGAAGCCGTAACCATGGTCGGTGGCGACGACGACCTTGGTCGCCGCATCGGCAATGACGACGGCGTCGATCTCCGCACCCGCCGGCAGGCTGAAACGCCCGCTCAAGGGTTCGCCATTGCCGCGCGCCGAGGGCAGCGTATGTGCCGGCGTCGAATAGCTGCGCCCGCTCGAATCGATGAAGGCGACCTGCTGGGTCGTGCGCCCGCGCGCCGAGGCGTGGTAGCCATCGCCCTCGCGATAGGCCAGCGCGGCGGCATCGATGTCGTGGCCCTTGGCCGCGCGTACCCAGCCTTTTTCCGACAGCACGATCGTCACCGGCTCGCTGGCGACGAGAGCGGCCTCGTCGAGCGCCTGAGCGGCGGCGCGCTCCACCAGCGGCGAGCGGCGCTCGTCGCCGTATTTCTTCGCGTCCTCGCGCAGCTCGTCCTTGATCAGCGTCTTCAGGCGCGCCTTCGAGTTCAGCAGCACGTTGATGCGCGCGCGTTCCTCTTCCAGTTCATCGCGCTCGGCATTGATCTTCATTTCCTCGAGGCGGGCGAGCTGGCGCAGGCGCGTCTCGAGGATGTAGTCGGCCTGCTCCTCGCTGAGCCTGAAGCGCGCCATCAACACGGGCTTCGGTTCGTCCTCGCTGCGGACGATGCGGATCACTTCGTCGAGGTTGAGGTAGGCGATGCGCAGGCCTTCGAGCAGGTGCAGGCGACGCTCGACCTTAGCCAGGCGGTGCTGCAGGCGGCGCGTGATCGTATCGGTGCGGAAGCGCAACCACTCGCCGAGAATCTGCTTGAGGTGCTTGACCTGCGGCCGGCCGTCGAGACCGATCATGTTGAGGTTGATGCGGTAGCTTTTCTCGAGGTCGGTGGTGGCGAACAGGTGCGGCATGACCTCGTCGGCATCGATGCGGTTCGAGCGTGGGATCAGCACGAGGCGGATCGGATTCTCGTGGTCCGACTCGTCGCGGACGTCCTCGATCATCGGCAGTTTCTTCGCGCGCATCTGGTTGGCCAGTTGCTCGACGATCTTCGACGGCGATACCTGGTAGGGCAGGGCAGTGATGACGATGTTGCCGTCCTCGCGCATCCAGGTCGCGCGCGCGCGCACCGAGCCGGTGCCGTTCGCGTACATGGCGAGGATCTCGTCGCGCGGCGTGATGATCTCGGCGCTCGACGGGAAGTCCGGCCCGCGCACGTGTTCGCACAGTTCGGCGATGCCGGCCTCGGGATGGTCGAGCAGGTGGATGCAGGCGGCGGCGATCTCGCGCAGGTTGTGCGGCGGGATGTCAGTGGCCATGCCGACGGCGATGCCGGTCGAGCCGTTCAGCAGCACGTGCGGCACGCGCGAGGGCAGCCACGAAGGCTCCTGCTGGCTGCCGTCGTAGTTGGCGACGAAATCGACCGTGCCCTGGCCGAGTTCCTCGAGCAGAAGTTCGGCCAGCGGGGTCAGCTTGGCCTCGGTGTAGCGCATTGCCGCGAACGACTTCGGATCGTCCTGCGAGCCGAAATTGCCCTGGCCGGTGATCAGCGGATAGCGGTACGAGAACGGCTGCGTCATCAGCACCATCGCCTCGTAGCAGGCGCTGTCGCCGTGCGGGTGGTACTTGCCGAGCACCTCGCCGACGGTCAGCGCCGACTTGCGCGGCTTGGCGCTGGCGGCCAGGCCGAGTTCGCCCATGGCGTAGACGATGCGCCGCTGCACGGGCTTGAGGCCGTCGCCGACGAACGGCAACGCGCGGTCGAGCACGACGTACATCGAGTAATCGAGGTAGGCGCGCTCGGCGTAGTCCTTGAGCGCGATCTGTTCGTGGTTGCCTTGCAGGGTCATGCGGTATCCGGAAACGGGGTGTGTCGCAGCCCATCATTTTGCCGCATCCGGGGCAAGGGATGTCGTGTGTTCTTCGCAGGAGCCCGTTCCGGGCGATCGGTTGTGGATCCCACGCCGGGCTACCTGGTCTACATGGCCCACCCGGCCGGTGCGTGCACGCACATCACGCGCGACGTGCTGGCTACGGGCGTTGGACCTTGTAGCGTGCAAAGTGATCTTGCTCCCGCTCGACGGACACCCGGTTAAGCGATTCACTATCGCAAACCGAGGTCTCAGCCTCGGGCGAGCTCGGGCGGCCCCGGCATCGACGCCGCTGCGTCGCTCGCGGCTGGCGCACGACCCGGCACGCCAGCCGCTCGCTCACCGTCCTTTCTTCCCGCAGCCAGCCCACCGCCTCGCGGCGCTGTGCTGGCGTCACCACTTTTTTGCGACGACCTCCTTCATCAGCTCGAGCTCCAGGCACTGGTTCGCGACCAGCCGTTTGAGTCGCGCGTTTTCCTGTTCCAGCTCGCGCAGGCGCTGCAGGTCCGACACGCTCATCCCGCCGTACTAGGAACTCCACGCGTAGAACGTCGCCGCGCTGATCCCGTGCTTGCGCGCGACATCCGCCACGCCCATGCCGGCCTCGGCCTCTTTCAGGATCCCGGCGATCTGACTCTCGCTGAACTTCGACTTGCGCATGGAAACCTCCGTTTGGGGACGTTTCCAGAAATCCGTGGACTCACTCTACGGGGGAAGGACCGCGGGGCCGGGCTTTGCTTCAGACTTTTTCAAACGGGCGTATGTGAACCTGGAACCGTTTTTGTTCTAGCGTCAGACGGACGGATGGATGGCCAAATGCAATGCCCGGCGCGGGGCCGGGCTTTGCAAGGTAATTAGATTAGACGAGAAATTCGACTCTGACCACATCTTTTTCAGCCTACGCCTATAGCCCGTCATCTCTTTCTGATAACCATAACGAGAAATGCTCTCTCGCCTTCACCAAACTAAAATGCGAAGAAAATATTAAATCAGCCCCTCCATCATAAGGAGCATAAGCGCTACCAGCTGGCACATTGGCGAATAGGACAGGGCAAGCTCTGTCATTGGCTATTTCAACGACCAATTCTTCATACCTAGCTGCATTCCATACAATGCGAGAAAATATAATTTCAAAATCGCCATGATCATCTGAATTATTAATGTAAGTATTAAAATCAATATCCTTAGGAAAAATTTTAATAAATTCAGATTTCAAGCCTCGATCAAATATAGAGGCGAATAAAATACATTCACTCTGATCACCAAGAACGTAGTTTGAAACACTTCTTTGCCGCAACAATACCTCGTGGCGCTCACAGTCAGTGCTTGCGTATCTTTTGGCGCCTGGAAGGCTATGAATTCTCAGCCATCGATCGGAAAGCAATTCTCTACATGAAAAGCCAATAGGTAGTGAATTGCCGAATGATCGATGCCATTCCTCTTGTAGAGATAAATTATCCATTGGGCGCCTCTGAAAATGAGTAAATTGACCTCAATCTCCTATCCATTTCAGATCTTGATCATAAGTACCCATACGAGTTTCCTTAGAGCCAAGGTTTCTAACAGAGTCAGCCATCTTCCAAGCGCCACCATTATGCCAATCTATATCTCTCGTTATAAATCTGACGCCATCCGTGAATATCGCCTGACCATTAATCGTATCGTTGATTCTCTTAAAGCCAAGTTTTTCAGCGGCCGTCACCGCCTCCTTCGTTGTTCTAAATATTGCCGCTCTAGCAGAGGCACCTTTTATACCTATGCCAAAAAAATTTACCGACAGGTCCTAGCCACCAATACTTCACCGTATCTGTGGCCTGCTCATCTACAACATCTGCAATTTCAGATGCGCCGGTGGCTACTTTCTGCCCAACCTCGTTCTGCTTGCCAATAAAGTCATGATGAATCTCAGCAGCGATTTCGGATGCCTCATCGCGTCCTCCTTGCGCTCCATACACGTGCGCAGATGACGCTCCATATTCTCCATTCTCAAAACGACAGGTTGTGTCTTTTCCACATGCCTGCCGCCCGTCCGGGTCTACGTTTTTGTACGGATTGTTATTGGCATACCAATACCGATTGAAGTTCGCCCCGGTCGCCGCCTCCGGCACGACCGGGTCGACGGACAGGAACCTGCCCGCGACCGGATCATAGTAGCGCTGCTGCATGTAGTAGATGCCGGTCTGGGCATCGTAGACGTGGCCGGTGAAGCCGGGGCCCTGGGTCGGCGTGCCGACCGACACGAGGCCGTAGGGTTCATGAAGCTGGCGGCTGCCGGTGATGAGGGTGCCGGTGGCGTCGGTCTCGGCGGTGGGGCTGCCGATGCCATCGGTATGCTGGTACCGCACCGTGGTCGTGCCGCCCGCGCCGGTGATCCGCTTGGCGACCAGGTGCTTGCCGAGATAGATCACCTCGGCCGGCGGGATATAGGGGACCCCGGCGCGCCGACAGCCAAAACAACGCCCGGCGCCAGGCCGGGCTTTGCATGGACAGCGAGCTCAAGCGCGAAAAACGATTACGATCCAGGTATTTCGCGTTCAATATCGACATTTAAGTTGTTAGATTCGACCAAGGAAAGCTCACCATCCAGGTAGACGCCATTGTACGAGCCATGCACGACATATCTGCCTGGAGAAAGACAATACAGCATCTTCAGAATTCCGAAGGTCTCATGAACTGAGATTTTGTGCCGAAAGTATAGGGTCGATCTCCTAGGCATATTGGCGTAGTTGATCTGTGCGCACAGCGGATATCGCTTACCGTTGGCGCCAACAAACCTCAACGAAACTCCCTTATCCTGAACGCTTGGGGAGATCACAATGGGCAGTTCGATCGTCGAGTTGTATATCGAATTACTTTCGATGCTAATTGTTATCCCGCCCGACTCTTCTTTGAGCGAAAGAACAACATCATCCTTTGCCATCAAGGCCATTGGGAGGAGTGCGAATGAAGCGATCAGCAGGCTTCTTCTCATCACTTCAACCTCGCGGCTGCCTTATAGGAATCAAGACGCTCCTGCATCTCTTTCACTTCATCCGGAGTATTTCCGAATCGCCGTATATTTTCTGTCCTGAGGTTGTACATGTACGCCTCAACTTCGCGAAGATTGTAGCCCTTGCTGAAGTCATGTCCCAGAGCTTTCATCACAGCGAACTGCCCCACGTGAACTTCGATTTCATGACTCAGAACATAGCCCACGAAGCTCCACGACCTGTAAGCGGAAGGCCCCGCGCTCACCATAATACTACCATTGTATTGGGTTAAACCATTGTCCTGAAGGTTGCTGTTATAGTACGGACCATCGTACGTCGCCTTCGATTTTATTCCGAAGATCGAAACCGCCGCATCGGCCGCTTTTTGCCTGTCTGCGGGGTTCGTAGACTCCATTGCTCTCTGCAGTTCTTGCGTAGGAGCATTCTGACGACCAAATCCCGTGCTGTGCGTGTTATGGGCCGTGTACCGAACGGCAGTGGACGAGCCCCTCTCGCCATTTTCCAATCGAAACGTTGTGTCTTTTCCACACGCGCGCCTGCCATCCGGATCAATGTTTTTGTAGGGATGATCTTGCTCCCGCTCGACGGACACCCGGTTAAGCGATTCACTATCGCAAACCGAGGTGGACATCATGGCAACGAAGACGGCAGGACGGAAGGCGCGGCGGTCGCGCTTCAGCGCGGAGTTCAAGCAGCAGGCATTGCTGAGGGCGGTGAAGGACGGGGTGCCGGCGGCGGCGCAGGAGCTGGGCCTGGCGCCGGCGCAGCTGTACGCGTGGCGATCCAAGGCGCAGCAGCAGGGCCAGAACGACGAAGCGCAGCGGCTGCAGCAGTCAGAGCTGGCGCGGCTGCGGCGTGAGCCGGCGCGGGTGGAAGAGGAGAACGCCTTCCTAAAAAAGGCGGCGGCGTACTTCGCGAAGCAGCCGAAGTGAAGTACGCAACGATGAGGGAACACGAGGGCGAGTTCGCGGTGCGGTTGATGTGCCGGGTACTGTCGGTGTCGGCGAGCGGGTACTACGACTGGCGCAAGCGGGGCGCATCGAAGCGGGCACAGGCGCGAGCCGCGCTGGATGCGCAGGTGGAAGCGGAGTTCAAGGCCCACAAGGGCCGCGCCGGTGCGCCGCGGCTGTCGCGTCACCTGCATCGAGGACGTCGGCAGGTGGCGATGAGCCTGCGTCGTCAGGGCCTGCGTGCCAAGGCCGCGCGGAAGTTCACGGCGACGACGAACTCGGGAGAAGGGTGTGGTAACTGAGCCGTTGGGCTTGTCAGGAATGTGATCGGGTCGCACGTGGCAGAATGGGCGACCTCGCGATGACACCGCGCACCGACATCGTTCCTGCCACCGCGCCGCGTCGCCGCCGGCTCGCGCCGCTGCTCGCCGCGCTGGCGATGTTCGGTCCGTTCGCGATCGACACGATGTTCCCGGCGTTCCCGGTGATCGCCGAGGAACTGCGCACGACGCCGCTGGCGATGCAGCAGACGCTGAGCGTCTACATGATCGCCTATGCGCTGATGTCGCTTGCGCATGGTCCGCTGTCGGATGCGCTCGGCCGCCGCGGCGTGATCCTCGTCGGCGTCGCCGTGTTCACCCTCGCCTCGATCGGCTGCGCGCTGTCGGATTCGATCGGCATGCTGCTCGCGTTCCGTGCGTTGCAGGGCATCTCGGCCGGGGCCGGCCTCATCGTCGGCCGCGCGATCATCCGTGACTGTTTCGAGGGCGCCGATGCGCAGCGCCTGATGTCGACCGTGTCGATGATTTTCGGCGTGGCTCCGGCGGTCGCGCCGATCGTCGGAGGCTGGGTGGTCGGCCATGCGCACTGGTCGATGATCTTCTGGCTGCTTGCCGCGTTTGCCGGCGTCCTGTTCGCGGCCTGCTTCGCCTGGCTGCCGGAGACGCATCCGCCGGCGCGGCGCCTTGCGTTGTCCCCGCGAGCGATCGGCGGTGCTTATCTGTTCGTGGTGCGCGACCGCGCCTTCCTGCCGCTGGTGTTCGCCGGCAGCCTCGGTTTCAATGCGCTGTTCGTCTACATCGCCTCGGCGCCGGCCTTCGTGCTAGGTCTGCTGAAACTCGGGCCGCAGCAGTTCGCCTGGCTGTTCATCCCAGCGATCGGCGGCCTCATGCTCGGCTCGTTCCTGTCCGGCCGGCTGGCGGGCAGGCTCAATGCGCGCAACACCGTGCGCCTCGGCTACACGATCATGCTGGTCGCCTGCGCGGCCAACCTGGCCGTGGCCGTGCTGCTGGACACGCCGCGCGTGCCGTGGTCGGTGCTGCCGATCGGCCTGCATTCGGCCGGTATCGGCATCGCCTTCCCGACCGTCACCCTGCAACTGCTCGACCGTTTCCCGCAACACCGTGGCGGCGTTTCGTCATTGCAGGCCTTCGTCAGCCTGCTCGCCAGCGCGCTGATCGCTGGCGCGATTTCGCCACTCGTGTCGCATTCCGCGTTGGCGCTTGCGGCGACGGCGGCTGGCGTTACCGTGCTGGGATTTGTTGCCTGGCGGGCGAGCCTGCGTTTCGGGGAGGCGTGATTGGTGATTCGTGATAGGCAAAAGCGATGCTCTACCCGAAATCCCAAATGCCAAATCAGGCCGACTCGACCTTCGGCTCGGCCGGCGCGGCCACGGAAGCGCCAAGCAGGGCGCGCATCAGCGCGTAGATTTCCTCCTTGGTGCCTACCACGTTGGTGTGGCTTTCCCGGGTGAGATCGGTACCGAGGCTCACCGAATAGGCAAGACCGAGGTCGGTGCCGTCTTCGTCGATGCGCATGAAGCTGTCGATGCGACCGATGCTGGCGATGCGGTTGCCGTCGATGAAGCGGCCGTCGGGAAGTTTCAGCCAGCGTTGCATGGTGGGCCTCGATGGATTCGTTGAGCGTGCATTGGATCGGGTTTCGCGCGCACGCACAAGGCGGCGTGCGTGCGCGCGGTCGGGTTTACCAGCCGCAGGACTTGCCCTTGTTCTGTTCCTTGAGCCAACCCTGCAGCGGGGCGAAGTAGTCGAGGATCGCGCTCGCGTCCATTTCGTCCTGGCCGGTCATGTCCTTCAGCGTCTGCTGCCACGGCTGGCTCGCGCCGGCCTTCAGCATCGCCCAGAACTTCGCGCCGGCTTCCTTGTTGCCGTAGATCGAGCATTCGTGCAGCGGGCCGTCGAAGCCGGCCTCCCTGCACAGCGCGCGCTGGAACTGGAACTGCAGGATGTGGGCAAGGAAGTAGCGCATGTACGGCGTGTTGCCGGGCACGTGGTACTTCGCGCCGGGATCGAAGTCGTTTTCGTCGCGCGCGACTGGCGAGGAAACGCCCTGGTACTTGCGGCGCAGTTCCCACCAGGCCGCGTTGTAGCGGTCGGTCGGGATCGAGCCGTCGAACACGCCCCAGCGCCATTCGTCGATCAGCTTGCCGAACGGCAGGAAGGCGACCTTGGCCAGGGCGAGCTGCATCTGCGAGTTGATCACCGCCTTGTCGCTCGAGCGCGCGCTGTCGACGAGGCCGACGCCGTGCAGGTAGGCCGGCGTCAGGTTGAGCTGGACGGTGTCGCCGATCGCCTCGTGGAAGCCGTCATGCGCGCCGTTCTGGAACAGTAGCGGCTGGTCGTTGTAGGCGAGGAAATAGTAGATGTGGCCGAGCTCGTGATAGATCGTGGTGAACTCTTCCTCGTTCGGCACGATGCACATCTTGATGCGCACGTCACCGCTGAGGTCGATGTCCCAGGCGCTGGCGTGGCAGACCACGTCACGGTCGCGCGGACGCACCAGCATCGAACGCTCGTAGAACGAGGCCGGCAAGGCGGGCATGCCGAGCGAGGTGTAGAAGTCCTCGGCGCGACGCACCATCTTTTCCGGCGTGTACTTCTGTTTCTTGAGCGCAGAGTCGAGGTCGACGCCGGCGACGCCGGGGAATGGCTGCACCAGTGGATACAGCGCCGACCAGTCCTGCGCCCACATGTTGCCGGTGATGTGCGCGGGAATGGTTCCGTCCTTGGGCATGCGCGTGCCGTACTTCTTCTCGAGGCGACTGCGCACATAGCACTGCAGGTCGGAATAGAGCGGCTGCACCTGGCCCCACAGGCGGTCCGTTTCGGCACGGAAGGCCTCGGAATCCATGTCGTAGCCGGTGCGCCAGCCCTGGCCGGCGTCGGCGAAGCCGGTGTCGCGCGCGCCCTCGTTGAGCAGTTCGGCGAAGCGCTGGTAGTCGGCGCGTGAGGCACGGGCGACGTTGTGCCAGCCTTGCCAGGCCTCAAGGCTGGCATCCCAGTCGCGGTTCTTGGCCATCACCTCGGACAGCTCGTTGAGGTTGCGGCAGGTCTTTGCATCATTCGGATCGCGACACGACTTGCCGGCGCCGTACGCGGCACCGAGCTTCGAGCCGAGTGCGGCGAGCTCGGCGAGGTGGGCCGGATCCTTCGGTGCCGGCATCGGGCTCTGCCGGCGCAGCAGTTCGATCTGGCGCGCGGTGGCCGGCGACAGGCCGGCGATGCCGTCGAAACGACGCGAGGCTTCGATCGAATCCTTGAGGCGGATCAGCGCGCGCTCGCTGGCCTTGGCCTCGAGCAGGCCGGTGTCCTGGGTGATGTAGGTCGCCGCCACCCACTGCGAGGCAACTTCCTCGGCGTAGTGCTCGCGGGACGTCTTTTCCACGCTGGAGATGAAGGCGTCTGCTTCCGCGGGCGTGGCTGCGACCGGCACGGCGGCCTTCTCGGGCGTCGCCTTCGGCGTGGTCGGCGTCGACGCGCAGGCGGCGAGGCCGAGTGCGATGGCGAATGGCAACAGGCTGGACTTCATGGTGGCGACTCCCCGCGAAATGGTCAGGAAGGCTAGTCCGCGGCATGCGGTGCTGGCAAGGCCGTTTGGCCGTGCGCAATGGCATCGCGAAATTCTTCCGTAGGAAGCGCCTTCAGGCGTGATGCTTTGCCTTTGAGGGGTTGTACAGCCAGAGCAGCGCGGCGAAAGCCGCTTCCTACGGTGACGATAAGCTGGGCAACAGCCCGCGCTCGGCGAGCCAGGCACGGGCGTCCTCGGCATCGGATTCGAACCAGGCACGGGTCGAGCCGAGGCGGAAGCTGTAGCCCCAGGCGTCCATGTCCTGCATCAGGCGCTCGCGGCCGACGCCCGGCAGGGCATCGGCGAGGACGATCTGCAGATAGCAGGTGGCGTCCTCCTCGGCGACGGAGTCGCTGGCGTCGGTGTGCACGCGCGCGCGCCGCTCCCGCGGCAGTACGATCAGGTGGGAACTTTCATGCAGCAGCGAATGCACGGGCGTATCGGCACGTGCGTAGACGGTGTTGCCGATCACGCCGGCTTCCGGCTCGCCCCAGTAGCTGCCTGGGATGGGGGCGCCATCGGCGACGCGTTCGAGCACGAGGCCATGGCACGCAAGCAGGGCATCGACCGCAAGTGCGTCGATGTCGGCGAGCCGAAGCACCGGCTCAGTCCTCGTCCGCGACGGCGGCCTTGTTCCGCTCTTTTTCCGGCAACGTGACCGACAGCTCCAGCACCTCGTGTTCGCCGTCGCGTTCGACGCTGATCAGCACGGCATCGGGGTCGACGTTGACGTACTTCTTGATGACCTCGAGAAGCTCGCGACGCAGGGTCGGCAGGTAGTCCGGTGTGCCGCGCTGGGCACGCTCCTGCGCGACGATGATGCGCAGGCGGTCCTTGGCCACGCTGGCGGTGTTCTTCGGCTTGTTCCTGAAAAAGTCGAGGATACCCATGCTCAGCTCCCGAACAGGCGGGCGAGGATGCCCTTCTTCTGCGCATCCACGAAGCGTAGTGGCCGCGTTTCGCCGAGCAGGCGCGCGACGGCGTCATCGTAGGCCTGGCCGGCGTTGGAGGATTCGTCGAGGATGACCGGCACGCCGGCATTCGACGCGGCGAGCACCCCTTCCGATTCGGGGATCACGCCGATCACCTCGATGCCGAGGATCTCCTGCACATCCTTGATGCTCATCATGTCGCCGGCCTCGACACGCACCGGGTTGTAGCGGGTCAGCAGCAGGTGCTGGGCGACGCCGCCCTCGCCGAGTTCGGCGCGGCGGGTCTTGCTCGACAGCAGGCCGAGGATGCGGTCGGAGTCGCGGACGCTCGACACCTCCGGATTGACCACGACGATCGCGCGATCGGCGAAGTACATGGCCAGCGCGGCGCCTTTCTCGATGCCGGCCGGCGAATCGCAGATGACGAAATCGAAGCCTTCGGTCTTCAGTTCGTCCAGCACCTTGCCCACGCCTTCCTTGGTCAGCGCGTCCTTGTCGCGCGTCTGCGATGCGGCGAGCACGAACAACGTCTCGTGGCGCTTGTCCTTGATGAGCGCCTGCTTGAGCGTGCACTCGCCGTGGATGACGTTGACGAAGTCGTACACCACGCGCCGCTCGCAACCCATGATGAGGTCCAGGTTGCGCAGGCCGACGTCGAAGTCGATTACCGCGACCTTCTTGCCATGTCGGGCGAGGCCGACCGCGAGCGAGGCGCTCGTCGTGGTCTTGCCCACGCCACCCTTTCCGGATGTGACGACGATGATTTCAGTCAAGGACGTTCTCCATGCGGCTCTTGTCGTTGTCCGCCGTCAGCCGAGCCTGGCCAGCAGCAGCTTTTCCCCCTCCAGCCAGACCTGCACGGGTTTGCCGCGCAGATCCGATGGAAGATCCTCGAACACACGGTAGTGGCCGGCGATCGACACCAGCTCCGCGTGGAATTCCTGGCAATGGATGCGCGCCGAGGTGTCGCCCTGCGCGCCGGCGAGCGCGCGTCCGCGCAATGCGCCGTAGACGTGGATCGAACCGTCGGCGATGACTTCGGCGCCGTTGGCGACCATCTTCGTCAGGACCAGGTCGCCGCCTCGCGCATAGACCTGTTGGCCGGAGCGCACCGGCGCATCCTGGTACAGCGTGCCGCCGCTCTGGCGTGGGGGCGGCGGTGGTGTGTCCGTGCTCTGCGCAACGGGTGGTGTGGCCGGCGCTGGTGCGGGTGCAGGCGCCGGGTCGACCGACCCGCCCGCGCGTTCGAAGGCGGCCCGGAACTTGGCGAACAGCGGCACGTCGAGCTCACGCGCAAGTGCCTCGTTCGCACTGGTGCCGTAGGAAAGCCCCACCGGCATCATGCCGGCGTCGCGGATGCGCTCGAACAGGTCGCGCACGTGGTCCGCATCCGGCAGGGCGGGCAGGTGGCTGAGGTCGAGCACGACCGGAGTGCGCGCGAACAGTTGCGGTGCAGTCTGCATCTTTTCGGCGAGTTCGGCCGACATCGCTTCCGGATCGTCGCGCTTGAGGCGCAGGTTGGCGATGCCGACCTGGCCGAACTTCAGTTCGGCCGCTGGTTCGAACGGTTTCTGCGTGCCGGACATTGCCACTCAGGCTCCACTCGCACGACGCGCCGGAGCCTCGTCGTTGCCGGCGCGTTCGGCCAGCCACGGCAGGTTCGGCAGGCGACCGTTGCCGGCGCGCAGCCAGGTGTCGCGCACGAACTCATAGCTGCACAGCGTCTTCGCCAACAGGCTTACCGGACGACCGACGCCGGGCATGAGTTGCTGGCCGACCTCGTTGAAACCGTAGGTTCCATGGAATAGCACGGCGACGTCGTCGCGAGGCTCGAGGAAAACCTCGCAGGTCAGCAACGGCACGCGCACTTCGGCATAGCTCGTCACGTCGCAATAGAACACACGGCCGAGCCCGTGGCCGCGAAAGGGTTCGGCGACGACGATGCGGTCGATGTAGACGAATTCGGGATAGCGCTCGCGGAACCAGAGGAAGTTCGGGCTGGAATAGTCGGCGCTCTCGCGCATGGCGATGAGGAAGCCAGCGAGGCGGCCGTCGATCTCGGCAACGCGGAAGTACGAGGCGTTTTCGAAGAACCAGCGCATGCGCGCCGCATCGAGGGCGAGGATACTGGGTCCGACGGCGTTGTTCAGCGCGAGCACCGAATCGAGTTCGTGCTCGAGCACGTCTCGGATGACGAGGGACATGCGGGTGAGGGCTCCAGGCGGACACGGATCGGCCGGAAGTCCGGCGACGGGCCGGAATTATCGCACGGCCCCTGCTGCGGGGCCATGAAGAAATCGTTGCCGTCGCGCAATGCGGGAATGGGGAATAGGGAATGGGGGATGGTTGAGGCCGCTCCGCTCTTCGCTCCCTGCTCCTGACCACTCCCCATTCCCGGCCGCAATGACTTCGGACAGATGGCGCCGACGGGGACCGGGCTATCATGCGGCCATGCCGATGCCGCATTTCAATCACATCCAGCTGCTGCGCTACGCAAGCCTGTTCACCTACGCCTGCGTCGGCATCCCGTTGCTGCGCCGCTCCACGCTGGTTGCCGAGATGCTCGACCGTGGCTGGCCAGCTTGGTACTACGGCTTGTGCCTGTGCTGCTACCTCGTGTTCGGCCTGGTGTTCTGGTTCCTTACCCATGACATGGGTGTGCGTCATCCGACACGCCTGCGCAGGATTGGGCAGATCGCCCTTCTGCTGCTGCTGATCGCCCTGGCGATGGCGATAGGCTGGTTGAGCCAGAGTGCGTTGTCCTCGCTGCTGCTCGTCGTCGTCTCGGTGGCGCTGCCGTGGATCCTGCCGGTCCCGGTTGGTATCGCATGGATGGTGCTGCAGAACTTCTTCATGCTGCCTCAATTCGCCAGTCTGCAGGGCTATACCCTCGGTCTCGCCTTCCTGCAGTCGAGCCTGTACGTCGGCACTTCGGCGCTGAGCTTCTTCACTTCGCTGGTCGCGCGCCAGCAGGTTGAGGCGCGCGACGAGCAGCGCCGCCTCAATGCCGAACTGCGCGCGACACGCGCACTGCTCGCCGAGTCGAGCCGGCTCGGCGAGCGCATGCGCATCTCGCGCGAGTTGCACGACCTGGTCGGCCACCACCTGACCGCGCTCAGCCTCAATCTCGAGGTGGCCAGCCATCTCGTGCAGGGCCAGGCGCTGGAGCACGTGCGTCAGGCACAGTCGGTGGCGAGGCTGCTGCTGTCGGACGTGCGCGAAGTGGTCAGCCAGTTGCGCGAGGACGGTGACATCGACCTCACGGGCGCCCTGCAAACCCTGATCGAGGGTGTCCCGGGACTCGATATCCACCTCGAAATCCCGCCGCGCTTTGCTGTCGAGGACCCGCGCCGTGCCCAGGTGCTGTTGCGCTGCGCTCAGGAAATCATCACCAATGCGGTGCGTCATGCCGGTGCCCGCAATCTATGGCTCGTCTTCGAAGCCACCAGTGATGGCGAACTCGCGATCCATGCGCGCGATGATGGTCGCGGTTCCAGCCAGGTCAAGCCGGGCAACGGCCTCAGCGGCATGCGTGAACGCCTGTCGCAGTTCGGTGGCCGTCTCGATATCGTCACTGCCAGGGACCAGGGCTTCGTGCTCGACGTCTGGCTGCCAGCCTATGCCGAAGGGGGGACATCATGATTTCCGTCTGTCTAGTTGATGATCAGACGCTGGTTCGGCAGGGCATCCGTTCGCTGCTCGAGCTTTCTGACGCGATCCGCGTGGTTGCCGAGGCTGCTGATGGTGCACAGGC
The DNA here is from genome assembly GCF_019634775.1 of Dokdonella sp. Taxonomy (NCBI): domain Bacteria; kingdom Pseudomonadati; phylum Pseudomonadota; class Gammaproteobacteria; order Lysobacterales; family Rhodanobacteraceae; genus Dokdonella; species Dokdonella sp. The sequence goes on from NZ_JAHCAS010000002.1 coordinate 352,962, forward strand.
GGTGCGCCTGATTCCCGAAGTGAAACCCGACGTCGTCCTGCTCGACATGCGCATGCCCGGCATGTCGGGCCTCGACGTACTCAATGCGCTGGCCGCCGAGGACAGGCTGCCGCCGACGATCATCCTGACCACGTTCGATGATGATCAGCTCGTGCTGGCCGGGTTCAAGGCCGGCGCGCGCGGCTACCTCCTCAAGGACGTCTCGCTCGACCAGCTCGTCGATGCGGTCAAGGTCGTCGCCGGCGGTGGTTCGCTGGTCGCCCCGGTGGTCACCCAGCGCCTGCTGTCCGGCCTCGAGCGCATGCACAATGATTTCACCAGCCTGGACCGCCCGGATCCGCTGACCGAACGCGAGACCGAGATCCTGCGCCTGATGGCTGGCGGCTACAGCAACAAGGAGATCGCCAACTCGCTTGGCGTGGCCGAGGGCACGGTCAAGAATCACGTCTCGAACATCCTGTCCAAACTTGGCGTGCGCGACCGCACCCGCGCGGTGCTGAAGGCATTCGAGCTTGGGGTCGTTTAGGGGGCGCCGACCACCCCCATCCACGGACATGAACAGTGGTTGGGGGCGTCGTGTGCGGACGCAACCCGGCGTTGCGTCGGCTCGACAACAGGCCAGGCTGCCTTCGCCGTCGCGCCTTGACCTGCGCCCATGCATGACGGCAATGCGGTCGCGGGGTTGATCGGAGCATCATTGCGGATTCCCTGGTTGCGACTTGAGTTGCTCCCGCAATATCAAGACCTTGCGGGAGCCAGATCGGCCACGACGGAGGTTCGCCGGAGCGCCTGACGACGCTCCCGGGCAGGCATAGCCAGCGCCGGGCGGACCAAGTACCATGCCCGGCCTGACGCACGGGGGCCCGGCGTCGGCATCTGCGCATGTCCGTGGCCGCTCACGTCGTTCACGTGCCCCGCGCGGGCGGTGGCTGCCGTGTTGGTCATAGTCTGGAGAAGTCCTGAATGGTTCGTCTGCTCGAGTTGCTGGTTTCCCTGGTGATCGTGGCCGTCCTGATCCTCGTGATCGGCGTTCTGCTGCCCGATCGCGGCCACGTGGAGCGTTCCGTCGAGGTATCGAATCCGGTCCGCCAGATCTACGACTCCATCAATACGCTGCACCGCTTCCCCGATTGGTCGCCTGAGCGTCGCCTCGATCCGGCTCTGTCGTTCGACTATGCCGGTCCGCGTGATGGCGTCGGTGCCGCACTGACCTATCGTGGCAACGACCTGGTTGGCAGCGGCCGCCTCGAGATCATCGAGTCCGACACCGACAGCCAGGTAAGGATGGCCGTCGAGAACAACTTTGCCGGCAAGAACAAGAGCTACACGATCCGCCTCGATCCCGCACAGAACGGCAAGACCACGCGCATCTACTGGCGCTACGATGCCGAATACGGCTGGAACCTGTTCTGGCGCTATGCCGGCCTGTATATCCACGGCGCGCCTGACGCCAACGTGCAGACCGCGGTCGGCAGCCTGTCGAACATGTTGGCCACGTTCCCGAATGTCGATTACAAGGACCAGAACATCGAGGTCGTCGATGTCGTGGGCAGCCCGATGATCTATGTCAGCCTTAAGGCGCCACGCACGCTCGACGATGTCGCCACCGCCACCGACGAAGCGACGGCGAAGCTCGAAGCCTTCATGAAGAAGGCGGGCCTCGCTGCGTCCGGCCCGCGTCGCACGATCACCACGAACTGGGGCGACGAGAGTTACGTGTTCGATGTCGCCATTCCGGTCAACTCGACGACCTTCACGTTCGACCGCAAGGAGTTCACGATCCCGGCGGCACCGGCGATGAACGGCAACGACGATGTGCTCGAGGGCCTCGACGACAGCGACGAGCCGAGGACCTATGCGGTAGGCGACATCGACGACAACGGCCACCTCATCCTCGAGGATGGCATCAAGGCGACAACGAGCTATACCGGCAAGGCGCTGGCCAGCCAGTACGACGGCAGCGCCGCTTCGATCCCGTTGCTGCGCGTGATGGAAAAGGCCTGGGCCGAAACCCACGGTTACGAGTACAGCGAGATGGACAACGGCCGTTTCTGGGACGAGATCGTCCCGCCGACACCAAACGAGGACGGCAGCATGCCGGCAGCCGAGGAAGGTGTGAACACCTGGCGCGTGTATTTGCCGGTCATGGAATGATGGTGCGGGAGCGTCGGATCGAGGAACGGGCGGACCGCGAGGTTCGCCCGTTTTTTCTGGAGGGTCGAGGTGAAAGGCGGGGCGCGACAATCGTCGCTTGCTGCATGGTCGACATGCCACGAGGACTGCCGCTGCACCGCGTTCCGCGATCATGACGGCGCGCCTGTCGCGCCGTTGCACCTCATGGCTCTCTTTTGTCGCTACTCATACGCCACCGCCACCACGCAACACATTCGCACTCCGGTCGGCGTGGCCACCTCGAATTCATCGTCGATGCGGCGACCCAGTGCAGCGCGGGCAAACGGTGAGTCGATGCTGATCCAACCACGCCGGGCGTCGCTCTCGTCCGGGCCGACGATGCGATAGGCGTGCTCTGAACCATCCGCGTCTTCGACGCGGAAGTACGCGCCGAAGTAGATCACGGCCTGGTCCGCCGGCAGTTCGTGCGAGGCGCGCAGGCTCGGGATGCGCTTGCCGAGGTAACGAACGCGGCGATCGATTTCGGCAAGCTGCTTCTTGCGGTAGATGTACTCGGCGTTTTCCGAGCGGTCGCCTTCGGCCGCGGCGGCGCTCAGGGCGGCGACCACTTCGGGTCGGCGCCGCGTCCACAGGTCGGTCAGTTCCTCCTGTAGTCGGCGCAGGCCCTCGGGTGTGATCAGCACCGAGGAGGCCGCTCCCGGTGCGCGCCAGCGTCCCATCAGCGTGACTTGAAGATGCCGCCGAGGACGCCGCGCATGATCGAGCGGCTGATCTGGTTGCCGGCGTTGCGTGCGGCCGATTTCGCCATCGATTCGAGCATGCCCTGGCGGCGTTTGGTACCGAACAACAGGTCCTTGGCCGCGCCCATCAGTCCGCCTTCTTCGGCCGGAGCTTGTTTCGCCTTGTCCTTGCTGGTGGAGGTCTGCTCGGCTGCATTCTGCGCACGTGCGGCAAGCAGTTCGAAGGCCGACTCGCGATCGAGCTCGGTATCGTACTTGCCACCAACCGGCGAGCGCGAACGGATCGTCGTGCGCTCCTCGTCACTGATCGTGCCGATGCGACAGCCCGGCGAGGCGATCAGGGTGCGCTGCACGGGCAAAGGCTTGCCGCCGTCCTGCAGCGTCGTCACCAACGCCTCGCCGACGCCGAGTTCGGTGATCGCCTTGACCACGTCGACCTGCGGGTTCGGTGGAAAGGTCTCCGCGGCTGCACGTACGGCCTTCTGGTCGCGCGGCGTGAATGCGCGCAGTGCGTGCTGCACGCGGTTGCCCATCTGGCCCAACACCACCTGCGGCACGTCGTCGGGATTCTGCGAGCAGAAGTACACGCCGACGCCCTTCGAGCGGATCAGGCGCACGACTTGCTCGATGCGCTGCACCAGTGCCGCCGGCGCATCGGCAAACAACAGATGCGCCTCGTCGAAGAAGAACACGAGTTTCGGCCGGTCGAGATCGCCCGCCTCGGGCAGGTTCTCGAACAATTCCGAGAGCATCCACAGCAGGAAGGTCGAATACAGCTTCGGCTTGAGGATCAGTTGGTCGGCGGCGAGTATGTTGATGATGCCGCGCCCGGACATGTCCTGACGCATGAAGTCGGCGAGGTCGAGTGCCGGCTCGCCGAAGAAATGATCCGCGCCGGCCTGTTCGAGTGAGAGCAGGGCGCGCTGGATCGCGGCCAGCGAGGCCGGGCTGATCAGGCCGTACTGCTGCGAGATCGCCTTGGCGTTTTCCGACGCGAAGGCCAGCATCGAGCGCAGGTCCTTGAGGTCGAGCAGGAGCAGGCCTTCGTCGTCGGCGCACTTGAACACGACCTCGAGCACGCCTTGCTGGGTGTCGTTGAGTTCGAGCAGGCGGCCGAGTAGGGTCGGGCCCATCTCCGAGACGGTCGCGCGCACCGGATGGCCGAGCTTGCCGTAGATGTCCCAGAACACCACCGGGTTCGCGTTCGGGCTCCATTCGATGCCGAGCTGGTCGATGCGCGCCTTGAGTCGGTCGCTCATCGCGCCGGCCTGGCAGAGCCCGGCCAGATCGCCCTTGACGTCGGCAAGGAAGACCGGCACGCCCAGCCTCGAGAAGCCTTCGGCGAGCAGCATCAGGGTGACGGATTTGCCGGTGCCGGTGGCACCGGCGACCATCCCATGGCGGTTCGCATAGCGCGCGCGCAGCCACACCTCGATGTCGCTCTTGCCGATCAGGATGTCATCCACTTCGTAGGCCCTCGTTGCCGGAACAGCGCGCGAATTGTAGAGCGTGGCGCCGTGCATTTGCCCACGTGCGATGCCTCGGGTACCGTGCTGTGTCGTCCAGCCGGAGTTTCTCCACACATGAGTTCCGTCCTGCGTTGCCTGCCGATCGCCCTTGGCCTCCTGCTGGCTGCCTGCGCAACGGCGCCGGCGAAGACCTCCGGCCGGCCCACCCCCGGCAACAAGGGCAAAGTCGACGAGATCGCGCTCAACCGGCTGTACGGCGAGTTCGATGCAGCCAGCCAGCGCCACCTCTCGGCGCTCGACCTCGCCGCGCATGGTGAGGTCGAGCGGGCGCGCGTCGAATTGAACGGCGCGCTCGACGAATTGCAGGCCGCCGCCGTACGTTGCACAACCTTGCCGGGTTGCGACGGCGCACGCTTCTTTTCGACCTACGACCGCCTGTTGCGTGCGGGCCTCGAAACGCCGGACGACGTCGATGGCGAGGAGCCTGTCGTCGTCGGCGACGAAGGGGGCGTGGCCGGGAGCCCGCTCGTCGCCGCACTGCCGGCGATGGATCGCACCATCACCCTGCTCAATGGCCGCGAACTGGCCGACATCCTTGTGCTCAACGAGCCGGTCAAGGCCGGCATCGAGCAGTGGCTCACGCAGTATCGGCCGAACCTCGTGACGGCCTACGTCAACTACCAGATCATGCGCTATCGCATGTGGCCGGAGTATCACAAGGTTGGTCTGCCCGAGGCCTTGCTGTTCGGCATCCTCGCCAAGGAATCCGGCGGACGGGTCCACGCGGTGTCGCGTGCGGGCGCCTCGGGGCCTCTGCAGTTCATGTACGCGACCGGTCTGCGCTTTGGCCTGACGCGTCGCGATGGCTTCGACCAGCGCTTCGATCCGGGTCTGTCGGCGCGCGCGAACGCGGCCTATATCAATGAGCAACTCGCCATATTCAACGGCAACCTCGAGCTGGTCATCGCTGCCTACAACGGCGGGGAAGGGCGCATGCAGCGATTGGCCGGGCGTGGCGGGCAAAAGAGCTTCTGGGATCCCGACATCTATGCCGCCCTGCCGGCGGAGACCCGCGACTACGTGCCGATGGTGCTCGCCGCGGCCTGGTTGTTCCTGCATCCGGAGCGCTACAACCTGCAGTTCCCCAAGGTCGATGGTCGTCCGGGCAGCATCATGCTGGCCGAGCCGGCGACACTGGCGGAACTGACGGTCTGTCTCGGCAACGAGGGCGCATCGGCCGACGGCTGGTTCCGCGCCTTGCGCAATCTGAATCCCGCCCTCGATCCGGCCGAGCGCCAGCCGGCAGGGACGCGCATCGAACTGCCGGCACAACTCGAGCCGATATATCGTCGGTCATGTGTCGAAGGCCAATGGGGCCAGCTCGCCGCAGACCTGCATACGGCGAGCCTTGCTGTGGCCGCGACGACGCCGAAAGCGACACGTGTCGCCACCGTGCGCGGCAGTGGTACGCACAGCTATGTCGTGCGCAAGGGTGACAGCCTCGCCGCGATCGCGCGTCGCTCCGGCTGCGCGCGTATCGAGGAAATCGCGCGCCTCAACGGACTGCGTGCGCCGCGCTATGCCATTCGCGCAGGGCAGACGCTCAAACTGCCTGCGTGCGCCGCCGGACGCTAGGGATGCGCATATGATCAATCCCGCAACGGCGTCATGACATCCGCGAGGTTCGCAGCGCGGTGGACGTGGCGAAGTGCAGGCTGGTTGCCTGGACGAGCCGCGCACGCCGCGCTGCGGGCCTTGCGGATGACACCCCGTCATTGGGACTCAAAGATTGGGGCCGTCCGGTGCGGGCGCAGTTCGGCGTTGCGCCGGCTCGACAGACGGCCAGCCTGCCTTCGCCGTCGCGCCTTGATTCCCGTCCGCCCAGGCCGGTGATCCCGGTGCGGGACCGGTCAGCGCCCCTTGGGGATGGCCTGTTCAACCGAATCGCTACTGAAGTTGCTCCCACTGAATCAAGATCTTGCGGGAGCGCCTTCAAGCGTCACGGGAATTGATCGGAGTCCCCCGGCACAATGTATCGACCGCCCCGCATTGGTGGCCCGTCCCGCGCTGGATTCCCGGGCAAAGCGCGAACTTGAACTCGGTGGACATGTGCGTTAACGTTCCGCTCATATCTGGTGGTGGCTTCAACGAAGCCGATACCCGTTCCGTGTCATGCATCGAACCGGACCGTTCGCATGATCGTGGAATGTGGCGGGAGCCTCCGGTGGTTGTGCGTTTGGGGCATCCATCCCCGTGCTTGGTGGTAAAAACCCGGTTATCCGAACTCTGGCTGTGGAGACAAATCCAATGAATCATGAGAAGAAACTGAGTCGCTCCATCCGCAACAACTTGGGGCTTATGGCGGGAGCGGCCCTGCTTCTTGCTGCGACCACGGGCAATGCGGCAATCGTCTGCGATACGCCGCCACTTGGTGGTGCCTTGCCGTACTCCATCCCCGACAATATTGATGGCGTGTACGCCAATCTCGTCACGGGCGCGTACAACAACGGCTCCGTGGCCAACTGGGACATCAATTTCTACAACAATAGCGCGGGCCTGTCGTTCTGGACCAACCCAGGCACCGGTCCCGGCACCAACCAGGTCGTGTCGTCGACGCCCGGTACCGCAGACGTTCTTGCCGCTGGCGCGACCATCGGACCGGGCCAGACCTACAATACATCGAACGTCACCGGCGGGACGGTCCCAGACGCACTCCTTGGTGGTGGATCGGGCTATATCGGCGTCAGGTTCTACAATGAAGTCACGTCAGCCCAGAACTACGGCTGGGTTGCGCTGACGACAACGGGTCCTAACGGCTTCCCGGCAACGATCACCGGTTTCTGCTACGAGAATACGGGTGCTGCGATCACGGCCGGTACCACGCCGGTCACCCTGCAGGGTTTCTCGGTGGACTGATCCACTGTTCCATGCGGTGTGTTTCCGAGCAGGCGCCCCAGGTGGGCGCCTGCTTTTTTTGCGGGAGCGGGTCCGCACCGGGGCAGGTCGCTGCGGTCGCCTCGGGTTGTCGGCTCCCGCAGTGCGTTGATAAACGGGCGTGGGATACAGTCGCCAAGATTCGCAGGCGCGGTCCGACGAGCAGCCTCATCCGGTGCGCGATGGGCGTGGTGCGGAGACGTGCCGTGGGCATCGTGCGGACTGGAGTTTCCGGCTCCCGACAGCCGCACGAGCACGAAGGACCACCGGTTGGTGGTACTTCGTGGCGACGATCAGGGGAATCGTACGGTGCGCTGCGACCTGAGGGGAACCTGCCGGATCGCTCGGCTTTGCCGCCTGGAACGCGGGGGTTTCAGGCGGCGCGAGGGCTGTTCTTGAAGTATTCGCTGGCAGTGTCGGGGGCGTCGCCAGCCGACTCCTTCAGCGTACGCAGGGTGCGCATGACCTGGCGGTGCAACTCGCGCTGGTCGGGGAATGGCGAATCCTTGGTCTCGTGGAAGCTGACGATCAGCCAAAGGGCAAGGCCACGCAGGCGCACCTGCAGGCTGTCGGATTTCATGCGCTCGAAACCGATTGCGGTGCCGGAGCCCCACGGCGCGTACTTCTCTTCGGGTGGGGTGGCGTAGAGGTGCGGGAACTCGCTCTTCGATGCGGCGGAGAACTCGCGCATGGCAATCGCGGCAAGCTGGCGGCGCGCACCGGGTGCGAGCTGCTCGAGCGCTTTTTCAATGTCCTTGAACTGGCGCTTCAACTGCATGCCGCGAGTCAGCGCGATCAAACGGGTAAGGATCTGCATGGTCGCCCCCTGTGGACTCGTGGAGCGGCGATTGTAGCCGGGTCGGCAGTGATTTTGGTCACTTCCTGCCAATTTTCGTCACATTTTCGCGGAACCGGTCACGCTCCGGAGCGTACTCAGGCGTGGCCAATGCGCTGACCGACGCGCACGGACTGTTCGGGGGTCAGCGCGTCGAGGTGCGGGCCGCCAGGCGGCAGCAGCAGGATGACAGTCGAACCCATGTTGAATCGTCCCATTTCATCGCCCCGACCGAGATGCAGGTCGCGGCTGCGCCAGTCGCGTGCGACCGGTCGCGAGGCATAGGGCGGGATCTCCAGGCCATTCCATACCGTCGACACGCTCGACACGAGCAGGGCGCCGACCAGGACGAGGACAAACGGGCCGTGCTCGCCCTCGAAATGGCAGACCAGGCGTTCATTGCGCGCGAACAGCCGCGGGATCCCCGCAACCGCAAACGGAGCCACGCTGAACAGGCGCCCCGGCACGTGCAGGGTCGAGACCAGGCGCCCGGCCAGAGGCATGTGTACCCGGTGGTAGTCGCGGGGTGAAAGGTAGACGGTCACGAAGGCGCCGTCGGCATAGGGCGCAGCGGACGCGTCGTCGCCGAGCAGTTCGGCGGCACTGTAGTCCTGGCCCTTGGCCTGGAACACGCGTCCGGCACGGATCGGGCCGGCCTGGCTGATCCGGCCATCGGCCGGGCACAGCAGGCTGGCAGGGTCGGCATCCTGCGGGCGTGCACCGGCCTTCAGTGCGCGGGTGAAAAAGGCGTTGAAGTGTTCGTAGGCGTCGGAGTCAGGTTCCGCGGCTTCGTCGAGGTCGACGTGATAGCCCTTGGTGATCCGGCGGATCAGCCAGTTCTTCCATGGCCGCCAGGTCCGGCGTGTGGCCCAGTGGACCACACGCGAAAGAAATCGGTGCGGCAGCACGTACTGCAGGAGGATCGACGGCGTCATCAGTGCTTTCCGGCCAGGGTGGCAAGGTCAGTGGCGATGGGCTCCACCTCCAGCGGCGGGCGGAACAGGCCGATGACGCGACCGTCGGGATCGATGATGACGACCGATGCGCTGTGGTCGACCGAGTAGCCTCCCTTGTCGTCCGGCACATGCGTGTAGACCAGGCCGAGCGAGCGTGTGAAGCGGGTGAGGTCATCGTTGCTGCCGGTCGCAGCTTCGAAGTCCGGGTGGAAGTAGCGCACGTAGTCGGTGAGGCGCGTACCGTTGTCGCGCTCCGGGTCGACCGAAATGAAAGCGAAACGCAGCCTCGCCGTCAGGCCCTGTGCGTCGAGCCGGTTCCAGACCTGGCGGAACACGGCGAGCGTGTTCGGGCAAACGTCCGGGCAGTGCGTGAAACCGATGAAGACAAGGGTCCAGCGGCCCTTCCAGTCGGCCGCGGTCAGCGGTTTGCCGTCGGCGGCGGCGAGGTTGAACGCTGGAACCTCGCGCGGCGCCGGATAGAGCACGGCGGTCGTCATGGCGGGTGCAGGCGGTGCGCCAAGAAAACGCGAACCGACGAAGAAGCCGATGGCGACTGCCACGGCGGCGATCAGGATCAGCGGTGTCGCACCGATGCGCGTGCGGGTAGGGGGGGCGGTCATCCGCCCAGTATAGCCGCCATGTCGCGGAAGGTCGGCAGGTCCACACGGCTGCCGGTACACTGGTAGGCCGTGATTGGTGATTCGTGATCGGCAAAATGCACAAGCCCGCACGAAGCTACTCCGAATCACCAGTCACCATTCACCGCTGCCAAGCACCGCTACCAATGACCGCCGAACTCGCCACGATCATCGATTTCATCCGCTACGGAGCAAGCCGCTTCGGTGAGGCCGACGTCACCTTCGGGCACAGCTACGACAATGCGCTCGACGAGGCCACGCACCTCGTCCTGCAGACCCTGCATCTGCCGCATGATCTTTCCCCGGCCTATGGCCAGGCGCGCCTGACCAGCGCCGAGAAACAGGCCGTCCTCGACCTGTTCGAGCGCCGCGTGCGCGAACGCACGCCGGTCGCCTACCTGACCGGCAAGGCCTGGTTCGCCGGCCTCGAGTTCATCACGGACCGCCGTGCGCTGGTGCCGCGTTCGCCGATCGCCGAGTTGATCCAGAACGGCTTCTCGCCTTGGCTCGATGGGCGCGACGTCGGACGTGCGCTCGACCTGTGCACGGGCTCGGGCTGCATCGGCATCGCCATGGCCTCGTACAACCCGGACTGGCAGGTCGATCTGGTTGACATCAGCGACGAGGCGCTGTCGCTGGCGCGCGAGAACATCGATTACCAGGACGTCGGCGCATGCGTGCGCGCGATCTGCTCCGACCTGTTCACCGGCATCCCGGGCGAGAAGTACGACCTCATCGTCAGCAACCCGCCTTACGTGACCGAAAGCGAGTTCGCCGCCCTGCCGGCCGAATATGCGCATGAGCCGAAGCTCGGCCTCACCGCCGGCAGCGATGGCCTCGACTTCGCGTTGCGCATCCTCGCTGAAGCACCGGCCCATCTGACCGAGCATGGCGTGCTGATCGTTGAAGTCGGCGAGAGCGAGCGTGCCTTGGTCGAACGGTTGCCCGAGGTGCCGTTCAACTGGGTCGAATTCGCCGTCGGCGCAATGGGTGTGTTCGTGATCGACCGTGCCGATCTGGTGGCGCATGCGCCCGCCATTCTCGCTGCGGCGGCGGCGCGAGGTTAGAGGACAAGGTTGGGGAGGAGATTCGAGTGCCGTGGACCATTGCGGGATCGAAGCTGTTGCTGCAAAGGTCGCTGCGCTGCCCTCCTGAACATGACCATGCCCGGTTGTCGTGCCCGCGCGTCCCGCTCTTCGTCGCCGTGTCCCAGTAGCAGGCCTCGCACTCCATGAGCAATACATTCGGCAAGCTCTTCACCGTCACCACCTTCGGCGAAAGCCACGGTCCGGCAATCGGCTGCGTGATCGACGGCTGTCCGCCGGGACTGGCGATCGCGCCCGAGGAGTTCCGCCACGATCTCGAGCGCCGTGCGACCGGACGCTCGCGCTACACCTCGCAGCGCCGAGAGGCCGACGAGATCGAGATCCTGTCGGGCGTGTTCGAGGGGCGCACGACCGGCACGCCGATTGCGCTGCTGATCCGCAACACCGACCAGCGCTCGAAGGACTACGGCGAACTGCTCGAAACGTTCCGTCCCGGCCACGCCGACTACACCTACTGGCAGAAGTACGGCATCCGCGATCCGCGCGGTGGCGGTCGTTCGTCTGCGCGCGAGACGACGATGCGCGTCGCTGCCGGTGTGGTTGCCAAGAAGTGGCTGGCTGAACACCACGGCATCTGCGTACGCGGGTGCGTCGTGCAAATCGGTGATCTGGTGCCGCGCTCGTTTGATTGGAAGGCGGTCGAGGGCAATCCTTTCTTCTGGCCCGATGCGGCGATGGTCGGCGAGCTCGAGGCGTTCATCGACGCGCTGCGCAAGGCCGGCGACTCGGTCGGTGCGCGTGTCGACGTGCTCGCCGACGGCGTGCCGCCAGGCTGGGGCGAGCCGATCTACGGCAAGCTCGACGGCGATCTCGCTGCGGCGCTGATGTCGATCAACGCAGTCAAGGCGGTCGGTATCGGCGATGGTTTCGATGTCGTGACTCAGAAGGGCACGCAGCATCGCGACGAGCTGACCCCGGAAGGGTTCCTCTCCAACCATGCCGGTGGCATCCTCGGCGGCATCAGCAGCGGCCAGCCCGTCGTCGCCAGTGTCGCCTTCAAGCCGACCTCGAGCATCCTGGTGCCGGGACGCAGCGTGAACCTTGCCGGTGCGGCGGTCGACGTGCGCACCAAGGGCCGCCACGATCCCTGCGTAGGCCTGCGCGCCGTGCCGATCGTCGAGGCGATGGTGGCCCTCGTGCTGATCGACCACGCCCTGCGTCACCGCGCGCAGTGCGGCGACGTCGGTGCGGTCACGCCGCGCGTGCCCGGCGTCGCGGGGCTCGTACCACGCGGCAATTGAGCCGCAACCTCGTTCCTCCGCACAATGTGCGGAGTGGACACCTTTCCGGACATCCCATGAGCCAGAAGTCGAGCTACAACGTCGCCCTCGTCGGTGCCACTGGCGCGGTTGGCGAGGCACTGATCGAGATCCTCGCCGAGCGGCGTTTTCCGATCGGCCAATTCGTGCCGCTGGCCAGCGCGAAAAGTGCCGGTGGAAAGGTTTCGCTCGGCGCCAAGCAGGCCACGGTGCGCGAGTTGGACAGCTTCGACTTCAAGGACATCGACATTGCCTTCTTCTCGGCCGGCGGCGCGGTCAGCCGGGTGCATGCGCCGCGCGCGGCGGCCGCCGGTGCGGTGGTCATCGACAACACGTCGGAGTTCCGTCGCGCCGAGGACGTGCCGCTGGTGGTCAGCGAGGTCAATCCGCAAGCGATCGCCGGCTATGCGCAGCGTGGCATCATCGCCAACCCGAACTGTTCGACCATGCAGATGTTGGTTGCGCTGGCGCCGATCCATCGAGCTGTCGGCATCGAGCGCATCAACGTGGCCACCTACCAGTCGGTGTCCGGCGCCGGGCGTTCGGGCATCGAGGAACTCGGCCGGCAGACCGCCGCCCTGCTCAATTTTCAGGATCCGGCGCCGACGAAGTTCCCGAAGCAGATTGCCTTCAATGTCATCCCGCACATCGACGACTTCCAGGACAACGGCTACACCCGCGAGGAAATGAAGATGGTGTGGGAGACGCGCCGCATCCTTGGTGACGATACGATCCAGGTGAACCCGACCGCGGTGCGTGTGCCGGTCTTCCTCGGTCACGCCGAGGCCGTGCACATCGAGACACGCGAAAAGATCAGCGCGGGGCGCGTGCGCGAACTGCTCGAAGGAGCGCCCGGAGTGCGCGTGATCGACGAGCGCAAGGCCGGCGGCTATCCGACGCCGGTAGGCGACGCGGCCGGCGCCGATCCGGTCTTCGTCGGCCGCATCCGCGAGGACATCTCGCATCCACGTGGCATCGCTTTGTGGGTCGTTGCCGACAATATCCGCAAGGGGGCTGCCCTCAATGCGGTCCAGATTGGTGAGCTATTGGTGAAAACGTATCTCTGATATAGAGTTACGATTGTGTTATAAGGCGTTTTCGAGCTTTTTCCGGCCGTTCCCAGGGGAGCGGTCGACCGTTGCAGACCACGCTTCCGGGGAGCGCTGTACATGAAACGACCGCTGAAATTGTCGCTGGCCATTGCGCTCGCGCTGGGAGCGACCGATGCGTTCGCGCTGGGTCTGGGTTCGATCCAGGTCCGTTCCGGCCTCAACCAGCCACTGGTGGCCGAGATTCCGGTCATCCAGGGGACACCGGGCGAGGCCGAAGGCCTGATCGTCCAACTGGCCTCGGCCGACGACTTCGACCGCGTCGGCTTGAACCGCGCGAACGTAGGCGTGCCGCTGGAATTCACGCTGGGCAAGAACGCGAGCGGCGAGACGGTGATCCGCGTGACCAGCCGCGAAATCATCCGCGACCCGTTCCTCAATCTGCTGCTCGAGGCGAATTGGCCAAAGGGCCGGTTGCTGCGTGAGTACGCGGTTCTGCTCGATCCGCCGATCATGGCGCCGGCAGTCAAGGGTTCGAGCGCTATCGCTGCGGCCGCGAGCGAGCCCGAGCGTGTCGCCGTGCAGCCGATTCCGGAGAGCAAGCCGAAGCCCGCCGTGGCTGCGCCCAAGCCGGCTCCGGCCAGGCCTGTGGCGGCTGCCGAACCCCCTCCGGCCGCCGCGCCGCGTGTTGCCGCGGCCGGCGAATACGGCCCGGTGGCCGCCGGCGAGACGCTCGGAGAAGTCGCGCGCGCCACGCGTCCCGACGAGAGCGTCAGTGTCAACCAGATGATGCTGGCCCTGCTCAAGGCCAATCCGAACGCGTTCTACCGTGACAACATCAATGCGCTGAAGCGCGGAGCCGTGCTGCGCATTCCAAGTGCCGATGAGATCGGTGCGGTCGGATCGGCGCGCGAGGCGGCTGCAGCGGTTCGCGCCCAGGTCGACGAATGGCGTGGCGGCTTCGCTGCAACACCGACCCTCGTCGCCGACAGCACGCCGACGACAACGAGCGCGCCGCCTCGCTCGACGTCGACACCGGCACCCAAGGGCGAACGCCTGGCCCTCGTGCCGCCACGCGAAGGAAAGGCCGGTGACAGCGCGGCCGATCGCCCGAGTGGCGGTACCTCGAGTGGCGGGGATGCGGCAACCAAGGCCGAACTCGCGCGCGTGCGCGAGGCCTTGGCCAGCCGTGAGCAGGAGTCCGGCGAGCTGAAGTCGAGGGTTCGCGATCTCGAGGACATCAAGAACAAGAACGAGCGGCTGATCTCGCTGCAGAACAGCGAGCTCGCCGAGCTGCGCGACAAGCTGAAGGCTCTGCAGGCCGCTTCGACGACCGCCACGCCGGTGGCTGATCCGGCGGCGGCCGTGCCTGCCGCTGCGACGGCGACGCCTGCCGCCACCGCGCCAGCGATCACCAAAGACGACATCTGGGGTGACGGCGACAAGGCGGCGGCGCCGCCTGCGGCTTCGGCCACACCGACAGCGGAACCTGCGCCCACACCGGCTGCGGCAGAAGACAGCGTGACCTCACCTGCGACGACCGAACCTGTGCCGGCAGCAGGTGACGCGACGCCGGCCGAACCGGCACCCGCAGCAACCGCCGTGGATACGGATGCCACACCCGCAGCCGATACCCCGGCTGTGGCCACGCCGCCCGCGGCGTCTCCTGCGCCGGCAACCTCCGAAGCGGCCAAGCCGACGCCGCCGCCGGCTCGGCCGGTCGCTCCGGTACCGGCGCCCGATTCGGCCACGCCGTGGTATCTCGAGCCGTGGGCGCTTGCGGCCGGCGGCATCGGTGGCCTGCTGCTGGTCTTGCTGGGCCTGTTTGGTCTGCGCAAGCGCAAGGCGCCGGCGCAGGCTGCGGGTCGTCAGTCGATTGCCGACAGCTTCGGTGCCGCGCCGGTCGGCGGTGCATATGTGGCCGCCAGCGATGCATTCGGCGAGGAACAGCAGCTGATCGACCAGGTCCAGCGCGATCCGTCCAACGCCGGCTCGCATCTCGAGTTGCTGAGCCTCTACTACGCGCAGCGCGATGCAGCGAAGTTCGAGGCTGCCGCCGAGGAAATGTATGCCTCGATCGCCGATCCAAACCAGGCGGAATGGCGCGAAGCGCGTGCGATGGGCGAGGAACTCGTGCCGCACAATCCACTGTTCGGGGGCGATCCGTTGTTTGGCGGCGAATCCGGTGGTGAGTCGTTCGGCGGTCATGCCCCCGCGACGCCTGCGTCCGGCGCGGATTTCGGCTTCGATGGCCTGGACACCGCGGCGGGCAGCCATGGCGGCTACGGCTTCACCGATGAGCCGAAGCCGCTACAGCCGGAAGATTCGCTCGCGACCGCCGAGTTCACCGCCGTCGAGTACGACTTCGACACGCCGAAGTCGGGCACCACCTCCGGGGCCGATGAGGGGTTCACCTTCGACGAGGTACCGCCAATCGCGCCGGTCGAGGCGTCGCATGTGGTGACCGAATTCGAACCCGACGACAAGTCTGGCGGGGGTGAGGGCGACGACGATTTCTTCGCCGGCGAGGATGCGATCGGAACCAAGCTCGATCTGGCCAAGGCCTACCTCGACATGGGCGATCCCGATGGGGCGCGCGCGATGCTCGAGGAGGTGCTCGGCGAGGGCAGTCCGTCCCAGCAGGATGAGGCGCGCAGGCTACTCGGCGAAATCCGCTGAGGGATACCCGCTGCTTCACACGACGAGGCCGGGAGCGATCCCGGCCTCGTCGTTTCCGCACGCCGCGCCACGGGGCGGCGGAAGCGGGATACTTCCGGAACCTGTCACGGCGGACCTGACCCTTGCGCCTTGCTCTCGGCATCGAATACGACGGCACCGACTTCCTCGGCTGGCAGCGCTTGAGCCATGGCGCCACCGTGCAGGGCGCAGTCGAGGATGCACTGTCGGTGGTGGCCGATCATCGTGTCGAGGTCACCTGCGCAGGGCGGACCGATGCCGGTGTGCACGCAATCTGCCAGGTCGTGCATTTCGACACCGCTGCGGAGCGTTCACCGCGCGGCTGGATGCTCGGTGCCAACTCGCGCCTTCCGGCGAGCGTGGCGGTGCGCTGGGTCGTGCCGGTCGCCGACGACTTCCATGCCCGGTACGGTGCGCGTGCACGGCGCTACCGCTACTCGATACTGAACCGCGCCGCGAGGCCGGCACTCGAGGCGCGCTATGTTGCCTGGGAACGCCGATCGCTCGACGCTGCGGCCATGCATGCTGCCGCGCAGGCTCTGGTCGGCGAGCACGATTTCAGTGCGTTCCGCACGATCGCCTGCCAGGCGCGGACGCCGTTCCGCAACGTGCATGCGATCTCGGTCGGTCGCACCAGCGAACGCGTCGACATAACCATCGAGGCGAATGCCTTCCTGCACCACATGGTGCGGAACATCGTCGGCTCGTTGCTGCCGGTCGGACGTGGAGAACGTCCGACCGGCTGGCTCGAGGAACTACTGGTCGGGCGCGATCGCAGCGTGGCCGGACCGACCGCGCCGGCAGCGGGCCTGTGTTTCATCGCTCCGCGCTATCCACGCGAGGCCGGCTTGCCGGACGAGGCCTGCCTGTCATGATCCGGACGCGCATCAAATTCTGCGGAATCACACGTGCCACGGATGCACAGTCGGCCTGCGCACTCGGTGTCGATGCACTCGGTTTCGTGTTCACGCGGCGCAGCGCACGCTTCGTCGAACCGGCAACGGCGAATGCAATCCGCCGCGACCTGCCGCCGTTCGTGTCGGCTGTGGCCCTGTTCATGGACGACGATCCGGCCTGGATCGCGCACGTGGTCTCGATCGTCGCGCCCGACCTCGTGCAGTTCCACGGCAGCGAGGCCGCGCTGGATTGCGCGCGCGTCGGTCGGCCCTGGATCAAGGCCGTGGCGATGGCTTCGCACGAGGATGTGGCAAGCTATGCGGCCCGATATGCCGGTGCCAGCGGGTTCTTGCTCGATGCCCATGCGGTCGGCGAACAAGGGGGCAGCGGCCGTCGTTTCGATTGGTCGCGCGTGCCTGCACTCGATCGGCCCGTGATCCTTGCCGGCGGGCTCGATGCCGGCAACGTTGCCGAGGCGATCGTGCGCGCACGGCCGTACGCGGTCGACGTGTCGAGTGGCATCGAATCGGCGCCCGGCATCAAGGACGTGGCGCGCATGCGCGATTTCATCGCTGCGGTGAAGGGCTGACGTCGGATGGAAGGGCAAGGCAATCAGGCGGGTGAGAGGGTTCAGTGAACGCAGTGGGCAATAACGAACCGATCGTCGTCACCGACTTCCACGCGTATCCGGATGCGCGTGGACGCTTCGCCGATTTCGGCGGCATCTACATGCCCGAGACGCTGATGCCACCGCTGGAGGAACTGACTGAAGCATATCTCTCGATGCGCGAAGATCCGGCTTTCATTGCCGAATTCGAGCGTGACCTCAGGCACTACGTCGGCCGGCCCTCGCCGATCTACCACGCCGAGCGCCTGTCGAGGAAGATCGGAGGCGCACAGATCCTGCTCAAGCGCGAGGATCTCAATCACACCGGCGCGCACAAGATCAACAACACCATCGGCCAGGCGCTGGTCGCGCGGCGCATGGGCAAGCGCCGCATCATCGCCGAGACCGGTGCCGGGCAGCATGGCGTGGCCACTGCCACGGTGTGCGCACGTTTCGGACTCGACTGCATCGTCTACATGGGCGCGGTGGACATCGAGCGGCAAAAGATCAATGTCTACCGCATGAAGCTGCTCGGCGCCGAGGTCGTGCCGGTCACTTCGGGCTCGAAGACGCTCAAGGACGCCCTGAACGAAGCCATGCGCGACTGGGTGACACATGTTGCCGACACCTTCTACATCATCGGCACGGTCGCCGGTCCGCATCCGTATCCGATGATGGTGCGGGACTTCAACGCCGTGGTCGGTCGCGAGGCGCGCGCGCAGATGCTCGAACAGTACGGCCGTCTGCCCGATGTGCTGACGGCCTGCGTTGGTGGCGGATCGAATGCGATTGGCCTGTTTCACGCGTTCCTCAACGACCGCGATGTCGCCATTGTCGGCGCCGAGGCGGCCGGCGAGGGCATCGATACCGGCCGCCATGCTGCCTCGCTGGCCGCCGGCCGCAAGGGCGTGCTGCATGGCAATCGCACCTACGTGATCTGCGACGATCACGGCCAGATCACGGAAACGCATTCGATTTCTGCCGGCCTCGACTATCCCGGCGTCGGTCCCGAGCATGCCTTCCTCAAGGACAGCGGCCGTGCAACCTATGTCGGCGTGACCGATGACGAAGCGCTGGCCGCGTTTCATGAACTCGCCCGCACTGAAGGCATCCTCGCCGCCCTCGAATCGAGTCATGCGGTTGCCCAGGCGATCAAGCTGGCCCGCGAGCTGCCGCCCGACAGGCTGGTCTTGTGCAATCTGTCCGGGCGCGGCGACAAGGATGTGCATACGATCGCCGCGCGCGAGGGGATCGCGCTGTGACCTGGCTTCGTCCCTTGACTCGCATCGACCGTCGATTCGCCGAACTGCGTGCGCGCGGCCGCAAGGGTTTGGTGCCATTCATCACCGCCGGCGATCCGCTGCCGGAGGCGACCGTCGACATCATGCACGCCTTGGTCGAAGGCGGTGCCGATCTCATCGAGCTGGGTGTGCCGTATTCGGATCCGGTCGCCGATGGGCCGACGATCCAGCATGCGAGCGAGCGCGCGATCGCGCACGATGTGGGCATCGAGGCGATCCTCGGATGGGTGCGTGCGTTCCGCGAACGCGACACCGATACGCCGGTCGTGCTGATGGGTTATCTCAATCCGATCGAGATTCACGGCCATGCGCGCTTTGCTGCCGAGGCCGTGGCCGCCGGCGTGGATGGCGTGCTCGTGGTCGATGTGCCGGTCGAAGAAGCCGACACCTTGCATCCTCTCATCGAGGCCGGACTCGAGCAGATCTTCCTGGTTGCGCCGACGACCACCGATGCTCGCCTAGCGGCGATCCGCGCGCGTGCACGCGGCTTCATCTACTACGTCTCGTTTGCCGGCATCACCGGCGCCGACCGACTCGACCCCAAGGCGGTGCGTGCGCGCATCGCGCACATCCGCGCGGGTGGTGACATTCCGGTCGCGGTCGGCTTCGGCGTGCGCGATGCCGCGACCGCGGTCGCGGTCGGCGAACTGGCGGACGCCGTCATCATAGGCAGCGCGCTGGTGGCGAAGCTTGCCGAAGCGAAGGACGCCGCCGCCGCGGCGACCATCGCGCGCAACACGTTGGCGCCGATCCGCGCGGCGCTCGATGCCATGCTGCCGACATGAACACGAACGATGCGGGGCGCCGCGAAACCATGCCCCACATCATTGACCGGAGCGCTTCACGATGAACTGGTTGCAGAAACTCATGAGTCCGCGCATCCGCACGCAGAACGCAGGCAAGGGCAAGGTTCCCGAAGGTCTGTGGGAGAAGTGCGATGGTTGCGGTGCCGTGCTGTACGGGCCCGAACTCGAGAAGAACCTCATGGTCTGCCCGAAATGCACGCACCATCACGCCATTGGCGCGCGCAAGCGTCTCGTGGCGCTGTTCGATGCAGGCAGCGCGAGTGAGGTTTTCGGCGAGCTCGAGGCTGTCGACGCGCTCAAGTTCAGGGACACGAAGAAATACAAGGATCGCCTGGCCGCCTCGCAGAAGCAGACCGGTGAAAGGGATGCACTGCTTGCCATGCGTGGTGCGCTCAAGGGCCGCCCACTTGCTGCTTGCGCCTTCGAGTTTGCCTTCATGGGCGGCTCGATGGGCTCGGTCGTCGGCGAGAAGTTCACGCGCGTGGCCGAACTTGCGCTGGCCGAACGCATGCCGATGGTCTGTTTCTCGGCGACCGGCGGTGCACGCATGCAGGAAGGTCTGTTCTCGCTCATGCAAATGGCCAAGACCTCGGCCGCGCTGGCGCGCCTGCGCGCGGCTGCAGTGCCGTTCATCTCGGTGCTCACCCACCCGACCACCGGCGGCGTGTCGGCGAGTTTTGCCATGCTCGGCGAGATCAACATCGGCGAGCCAAAGGCCTTGATCGGCTTCGCCGGTCCGCGCGTGATCGAGCAGACCGTGCGCGAGACCCTGCCGGAGGGCTTCCAGCGTTCGGAGTTCCTGCTCGAACACGGTGCTCTCGACCTCATAGTCGATCGCCGCGAGATGCGCGACCGCCTCGCCGATCTGTTCAACCTGCTGATGAAGCAACCGCGCGCGGCGTGACGGCGGAGTACCCGCTCGGGCCGCGCCGAGTCCGGCGCGGCGTGACTGCGGTATCGATGACCTGGGCGAGGCGACCGATGTGGAGCAGGGACGGCCGCGGCTGAGGGCGCGCGCAGCGAGGTTGCCGCGGTGGCGCCCTTGCATCGGCCCGGACGGTTCAGGAACTGCGGTCGACCGAGTAGTCGGCAAGCACGGCCAGCGCCTCGCGGGCGGGTGAGGCGGGCAGGGCTTCGAGGGCCGATTTGGCTGATCTCGCATAGGCCTGCGCGCGGGCCTGCGCGTAGTCGATCGCGCCCGAATGGCGGATCGCCTCGACGATGTTGTCGAGCGAATCGACGCCGCCGCTCTCGATTGCGCGGCGCAGGCTGGCGGCCTGTTCGGGCGTGCCGTGGGTGATCGCGTGGATGACCGGCAGGGTTGGTTTGCCTTCGGCGAGATCGTCGCCGATGTTCTTGCCGAGCGTGTCGGCATCGGACACGTAGTCGAGCACGTCATCGGCGATCTGGAACGCGTAGCCGAGGTCCATGCCGAAGCGTGCGAGGGCTAGTTCCTGCGTTTCGGGCAGGCCGGCCAGCACGGCGCCGAGACGCGCGGCGGCGGAGAACAGCACGGCGGTCTTGCGTTCGATGACATCGAGATAGGCACGCTCGGTCGTATCGGCGTTGCCGATGTTGAGCAGTTGCAGCACCTCGCCCTCGGCGATGCGGTTGGTCGTGTCGGCAAGGATGCGCATGACGCGCATGCTGTCGATCGCGACCATCATCTGGAACGAGCGCGAATAGAGAAAGTCGCCAACCAGCACGCTCGCCGCATTGCCCCACAGTGCGTTGGCCGTCTTGCGGCCGCGACGCAGGTCCGATTCATCGACGACGTCGTCGTGCAACAGGGTCGATGTATGGATGAACTCGATCAGCGCGGCGAGCGGAACATGCTCCGCGCCGGTGTAGCCGGCTGCCTGGGCGGCGAGCAGGTGCAACATCGGCCGCAGGCGCTTGCCGCCGCTGTGGATGATGTGCTCCGAGATCTGGTTGATCAGCACGACGTCGGAGGCCAGGCGCGTGCGGATCAGCGCGTTGACGGCCTGCATGCCGGGGGCAGCAAGCGCCTGGACGTCGGCGATCGTGCGCACGGCGGTGGCGTCTGCGAGGGAGGTCGATGAACTCAAGAGCGGATTCCGTGGAGCGGACGCGCGCAGTATAGCCGCCCGCGCCACGACCCCGGTCGCGGGTGTCGGCGGCTGGCATGGGAATCGACGTTTTCCTACAACACGGCGGGACGACGGCCGGCAGCAGGGGAGGGTGGGGTCTGGTGTATCCTCGCCGCCCATCACGCACGATCGCGGCGAAGAAACGAGGACTCCAGCATGGCACGCGGCATCAACAAGGTCATCATCGTCGGCAACCTCGGCGCGGACCCCGAAACGCGCTACACGACCAGCGGTTCGGCGATCACGAACATCCGCGTGGCCACGTCGGAGAACTGGAAGGACAAGCAGACCGGCGAGAACCAGGAACGCACCGAGTGGCACCGTGTCGTCCTGTTCGGGCGCCTCGGCGAGATCGCCGGTGAATATCTCAAGAAGGGCCGGCAGGTCTACATCGAAGGCTCGCTGCGCACCAACAAGTACACCGACAAGGATGGCATCGAGCGCTACACGACCGACATCGTCGCCAACGAGATGCAGATGCTTGGTGGCGGTGGCGGTGAAGGGGGCGGTTACAACCGCGACCGTGGCGAGCGCGGTGGCGGTGGCGGTGGCGGGCACGACCGTGGCGCCCCGTCGCGCGCCACGCAATCCGCACCGCCGCATGCGTCGGCTACACCCCTGCGCAACGATCCATTCGACGACGACGAAATTCCGTTCTGACGCCCGGAACGGGGAATGGTTGAAGCGACAAGGCGCAAGCGCCTCGATGCTCCGCTTCGGCCATTCCCTGTCCCCCTTTCCCCATTCCCCGCTCTTCCCCCTCCCGGCCTCCGCGGCCAGGCGTTATCATGCGCCCCCGCCGATCGTGGCGGCCGCCAGGCATCCCGTCATGGACATTCCGAGTAGAACCCCTCGCCGGTTCACCCCGATCCTGACCGATTGATCCCTGCCGGGCGCCCGTCCTGCAGGACGGAGCGCACGATGAGCGACATCGAAACCAGCACGAAGCCGGCCACACCGCTGCAGGGGCACCTTGCGCGCGTGTCCGAGATGCTGCGCCGGCACCATCTGGTCGAGGATCTCGCGCAACGCCAGTCCGGTACGGATCAGGAAACCGACGACGACCTGATTCATCGCCAGCACGTGGAGGAACTGCAACGCGAGATCGATGCGCTGCACCCGGCCGACGTCGCGCGCATCCTCGAGGCGCTGCCACCCGAGGACCGTCTGAGCGTCTGGAACCTGGTCAAGGCCGATCGCGACGGTGAGATCCTGCTCGAAGTTTCCGATGCCGTGCGCGAGTCGCTGCTCGCCGACATGGACGCGCCGGAAATCCTCGCTGCTGCCGAGCAGCTCGATGCCGATGAGATCGCCGACCTTGCCGAGGATCTGCCCGAGGACGTGGTCGACCAGCTCATGCAGCGTCTCGACGCGCCCGAGCGCGAGCAGCTGCGTTCGGCGATGTCCTACGAAGACGACCAGGTCGGCGCGATCATGGATTTCGAGATGGTCACGATCCGCGAGGACGTGAGCCTCGAGGTCGTGCTGCGCTATCTGCGCCGCCTCAAGGAACTTCCCGAGCAGACCGACAAGCTGTTCGTCGTCAACAAGGATCATGTGCTGACTGGGGTGCTGCCGTTGAAGTGGCTGCTGGTCAACGATCCAGCGCGCGAGGTCAGCGAGGTCATGGCCGCCGACGCGAACACGTTCCGGCCCGAGGACGACGTGTTCGACACCGCGCAGGCCTTCGAGCGCTACGACCTCGTCTCCGCGCCGGTCGTTGATGCCGAGGGGCGGCTGGTCGGGCGCCTGACCATCGATGCCATGGTCGACGTCATCCGCGAGGAAGGCGACGCCGAGGCCCTGAGTCGTGTCGGCCTGCGCGAGGACGAGGACATCTTCGCCTCGGTCTGGCGTTCGCTGCGCAACCGCTGGACCTGGCTGGCGATCAACCTCGTCACCGCCTTCCTCGCCTCGCGCGTCATCGGCCTGTTCGAGGGCTCGATCGAGAAGCTCGTCGCGCTCGCCGCGTTGATGCCGATCGTCGCCGGCATCGGCGGCAACTCCGGCAACCAGACCATCACCATGATCGTGCGTGCGCTCGCGCTCGGTCAGGTCAGCCCCGAGGGGGCACGACGCCTGTTGCGCAAGGAAGCCGGTGTTGCCCTGCTCAATGGCGTCATCTGGGGTGGCGTGGTCGGCCTGGTCGCCTGGCTGCTGTACGGCAATCCGGCGCTCGGTCTCGTCATGACCGCAGCCATGACCCTCAATCTGTTGCTCGCCGCGGCGATGGGCGTGGTCATTCCGATGACCCTTGAGCGCTTCGGCCGAGATCCGGCCATGGGCGCCAGCGTGATGATCACGGCGATCACCGACAGCGGCGGCTTCTTCATCTTCCTCGGTCTCGCCACGATTTTCCTGATGTGAGTGGCGGCCACGTCATGATTCCGGAGAGTGTCCGATGAACGAACTTCCCCCTTGCCCGCAATGCGGCTCCACCTACAGCTACGAGGATCGCGGCTTGCTCGTGTGCCCCGAGTGCGCCCATGAATGGTCGCCCGGCACGATCGCTGAAGGTCCGGTCGAAGACGTTGCGCGCATCGTCAAGGACGCCGTGGGCAACGTGCTGGCCGACGGCGACAGCGTGGTCGTGATCAAGGATCTCAAGGTCAAGGGCTCATCGAGCGTGGTCAAGGTCGGCACCAAGGTGCGCAACATTCGCCTCGTCGATGGGGATCACGACATCGACTGCCGCATCGATGGCATCGGTCAGATGGGGCTCAAGTCCGAGTTCGTGAAGAAGGCATAGCCGCCCCGCAGGCACGGCAGAGGAGGGGTTCGCTATGCCGATGTCGTCACCGCCGGCAGCTCCACGCGCATTTGCCCGAGCAGGTCCGCAATGCGCTCGCGGCTGGTGGCGCGCAGCAGTTTCGGCGCGAGCCTGCGCAGGACGCTGCGGTCCAGCGCGTTGATCCTTTCGCGCACCTCGAGCAGGGCGCGCGGGTGCATGCTGAACTCGGTCAGGCCGAGCGCGAGCAGCAGCGGCGTGAAGACAGTGTCGCCGGCCATTTCGCCGCACATGGCCACGGGTTTTCCGGCACGCCCGCCGGTGGCGATGATCTGCGCGAGCAGGCGCAGCACGGCCGGGTGCAGCGGGTCGTAGAGGTCGCCAAGCGCGTCGTTGCCACGGTCGACCGCGAGCGTGTACTGGATCAGGTCGTTGGTGCCGATCGAGACGAAGTCGAGCATGCGGATCATGCTGGGCAGGGCGATCGCCGCGGCTGGCACTTCGATCATCGCACCGAGTTCGAAGTGATCGGCGATCTCGTGGCCCTGCGTGCGCAGGTCTTTCGCGCAGGCACGCAGTTCGCGACGCACAGCCTCGATCTCCTCGACGCAGGACACCATCGGCACGAGGATGCGCACGGGGCCATAGCCGGTGGTGCGCAGGATGGCACGCAGCTGCGTGCGCAGCAGGCCAGGCACGCGCAGCGAAAGGCGCACGCCGCGCACACCGAGCGCGGGGTTCGGTTCCTCGCGCAGGGCGAGTCCGGCGTTGTCGATCTTGTCCGCGCCGAGATCGAGCGTACGGATCGTTACCGGTAGGCCCCCCATGCCGAGCACGACATCGCGGTAGGCCAGAAACTGCTCCTCCTCGGTGGGCACTTCCCTGCGCTGCAGGAACAGGAACTCGGTGCGGTAAAGGCCGATGCCGGCGGCGCCGTTGGCACGCGCCTGGGCGACGTCGGCGGTCATCTCGGCATTGGCGTGGAGATTGATGGCGACACCGTCGATGGTGCGCGTCTCGACCGTGCGCAGGCATTCCAGGCGCTGGTCGTGCTGGGCCGCTTCGCGTTGCCAGAGCCGATAGCCGGCAAGGTCCTGGGCAGTCGGGTGGACGATGATCTCGCCACGATCACCATCGACGAGCACGAGATCGCCGTCCTGTACGTGCGAAAGCGCCTCGTGCGCACCGACCACCATGGGCAGACGCAGCGAACGTGAGAGGATCGCGCTGTGCGACAGGGTGCTGCCAGCGGTCAGGACGAAGCCGAGCACGCCATGCTCGGCCAGCGGCACGAGCTCGGATGGGGCGACCGTGTCGCTGACCAGGATCTCGCCGACGCGAGAAGCGAGCTTGCGTTCCTCGATGCTCGATTCCCGACTCAGCGCACCCTGCACGCGGCCGATGACGTGTTCGATGTCCTCGCGGCGACTGCGCAGGTAGGGGTCGTCCATCGCCTCGAACACGGCGACAAGACTGTCGCGCTGGAGCTTCAGGGCGGCGCTGGCATGCATTCGACCCTGGCTGACGAGATCGCGCAGGCCATTGACGAACTCAGGATCGGCCAGGATCAGGCTGTGCGCGTCGATGAACTCGGCGACTTCGCGCGCCAGCGGTCCGCTCAGCTTGTCGCGCAGCGTGCGCAGTTCGGCGCGGGCATCGGCCAGGGCGTGCTCGAGGCGGGCCAGTTCGGCGGCGATGTCCGCCTCGTCGAGGCGCGTCTCGTCGACGAGAAACCGGCTGGGTTGCTCGAGGCGAGCACGCCCGAGCGCCTTGCCGCGCGAAGCTCCGCTGCCGGTCAGTACGAGTCGCACCTGGTGGATGGTCCATTCCGCTGGTCCTGGGCGGCATCATAGCCACAAGGTGTGTCGAGCGGGGGCCGGGCACGCCGCCCAGGGCCGTGGGCAGCCGATGCCGCGGAGGGATCTGCACGGCGCAGTCGCTCGCCGGGTGGGCCGTCGTGCGCGGGGCGTACGTGCATGGCATAATCCGCGACCTTTTTCGGGTGCCTGGATCTCGTGTCCGGCACCGCGCAACCCTTGGAGCCACAATGGATTTTCTCATCAGTTCCGCGCATGCCCAGGACGCAGCCGCCGCCGCACCGAATCCGCTGGCCTCGTTCCTGCCCCTGATCATCATCTTCGCGATCTTCTATTTCATGCTGATCCGGCCGCAGATGAAGCGCGCCAAGGAGACGCGCGCGATGATCGCGGCGCTGGCCAAGGGTGACGAGGTGGTCACGGTTGGTGGCATCGTCGGCCGCATCGAGGAAATCACGGACTCGTTCGTCACCCTGGAGATCGCTGACAAGGTCAGCATCAAGGTGCAGCGCAACGCGATCAGCGCGGTGCTGCCGAAGGGCACGCTCAAGCAGTCTTGAAGTCCGGCCGCGTGGTCCCGATACAGCATCGGGACCCGCGTGGCACGCATGCGCGGCTCCGGGGCAGGCCACGTTCCTCCCGCGCATCCCGGTCTTGCTCCGTTCTTCCCGTCATTGGCATCCACCCGGATCCTTCCGCATGAATGATTACCCCCGCTGGAAACACGCGCTCGTCCTGCTCGTGACCCTGGCTGGCCTCATCTACGCACTGCCCACGCTGTACCCGAAGCAGCCGGCCGTGCAGATCCTGGCCAGCAAGTCGAGCGTCGTCGTCGATGAGGCGCTCAAGGAAAAGGCCTTGCAGGCCCTGCAGACGCGCAACATCGAATTCGAGAGCGTCGAAGTGAAGGAGGAGCGCCTGCTTGCGCTGTTCCCGAACACCGATACCCAGCTCGCCGCCTCGAGTGCATTGCGCGAGGATCTGGGTGACGGCTACACGGTTGCGCTGAATCTTGCGTCGACCGTTCCCGCGTGGCTGCGCACGATCGGCGCCAACTCGATGCCGCTCGGCCTCGACCTCCAGGGCGGCGTGCAGTTCCTCATGCAGGTCGATCAGAAGAGCGTGCTCGACATGCAGGAGCAACGCTATGTCGACGACATCCGCGGCCTGCTGCGCGACCGCAACGTACGCAACGCCTCGGTCAACCGTACGCCCCAGGGAATCGTCGTGCAGACGAAGGGGGTCGAGGACCGCGACACGATTGCCGCGGCGATCAACCGCGACCTGAGCACCGAGCTGCTCGTCATGGACGGCAACGTGATTGGCGACCAGGCCACGCTCAACGTGACGGTACGCCCGGAGCGTCTCCGCCAGATCGCCGACGAGACGATCAAGAGCAACGTTGGCACGCTGCGCAACCGCGTCAATGAACTCGGCGTCGCCGAGCCGGTGATCCAGCAGCAGGGCAGCAGCCGCATCGTCGTCGAGCTCCCGGGCCTGCAGGACACTGCCAAGGCGAAGGAACTGCTCGGCGCGCAGGCCACCCTTGAGTACCGAGCGGTTGACGAGAGCGTCAACCCACTCGAGGTCGAGCGCACCGGCATCGTGCCTCCCGATTCGCGCCTGTACCACTTCAAGGACGGCCGCCCGGCCGTGCTCAAGAAGAAGGTCATCGTGACCGGCAACGAGCTGGTCGGCGCGACCAGCATGCCCGATCCGCAGACCGGGCAGCCGGCCGTCTCGGTGACCCTCAACGAGGCGGGTGCGCGCAAGATGCTCGACTTCACCACGCAGAACCTCAAGAAGGGCATGGCCGTGGTCTTCGTCGAGCGTACGCCCGAGGTGAAGATGGTCGATGGCAAGGAAGTGCGCACTGCCAAGATCACCGAGGAAGTCATCAGCCTGGCCACGATCCAGGGCGTGTTCTCGAAGAAGTTCCAGACCACCGGCCTGGAAAGCATGGCCGCGGCCTCCGAACTCGCCCTGCTGCTGCGCGCCGGCTCGTTCGCCGCGCCGGTCGATATCGTCGAGGAGCGCGTCATCGGTTCGAGCCTCGGTGCCGACAACATCCGCAAGGGCGTGCTCGCCGTCATCGTCGGCCTCACCCTCGTGGTCGTCTTCGTCGGCATCTACTACAAGCTGTTCGGCGTCATCGCCGACCTTGCCCTGATGATGAACCTCGTCCTGCTGGTGGCCATCCTCAGCATCTTCCAGGCCACGCTGACCCTGCCCGGCATTGCCGGCATCGTGCTCACGCTTGGCATGGCCATCGACGCCAACGTGTTGATCTGTGAACGCATCCGCGAGGAACTGCGCAATGGCGTGACACCGCATACCGCGATCCGCGCCGGGTACGAGAAGGCCTGGGCGACGATTCTCGACGCCAACGTCACCCACCTCATCGCAGCGGTCGCCCTGCTCGCATTCGGCTCCGGTCCGATCAAGGGCTTCGCTGTCACGCTAACCGTCGGCATCCTCACGTCGATGTTCACCTCCGTCACCGGCACGCATTCGCTGGTGTCGCTGATCTTCGGCCGCACGGCCAAACTCAAGGCCTTGCCGGTCTGACGCCGGAGGAGAACGTTCATGGAACTCTTCAACCCGAACATCAACATCGACTTCATGCGCTGGCGCAAGGCCAGCCTCGTCGTCTCGTGCATCCTCATGGCCCTGTCGGCGGTGATCATCTTCGGTCGAGGCCTGAACTATGGCCTCGACTTCACCGGCGGCACGCTGGTCGAAGTGACCTACGAGCGTGGCATCGATGTCGGCGAGGTTCGCGCCGCTTTGGCCGAAGGCGGATTTGCCAACGCCGTCGTGCAGACCTACGGCGGCAGCAATGACTTCGCGGTGCGCATCGCCAACGAGGAGCACGACGGCGAGGCGGGAGCACCCAATGAGGCCGCGACCGACGAGGCCGAGAAGCAGGCTGCCGACCGCATCGCCAGGGAAGTCGTCGCCGCCCTGCAGGCCAAGCGCGCCGATGCCAAGGCGACACGTTCGTCGTTCGTCGGACCGCAGATCGGTGAGGAACTTCGCACCGATGGTCTCATCGCGGTGATCTTCGTCATCGCCGGCATCTCGATTTACCTGTGGATCCGTTTCGAGTGGCGCTTCGCAGTCTCGGCGGTTGCGTCGGAACTGCACGACGCCCTGCTGACGGTCGCCGCCTTCGCGCTGACCGGCCGCGAGTTCGATCTGCCGGCGCTGGCCGCGGTGCTGTCGGTGGTCGGCTACTCGATCAACGACAAGATCGTCGTGTTCGACCGCGTGCGCGAGATCTTCCGTTCCTCGCGCAAGGGTGAGCCGGCCGAGATCCTCAATCGCTCGATCAACTCGACGATGTCGCGCACGATCATGACCGGTGTGACCACGGCGCTGGCGGTCGGCACGCTGTATTTCCTCGGTGGTCCGGCTCTCGAGAACTTCGGCCTGATCATGCTGATCGGCATTGCCATCGGCATCCTGTCGACGATCTTCTTCGCCAACCCGGTGCTGCTGCTGCTCGGTGTGTCCAAGCAGGATCTCATGCCGGTCACGCGCGACGATCCGGAGCTTGCACGCAGGCCTTGAGGAAGAGCGCGCGGCGCGGAAACCAGGAACGGGTGGCACGCACTCGCCGCGCCGAGGCATGAACCGCACCGGGAAACCAAGCCATGGCCTTGCCCGCGTTCTTTCCAGGCGCGGGCTGTGCTCGCGCGCCGAGGCCGAGCGCCTGGCCCGGGCCGGACGCGTACGGGTGGACGGACGCGTCGTCCGCGATCCGCATGCGCGCACGCCCGCTGATGCGGGCCTCGCCATCGACGACGTCGAGGTCGTCGCGCCCACGCGCCGCTATGTGATGCTCAACAAGCCACGTGGCCTGGTCACCACGCGCAGCGACGAGCAAGGACGCGCCACCGTGTATTCCATGCTCGGTGCGGCCGGGGCGGACTGGCTCGCCCCGGTCGGTCGGCTCGACAAGGCGAGCGAAGGGCTGCTGTTGTTCAGCAACGACAGTGCCTGGGCGGCAGCGATCACGTCGCCCGAATCGGTGCTCGGCAAGACCTACCACGTGCAGGTCGACTGCCTGCCTGGCGACGATCTGCTCGCGTCGTTGCGCGCCGGCGTGGTCGATCGTGGCGAAACGCTGTTGCTCAAATCCGTGCGCGAACTGCGCCGCGGCGAGCGCAATGCCTGGCTCGAAGTCACCCTCGACGAAGGCCGCAACCGCCAGATCCGCCGCGTCCTGGCCGGATTCGGCATCGGTGTGCTGCGCCTCGTGCGCGTCGCCATCGGTCCGCTCGTGCTCGGCGATCTGGCCAAGGGGGCGTGGCGGGAGCTTTCCTCGGACGAGGTCGAGGCGCTGGTGCCGCGCCAGACTCGTCCGGGAAGGCGTGGATCGCCGATTCGCGACTGAAGGCGTTTCCGTGGAATCAATGCCTTGCGGAGTCCTGGCGCGTTGAAGGGGCGCTCGGAATATCCTTGGGTGGGTGCGCAGGACGCACGAACCGGAGGCTGGCCATGCAACGACGCACCTTCCTGAAGTCCACGCTGGCTGCGGCGGCGTTCGCCGCTTCGTCCTGGTGCCCTGCCGAAGCCGGTCCACGCGGGAAACTGCGGGTTGGCGTGCTCGGCACCGGCTTGCGCGGCCAGGTCCATCTCGACGAACTGCTCAAGCGCGCCGATGTCGATGTGGTTGCGTTGTGCGACATCGAGCCGGTCATGCTCGAGGCGGCGCTGAAACAGGTTGCCGGTGCCGGTCGTCGCAAACCGAAGGTCTACACCGGCAGCGACGATGCCTGGCGCACGATGCTGGCCAAGGCACGTCTCGACGCGGTGATCATCGCAACCCCGTGGGAACTGCACGAGGCGCAGGCGATTGCAGCCATGCAGGCGAGGGTCGCCGTTGGCTGCGAAGTCGTCGCCGCCACCACGCTCGAAGGACACTGGAACCTGCTGCGGACGCAACAGAAGACCGGCACACCGTACATGCTGCTCGAGAACGTCTGCTATCGGCGCGACGTGCTGGCAGTGCTGGCGATGGTACGCGCTGGCGTGTTCGGCGAGCTCCTGCATCTGGAAGGTGGCTACGAGCACGACCTGCGTGCGGTCAAGTTCAACTCGGGCGACCCGGCCAGGCCCTATGGCGGCGGTGTCGAATTCGGCGCCAAGGGCTGGTCGGAAGCGCGTTGGCGCACCGACCACTCGGTACGCCGCAATGGCGACCTTTATCCGAGCCACGGTATCGGCCCGTGCGCGATGTGGGCCGACATCCACCGCGGCAACCGCTTCACGCGCCTGACCAGCTATGCGAGCAAGGCGCGCGGCCTGCATCGGCATGTCGTCGTCAACGGCGGTGAGCAGCATCCGAATGCCACGGTGCGCTTCGCGCTGGGCGACATCGTCACCACGCAGATCGCCTGCGAGAATGGCGAGACGATCCTGCTGACCCACGACACCTCTTCGCCACGCCCGTACTCGCTCGGGTTCCGTGTGCAGGGCACGAAGGGTTTGTGGATGGACATCAACCAGTCGATCCACATCGAAGGCGAGAGCCCCGCACACAAGTGGGAGCCCGCACAGGCCTGGCTCGAGCGCAACGACCATCCGTTGTGGAAGAGGCACGCGGCGAGTGCCGAGGGAGCCGGTCACGGCGGCATGGACTTTTTCGTCGTGCATGCCTTCGTCGAGGCACTCAGGCGCAACGAGCCTATGCCGATCGATATCTACGACGCCGTGGCCTGGAGCGCGATCACACCCTTGTCCGAGCGGTCGATCGCCGAGGGCAACCGCACCCTGGACTTCCCCGATTTCACCGAAGGGCGCTGGAAGACGCGGCAACGGATCTTCGCGCTGGATGACCGCTATTGAGGTCAGTGCATCCTCGGCGTGGTGGGGAAGTCCTGCTCGTTCCGGTCACCGCTGCGGTCGTTCCTGGCAGCCCTTCCAGTTCCGACGGGGGCGGCCTCGGTCGCGATGGGATCGGGGCCGGACGGCTGCGTCCCGCGGGTACGCCGTGGCAGCATGGCATGCGCTGCCTCAGATCACCCCGAGCTTGCGGCCGACCCTGGTGAATGCCGCGACCGCGCGGTCGATCTGTTCGGGGGTGTGCGCGGCGCTCATCTGCGTGCGGATGCGCGCCTGACCCTGCGGGACTACGGGATAGAAGAAGCCGATCACGTAGATACCCTCATCGAGCAGGTCGGCAGCGAACTGCTGGGCAAGCTTGGCGTCGTGCAGCATGACCGGGACGATGGCGTGCTGGCCGGGGCGAAGTTCGAAGCCCGCTTCGCTCATGCCGGCGCGGAAGCGGCGCGCGTTGGCCTCGACGCGATCACGCAGTTCGGTCGAGCGGTCGAGTATTTCGAATACCTTGATCGAAGCCGCGACCAGTGGCGGCGGCAGCGTGTTCGAGAACAGATAGGGGCGTGAGCGCTGGCGCAGCAGGTCGATGATCTCGCGCTTCCCAGTGGTGAAGCCGCCGGAGCCGCCGCCGAGGGCCTTGCCGAGCGTCGAGGTGAACACGTCGACCTCGTGCATAACTCCGTGCAGTTCAGCCGAGCCGCGGCCGGTCGGGCCGACGAAGCCGGTGGCATGCGAGTCGTCGACCATCAGCAGGGCGCCATGCCGCTTCTTCAGTGCGACGATCTCGTCGAGTTTGGCGATGTAGCCGTCCATCGAGAACACGCCGTCAGTGGCGATCAGGCGCGTGCGCTTGCCGGCCGTCTCCAGGAGGTGGCTTTCGAGCTCGGCCATGTCACCGTTCGCGTAGCGGCGGCGCTCGGCCTTGCACAGGCGGATGCCGTCGATGATCGAGGCATGGTTGAGTGCATCGGAGATGACGGCATCCCCGTCGCCGAGGATGGTTTCGAACAGGCCGCCGTTGGCGTCGAAGCAACTCGTGTAGAGGATCGTGTCCTCGGTGCCGAAGAAGGCCGAGATGCGCGCTTCCAGCTGCTTGTGCAGGTCCTGCGTGCCGCAGATGAAGCGCACGCTGGCCAGGCCGAAGCCATGCGTGTCGAGTGCATGTTTCGCCGCCGCGATGACCTCCGCGTTGTCGGCCAGGCCGAGGTAGTTGTTGGCGCAGAAGTTCAACACTTCGCGGCCATCGTTCGTGCGGATCGCCGAGGACTGCGGGGTGGTAATGATGCGTTCGGTCTTGTACAGGCCCTGTGCGCGGATCGAGTCGAGTTCGGCGGCGAGGCGGTCGCGGGTGGTGGTTTGCATGGCGGGAGCGGGCGGGATCGGGAGGGGCATTGTCTGCGAAAGCAGGGGCAGGGCGTTAGGGATCTGTTCTTGTCAGATCCTTTCGCGGCGGAAGCCGCTCCCGCAAGAGGTTGATCTCGCGGGAGCGGCTTCGGCCGAGGAGGGGATCGATCAGACCTTCTCTGGCACCCGGGTCTCAACATCCCTACACTCCGACGCCCGGCAGGAAGCCGTCATCCACCCACCCGCGGAGTTCCCATGCGCCTGCTTGCCGCCAGTCTTGTCCTGCTGGCCTTTTCCGCTGTCGCCGACGCCGCGCCGCGCGAGGCGGATCCGGCCTTTCTCGCCACCATCGTGGATGACCTGCCGCCACCGCTGCCGCGTGGCCTGGCAGCACACGAGCGCGGCCTGGCCCTGCCGCGGGCACCGTTCGCGCCGCTTGCGCCGCCGGCAAGCGTGCCGCGCGCGCAGGCCGAATACGAGGCTAATCACGGCATCCTGATCCGCTGGGGCAACTTCAACGCCCTGCACACCGCGATGGTCGTGCCACTGACCACGGCCGAGCCGCCCGCGGACGTCTGGATCGTGGTCGGCAACACCAATCAACAGAATTCGGCCACGACCGTGCTGGCGAACGCGGGGGCGGACCTTGCCCATGTCCACTTCGTCATCGCCAGTACCGATTCGGTGTGGATCCGCGACTACGGCCCGCGCTTCATCGATGACGCCGGGCGTCGCGCGATTGCCGATCACACCTACAACCGTCCGCGCCCGAACGACAACAACTTCCCGGGCGTGTTTGCCGGTCAGCTCGGCGAGACGCGGTACGTGATGCCACTTGTGCATGGCGGTGGCAATTTTCACCTGTTCCGCAACCGCGAGGCGTTCATGACGCGCCTGATCGTCAACGAGAATCCTTCCTCTACCGAGCAGGAGATCAAGGACACCTACCTGGCCTACCAGGGCCTCGACGTCACCCTGACCGATCCGTTCCCTTCGAGTTACGATTCGACCCAGCACATCGACATGTGGATGCTGCCGCTCGGCGATGACAAGGTGCTGATCGGTGAGTATGCGGCAGCCGAGGGCGGAGGCGTGCCGAAGGCGGTGACCGACGCCACCGCGGCGCTGATGCAGTCGCGCGGGTACACGGTACATCGCACGCCGGGCTGGCGTAGCGGTGGCGCGCACTACACCTACACGAACGCGGTCATCGTCAACCAGGTCGCGCTGATCTGCCGCTTCGGCGGCAGCAACGCGACCCGCGACGCCGAGGCCCGAGCCACATTCGAAGCCGCCATGCCCGACCACGACATCGTGCAGGTCGACTGTTCGGGCATCATCGGCCTGTCCGGCGCGATCCATTGCATCGTCATGCATGTGCCGGATCTGCTGTTGCGCACGGACTTCGACGGAGCGATCCCGCAACCCTGATGGCACGGGCCGCCTGAACAGCATTCCGGATCGATCACGATGTCCACCCTGCGCCTTGCGCTCGCCCAGTTCGATTTCCCGGTCGGTGCGGTGGCCGCAAATGCGGCGCGTATCGCCGCGTTGATCGCCGAGGCGCGAGATGTCCACCGTGCCGACCTCGTGGTTTTCCCCGAGCTGGCCCTGAGTGGCTACCCGCCCGAGGACCTGCTGCTGCGCCCGGCCTTTCTCGCCGAGTGCGAAGCCGCGCTCGAACGCATCGCGCCTGCGGTGCGCGGCATCGTTGCCCTGGTTGGCTGGCCACAGAGCGCGGGCTCGATCCTCTACAACGCCGCCAGCGTGCTGCGTGACGGCGTGATCGAGGCGACCTACCGCAAGCGCGAACTGCCCAACTACGCCGTTTTCGACGAGCGCCGCTACTTCGACGTCGATCCCGACGGTGGCGCTTGCGTGTTCATGGTTAGGGACGTGCCGGTCGGCGTGGTGCTCTGCGAGGACCTATGGTTCGCCGAGCCACTCGATTCGACCGTGCGTGATGGCGCCGAGCTGGTCGTTGTGCCGAATGCCTCGCCGTTCGAGCGTGACAAGCACGCGCAGCGCGACCAGTTGCTGGCTACGCGTGTCGCCGAAACGGGTGCCGCGCTGGCCTATCTGAACGTCGTTGGTGGGCAGGACGCGGTCGTCTTCGATGGCGCCTCGGTACTCGCCGACGGCGACGGTTTCGTGCATCCGGCCGCGCGCGCCTTCGAAGACCACTGGCTGCTCGCCGACTACGACGCGGCCACGCGTCGCTTCAGCCTGGTCGACTGGCCCGGCGATGGCGACGAGAGCCGGGACGCTCTGGCCTGGCGCGCCATCGTGCGCGGTACGCGCGACTACTGTCGCAAGAATGGGTTCGACAAGGCATGGATCGGCTTGTCCGGTGGCATCGATTCGGCGCTCGTGCTGGCGGTTGCCGTCGACGCGCTCGGCGCCGACAACGTGACCGCCGTCCGCCTGCCGTCGCGCTATACCTCGGATGCCAGCAACGACCTCGCCGAGGAACAGGCGCGCACCCAGGGGGTGCGCCTCGAGACGGTGCCGATCGGTGCGCCGTTTGCGGGCTTTCTCGACGCGCTGGCGCCTCTGTTCGCCGGTCGCTTGCCCGACATCGCCGAGGAAAATCTGCAATCACGTTGTCGCGGCGCGATCCTCATGGCCCTGGCCAACAAGTTCGGCGGACTCTTGCTGACCACCGGAAACAAGAGCGAGTACGCGGTCGGCTACGCGACGATCTACGGCGACATGTGCGGCGGCTATGCGCCGATCAAGGATCTCTACAAGACCGAAGTCTACGCGCTCGCGCGCTGGCGCAACGCGCAGGGCCCGACGCCGGTGATTCCGCAGCAGGTCATCGACCGCGCACCGTCGGCCGAATTGCGTGACAACCAGACTGATCAGGATTCGCTGCCGCCATACGACGTGCTCGACGCGATCCTGTATCGCACGGTCGATCAGGAGCAGTCGCGCGACGAGATCGTCGCTGCCGGGTTCGACGCGGCGACTGTCGACCACGTGCTGCGCCTCGTGCGCGTCAACGAGTGGAAGCGCCACCAGGCCGCTCCGGGGCCGAAGATTTCCCGCCGTGCCTTCGGCCGCGAGCGGCGCTATCCGATCACTTCGGGGTGGCGTTGAGGCGCGTGTGTAGGAGCCCCTTCAGGGGCGATGCTTTTCTGGCGCGTGTTGAAGAGCATCGCCCCTGAAGGGGCTCCTACGGCTGCCTGCGTGACCGAGGCTACTGCCCTTCGTCGAACTTGCGCTCGAACAGGTCGACCAGTGCGGCCATGGCGGCTTCTTCATCGGCACCTTCGGCGCGGAGTTTCAATTCCGCGCCGAGGCCGGCAGCGAGCATCATCACGCCCATGATGCTCTTGGCGTTGACCTCCTTGCCGCGGTAGGCCATGAACACGCTCGACTGGAAGCCGTGCAGGGTCTGCACGAGCTTGGCCGAGGCGCGCGCGTGCAGGCCGAGCTTGTTGGTGATGGTGATGTCGCGCTCAAGCATGGTCGATGTGGATTCCGCTGCGGCCGCCGCTGGCAGCGGTTTGCGCGAGTTCGTCGAGGGATTGTTCGGGGTAGTTGAGCACGCGAAGCAGCATCGGCAGGTTGAGACCCGAAACGCAGTGTGTGGTGATGCCGAGCGCGGGCAGGCGCTGGGCGACATTGCAGGGCGTCGAGCCATACAGGTCGGTCAGCACCAGCACGCCGTCGCCGCCATCGAGTCCGCGGGCTTGCGCGGC
The DNA here is from genome assembly GCF_019634775.1 of Dokdonella sp. Lineage (NCBI taxonomy): Bacteria > Pseudomonadati > Pseudomonadota > Gammaproteobacteria > Lysobacterales > Rhodanobacteraceae > Dokdonella > Dokdonella sp. Next base: position 389,943 of record NZ_JAHCAS010000002.1, read on the forward strand.
GGCACATTTCAACGCGTTGTCCGGGTCTGCACTGGCCGGGACCTCGACGACGTCGACGGGCAGCGACAGTCGGCCCAGCACATGCCGTGCCGCGCCGACAAGGGCCGCGCCCATTGCTTCGTGGGTGAGAAGGAGTACGCCGACGCCCATGCAGGTGATCCGAACGGCTCGCCGCGCTGGCGCCGTGGCCCGTCAGGTTAACCGACAAGGTGCGGGCGCGGGAAGCGTTGCTTCACTCGAGTTCGCGATGATGGCTCAGGACCTGGTCATGGTGCGGGCGGAAATGCTCGGTGAGGCGCTCGACCAGATGGACCGAGCGGTGACGGCCGCCGGTGCAGCCGACGCAGATCGTCACGTAGCTGCGTCCTTCGCCGAGGAAACGCGGCAGCCACGCCTCCAGGAAGGAGCGGATCTGTTCGAAATACCGGGTGACATCGGCATGCGCTTCCAGCCACTCGCGCACTGGCGCATCGCGCCCGGAGAGTGGGCGCAATTGCGCGTTCCAGTGCGGATTCGGCAGGCAGCGCGCGTCGAACACGAAATCCGCATCGGACGGCACACCGCGCTTGTAAGCGAACGATTCGAACAGCAAGGTCAGCGAATGCGCCTTCATGCCAAGTTCGGCGATGACGAGGCGGCGCAGCTGGTGCACGTTGAGTTCGCTGGTGTCGATCGTACGGTCCGCGATCGCCGCAATCGGGCGCATCAGCTTGCGTTCAAGCGCAATCGCGTCGGCGAGGCCAAGGCCGTCGCCGGACAACGGATGACGGCGGCGCGTTTCCGAGTAGCGCTTGATCAATACCTCGTTGCGTGTATCAAGGAACACGAGTTCGTAGTCGATGCCGACTTCGGCCAGTCCGGCGAGCACGCCGGGCAAGCGGTCGAGGTCGTCGGCGCGGTTGCGCACGTCGACGCCGACCGCGAGCTTTGGGTGCAGGCCGGCAGTGTCCTCGGATACGGCGCGTACGAAGGCGGGCAGCAGTGCACTGGGCAGATTGTCGACGCAGTAGTAGTCGATGTCCTCGAGCGTGCGCAGGGCCACCGACTTGCCGGAACCCGACAGGCCGCTGACGACGATCAGGCGCGTACCGCCCTGGGCGGGGCGTGCTTCGGTCATGGAGTCACCATGGCGGCAGGCGGCGCAGCTGGTGCGCCTGGCGGTCGACGAAGGTCTGTGCGGGGTCGAAGCCCTTGCTCTTGAGCATGTGGCTGCGCACCGCGGCCTCGACGAGCACGGCGATGTTGCGGCCCGATGCGACCGGAATGACGATCTGCGGGATCTGCACGTCGAGCACTTCGCGGTAGCCGACGTCGCCGTACAGGCGTTTCATCGCATCGTCGGCACCGAACTGGCCCATCGGTTGCAGGTGCACGATGAGACGCAGGTACTTCGAGCCCTTGACGGCGGTATGGCCGAACATCTCGCGCACGTTGAGCACGCCGAGGCCGCGCACCTCGAGCAGGTCGCGCAACATTTCCGGACAGGTGCCGTCGACGACATCGGGTGCGATCAGGGTGAACTCGGGCGCGTCGTCGGCGACCAGGCGGTGCCCGCGTGTGATCAGCTCCAGGGCGAGCTCGCTCTTGCCGGTGCCACTCTCGCCGGTGATCAGCACACCGATCGAGTTCACCTCCATCAACACGCCGTGCAGGGTGATCTGGCGGGCGAGGCCGCGCGCGAGGTGATACTGCAGGTAGGTCAGGAGTTCGTGGCCACGCTTCGGGCTTGCCCAGAGCGGAGTCTGCGATTCCTCCGCGGCCTCGCGCAGGTCGCCAGGGATCTTCTGGTCCTTGGTGATGAGCAGGGCGATCGGCCGGTAGGCGATGATCTTCTCGATGGTCTCCCAGCGTTGGCGCGGATCGAGGCTGTCGAGGTAGTTCAGCTCCTCTGTGCCGATGATCTGTACCTTGTTCGGGTAGATGATGTTGAGGTAGCCGATCTGCGATGGTCGCCGCGACAGGTTGTCGCCGGGTTCGATCGCCCTCGATTCGCCGCGCATGCCGGCGACCCAGCGCAGTTGCATGCGCTCGCCGACAGCATCGAAGAGCTGGCGGGCACTCAGTCGGTCCATGGCTCGATCTCGGCTTGGCGGCGCTTGAATTCTGCCAGTTCATCGCGCAGGGCGGGGGCGTCGGGAGCCGTGCGCAGACGTGTGGTCAGCTCGCTGTTGGAGAACATCTCGGCGAGTTCGGCGAGCAAGTGCAAATGGCCATCGGTGTAGTGGGTCGGTACGACCAGCGCGGCTACGAGGTCGACCGGGTGACCGTCGATGGCTTCGAAATCGAGGGGGCTGGCGAGCCGGATAAAGGCTGCACGTGGTTGATCAAGGGCCGCGACGCGCCCATGTGGAATGGCCACGCCGCGACCGAGCCCGGTCGAGCCGAGTTGTTCGCGGGCAAGCAGGGACTCGCGAATGGCCGGGCGCTCGTCGCCGGTGACGGCGAGCAGGTCGGCCAGCGACTCGATCAGTGCTGGCTTGCCGGTGACCACGAGATCCGTGCGGATGCGCGGCGGCGGCAGCAGGTCGAGAAACGGCATGCGAAGGTCGGCGGCGGCTTGGGACCGGCGGGAGTATGCACTCGCGGCGCGGACTTGTCCGCGCCTGTACTGGCGGCACGACGGCCCGCCGCCTCGATCGCGCGTGGCGGCGGGCCGGATGGGGCGCTACTGATAGCGTGAGGCGCGCACCTCGTCGTTGTGGTGGTTGGTGAGCTTTTCCTTGTGCTTGCGCACCTGCGCGGTGAGCTTGTCGGCCAGCGCGTCGATCGCCGCGTACATGTCGGTGGCGACGGCATCGGCGTGCAACTGCTTGCCGGAGACGTGGACGGTCGCTTCGGCCTTGTGCAGCAGCTTCTCGATGCTCATGAAAATCGTGAGATCGTGGAGGTGGTCGAAGTGTCGGGTCAACCGCTCGAACTTGGAATTGGCGTGCTCGCGCATCGCCTCGGTGATTTCGAGATGGTGACCCTGGATGGTGACCTGCATGACAGCCTCCTCGTAGGTGGGCCGGAAGAATGCCGGCCCTGAAATCCGGATGGGTATTCGACGGGCCGCGTTCAAGGGCGACCCTCGATCCTGCGACCATTGCGCGCGGCGCGTGTTCCCGGGCCGTCGCGGCCCGCGTTCAGCCGAGCCGGCAACGGTCGTTCGACGACGGTATGTTGAGGGCCTCCCTGTATTTGGCGACGGTGCGCCGCGCGACGCTGATGCCGCGGCGGTTGAGTTCGACGGCGAGAGCCTGGTCCGACAGCGGGCGCGTGGCCTTTTCGTCATCGATGAGCTTGCGGATCATGGCCTGGATCGCCGTGGCCGAGGCGGCCCCGCCGTCGACGGTCGACACGCCGCTTGAGAAGAAGTACTTGAACTCGAAGGTGCCGCGTGGCGTGTGCAGGTACTTGCGCGTGGTCACGCGCGAGATGGTCGATTCATGCATGCCGATTTCCTCGGCGACGTCGCGCAGCACGAGCGGGCGCATCGCCTCGGCGCCGAACTCCAGGAAGGCCGACTGCGCGCGCACGATCGCCTGGGCGACCTTGAGCATCGTGTCCGCGCGCGTCTTCAGGCTCTTGATCAGCCAGCGCGCTTCCTGCAGCTGGCCGCGCAGGTAGTTGGCGTCGTCGCGGCGGGCGCGCGCGATCAGGCTCGCGTAGTGTTCGTTGATGGTCAGGCGCGGCTGGCTGTTCGGCGACAGCGAGACCTGCCAGCGCCCGTTGACCTTGTGCGCGTAGGCATCCGGGGCGACGAACTCGGTCTGCGTGTTCGAGTAGCCGGCGCCTGGTTTCGGCGCGAGCGAGCGGACCAAGTCGATGGCGACCTCGAGTTCGTCCGGCGTGGCGTGCAGCTTCTGGCCGAGGCGCGTGCGGTCGTTGCGCGCCAGTGTTTCGAGGTGCTCGGCGACGATGCTGCGCGCATGGGCGAGGCCAGGCGTCTGCGCATCGAGCGCATCGAGCTGCACGCCGAGGCATTCGGTGAGCGTGCGCGAAGCGACGCCGAGCGGGTCGAAGCACTGGATGCGGTGGCGCATCGCTTCGACCTGGTCCGGCGTCACCGCGTGCAGGCCGGCCAGGCTCTGCACGAGTGCCTCATTCGTTTCGGAGAGGTAGCCGTCGTCGCTGATGGCCTCGATGATCGCTGCGCCGATGGCGCGGTCGGCCGGCGACAGCGGGGTCAGGTTGAGTTGCCACAGCAGGTGGTCGCGCAGGTCCTCGGCTGCGGCGTCCTGCGGCTCGAAACCGTCCTCGTCCGTGGCGGTGCGGTAGTCGGCGCGGTCCAGGCCGAGATCGAGCGGTGCATCGTCGAAGTCCGGGGTGGCATCCGCGGCTTCACTGGGCGCATCGATGGACGAGGCCAGCGGGATCTCGTCGGGCGCCAGCAGTTCGACCGGCTCATCCGCCTCGCCACCGGCTTCGTCCAGGTCGAGCAAGGGGTTCGACTCCAGCGCGAGATTCAGCTCGAGCTCCAGCTCCATGCTCGACAGCTGCAGCAGGCGGATGGCCTGCTGCAGCTGCGGGGTCAGTGCCAGCTGCGACTGGACGCGGAGTTGAAGCGCGGGTTTCATGCTCCTGGATCTTGCCGGGATCACGTGGCAATCCTAGCGCCTAAAAACGGTTGCAGGCAGGTCTTGACGCTGTCCGCAGGTCGGTTCAGGCTTCCGGATCGACCCCCTGGCCGCAGGCGTGGGCCACATCGCCTTGCGGCCGGGAGGCGGGCGCAATGCCGAGCCCGGCTCCTGCAAAGGAGTCCCCACTGACGCTCGCGCCGTTCGCTTTTGGGCCGGCCGTGCTCCGAACGCGCCTCCGAACCGCCCCGGGAAACGTGGACGCTCCAACTCTTGAGGGCATGGAGGGCTGCGGATGTGCGGTTACATCCGGAATTCGCGCCCAAGGTAGACATCCCGCACCTGCTCGTTGGCCAGCACCTCGGCCGGTGAGCCCTGGGTCAGCACGCTGCCGGCGTTCATGATGCAGGCGCGGTCGCAGATGCCGAGCGTCTCGCGCACGTTGTGGTCGGTGATGAGGATGCCGATGCCGCGAGCCTTGAGCTGGCGCACGATGCGTTGGATGTCGACGACCGAGATCGGGTCGATGCCGGCGAAGGGTTCGTCGAGCAGCAGGAAGCGCGGCTTTGCCGCCAGTGCGCGCGTGATCTCGACGCGGCGGCGTTCGCCGCCGGAAAGGCTGATGCCCTTGCTGCCGGCGATGTGGGTGATCTGCAGTTCGTCGAGCAGTTTGTCGAGTTCGGCCTTGCGTCCCCGCTCGTCGAGGTCCTTGCGCAGCTCGAGGATCGCCATGACGTTGTCGGCGACGCTGAGGCGGCGGAACACCGAGGCTTCCTGCGGCAGGTAGCCGACGCCGAGGCGGGCGCGCTCGTGCATCGGCCGTTCGGTGATGTCGCGGTCGTCGAGGCTGATCGTACCGTCGTCGGCGGCGACCAGGCCGACCACCATGTAGAAGCAGGTCGTCTTGCCGGCGCCATTCGGGCCGAGCAGGCCGACGACTTCGCCTTCGGCGACCGAGAAACCGAAGTCACGGACGACGGTGCGTCCACCATAGCTCTTGCGCAGACCCGTTGCGGCGAGCATCAGGGTGAGTCGGCCTTCGCCGCTGCGGGCTTCTTCGGCTTGAAGATCATGCGCACTTCGCTTCCGGGCGACTGGCTGCCGCCTTCCATCGCGCCGCTGTTGGTGTTGTAGGTCATGCGCGGCCCGCGGAATTCGGACTTGCCTTCCTGGATGACGACGACATCGCCGCTCAGCACGGCGATGCCGCTGCCGTCGTTGTAGTCGATCTCGGCGGCGCGCGCGGTGACCTTGCCGCCGTCGCCGTCGAGCAGTTGTTCGAGATGGGCCGGCTTGCCGGTCAGTACCATGCGCCGCGCGTTGCCTTCGCCGTCGTATAGGCGCGCTTCGTCACCGCTGGCCTTGAGTGAGCCCTGCACCATGCGCACGTTGCCGGTCAGCAGGGTGTGGCTCGCGCGGCCGTCGCCGCCGAGCATGGTCTTGTTGTAGGCGGCGTAGACCTCGAGATCCTTCTCGCGATCGCTGCGGAGCGCCTGCGCCGGGCCGGCGATCGCCAGCGCCAGGATGGCGGCGGGAAGCGCGCGCCGGAGGAGCGACTCAGCGCTTGCGCGCGCGCGGCTCGAAGGTGTTGTGCACATCGGACAGGAGTTCCAGGACTTTTGCATTGAGGTCACCGCGCATGCCGGTGCCGCGCAGTATAGAGCCCGGCTGTTCGATGCGCGTGGCGGCGGCGGTCTCCAGTGTGTGTTGCTTCGGTCGCAGGGTCAGTTCGCTGGTGTGGATCGTCGCCGGCGCGACGCCATCGGCTGGCGTGCGGCGCATGACGACCTCGCCTTCGAGCTGCATCAGCGAGCCGTCGCGGTTGACCCAGGCGGAGGCCGAAGTGCCGGTCCATGGATGATCCTGGCTGTCGACCATGATGTAGTCCGGGCTCGACACGAAGATCGAACCGTCCTCGCCGCGCCGCACGAGGCGTGGGCCGGAGACGCTGAAGCTGAGGCGACCGTTCTCGTCGAGCGCGTGCATGGTGAAATCGGCCAGCGTGTAGCCCGAGCGTGGCGGGCCGATGAAGGCTGGTTCCTCGGGCCGTGGGCGCGTCAGCCAGACGAGGATCTGGGTCGCCAGCGCGAGCATGGCGAGCACGGCGATGATGGCAAGGGTGCGGCGGTCGACCATGCTGGGCACGCGCGCAGACGTTCAGCCGGTGCCGAGATGATGGGCCAGTTCCGCTTCGCCATGGCCCTGCGCGCAGAGGATCAGGTCGCAGACCTCGCGCACGGCGCCCTTGCCGCCGCCCAGGCGCGTGCGCCAGTGCGCGCGTTCGCGTACCCAGGGATGGGCGTTGGCCACGGCGATGGCGAGGCCGACCTCACGCATGACACCGAGGTCGGGCAGGTCGTCGCCGGTATAGGCGCACTCGGCCGCGTCGATGCCGAGCGCCTCGACCAGTTGCGCGAAGCAGGCGCGCTTGTCGTCCTGGCCGTGGTAGACGTGGGCGATGCCGAGTTCGGCGGTACGCTGTGCGACCAGGTGGCTGATGCGCGCGGTGATGATCGCGACCTCGATGCCGTTCGCGCGCAGGCGCTTGAGGCCGAGCCCGTCGTGCACGTGGAAGGCCTTCAGCTCGCGCCCGTCCTCGGCATACCACAGGCGCCCGTCGGTCAGCACGCCATCGACGTCGAACACGGCCAGCCGCACGCGCGCGGCGCGTTCGCGGATGTCGGCGGGGAGGTCAGCAAAGAGCATGGGAATGGGAAATGGGGAATGGAGAATGGTTGGGAGCCGGGAACAGGGAATGGCTCAGTTCGAACGCTGCAAGCCCGCGCTTGACCATTCCCGATTCCCTGCTTCTCAAACCACTCTGGCCCGCAGCAAGTCGTGGATGTTGAGCGCGCCGACCACGCGGTTGTCGGCGTCGACGACGAGCAGGGCGTGGATCTTGAACTCTTCCATGACGCGTGCGGCTTCGGCAGCGAGCTTGTCGGCGGTGATCGTCTTCGGGCTGGAGGACATGAGCTGGCGCACCGGCGTGTTGCGCAGGTCGACGTCGTTGTCGTCGATCGCGCGGCGCAGGTCGCCGTCGGTGAACACACCGAGCAGGCGGCCGTCGTCGTCGGTGACTGCGGTCATGCCGAGGCCCTTGCGGGTCATCTCGACCAGGGCCGTGGTCAGCGAGGTGTCGGCACCGATGCGCGGCACCTGATTGCCCGTGTGCATGATGTCGCTGATGTGCACGAGCAGGCGGCGACCCAGCGAACCGGCCGGGTGCGAGCGCGCGAAGTCCTCGGAGGTGAAACCGCGCGCCTCGAGCAGGGCGATCGCCAGCGCATCGCCCATGACCAGCGCGGCGGTCGTGCTTGCGGTCGGGGCGAGGCCGAGCGGGCAGGCCTCGGCCGGCACCGAAACGTCGAGGTGCACGTCGGCGAGGCGGGCCAGCGAGGAGTTCTCGTTGCCGGTCATCGAGATCAGCGGCACGCCCTGGCGCTTGATCAGGGGCAGGATGGTCAGCAGTTCATCGGTCTCGCCGGAATTGCTCAAGCTCAGCACGACGTCCTTGTGGGTGATCATGCCGAGGTCGCCGTGGCTGGCTTCGGCCGGATGCACGAAGAACGCCGGCGTTCCGGTCGAGGCCAGGGTCGCGGCAATCTTGCGCGCGATGTGGCCCGATTTGCCGATACCGATGACGACCACGCGGCCGGGGCAGTCGAACATGAGCTGGCAGGCTTGCAGAAAGCCGGCATTGACACGTTCGCGCAGGATCGAGATGGCGCGGGCCTCGGTGTCGATCACGGCCAGCGCGCTGGCGCGGATCGCCGCTTCGTCGAGCAGGGGGTTGGTCAGCGGCAAAATCGCAGCAGCGGCGTTGGTTTGGGCGTTCATGAGGGCGGGATTGAGGAGCGAAACGGCCGGGTCGGCCCATTCCTGTTTTCGGCGACGCAGGATTTTGAGTACCATTCGCGCTTCCCATTGTATCCGCAAGCCCCCGTCGGCGCTAAGGACGAGGCCGACCGCGGGTTCGTCGCAGGCCGACCAGGAATCCGCCACATCTTGGACACCCAGACCATCCAGGCTTTGATCGAGAACGGCCTGCCCGGTGCGTTGGTCGAGGTGTCCGGCGCGGATGGCGTGCATTTCGAGGCGCGCGTGGTCAGCGCGGCATTCGCCGGCAAGCTGCCTCTGGCGCGGCACCGCATGGTCTACGCGACGCTCGGCGACCTCATGGGCGGCGCGATCCATGCGCTGGCGTTGCGCACGCTGACGCCCGAAGAAGCGGGAATCGGCAGGTAAGGACCGGGAGCCGCTTCCCCCGCGTCACGCTGCCTTTTCCATTCCCCATTCCCCATTCCAGATCCCCGATCCCCGAGTTCAAATGGCCAAAATCGTAATCAGCGGCGGCGAACCGCTGCAGGGCGAAGTACAGATTTCGGGCGCGAAGAACGCCGTGCTGCCGATCCTCGCCGCCAGCCTGCTCGCCGACGAGCCGGTCAGCATCGGCAACGTGCCGCATTTGCACGATGTCACCACGACGATGGAACTGCTCGGCCAGATGGGCGTCGAGCTGATCATCGATGAGCGCATGAAAATCCACGTCGACCCGCGGCCGGCGCGCAACTATTTCGCACCCTATGACCTGGTCAAGACGATGCGTGCGTCGATCCTCGTGCTCGGTCCGTTGGTCGCGCGCTTCGGCGAGGCCGAGGTGTCGTTGCCGGGCGGCTGCGCGATCGGTTCTCGCCCGGTCAACCTGCACATCCAGGGTTTGCAGGCGCTCGGCGCCGACGTGCGTGTAGAGAACGGCTACATCAAGGCCCGCGCCAAGCGGCTGAAGGGTGCGCGGATCAATCTCGATCTGGTCACCGTCACCGGCACCGAGAACCTGATGATGGCCGCCACGCTCGCCCAGGGTACGACGGTGATCGAGAATGCGGCGCAGGAGCCCGAGGTGGTGGATCTGGCCAACTGCCTCAATTCGATGGGCGCGAAGATCTCCGGCGCCGGCACCAACACGATCACGATCGAAGGCGTCGAACGCCTGCACGGTACCGACTACACGGTACTTCCGGACCGCATCGAGACCGGCACCTTCCTGGTCGCCGCGACGATCACCGGCGGCAAGGTGCTGGCCCGCCATGCGCGCCCGAAGACGCTGGACGCCGTGCTCGGCAAACTCGAGGATGCCGGCGCACACGTGTCGACCGGCGACGACTGGATCCAGGTCGACATGAGCGGGCGCCGCCCGCGCGCGGTCAACGTCACCACCGCGCCGTACCCGGCCTTCCCGACCGACATGCAGGCCCAGTTCACTGCACTCAATTGCGTGGCCGAAGGCGTCGGTGTGATCACCGAGACGGTATTCGAGAACCGCTTCATGCACGCGCTCGAGCTGCAACGCCTTGGTGCCGACATCCAGCTCGAGAGCAATACCGCGATCATCAAGGGCGTGCCAAAGATGACCGGTGCGCCGATGATGGCCACCGACCTGCGTGCTTCGGCCTCGCTCGTGCTCGCCGGTCTCGTCGCCAGCGGCGAAACACAGATCGATCGCATCTACCACATCGATCGTGGCTACGAGAACATCGAGGAGAAGCTCGGCTCGCTCGGCGCACGCATCCGCCGCTTGCCGAGTTGAGCAACGGGATTCGGGATTGGAAATAGCCTGGTTCGAAGGCGGCCCGACGCTTTTCCCGAATCCCCAATCCCGAATCTCGAATCCCGTCCTCGGCCAATCACGGCTTTTGCAGCGACACCAGTTCCAGCGTGATCGTCCCGTCCTTCTCGACTTGCTCGATGCGTACAGGAAGCCAGCCGGCCGATTCGGCGAACCAGCTCGTCGAGGTGCGCTTGGCGCGCCGGCGTTCGAGGCAGCGCGTGTCATAGCGACCGGCCGGCACCGAGACCTGCGCGTCGGTGCAGCCGGTATAGCGGATCTCCTCGATCGCATTCTTCGCCGCCACCGGATAGGGTGCGGGCGTCGTGCCGCGCACAAGGTCGGCGACCAGGGCCATGGTCACGGCGTGGCGATCGACCGTGCCGTCCACCAGGGCGTAGCGTGCGTCGCTGTCGCCGTCGCGCATGCGCACTTCGCCGCGCTCCCAGTCGAAGTCGCCGTGGCGGCGCTTGCTGCGCAGGGCGGCCTTCTGGCGGTAGTCGTAGACCAGGGTTTCCGGACGTCCGTGGCGCCAGCGCAGTCGCGATTCCTCGACCACGTCGAGACCGGCGAGGCTGGCCAGGCCCGCCGTACCGACGGTCGTGGTGCGCAGCGTCCAGGTGTCGTCGCGGTTGTCGACCAGTTCGATCGTCGTGCGGCCGAGCGTCTTGCCGTTGCGCGTGGCGGCGTATTCGGCCTTGAACGCGGCGACTGGCGAGGGTTCGGCGGCGGCGGCCGGAATCAGCGCGAGCAGGCACAGTGGAATCAGTCTGTTCATGGCAGTCACTCAGGGCGAGGCGCACGCGACTGTGCCGGCAGGTCGATGAATGTGGACTGGCCGTCGTGGCGCAGCGGCTCGGCGAGCGGTTTGCCGTCGAGCCGGGGCATGCCGTCGTGCCAGTCGAGTCGCCCGCTCGCGGCCAGCGCGATGACGCCCACGTACAGGCGATGCTCGAGTGGCAGCAGGCGTTCGGCGAGTGTTTCCGGCGTGTCGCCGGCTTCGATGGCGAGGCGGGACTGGGCAATCACGGGCCCGCCGTCGAGTTCGGCGGTGACGTAGTGCACGCTGGCACCGTGCTCGCGGTCGCCGGCCTCGATGGCGCGCCGGTGCGTATGCAGGCCGGGGTATTTCGGCAGCAGCGAGGGATGGATGTTGAGTACGCGGCCGACCCATGGGGCGAGCGCAGCCGCGTCGATGATGCGCATGTAACCGGCCAGCACGACCAGGTCGGGCGCGAAGGCGGCGATGCGCGCGAACAGGGCTTCGTCGAAGGCCGCACGGGTCGGATAGGTGCGTGGGTCGAGCACTTCGGCGCCGATGCCCTCCGCGCGCGCGATGGCCAGGGCGGGGGCTTCGGCCTTGTCGGACAGCACGCCGACGACCTCGACCGGCAGATCGCCGCGCCGACTCGCATCGAGGATGGCTCGCAGGTTGCTGCCGCGGCCGGAGGCGAGTGCGACGAGCCTCGAAGGCCGGGATCGGGGATTCGGGATTGGGGATTCGGTCGAGCCGCGGTCGTCGGGGCAGCGCGTGCTCACGCCGCTCGGTCCGCTCCCGCACGCGCCTGCAGTGCTTTCCCGAATCACGAATCGCCAATCCCCAGTCCCGGCTTCAACGGATATGCACACGCTCGTCGCCGCGTGCCGGCACGACCGCACCGATTGTCCACGCCGACAGGCCGAGTGTCTCGAGCATGTCGAGCGCGGCCGCGGCCTGGTCGCGGGCGACGATCAGCGTGTAGCCGATGCCGCAGTTGAAGGTGCGCCACATTTCCTCGCGGGCGACCTTGCCTTCGTGCTGCAGCCAGTCGAACAGCGCCGGATGCTTCCAGGCACCACTGTCGAGGTCGATCGCCAGCGCCCCGGGTACGACGCGGATGATGTTTTCCCTGAGGCCGCCGCCGGTGATGTGGGCCATGCCGTGCACGGGCAGTTGCTGCATGAGTTTCAGTACCGGCTTGACGTAGAGCGCGGTCGGCGCCATCAGCGCATCGGCCAGGGTCTGTCCGCCGACATCCTGATCGAAGCCGCCGTTGTCGACGGTCGCGCCGGCACGCTCGACGATGCGGCGGATCAGTGAGTATCCGTTCGAGTGCGCACCCGATGAGGCGATGCCGATGATGGCGTCGCCGGCCTGGATGCGGCTGCCGTCGATCAGGGCGAGCTTCTCTACCGCGCCGACGCAGAAGCCGGCGAGGTCGTATTCGCCGGGGCCGTACATGCTCGGCATCTCGGCGGTCTCGCCGCCGATCAACGCGCAGCCGGCGAGTTCGCAGCCTTTGGCGATGCCGCCGACGACGGCGACCGTGGTGTCGACATCGAGCTTTCCGGTGGCGAAGTAGTCGAGGAAGAACAAGGGCTCTGCGCCCTGCACGAGCACGTCGTTGACGCACATGCCCACGAGGTCGATGCCGATCGTGTCGTGGCGGCCGAGCGTCTGCGCGAGCTTGAGCTTGGTGCCGACACCATCGGTGCCCGAGACGAGCACCGGTTCACGCCAGCGCCCACCGAGTTCGAACAGTGCACCGAAGCCGCCGAGGCCGGCCATGACCTCCTTGCGGAAGGTGCGTGCGACCAGCGGTTTGATGCGCTCGACGACGGCGTTGCCGGCATCGATATCGACGCCGGCATCGCGATAGGTGAGGGCCTCGTTCGGGTTCGCCATGGGCTTCGGACCGGTGCGCGGGGCCGCGCATGATACCAGCCGGAATGGACGCGCACGCGCGGCTTCGGGCAGACTGGCCGCCGTTTTCGCGCCGGAGTCTGCATCGATGCATCCCGTGCTCCAGGGCCTGCGCCGGCTGGTGTTTGCCGCTGGGCTTCATCTCGTCGCCTGCCTGCCCATCTGCGCGCCGACGGCGTTTGCCGCGCCGCCGACCTACCGCGGCGAAGCGAGCGTGGCCAGCCAGGCCGAAGGTGAGCGCAACGAGGGCCTGAAGAACGCCCTGGGCGGCATCGTCATGCGCCTTTCCGGCGACAGCGGCGTGCTCGCGCGCGGCGAAGTTGCCCACGCGGTCGCCGAGGCGCCGCGTTACGTGCTGCAGTACCAGTATCGTCGTGATTCCGAGGCGTCGCAGCTCGTGTTGGTCGCCGAATTCGATGCTGCTGCGGTCGATGCGATGCTGGCGCGGCTCGGTCTCGCCGATCGCAGTGCGGTTGCGAACGAACCGCCCGGCACGCATCGCCTGTGGATCGCTGGCATCCAATCCGCGGTCGACTACGCGCGCCTGCTCGGCTATCTCGACCGCCATGCGCTGGTGCGCGAAGTACGACCGCTCGAGGCGCGCGGCGATGGCCTGCTCATCGAGGTCGGCTCCGCCTCAGGCCTGACGCGCCTGCTCGATGCGCTTGGCAGCGAGGGCACGCTCGGCATCACCCATGCATCGCCGCCGCTCGACGGCATCGACGCCACCCTTGCCCTGCTGCCGTGACCGGAGATGTGGCGGCACCTGCCCAATCTCATCAGCATCCTGCGCCTGCTGCTCGTGCTGCCGGTGTTCCGGCTGATCGAGAGTCAGCGTTACGCCGAGGCGCTCGGTCTTGCGGCGCTGGCAGGGGCGAGTGATGCAGTCGACGGCTTTCTGGCCAAGCGCTACGGCTGGCAGAGTCGCCTTGGCGGCATGCTCGATCCGCTCGCCGACAAGATGCTGCTGTTGGCCTGCTTCGCCGGTCTTGTCCTCGTCGATGCGCTGCCATTGTGGCTGCTCGTGCTGGTCGTCGGCCGCGATCTGGTGATCGTTGCCGGCGCGGTTGCCTACCACAATCTGGTCGGTCCGTTCGACGCTGCTCCGACCTTGCTGTCGAAGGCGACCACGGCCGTGCAGATCGCCTGTGTGCTCGTCGTTCTGCTGGGTCTGGCCTGGCTGCCCGGCCTTCCCGGCATCGATGTGCTCTTCGTGCTCACTGCCGTGATCACACTGGCCAGCGGGCTACACTATGTCGTCGTCTGGTCGCTGCGCGCGGTGCGCACGGTGCGGGCACGCAATGGAGAACCGCCGCGATGAGTACGTACGTGCTCGACCTGCGTCTCAAGTGGGTTGTCCTGGTCGTCGTCCTGGGCGCACTGCTATGGGTGCTCGGGCCCTCGCTGACGCCGTTCGTGGTCGCCGGCCTGTTCGCCTACCTGTTCAATCCGCTGATCCAACGTCTCGAGAAGCGTGGCATCGCGCGCGTCTGGAGCGTGAGCCTGCTGTTCCTCATCATGGCCCTGGCCCTGGTTGGCATCGTGCTTGTGCTGATCCCCTTCATCGAGAACCAGATCAGCAGTTTCCTGCGCCAGTTGCCGAAATGGGTCGAATGGGCACAGACGATCGCTGCGCCTTGGATCGAGCAGCGCTTCGGCATCAGCCTCGGTTCGATCGATGCACAGCAGGTGATCGGCCTGCTGCAGGGCCACTGGCAACAGGCCGGTGGTTTCGCCACCAACCTCATCGCCAAGGTTTCCAAGTCCGGTTTCACCCTGGTCGGCTGGGCGCTCAACCTCGTCATCATTCCGGTCGCCGCGTTCTACCTGCTGCGCGACTGGAACATCGTCGTCGAGCGCATGCACGCGCTGGTCCCGCGCAGCATCGAGCCGGTCGTGGCCCGTCTCGTGCACGAATCCGACGACACGCTCGGTGGTTTCCTGCGCGGCCAGCTCAGCGTGATGATCGTGCTTGGCGTGATCTATGGCGTCGGGTTGTGGGCGGTTGGCATCAGTGTCGGGCCACTGATCGGCATGATCGCAGGTCTGATCAGCTTCGTGCCCTATCTCGGTGCCATTGTCGGCGTACTGATGGGCGTCATCGCCGCGCTCGTGCAGTACCAGGACTGGTATCACGTCATGCTCGTGCTGATCGTCTTCGCGGTCGGCCAGACGCTGGAAGGCTATGTGCTCGTGCCGAAGCTGGTCGGCGACAAGATCGGCCTGCACCCGGTGGCGGTCATGTTCGCGATCCTTGCCGGCGGCGAACTGTTCGGCTTCATCGGTGTGCTGGTTGCGCTGCCGGTCGCGGCGGTGGTCATGGTGCTGCTGCGTTACGCCTACGAGCGCTACACGCAGAGCGAGATGTACCAGGATTCCGATGCGCCTCAGATCGTGGTCGCCGGGGATGTCGGCGCGACGCCCACGCCGGCCGAAGCGGTCGTCGTCGACAAGCGCCCGCCGCGTCCGGAGTCCGATCCCCGTCCATGAATGCGCAGTTGCCGCTGGCCCTGCGCTGGCCGTCGTGGTCGCGCTTCGAGTTCTTCGATGCCGAGGGTGCCGACGAGGGGGTGGTTCCTTCGCTTGAGCTGGCCGCCGCAGACCCGGCTGCACCATGGACCTTCGTCACCGGCCCCGCCGGTTGCGGCAAGACACATCTGCTCGTCGCCACGTGCCATGCGGCCACCGAGTGCGGACGTCGCGCGCAATACATCAGTGCGGCCGAGTTCCGTATCGATGTGCAGCGCCTGCGTACGCTGGGCGGCAGCGACCTGCTCGCCATCGACGACCTGCAATGCCTGGCCGGCGATGCCGCGGCCGAACACGCGCTGTTCGACCTGTACAACCGTTGCCGTGCCGAGAGTGCGACGATGTTGTTTGCCGCAACCGAGTCGGCCGTGGCGTTGCCGCTTGGCTTGGCCGACCTGCGTTCGCGGCTTGCCGCCTGCGCACAAGGCCGGGTGCGCGTGCTGGCAGAACCGGCCCGTCGCGCGATCCTGAAGCAGCGCGCCGAAGCGCGCGGGATCGAACTCGATGCCGCTGCGCTCGACTGGTTGTTCACATACCACGCGCGCGACATCGGCAGCCTGGTCGCCCTGCTCGAACGCATCGATCAGGCGTCACTGGCCGCGCGCCGGCGCGTGACGGTGCCATTCCTGCGCGACTTGCTGGGTGGGAGCTGAATCCGTGGGGCGCGGCGGTGGGGCCGGCAGGCGTCCAGTCGGGTTGGCTGCGCACGGGGTCGGTGCGCGCTTCAACGCAGCGCGGCGTCGAGCTCGGCGAGGCGTTCCGGGGTGCCGACGTCGGTCCAGCGTCCGCGGTGATGCAGGCCGCTGACTTCGCCGCGCCGCATTGCTGCCCGGAGCAGGTGGACGAGCGCGAAGCGTGGCGGCGTGGTTCCGTTCCAGGCGTGGCCGGCGGCGGCCAGGTCATCCTGCCAGCCGGCAAGCAGGGCAGGGCGATAGACGCCGATGCCGGCATAGGTCAGGCGAGGTTCGCCCTCGGCGTGGATGCGGCCATGGGTATCGAGGTGGAAGTCGCCCTGCGGATGCTGGAGCGGGTTGTCGACCAGGACGAGGTGTGCCAAGCCAGTCGGTTCGGCCGGCAGGCGGGCGAAGTCGAAGTCGCTCCAGACGTCGCCGTTGACGACGGCGAATGGCTGGTCGCCGAAGTGGTCCAGCGCGTGCAGCATTCCGCCACCGGTTTCGAGCGGTTCCTCGCCTTCATGGCTGTACACCAGGCGCAGGCCCCAGCGCGTGCCGTCGCCGAGGGTTGCGGGAAACTGATCGGCAAGATGCGCGGTATTGATGACGACCTCGTCGAAGCCGGCGGCGGCGAGTTTCTCGAGGTGCCATTCGATGAGGCGGCGTCCACCGGCCATGAGCAGCGGTTTCGGGGTGCGCTCGGTCAACGGCCGCATGCGTTCGCCACGACCGGCGGCGAACACCAGGGCGCGGCGCGTCATGGATCGCTCCTGGTCGGCGTGATGCGCGCGAGCACGGCGGCGAACTCGTCGAACTCCGGGTAGCGCGGCAGCACCTCTGCCAGGTACGCGAAAAAGCGCGGCACGTCCTCGACATAGTGTGCCTTGCCGTCGCGATGCTTGAGGCGCGCAAAGATGCCGATGACCTTGAGATGACGTTGCATGCCGATCCAGTCGGCATCGCGCAGGAAGCCCGGCCAGTCCGGCACCGGCAGCGTGGCGGCGCGCGCGCGCTCCCAGTAGCGGCGCAGCCAGCTTTCGGCACGTTCGAGCGGCCAGGAACGGAAGGCGTCCTTGACCAGACTGAGCGGATCGTAGGCGATGGGGCCGGCGACCGCGTCCTGGAAGTCCAGAACGCCAATACCGCCCTGGTCGGCACACTGCATCGGCATCAGATTGCGCGGCATGAAGTCGCGATGCACGAACACGCGCGGTTGCGCCAATGCGGCATTGACGAGACGTGTGCGCGCATCGAACCAGACCGCCTGCTCGCGGGTGTCGAGGGTGATGCCGCGATGGCGGGCCAGATACCAGTCCGGGAACAGGTCGAGTTCGCGTTCGAGCAGGCTGGCGTCATAGCCCGGCAACCAGGTCGGCATGGCAATCCCTTGCATGTGCACGAGCGCGTCGATGGCGGCCTCGAACAGTGGCTCGGGATCGGCGCCGGCATCGATCGCCTGCAGCATCGTGCGATCGCCCAGGTCCGACAGGAGCAGGAAGCCCTGAACCGTGTCTTGCGCCAGCACTTCCGGCGCAGTGATGCCGGCGTCGCGCAACAGGGCGGCGATGGCCAGGAACGGAGCAAGGTCGTTGCTCGCCGGTGGCGCATCCATGACGATCCGGCTGCGGTTGCCGGCAAGCACGCGCCAGTAGCTGCGCGCACCGGCATCGGCGGCGGCATGCGCAAGGGTGAAATCGGCGGTCCCGAGGACACGGGTGAGCCAGTTCTCGAGCAGGGGGCGGCGGTTCGTTGGCAAAGGCGCACGGGGGGTAGCCGGGAATCGCGCAGTGTACGGCGTCCGTGTGCCGACGCGACTTGCCCCATGAGGGTTAAATCAGTACCATTTCGGTCCTTAATTACTGTCGACCGATGCCGATGCTCCGCGTCAGCAAGCTCACCGATTACGCCACCGTCGTCATGACCTGCCTCGCCGGCGCCGGCAACGAGGTCATGAGTGCGCAGTTGCTCGCCGAGCGCGCCCGTCTCGAACTGCCGACGGTCAGCAAGCTGCTCAAGCAGCTTGCCCAGGCCGGTCTCGTCACCTCGTTCCGTGGCGTCAACGGCGGCTACCGCCTTGCCCGCGCGCCGCAGTCGATCACCGTCGCCGAAATCGTCACGGCGATGGAAGGGCCGATCGGCATGACCGAGTGCAGTGCCCATCGCGGCCAATGTGGTCACGAGGCGCATTGCGGGGTGCGCGTGAACTGGCAACGCATCAGCCATGCGATCACCGCGGCGCTCGACAGCGTCACCCTGGCCGACATGGTCAAGCCGCCCCCGCGATCGAGCGCGACGATCCCGTTGCGCGTCGCCGCCACCTGAGTGCGAAGGCAGCCAATGGCCACCGAACGCAGCGACATCGAGACCCGTATCCGTCCCCAATTCCCGGCGGGTGGCAACGAGCGCATCGTCGAGGCGATGAACCGGCGTTACGAGGCCGGCTTCGTCACCGATATCGAGACCGAGTACGCACCGCCCGGCCTGTCCGAGGAGATCATCCGCTTCATCTCGGCCAAGAAGGGCGAGCCGGTGTGGATGACCGACTGGCGCCTGGCCGCGTACCGCCACTGGCTGACGATGAGCGAGCCGCACTGGGCGAAACTCCGTATCGGGCCGATCGATTTCCAGGCCGTGAGCTACTACGCCGCTCCGAAGAACCGGCCGAAGTCACTGGCCGAGGTCGATCCGAAACTGCTGGAGACCTACGACAAGCTCGGCGTGCCGTTGCATGAGCGCGCCAAGCTGGCAGGCGTCGCCGTGGACGCGGTGTTCGATTCGGTGTCGGTTGGCACGACCTTCCGCAAGGAACTGGCTGAGGCCGGCGTGATCTTCTGCTCGATGTCCGAGGCGATCCGCGAGTACCCGGAACTCGTGCGTGCCTACCTCGGCAGTGTCGTGCCCGTCGGCGACAACTACTTCGCCGCGTTGAACTCGGCGGTGTTCTCCGACGGCAGCTTCGTGTTCGTGCCGAAGGGCGTGCGCTGCCCGATGGAACTGTCGACGTACTTCCGCATCAACGCCGGCCACACAGGCCAGTTCGAGCGTACCCTGATCATCTGCGAGGACGGCGCCAGCGTGTCCTATCTCGAAGGCTGCACGGCACCGATGCGCGACGAGAACCAGTTGCATGCGGCGGTGGTCGAGCTGGTCGCGCTCGACGACGCGAACATCAAGTATTCGACCGTACAGAACTGGTATCCGGGCGACGAGAATGGTGTCGGTGGCATCTACAATTTCGTGACCAAGCGCGGCGATTGCCGTGGTGCGCGGTCGAAGATCACCTGGACCCAGGTCGAGACCGGTTCGGCAATCACCTGGAAATATCCGAGCTGCCTGCTGCGCGGCGACGATTCGGTCGGCGAGTTCCATTCGGTCGCACTGACCCACCATCGCCAGCAGGCCGATACCGGCACCAAGATGATCCATATCGGTCGCAACACGAAATCGAAGATCGTTTCCAAGGGCATCAGCGCCGGCCGCGGCCAGAACAGCTACCGCGGCCTGGTCAAGATCGAGAAGGGCGCCAGCGGTGCGCGCAATCACACCCAGTGCGACAGCTTGCTGATCGGCAAGCAGTGCGGTGCGCACACCTTCCCGTACATCGAGGTGAAGAACCCGGATGCGATCGTCGAGCACGAGGCGACGACGTCGAAGATCTCGGATGACCAGCTCTTCTATTGCCGCTCGCGCGGCATCGCCGAGGAGGATGCGGTGTCGATGATCGTCGATGGCTTCTGCAAGCAGGTATTCCGCGAACTGCCGATGGAGTTCGCGGTCGAGGCGAAGAAGCTGCTGGAGGTTTCGCTGGAGGGGGCGGTCGGATGAGTGGTGCGGCAACGGTGGACGTGAAGGAACTGCTCGGCGGAGGGCGCGTCGAACGCGTGGTCGCGAAGTATCGCGCGAACCTGCCCTTGCGTGTGATCGGGCGCGAGGATCCGCTCGGGAACAAGCGTGCAACGAGGCGTTTGAAGGATCGGATGGATGTTGATGAGTTCGGGCGTGCCGAACGCGAAGGGGAGGGGAAGGAGTGACCATGTTGAAGATCGAAAACCTCCACGTCCGTGTTGCCGGCAAGGAGATCCTCAAGGGCCTGTCGCTCAGCGTGAACGCGGGCGAAGTGCACGCGATCATGGGGCCGAACGGTGCCGGCAAATCGACCCTGGGCAACGTGCTGGTCGGTCGTGAAGGCTATGAGGTCGTGGAAGGCTCGGTGACGTACGAGGGTGCCGACCTGCTCGCGCTTGAGCCCGAGGCGCGCGCTGCGGCCGGCGTGTTCCTCGCCTTCCAGTACCCGGTCGAGATCCCGGGCGTGAACAACACCTATTTCCTGCGCGCCGCGCTGAATGCGCAGCGCAAGGCGCGCGGCGAGGCGGAGCTCGATTCGATGCAGTTCCTCAAGCGCGTGCGGGAGAAACTCGCCGTGCTGCATCTCAAGGATGAACTGTTGCATCGCGCCGTCAACGAGGGCTTCTCCGGCGGCGAGAAGAAGCGCAACGAGATCTTCCAGATGGCCTTGCTCGAACCGAAGCTGGCGATCCTCGACGAGACCGATTCGGGTCTCGACATCGACGCATTGAAGATGGTCGCCGATGGCGTCAACGCGATGCGTGACCCGGCACGTGCCTTCGTCGTCATCACCCACTACCAGCGTCTGCTCGACTACATCGTGCCGGACTTCGTCCACGTGCTCGCCGATGGCCGCATCGTGCAGAGCGGCGACAAGTCGCTTGCGCTCAAGCTCGAGGAGGAGGGCTACGCCTGGGTGGCCCAGCGCCGCGTGGCCGGGGCGGCGTGATGGTGGAGCCGCTGCTCGAATCGCTGCTTGCGCCTACGGCCGAGGCCGATGCACCAGGACCGGACTGGCTCGGTGCAGCCCGTCGTCATGCGCGCGAGGTCCTCGCCCGCGATGGATTGCCAGGTCCGCGCAATGAAGCCTGGAGGTACACGAATCTGCGCGCGCTGGCGCAGCGCCGTCACGCCAATGGCGATGCACAGGCGGGCACGCGTGCGGTCGATCCGACTCTGGTCGGACTGCCTGGCCTGGATGGCACGCGCCTCGTCTTCGTCAATGGCGCGTTCCGCGCCGATCTTTCGCGCCTGCCGACAACGGCCGGCATTTCTGCCGTGCCGCTGGCCGCCGCGCTCGCCGCGGGTTCCGCCGCGCTGCAGGCGAGCTTCGAGCAGCCGCTAGACGATCCGGCACTCGCATTCGCGCGCCTCAACACGGCACTCGCCGGCGATGGTCTCGTGCTGCGTGTCGCCGCCGGCGTGCAGGTGGACGAGCGCGTGCACGTGGTGATGCTCGGCGCCGGAACAGGGCCGCTGGCGTGGAACCTGCGTCTGGTCGTCGAGCTCGGCGCGGGCAGCGCCATGACGCTCGTCGAACACCACGCCAGCGACGCGGACGATGCTCATCTCGGCAACGCGGTCGGACACTTCACGCTCGGTGACGGTGCGCGGCTCGACCTGCTGCAGCTCCAGGCTGCGGCCGAGACGGCAACACGCATCCGCCGCAATACGTTCACGCTTGGAACCGATGCCGCGCTGAACCTGCGCACCCTCGAACTCGGTGGCGCGCTGGCACGTCACGATCTCGTCGTCGACCTCGATGGTGATCGCGCGCGCTGTACTTCACGGGGTGTATTCGTCGCGCGCGCACGTCAGCATGTCGACATGCACATCGACGTGCGCCACCTTGCCCGCGACACCGCCTGCGACCTGGTCTGGCGCGGCGTCGCCGGCGGTCGCGCGCGCGGCATCCTGCATGGCGCGATCACCGTCGAACCTGGTGCCGACGGCAGCGATGCCAGCCTCGACACGAAGAACCTGCTGCTCTCGGCGCAGGCCGAGATCGACGCCCAGCCGGTGCTGGAAATCCACGCCGACGAGGTCAAGGCCGCGCACGGTGCGACGGTTGGTCGCCTCGATGAACGCGCCCTGTTCTACCTGCGCACGCGTGGCTTGCCGGAAGCCGAAGCGCGTGCACTGTTGACCCTGGCGTTCTGCCGCGTTGCCATCGATTCGCTGGAAAACATGGCCTTGCGCGAGCACATCGACGGCCTGCTGCTGGAACGTCTTCCAGTGCGCGAGGAGGGCGTGTGAGCGAATCCGACTTCGACGTCGAGCGCATCCGTGCCGATTTCCCGCTGCTCGCACGCCAGGTTCATGGCAAGCCGCTGGTTTATTTCGACAATGCGAACACGGCGCAGAAGCCTGCTTGTGTGATCGAGGCGGTCGACCGCTTCTATCGCAACAGCAACGCCAATGTCGCGCGCGCGGTGCACACCCTTGGCGAGGAGGCGACGGCTGCCTACGAATCGGCACGCGACCGCCTTGCGCGCTTCATCAACGCGCCCGCACGCGACGAGGTGGTCCTGACCTCGGGCACGACCCAGGCGATCAACCTCGTCGCCTACAGCCACGTCCTGCCGCGCCTGCAACCGGGTGACGAGATCCTCGTCACGCGGATGGAGCATCACGCCAACATCGTGCCCTGGCAGCTCGTCGCCGAACGCGTGGGCGCGAAGGTCGTGCCGGCACCGATCACGCAGGCTGGCGAGCTGATCGTGGAGGAGTTCGTTGCGCGTTTGTCGCCACGCGTCAAGCTGGCCGCCGTCGCCCATGTCTCCAACGTGCTCGGTACGGTCAACCCGGTCGCGGTGCTCGCCCGTGAATGCCGACGGCACGGCGTGCCGCTGCTGGTCGACGGTTCGCAGGCTGCGCCGCACCTTGCCATCGACGTGCGCGCGCTCGGCTGCGATTTCTATGCGCTGACCGGCCACAAACTGTTCGGTCCGACCGGTACCGGCATGCTTTGGGCGAAGCGAGCGCACCTCGAGGCGATGCCGCCGTTCTTCGGTGGCGGCGAGATGATCCGTGAGGTGCGTTTCGACGGCACCACGTTCGCGGATCCGCCGCACAGGTTCGAGGCCGGTACGCCTAACATCGCCGGTTTCGCCGGTCTTGCTGCAGCGATCGACTACGTGAATGCGCTCGGCATCGAGACCATCGCCGCGCACGAACAGGCGCTGCTCGCACATGCCCGGGCCGCGCTCGGCGCGATGCCGGGGCTGCGCTTCGTCGGCGAGGCGCCCGGCAAGGCGCCGGTGATCTCGTTCCTGGTCGACTCGGCGCATGCGCACGACCTCGCGACCCTGCTCGATCATGAAGGCATCGCCGTGCGTTCGGGCCATCATTGCGCGCACCCGCTGATGCAGTTCTACGGGGTGCCGGCGACACTGCGCGCCTCGCTCGCGTTCTACAACACGCACGCGGAGATCGACCGCTTCGTCGCCGCGCTTGGGCGTGTGCGCGGATTGCTGGCATGAGCCGCACGTACTCGATCGCCACGGTGGACGATGTGCCGGCCCTCGTTGCCCTCGTCGAATCGGCGTATCGCGGTGATGCGAGCAGGGTGGGGTGGACCACCGAAGCCGACCTGCTCGATGGCCAACGCATCGACCCGGACGGGCTCCGCGAACTCATCACCAATCCGCTCGCGCGCGTGCTGCTCGTGCGCGAGGGCGCGCAGTTGCTGGCTTGCTGCGAGCTGCGCCGCGAGGGTGACGACGCCTACTTCGGCATGTTCTCGGTCAGGCCCGACCGCCAGGGCTGCGGTCTCGGCGGCCAGCTGTTGCGCGAGGCCGAGCGCATTGCCCGCGACGATTGGCATTGCCACGGCATGCGCATGACGGTCATCGATGTCCGCGAAGAACTGATCGCCTGGTACCAGCGGCGCGGCTTTGCGCGCACCGGCGAGCATCAGCCGTTCCCGTACGGCGACGCGCGTTTCGGCATCCCGAAGCGCGACGATCTTCGTTTCGAGATCCTGTACAAGCCCCTGCGTCCGTCCCTGCCGGAAGCGTAGCGATCAGGACACGCAGGCCGCGCCATGGGCGCGGCTGGGTGGGGGCGCGGCCGTTGTCGCTGGCTGCGCTCCGCACGCTGGCGCGGGGCTCCGCGGCAATCGACCGCAAGCCTGTTGCAATTGCGAACGATTCTCATCTTGTGCTGTAATCCGCCGGGTTCGAGGCAGGAAATCGTGCGCGTGGGCAAGCCAGTGGACGCGAAGCGCCGGTCGTACTGGCTGAAGACCCTGCATCAGTGGCACTGGATCAGCTCGGCGATCTGCCTGATCGGCATCCTGCTGTTCAGCCTCACCGGCATCACGCTCAACCATGCAGGTCAGATCGAGGCCAGGCCAGCGGTCGAGACGCGCACAGCCGAGCTGCCGACGGAGCTGCTGGCGATGCTCGCCGATGGCGGCACAGACACCAAGGCGCCACTGCCGGCGGCATTGCGCGACTGGTTCGTTCACGCCATGGATGTGCGCATTGGCGACCGCATCGGCGAGTGGTCGGAGGCCGAGGTCTACGTGTCGATGCCGCGGCCAGGTGGCGACGCCTGGCTCAGCATCGATCGGGTGACCGGTGCGGTCGAGTACGAGCGCACCGATCGCGGCTGGATTTCGTACCTCAACGATCTGCACAAGGGACGCAACACCGGCACGGCATGGAGCTGGTTCATCGATCTCTTCGCCGTTGCCTGCATCGTGTTCTCGGTCACCGGTTTCTTCCTGCTGCAGTTGCATGCGCGGCAAAGGCCGATGACTTGGCCGCTGGTTGGCCTTGGTTTCGTGGTCATGCTGCTCGTGGCCATCCTGTTCATCCATTGACGAGGTTGCCGATGCGAGTGCGCCTGCTTCCCTTGCCCCTGCTGTTTGTCACCGGCCTTGCTGCCGCCGGTTCGGTCAACGTGACCGTCGAGATCCCGCGCATCGATGCGTCGGAATACCACCGTCCCTATGTCGCCGTGTGGATCGAGAAGCCTGACCAGAGCGTCGCCGCCAACCTTGCTGTCTGGTACATGCAGAAGGACACCAGCGAAGGTGCGGGTACGAAATGGCTGGCCGACCTGCGCCAGTGGTGGCGGCGCAGCGGCCGCGACCAGACCATGCCGATCGATGGCATCAGCGGAGCGACGCGTCCGGTCGGCCAGCATCAACTCAAGTTCGACACCGCCAAGGCGCCGTTCGCGAACCTCGAACCCGGCAAGTACGGCCTGGTCGTCGAAGCGGCGCGTGAAGTCGGTGGTCGCGAACTCGTGCGCATACCGTTCGACTGGCCAGCGGCGTCCACCGCGCATCTCGAAGCGAAAGGCTCGCACGAGCTTGGCGCGATCAAGCTCGACCTCAATCCCTGATTCCGATTCCCGGAGCGATGTGATGAAGACTGTTTCCAAGACCTGGATTTTCGCCGCCGTGGCGCTGGCCCTGCCGCTGTCCGCGCAGGCACACAAGGCCTGGCTGCTGCCGTCGGACACCGTGCTGTCGGCGAAGGATCCGTGGATCACCGTCGACGCAGCGGTGTCGAACGACCTGTTCTATTTCAACCACGTGCCGCTGCGCCTGGACAACCTCGCCATCACCGCACCAGACGGCAGCACCGTACCGGCACAGAACATGGCGACCGGCAAGTACCGCAGCACGTTCGACGTGCACCTGACCCAGACCGGCACCTACCGCATCGCGGTAGTCAATGCCGGGCTCTCCGCGGTTTGGGAAGAGGACGGCAAGCCGAAGCGCTGGCGCGGCAAGGTCGAGGATTTCGCGAAGGATGTGCCGAAGGAAGCGAAGAACCTGAAGGTTTCCCAGGCCGCTGGCCGCATCGAAACCTTCGTCACCGCCGGGCGGCCGAACGACTCTGCGCTCAAGCCGACCGGTGTCGGCATCGAACTCGTGCCGGTCACCCATCCGAATGACCTGTTCGCCGGCGAGCCGGCGACCTTCAAGCTGCTGCTCGACGGCCGGCCGGCAGCTGGGCTCGACATCGAGATCATTCCCGACGGCATCCGCTATCGCGACAAGCAGAACGAGTTGGCTGCGACCACCGACAAGGACGGTGCGTTCAGCGTGACTTGGCCGGCAGCGGGCCGATACTGGATGGAAACCGTCGTGCAGGATGCCAAGACCTCGCTGCCGCAGGCGCAGGAGCGTCGCGCGAGCTACGTCGCCACGTTCGAGGTGCTGCCGCAGTAACGGGCTGTCCCTTCTCCCCGCACGCGGGGAGAAGGGAGGCGACAGGCCGAGCTTTCATGAAAGCACTGTTCGTTCCGCTCCTGCTCGCGCTGTTCGCATCCGCCTGCACGCCACGCGCCGGCATCGTCACCCTCGCCGGCGAGTCGATGGGCTCGACCTGGACGGTCAAGTATGTCGGCCGCGACGATACCGCGGCACGGGTGCGTGCAGCGATCGAACACGAGCTCGCCGACATCGACGCGCAGATGAGCACGTGGAAGTCGGAGTCGCCGCTGAGCCGCTACAACACGGCGGAGGCCGGCACATGGCATGACTGGCCCGAATCGCTATTCACGGTCGTGCAGGCGGCACTTGCACTCGCCGCCGACACCGGGGGCGCCTATGACCCGACCGTTGGTCCGCTGGTCGAGCTGTGGGGCTTTGGCCCCGGCAAGGCGCGGCGCGAACCGCCGGCTGCCGACGAGATCGAAGCCATGCGTGCGCGCGTCGGTTGGCGCAAGGTACGCCTGGATGTCGAGCACCGTCGTGTGTTCCAGCCCGGCGGCTTGTACCTCGACCTGTCGTCGATCGCACCGGGTTATGCGACCGATCGCATTGGCGCGTACCTCGAAGCGCAGGGATGTGCCGACTACCTCGTTGAGATCGGCGGTGAACTGCGCGCCCGCGGAAGCAAGCCCGACGGCAGCGACTGGCAGGTCGCGATCCAGCGTCCGCTCGACAACGACAGCAGCGACGGAGCGATCGATGTCCAGCGCATCATCGCCCTGCGCGATGCCGCGCTCGGCTCGTCGGGCGACTACCGGCACTTCTTCGAGGACCAGGGACGCCGCTACGCGCATCGCATTGATCCGCGTACCGGCTGGCCGCTCGACAACGATGTCGCGTCGGTGACCGCATTGGCCGAGCGCGGTATCGATGCCGATCCGTTCGCCACCGCGTTGAGCGTGCTCGGTCCAGACGCCGGGCTGGCCTGGGCACGCGAGCGCGGTGTTGCTGTGCTGTTCATCCTGCGCAGCGGTGGGCGTTTCGAGGAACGCATGAGCGACGATTTCGCCGCGAGGCTGACCCAGTGAGTGCACCGATCGATCGCCGCGCGTGGCTCGGCAACCTTGCCGTCGCGGGTCTGCTCAGCGTGATCGCCTTGTTGCTGCTTGCCTGGCAGCGTGGCTCGCTCGGCTGGAGCGATCCGGGCCCGGTGCGCGTCGCCGCGGCGGTTCTGGTCGTCGTCGCCTATGCCGGGGCCTGGGGTGCCGGCTGGAGCTTGCGTCGACGTCGCCAGCGCGCCGCGCAGGTGTCGGTGGGGCCGCGTGCTTCAGTCGCGAAATCCGTACTGGTCGCATGGGCAAGCCAGACCGGCGTCGCCGAGCAAGTCGCCCGGCAGACCGCGGAGTCGCTCGCAATGGCGGGTGTGGTCGTCGAAACCCGCCCTTTCGGTGAACTCGATGCCGCGCAGCTTGCTGGCGTGCGCCGTGCGCTGTTCGTCGTCAGTACGACCGGCGAGGGTGATGCGCCCGACATGGCAGCGGACTTCGAGCGCCACCTCGTTGAAGCCAGGCTCGATCTTGCGCATCTCCACTACGGCGTGCTCGCACTCGGCGACCGGGAGTACGTCAATTTCTGCGCATTCGGTCATCGCGTCGAGCGTTGGTTGCAGGACGCGGGGGCTACGCCACTGTTCGACCTGGTCGAAGTCGATGACGGCGACGAAGGAGCGTTGCGACATTGGCAGCATCATCTCGGCCAGTTGGCCGGCCGCAGCGATCTGCCGGACTGGAGCAGCCCGAACTACGCGACATGGCGACTGGTCGAACGTCGCCTTGCCAACCCCGGCAGTGCCGGCGCGCCGTGCTTCGCGCTCGGCCTGAAGCCGGATGATCCCGCGCAGCTGCATTGGCGTGCCGGCGACATCGCCGAGATCGGGCCTTGCCATGCGGCTGCCGTGATCGATGCCTGGCTTGCCGCGAGCGGGCTCGACGGCGAGGTTCAGCTCGGTGACCACGGCAGCGTTCGATCGCTGCGTGATGTGCTCGCGCGCAGTGTGCTGCCCGCACCTGCCGATGTTTCAGGTCAATCGATCCATGCCGTCGTCGAACGCCTCGTTCCGCTACCGCATCGCGAGTATTCGATCGCCTCGGTGCCGGCTGATGGTGTGCTCGAATTGCTGCTGCGGCAGATGCGCGGCAGCGACGGCCGCCTCGGCCTCGGCAGCGGCTGGCTGACCGAATGGGCACCACTCGGTGCTCGCGTTGCCCTGCGCATCCGCGCCAATACCAACTTCCATGCGCCCGACGATGCGCGTCCACTGATCCTCGTGGGCAACGGCACCGGCATCGCCGGCCTGCGCGCCCTGCTGCGCGAACGCATCTCCCGCGGCCATCGACGCAACTGGCTGGTGTTCGGTGAACGCCATGCCGAGCATGACTACTACTGGCGTGACGAGATCGAAACCTGGCAACGCAAGGGTGACATTGAACGTCTTGATGCGGTGTTCTCGCGCGATGGCGCCGCACGCGAATATGTCCAGCACCGCCTCGCTGCGCGCGCCGACGAACTGCGTGCGTGGGTCGCAGAGGGTGCCTCGATCCATGTCTGTGGCAGTCTCGAAGGCATGGCGCCCGGAGTTGATGCCATTCTGCGCGCAACGCTCGGTGCCGACGCCGTCCAGGGCATGCTGGCCAGTGGGCGCTATCGGCGTGACGTGTACTGAGGGAGCAGGGGATCGGGGCGATTCCGCGGGCGCGGTGGCAATTGCGGTCGAACGATCCCGAGTTTCCTCAAGGATGCATCCTTAACGCCCGTTTAGCGCGCTCCGCGTATGCTGCGCGCGCCACGGCGCACCCCCGCGCCCCGCTTGTCCCTGAATGCCCCAACCGGACGCCGTCACCGTTGCGACACCCGTTCCGAGTGCGAGCGAGACGGCCGGGCTTCGGCTTGCCTATGCCGGCAGGCTGCGCGTCCGCGAGCGCAAATGGCATGCTCCGCAGGTCGCCCCGCGCACGATCGGCGTGCTGGTTTTCCTCGCGGTGCTCGCCAATATCGCCTGGATCGTCGCCCTCGATCACGTGATGGTGGTGGCGCCGCATGGGGATTCGCGCGATGCGATCCTCGTCACCATCATCGAACCGGTCGAGCCGCTGCCGATCCCCGACGAGCCGCAACCGGCGGTGTTTGCACGCAAACCGTCGCGCATCGTCGTGCAGCCTCCCGAGGCGAAACTCAAGCCGCCGCCGCTGCAGTCCGAAGAGTCGTCGACGACGAGCGCGCGCATCGGTGCCGCCGGCACGCCCGCGCCGCAACTGTTCAATCCGGATGGTTCGTTACGCATGCCCGAGGTGGAGACGCGCATCGGCCCCGAGCGCATCGACAATCCGCAGGAAGCCGGCAAGGCGCGCTGGGCCGAGATCGCACAGCGCGGCGAGAATCCGCTCGATTGCCAGCGTACACGCTTCGCTGGCGCGTTCCGCGCCGACCAGAGTGTCGGCGATGCGTTCGCCGGCAAGTACCTCAGCTGGATCGGTCTTGCCGACGGCGAGGCGATCGCCGAACGCAAGCGCCAGCGTGCGCAGCGTGCGGCAGACGGTTGCGATCCGCCGCCGCAGGATTGATCAGGGCATCCTCACAGCAACCGCAACAGCTCGGGCATCAGCGGCAGCTTGCGCACGCGTACGGTGGTGGTGGCGAAGATCGCGTTGGCGAGGGCAGGGGCGACGCTGCTGAAGGCGAGATCACCGGCGGCGACCGGCTCGGCGCTCGATTCGACCATGTGCACTTCGACGCGTGCGGGGGCTTGCGCCATCGGCATCAGGCGGTAGTCGCGCCAGCCGTGCTGCTGGACCTGACCGTCTTTGAGCGTGATCGCCGCGTGCAAGGCAGTGCCGATGCCGTCGACGGTGGCGGCGGAGACTTCCGCCTCGAGTCCGAGCGGATTGACCACGCGGCCGGCGTCGATCACGCAGATGGCGCGGTGGATGCGCAGCCGCTCACCTTCCATCGAGGTTTCCAGTGCATGTGCGACGTAGCCGCCCGCCCAGGCATGGCAGGCGATGCCGACGCCTCGGCCATCGTTGCGTCGTCGGGTCCACTGGATGTTCTCGGCGCAACGTTTCAGTACCTCGGCCATGCGCGCGGTATCGAAACCGGGCCCGCCGGCCGTGGCATCGATCAGGCGCGGTTCGCCGAGCAGTTCCAGACGCAGTTCCACCGCGTCGCGCCGCACCTCGAAGGCGATCTCGTCGATGAAGCATTGTGCAGCGAACGCCTGCGCCGTGTCGGCGGTTGCACGCCAGGCGCCACGCGGCAATGCTGCCTCGAGAGCATGGAAGCGCTGCTCGTGGTGCGCGACGAGGCCAGCCGGGAAGGAATCGGCCTCGAGACAGCCGCTCCAGACCGGCGCGTTCATGGTGGAACCGTGGTCATTGCGTGGTGTGCCGGCGCAAGCATGCGACCAGCCGGCAATACGGTTGCGCCGGTCGAGGGTTGCCGCCAGGGCATGCACGGACAAAGGGCGGAAGAAGTCGTGGCTGAGGTTGTCCGCCTGCGTCCACAGCAGGCGCACCGGCCTGCCGGCGAGTCGGGCGATGGTGACGGCCTCGGCGACGAAGTCACTGGCCAGTCGCCGGCCGAAGCTGCCACCGCCGCGTGGCAGGCGGATCTCGATCTTCGTGCGTGGCAGGCCGGTCAGTTGTGCGACGAGGCGAGAAGCCGCGTCCGGGTCCTGCACGGCGGCGATGATGAGGGCGCTGTCTTCACGCAGTTCGGCGACCACAGCCGGTGCTTCGAGCATCGCATGGGCGAGGAATGGCAACTCATAGCGGGCACTGACCTGATGCCGCGCGCGCTTGCGCGAACCGGCGAAATCGCCGTGCTTGTGCAAGTCGATGCCCGGTTCGCCAGCGTCGAGCAGGGCATGCGCCTGCGAGACGAGTGCGCTGCTTGACGCGTTGCTGTCCGGTCCTGGCGACCAGGTCGGCTTCAGCGCAGCGCGTCCCTGCAGAGCGGCCCAGGTCGTGTCGGCGAGCACGGCGATGCCGGCAGCGAGTGGCGCGTCTGCGGCAAATCCGGTTTGCGGGCCATCGAAGCGCACGACATCGCGTACGCCGCTGATCCGGCGCGTCTCGGTGTCGTCGAGCGTGTCGAGCTTGCCGCCCGGGTACGGACAGCGTGCGACGACGGCGACGAGCATGCCGGTGAGGAATTCGTCGCCGGCGTAGCGCGTGCGCCCACGCACGACGTTCGCAGCGTCGGGCGTGCGCGCCGGCCTGCCGATGATGCGGAACGCCGTCGCGTTCTTGAGCGCTGGCTCGCCGTCCGGTGGTGCCTGCGACGCCGCGCTGCGCGCCAGCGCGCCGTAGCTGAGGCGGCGGCCACCGGCATCGAGCACATGCCCCGACTCCGTGCGCAGCGATTCAATGGGTTGCTGCCAGACAGCGGCGGCGGCACGCAGCAACAGCGCGCGGGCGATCGCGCCGGCTTTGCGCAATTCGTCCCAGTCGCGGGCTACATCATCGGGTCTTCCGCTCGCCTGGTGGCCATAGGCGTTGCCGGAGCGTCCATCGATTTCCTGGTAACCGTAGGCGAGCTGGACCACGCGCACCTGCGCCCAATCGACATCGAGTTCCTCGGCGACCAGCATCGGTCCGCGGGTCTTCGCGCCCTGTCCGACTTCGCAGGCACGCGAACCGATGACGACCCGGTTGTCGCGCTCGACCATGACGAAGGCGCCAAGCGGCATCAGCTCGTCACCGATCAGGTCGAGCGGCAGTTTCATGTCCTGCGCGTCGGCTTCACCGGCGGCGAATCCTACGACCAGCGCGCCGCCGGTCGAAACGGCGATGCGCAGGAAGCGCCGGCGTGAGGCATCGTGGGCGGCGATCACGGCGCACGTTCCCCGGCCAGCTCCGCCGCACGTCGGATGGCGGCGCGAATGCGCGGCTGGGTGCCGCAGCGGCAGAGGTTGCCGATCGCGGCGATGTCGGCATCGGATGGTTTGGACGTGCGTTCGAGCAGGGCGACCGCAGCCATGATCTGGCCGGCCTGGCAATAGCCGCACTGGATCACGTCATGCTCGAGCCAGGCGCGCTGCACCGGATGCAGGCCATCCCGGTCGAGGCCTTCGATCGTGGTGATCGCGTGGCCGGCGGCGTTGAGCATGGTCAGTTGGCAGGAGCGCGCGGGCTTGCCGTCGGCCAGCACCATGCACGCGCCGCTGCAGCCGTTCTCGCAGGCGTACTTGGTTCCGGTCAGGCGCAACGTGTCGCGCAGGTACCAGACCAGCGGCATCGCCGTGTCGCCACGGTAGTAGAAAGGCTTGCCGTTGATCGAAAGTTGCAGCGTGCCGGCAGGCAGCGCGCGCGCCGAGGTATCGGGCGCCTCGGTGCGGGGTTCGGGAAGGTCCTGCATGCACGCTCCGGAGCCGTGCGGGCCGCCATCGGCCGCAGCACGGCGATTGTCGCATCGGGGCAGGGGATTCGCCAAAGCGCCACGGCTGAAGCCGCCCCCACAAAAACCGCACCCACAAAAGCATCGTCTATGGGGCGTGCAGCGCGCCACCCGCGCGCACCGCGGCCGGCAGCGGCACCGGACGGCCGTTGCGTGGATCGATCCAGACCAGCACGACGTGGCCGTCGGAATACAGTGTGTTGCCATCGGCGCTGGTGATGCGATGGCCGATTGTCAACGAACTCGTACCGGCCTTCAGACAGGACAGTTCGACCATGACCTGGCCAGGCCACGGCATCTGGTTGCGATAGTTGACCTGGGTGGCGGCCACGACTGGCGCCTGGGCATCATCGATCCAGGTGCCATCGAGCCCGGTGAGCCAGCGCAGGCGAGCTTCTTCCAGATAGGTCAGGAACACCGAGTTGTTGACGTGGTTGAAGGCGTCGAGGTCGCGCCAGCGAACGTCGAGCGTGACGCGCGCGAGGATGATCGATGGGGTCGTGTCGGTGGGGTTCATGCAGTGCGCTTCTTCTTTGCGTCGGCGAGCGTGCGGGCGAGGAAGCGGCCGGTATGCGAATCCTTCGTGCGCGCGATCGTCTCCGGCGTGCCGGTGGCGATGATCGTGCCGCCACGGCCACCGCCCTCGGGCCCGAGGTCGACCACCCAGTCGGCGGTCTTGATCACATCGAGGTTGTGCTCGATGACGATGACCGTGTTGCCGTCGTCGGCGAGGCGATGCAACACCTTGAGCAGTTGCTCGATGTCGTGGAAGTGGAGGCCGGTGGTCGGCTCGTCAAGGATGTACAGGGTGCGGCCGGTATCGCGCTTGCTGAGCTCGCGCGAAAGCTTGACGCGCTGCGCCTCGCCACCGGACAGGGTGGTCGCGCTCTGGCCGAGGGTGATGTAGCCAAGACCGACGTCGAGCAGGGTTTCGAGCTTGCGCGCGAGCATCGGCACCGGCTTGAACAACGCATGGGCGTCCTCGACGGTCATGCCGAGCACGTCGGCGATGGTGTGTCCCTTGTAGGACACATCCAGTGTCTCGCGGTTGTAGCGCTTGCCGTGGCAGACGTCGCAGGGAACGTAGACGTCAGGCAGGAAGTGCATCTCGACCTTGATCAGTCCGTCGCCTTCGCAGGCCTCGCAGCGCCCGCCCTTGACGTTGAAGCTGAAGCGTCCAGGCCCGTAGCCGCGCGCGCGCGCCTCGGGCACCTGGGCGAACAGTTCGCGCAGGGGCGTGAACAATCCGGTGTAGGTGGCCGGATTCGAGCGCGGAGTGCGTCCGATCGGCGACTGGTCGATGTCGACGACCTTGTCGAACTGTTCAATGCCTTCGATCGCGCGGAATGGCGCAGGCTTCTCATTGGCGCCGTTGAGGACCGCCGCGACCTGGCGGTACAGGGTGTCGTTGACCAGGGTCGACTTTCCCGAGCCCGATACGCCGGTGATGCAGGTGAACAGGCCCACGGGAAGTTCGAGGTCGACGCCCTTGAGGTTGTTGCCGCTTGCGCCGAGCAAGCGCAGCATGCGCCCGGGATCGGGTTTGCGACGCTGCTTCGGCACTTCGACGGAGCGTGCGCGCGAAAGGTACTGACCAGTCAAGGAACGTTTCGCGGCAAGGATGTCCGTCAGCTTGCCCTGGGCGACGATTTCGCCGCCATGCACGCCGGCGCCGGGGCCAATGTCGAGGATGTGGTCGGCGGCGCGGATCGCGTCCTCATCATGCTCGACGACGATGACCGTGTTGCCGAGGTTGCGCAGGCGTTCGAGCGTGCCGAGCAGACGTTCGTTGTCGCGCTGGTGCAGGCCGATCGAGGGCTCGTCGAGCACGTACATGACCCCGACCAGGCCGGCACCGATCTGGCTGGCGAGGCGGATGCGCTGCGCCTCGCCGCCGGACAGCGAATCGGCCTGCCGGTCGAGGGTGAGGTAGTCGAGCCCCACGTCGACGAGAAAGCGCAGGCGCTCGCGGATTTCCTTGACAATCTTCGCCGCGATCTCGCCGCGCCAGCCGGTCAGCGCCAGCCGTTCGAACCAGGCCACCGACTGCTCGATCGGCAGTGCGCTCAGTGTCGGCAGGTTGGCGTCGGCGACGTACACATGACGTGCGCTGCGATTGAGGCGCTGGCCTTGGCAGTCCGGGCACGGACGCGGACTGATGAACTTGGCGATTTCCTCGCGCACGGCCTGCGACTCGGTTTCGCGATAGCGCCTTTCGAGATTCGGGATGATGCCTTCGAAGCGATGCTTGCGTGTGAAGCGTCCACCGGCTTCGGTGATGTGGGCGAATGCGATCAACTCGTCGCCGGAGCCGTTCAGCACGCGCTCGCGGATCTTCGCCGGCAGCGACTTCCACGGCGTGTCGACGTCGAAGCGATAGTGCTTCGCCAGCGACTGGATCATCTGGAAGTAGTACATGTTGCGCCGGTCCCAGCCACGGATCGCCCCCTCGGCCAACGCCCGCTCGGGATGGGCGACGACGCGCGCCGGATCGAAGAACTGGGTGATGCCGAGGCCGTCGCAGGTCGGGCAGGCACCGGTAGGCGAGTTGAACGAGAACAGGCGCGGTTCGAGCTCGGGCAGCGAGTAGTCGCAGACCGGGCACGAGTAGCGTGACGAGAACGTCGTCGCCGTGGCCTTGTCGTCGTCCATGTCGACCAGTTGGACGATGCCGTCGCCGAGACGGAGGGCGGTCTCGAACGACTCGGCAAGGCGCTGCTTGATGTCCTCGCGGACACGGAAGCGGTCGACGACCGCTTCGATGGTGTGTTTCTGGCGCAGCGCGAGTGGCGGCACCGCGTCGAGTTCGTGGATCGTGCCGTCCACGCGCGCACGCACGAAGCCCTGGGCGCGCAGTTGCTCGAACACCTGCACGTGCTCGCCCTTGCGATCGCGCACGACGGGCGCGAGCAGCATCCAGCGTTTCGTCGGGTCGAGGGCGAGAGTGCTGTCGACCAACTGGCTCACCGTCTGTGCTTCCAGGGCGATGGCGTGCTGCGGACAACGCGGCGTGCCGACCCGGGCAAACAGCAAGCGCAGGTAGTCGTGGACTTCGGTGATCGTGCCGACCGTCGAGCGCGGATTGTGCGAGGTCGACTTCTGTTCGATCGAGATCGCCGGCGACAGGCCTTCGATATGGTCGACGTCGGGCTTTTCCATCATCGAGAGGAATTGCCGTGCGTACGAGGACAGCGATTCGACATAGCGACGCTGGCCCTCGGCGTAGATCGTGTCAAAGGCCAGCGAGGACTTGCCAGAACCCGACAGGCCGGTGATGACGATCAGGGCATCACGCGGCAGGTCGAGGTCCAGATTCTTCAGGTTGTGCGTGCGCGCGCCGCGGATGCGGATCGTGTCCATGTGTTCGGGGGCTACGGCCAAGGTCGGGGAGGCGACCGAACCCGCAATATAGCGTGGCGGTCACGCCGGGCGAGATGGGGGCGGAATGGTGCGATGCAAATCCGCGTATGAATCCTGCCTGCGAGGCGCTCAGCGGTGGCGGTCCGGGAGGCGCGGGTTGCCATGTCGATGCATCGGCGACATGACCGCGGTCTTGATGCGGCGTTGCAGCATGAATGATTGCTTGACATCGGGCGCACCGCGCATCTAGCGTCGCGACCGGTTCGGGCAGGGCGGTGCCCGTACGTCCATCGTTCTTTCCTTCCTGGGGTCCCATCATGCGCAAGAGTTCGTTGCTGGCTGCGGCCATCGCAGCCACGTTGTCAGTTGCCCATGCGGCAGACGGCGCCAAGATCGTGTTGCCAGCCGGTGTGAGCGCGCCGGCCGGCTATCAGTTGATCGCCGACTACGGCACGTTCGCCCTCTATCGTGGCAATCCTGCTGCGATGCCTCGCAACGTCGTCGGCGCGCAGGTGCTGAACGAAGCTGATGTCCTGCAATTCGACCGTTTGCGGATCGATACGCAGACCTCGCAGATCATCGCACCACCGGGATTCACGCTGAACGCGCCGAGTGGCGCCGCGCTGCACCTGGTTCAGTTCGTCGGCCCGCTCAAGGATGCCTGGCTCGACGAGGTGCGCGCCACCGGAGCGGTGCCGGTCCACTACATCGAAAGCAACGGCTACCTGGTGTGGGCGAATGCCTCGGCGCGCAGCGCGCTGGCCAACCTCGCCGCACAGAAGAACACGCTGCAGTTCAGCGCGCCGCTGCCGTCCTTCGTCAAGCTCGGTGACTCGCTGTTCGCCCGCATCCAGGGCACGCAAGCCACCGCGGCGGGCACGCTGATCCCGATCACCGTGCAGATCTACCGCCACGCCGATGGCGTGGTGACCAAGCAAGCCCTTGCGGCCATCGGACTCAAGCCGACGGTCGACTGGAGCCCGATTCTCGGCTACGAGGTCGCGAAGTACGAGGCAACGCTCGACCAGGTGCGCCTGATCATCGAGAACCCGGACGTCTATTGGGTCGGCGAGGTGCATCCACGCACGCTCAACGACGAGGTGCAGGCACAGATCATCCGTGGCTATTTCAATTCCGGCAATACCGGCCCGCAGGCGGAGGGATACCTGCCGTGGCTCAATGCGCTGGGTTTCTCGACCAATCCGGCTGACTACCCGGTCGTCGACATTTCCGACGACGGCATCGGCGACCGCACGACGAACACCGGCGATCCGACCCTGCACGTGCTCGGCGACACGGCGAATCCGTCGCGCGTGGTCTACAACCAGCATTGCGGCTCGGCGGCCACGAACGGCACCGTGCGAGGCCACGGCCACATCAATGCCAACATCGCCGGCGGATACGACGTACGCACCAACGCCACGACACCGGGTGCACGCTTCCCCGGCGAGTACCAGCGCGGCCAGGGCATGAACCCCTATACGCGCCTCGGCGGAACGCGCATCTTCAACTCGAGCAACAGCTTCGACCAGAGCGGCTGTGGCAACACCGATGCCGGCGTCATCAAGGCCGTCTACACCGCGGGTGCGCGCATTTCGTCGAACTCCTGGGGCTGCTCGGGTTGTGCTTCCCAGTATGACGACAGCTCGCAGGCCTATGACGCCGGCACGCGCGACGCCGACACGACCGCGTCCGGCAACCAGGAGCTGATCACGATCTTTGCTGCCGGCAATTCCGGGTCCGCTGCCGGCACGGTCGGTACGCCGAGCAACGGCAAGAACATGATCACGGTGGGTGCCTCGGAGAACCAGCGTCAGGTCGACGAGAACGGCAACTGGTCCGACGGCTGTGGCGTCGGCCCGACCGGTGCCGACAACGCGATGGACATCATTGCCTTCTCGTCGCGCGGCCCCTCGCCGGGCCAGCGCATCAAGCCCGAAGTCATTGCGCCGGGTACGCATATCACCGGTACACGTGCCACCCCGTCGACCGGCGGGAACGTCTGCGACTCGGCGCGCCCGGTCGGCAACGCCACCTACGCCGCCTCGTCGGGCACCAGCCATTCGACCCCGGCTGTGTCGGGCGTCGCCTCGCTGGCCTGGTGGTGGATCGCCAATGGCCAAGGCGCGCTTTCGTTCGATGGCGGCTCGCCCTCGGCACCGTCGCCGGCGTTGATGAAGGCCTGGTTGATAGCGCATCCGACCTATCTGACCGGCGTATCCGGCAACGGCAACCTGCCGACCAATGCGCAGGGCTACGGCATGCCGAACCTCGAGGCGATGTTCAGCGACACGCCGACGCTCGTCGTCAACCAGACCCAGGTGCTCGGTGCGACCGGTGAGACCTGGGAATGGATCGGCGCCGCCGTGGACCCCGACAAGCCGGTGCGCGTCGCCCTGGTCTGGACCGATGCGGCCGGCGCGATCGGCACCAGCCCGCAGGTCAACAACCTCGACCTTGCGGTCGAGTACGGTGCGAACACCTACCTCGGCAATCGTTTCACCGGCCAGTGGAGCACCACGGGCGGTACCGCGGACAACCGCAACAACTATGAGGCGGTGTTCCTGCCGGCGGGTACGCCTGACTCGATCAAGATCACGGTGACCGGCTTCAACATCGCCGGTGACGGCGTGCCCGGCAATGCCGACACGACTGATCAGGACTTCGCTATCGTCTGCAGCAACTGCGCGCAGAACCCGACGTTCACGCTGGCTGTCGATCCGTCCCAGATCAGCGTCTGCACCCAGGACACCGCGTCGGTGCCGTTCAACATCAGCGCAGGATCGATCCTCGGCTTCTCGACCCCGGCAAACCTGGCGGTTTCCGGCGAACCGAGCGGCACGACGACATCGTTCAGCACGAACCCGATCGCGACGTATCCCGGCAGCAGCGTGCTGACCGTCGCCAACCTGGGCGCCGCCGCAGCCGGCACGTCGACGCTGACGATCACCGGCACGGCCGGTGCCGAGATCAAGACGCGCGCGGTCGGGCTGACCCTGTACACGGACGATCCCGGAGCGTTCACCCTGACCACACCGGCTGCCGGCGCGCAGAATGTCGCCTTGAGTCCGGTGCTGACCTGGGCGGCCTCCACCCAGGCGGCGACGTACTTCGTCGAAGTCGCCTCAGATGCGGCCTTCTCGAACATCGTCTGGTCAGGCACGTTCGCGTCGAACACGGCAACCGTCGGCACGTCGCTCAACAGTGCCGCGACCTACTACTGGCGTGTCACTGCGCAGAATGAATGCGGCGATACGGCTGTCAGCCAGGAGTTCTCGTTCACCACGATTCCGCTGCCCGGCGACTGTCCGGTGGGCGTGACCCCGGTCGACGTCTATGCGACCGATTTCGAGGGCGACAACTCGGCCTGGGTCGCCACGCATGCTGCCGGTACCGCCGACTGGGCGGTTTCCGGAACGCGCACGCACAGCGGCACCAAGGCTTTTCTGGCTCAGGACGTGGCGGCGGTGTCCGACCAGTTGCTGACCTCGCCTGGCATTGCCCTGCCGGCCGCTACCTCGCCGATCAACCTGCTGTTCTGGAACCACCAGACGATCGAGGACTCCAGCGCAACGGCATGCTACGACGGTGCCCTTCTGCAAATCTCGACCGATGACGGGGCGACCTGGACCCAGGTGCCGGACGCGCTGCTGCAGATTGGCCAGTACAACGGGCCGATCAGCTCGAGCTTCTCGAATCCGGCCGGCGGGCTGCGCGCCTGGTGCGGTGATCCGCAGGACTGGACGCGCTATGTGGTCAACCTCGACAGCTATGCGGGTCAGACCGTGAAGTTCCGTTTCCGCATGGCGACCGACAGCTCGGTCGGCCGCGTGCCGGACGGTTTCTACCTGGATGACGTGAGGGTACAGGCCTGCGGCGAAACAGAGCCACCCGACCTGATCTTTGCGGATGGCTTCGAGACGGGTTCGGGTCCGGTCTCCGGTGTGCTCGTCGACGAGTTCACCGGGCGCGCGATCACCAATCCGACCGGTGGTCCGGGCGGCGCACCGATCAGCGAACTGCAGACGTCGCTCAGCATGACGACGCTCGGAGCGGGTGCGCAGATCTCCTCGAACAACGTGGTTGCCGAGGACTTCACGGTGCCGGCTTCGGGCTGGTCGATCACGAAGGCGAAGTTCTACACCTACCAGACCAATTCGGGTACGACGAGCACGATCAACGATCTGCGTCTGCGCATTTTCAACGGTACGCCGGGCGGTACTTTGGTGTTCGGCGATACGACGACCAACCGTCTGAGCTCGACGAGCTGGAACGGGGCCTATCGTGTGACGCAAACAAATCCGACCGACGCTACGCGCCCGCTCTACGAGGTGGTGGCGGAGTTCAGCCCGCCGATCGCGCTGGCGGCGGGAACGTACTGGATTGCGTGGAGCATGGGCGGCACGGGAACATCGGGGCCGTGGGCGCTGCCGCAAACCGTGGCGGGTGTGACCACCACCGGAAATTGCCAGCAGTCATTGGGTTCTGGTACTGGGACCTTCGCGCCACTGCTCGATGGTGGTACGTCGACAGCGCTCGGTTGCACGTTCGTGCTCGAAGGAACGGCACCGTAACCACAGCGTACAGGTCGGACCGATTTGACCCGGTCCGACCCGCGGTGACTCAACTGCCGGCCATTGGGCCGGCAGTTTTTTTTCGTGCTGCGCGCACGGGCAGGCATGCCGAAGCGATCGCAGCCCTGCGCGAAACCATTCGCGAATTTGCCGCGCGCTACGGCGGTGACGGATAGTCGTTGGCTCATTGCAGCCGCGGCCACCGTGCTCGACTGCCTCGGAGTCGTCGATTCGCGCGCAGACCGTGTGGTCAGGAGCGCTGCCGCAGGCCTGCATGCAACGCCGCAGGAAACGCCTTCGGGCGTGATGCTCCTTCTGTACAACGCCGCAAAGAAAGAGCATCACGCCTGAAGGCGTTTCCTGCGGTGCTCACGTATTCGCGGATGCCAATCCCGAATCCCGGCTTTCGACACACGGATCGGCGATGCCCAGCTCCTTCTGTGCAACGCCGCAAAGAAAGAGCATCACGCCTGAAGGCGTTTCCTGCGGCGCTCACGTATTCGCGGATGCCAATCCCGAATCCCGGCTTTCGACATACGGATCGGCGATGCCCAGCTCCGCCAGCACATGCCGCTCGAGTGCCTCCATGCGCTCGGCGTCGGTATCGTCGATATGGTCGTGACCGACCAGGTGCAGGACCCCGTGCACGGTCATGTGCGCCCAGTGGTCGCGCGGACGCTTTTCCTGCGCGATCGCCTCCATCGCCACCACCGGTGCGCAAATCACCAGGTCGCCGAGCAGGGCGGTTTTCTCGTGCGGCATCGGCTCGTAGGGGAAGCTCAGCACGTTGGTCGCATAGTCGCGCCGGCGGTATTGGCGGTTGAATAGACGGCCGGCCTCGCTGCCGACGATCAGGATGTTGACCTCGGCACGCTTTCGCCAGCGCGCACCACGCAGTGCGGCGTCGACCCAGCGAGTGAAGCTGGCGGTCAGCGGCACGCCGCCGCGCGCGGTTTCGTTGCGCACGAATACGCAGTACGGGCTTGCGGCATTCTTCTTGCGTGCTGGCATGGGGCGTTCAGCGCTCGAAGTCGGCGTAGAACAGCGAGCCGTCGCAGCCCGGCGCGTCGATCAAGGTCACCTTGTTCTGGCTGGACTCGGGCACACCGACCTGGCCCTTCGGCCAGGCGAAGTCGATGTCGGCCGGATTGCCGAGGTTGTTGGCCAGCACCACCGGGGTCGAGCCCAGCGTGAACGGCGGATCGAAGCGGCGCAGGCAGCCGGCCGGTGAACCGCCGGCACCGCAGTTGCCCCAGGCGCTGACGATGATCGAGCCGCGGCAGTCCAGCGTGATGCCGTCGAAGCTGGTCAGCGTGGTCTGGATCAGGTCGACCGGCGTCGCGCCGGGCGTGGTGAGGTCCAGCGACTGGATGCGCGCATTGGCGCTCCAGGTGGCGATCAGCAGGCGTTCGTTGGCACGGTCGTAAACCAGGCCGTTTGGCGTCGGCACGGTGGCGACGCTGGTGCCGGGCACGGGCAGTGCCGGATTCGAGATGTCGACCGGGTGGATGCGTTTGGCGCTGAAGTCGCTGATCCACAGCCGGTCGGTGCCGTTCGAGGTGATCCCGTTGAGGAAGGAAGCGCCGGGAATCGGGATGTCGGCGACCGGCGTGGCGGTGTCGATGTCGTAGCCCTTGAGGCGACCGCTGTCGAGCACCCAAAGCACCCCGGCGACGAGTTCGATGCCGTAGGGGGCGGTCGGCGCGCTGGTGAACACGCTCAGCGTGCCGTCCGCGGCACGCGCGAGGATGTTGCCGCCGCTGGTGTTGCTGACCAGATGGCGATCGAGGCGCACATGGTATTCGGCGCTTTCTGGGCCACTGTAATTCTGCGCGCAAGCGGCTCCCGCGAAACCGAGCAGGAATGCGGCGGTGACGATGCGGCGCAGGCTCATGGCGTGCTCTCCTTGGTCGGCTCGATGCGCGCCTCGTAGGCGCGCACGATCTTCTGCACGAGCGGATGGCGCACCACGTCCTTCGAGTTGAAGAAGGTGAAACTGATGCCGTCGACGTCGCGCAGCACCTCGATCGCGTCGCGCAGGCCCGACTTGATGTGGCGCGGCAGGTCGGTCTGGGTGATGTCGCCGGTGACCACGGCCACCGAGCCGAAACCGATGCGGGTGAGGAACATCTTCATCTGTTCGGTCGTGGTGTTCTGTGCCTCATCGAGGATCACGAACGAGTCGTTGAGCGTGCGTCCGCGCATGTAGGCGAGCGGTGCGATCTCGATGACGTTGCGCTCGACCAGCTTGGTCACGCGCTCGATGCCGAGCATCTCGTAGAGCGCGTCGTAAAGCGGGCGCAGATAGGGATCGACCTTCTGGGTGAGATCGCCGGGCAGGAAGCCGAGCTTCTCGCCGGCCTCGACCGCCGGGCGCACGAGGATCACGCGCTGCACGCGGTTCTCGTTCAGCGCATCGACCGCCATGGCGACGGCGAGGTAGGTCTTGCCGGTGCCGGCCGGGCCGATGCCGAAATTGACGTCATGCGTGGCGATCGCATGCAGGTAACGCACCTGGTTCGGCCCGCGCCCGCGGATGGTGCCGCGCTTGACCTTGACGCTGACCTCCTGCGCAGCCTCCGCGGCGGCTGCGGCGATCGCCTCGATGCCGGATTCCTGCAGGCGCAGGTTGAGCTGGTGCGCGTCCAGCGTTTCAGTTGCGGTCAGTGCGTACAGTTCGCGCAGCAGGCGCGCGGCGACCTGCACGGGCTTCGCGTCGCCGACCACACGGAACACGTTGCCACGGTTGGCCACTTCGACACCGAGGCGCAACTCGATCTGGCGCAGGTGCTCGTCGAATGGGCCGACGAGGTTGGACAGACGCTCGCCGTCGTCGGGTTCGAGTGCGAATTCCATGCGGTTGGCTTCGGTCATAGGCGCGCGAGGGTAGCGCGCGCGCCGTGCGTGCGCCACCGCACGGCGTTGTTCCGGCGTCGGGAGGCATCGCGCCTGAAGGCGCTCCTACAAAGACATCGTGATCCTGTAGGAGTGCCTTCAGGCGCGATGCTTCCGTCAAGGCACCGACTCGAAGCCGTGCCGGAAGATCACGTCGCCACGCGCTTCGTCGGCACCGATGTCGTACGGTGCGACGCGCGCTTCGCGGTCGATGTCGTCGTTGACGGCCGGATCGGCGCTGCCGGCGTCGATCGCGGGACTGCCGGCGGGGAGATGTCCGCCCGCATCGACGCTGAACGGGGCGACCAGGCTGTTGAGGTCGGCGTTGGCATGGCTTCGCCATTGCGCCAGCGTGCCGCCGCCGGCCAGCGGGCTGCCGGGACGGTTGTCGGCGAACACGCAGTTGCCGCCGCTGCGGTAGTAGCCGTTGTAGTCGCTGCCGCTGGCGCCGGTTAGGCCCGAGAGGCCGCCAAGTTCGCTGCTCCAGCGGATGCGCAGGCTGTTGCCGCTGCCCTGGATGACGAGGTTGTTGGCCAGGCGCGGATTGAGGTTGGGCGGGCGCGCGGCCTGCGGCTCCCAGTCCTGGAAGGTCACGCCGAAGTACAGCGCGGCGTGGCCGAGCGTGGCGGTGTCGATGATGGTGTTGTTGGCGACGATCGAATCGCGCGAGGCGTACAGGCCGATGCCGGCATAGCCGGCGCGGCGCACGACGTTGTTGCGCACGATGCCGCGGATCGCTTCGTAGTAACCGGGGTTGGCCTGCAGGTCGAAGAACTCCGGGCTGGTGTCGAAGCCGACCAGGACGCCGGCCACGCCGCAGTCCTCGAGGCGGTTGCGCTGCACGATCACGTCGGTCGCGCCACCCTTGAAGTAGACGCAGGTGGTGGCGGTGTGGTGGATCCAGTTGTCCTCGACCACCATGCCAGAGCCGTTGACGTTGTCGATGCCTTCGGCATTCATGTCGTCGAGCGGGGTGCCGGGCGGATAGATCGCGCCGCTGTGGTGGATCTCGCTGTTGCGGATGGTCACGCGGTCGCTGTGCGGCGTGATCTTGAT
This sequence comes from Dokdonella sp., assembly GCF_019634775.1. Lineage (NCBI taxonomy): Bacteria > Pseudomonadati > Pseudomonadota > Gammaproteobacteria > Lysobacterales > Rhodanobacteraceae > Dokdonella > Dokdonella sp. The sequence continues at coordinate 434,355 of NZ_JAHCAS010000002.1, forward strand.
CGCGTCGCGGCCGGTATGGTGGATGAGCAGGTCGTCGAGCAGCACGTCGGATGCGCCGCGTTCGTTCTCGCCGCCGCCCTGATACCAGTACGTCTGCAGGAACACCCCGTAGTAGAAGCCGCCGCTGATTTCCAGGTGCGTCAGCACGCTGCCGGAGGCGTTCGGGTCGATCTGCACGGCCACGCTGTCGGGCACGCCGAGCCCGCAGGCGATGTGCGCGCGCTCGCCTGGCGGCGAACGCAGGGTCAGGCGCACGCGCAGGCGCACCTCGCATTCGGCGTAGGTGTTGGCGCCGGCCGGTCCGCGCACCGTGACGATGTCGCCGGCCTGCACGATGCCGTTGGCCGGCGACAGCACGTGGTTCAGCGTGCGGAACGGCTGCGCCGCCGAGCCGGTGCCGGTCGTGTTGTTGCCGGTCGTGGCGACGAACCACTCGGCCGCATGCAGCGGCGTGGTTGCAACGGCGAGCAGGGCGAAAAACCGGAGGGCATGCCGCGGCATGGGATTCCGCCTGTGGGTTGGGCCTGTGATATGCCACGGAAAACCGCCTGCCGGGAGGACAGGACGGATCCGCCGGGTGGCGGCTTCATCGATCGTATTGCCGGAGCGGTTTCCGTGCATTTCAGTCCGCACTGGTGGCGTCGTACACGAACTGCCCCTCGCTCAGTTCGACCTTGCTGCCGTCGTTGGCCGTTAGGGTGCCGGAGAAGCGTGCCTCGATGCGATCCGGATTCTTCGAGAGGCGCACGACGTCGACCGTGACGTCGTAGCCGAACAGGTTGCCGGCGAGGAAGCGCTGCGCGTCGAGATTGGCGATCTGCGCGGCACCGGTTGCCGGATCGGCACTGGTCACCCGGTATCGACCGGGCGCATCGATGCCGAACAGGTTGAGGTTGAACGCCTGCTCGTTGGCATTCCTGCCGCCGCGCGATCCGGCGATGAGGATCGCACGGTCGTAGCCGGTCGGATGGACTGCGCCGAACACGTCGTGTGCGGCGACCCATTCGGCGCCGTCGATGCGCATGCGCAATGGCGCGGCATCGCGTGGTTCCGCAGCAGGCGTCGTGCCCGCCACCGGTGTCGGCGTGGTCGCCGCGGCCGGCGGCGCAGGACTGCCACAGCCGGCCAGCACGGCGAGCCCGAGGGCGAGGGCGAGGAAGGGCGGTGAGGTGGCAAGCTGGTGGGTCATGAGCATGCTCCGCGGCGAGGGTTCAGAGGGTCGGCAGGACAACGCTGCGGTCGAAGCCGTCGGCGAAGATGCGGTCGGACGGCGCCACCGCGGCACTGAGGAAGACCGGGCCGAGGTTGGCGATCGTGTTGGTGAGGTCGCCGCTCACCAGGTAGCGGCCCTGGCCGGCGTGGCTGATGCCGCGCAGGCGCGCGTCGCCGAAGCGCTCGCCCTGGTATTCGATGGGCAGGCGGGCGAGGCCGCGCTGGCTTCCGTTCGTGGCATCGACGCGCAGCAGGGCGCCGTCAACGCGCAGCGTGCCGCCCTGGTCGAGCGAGGCGGTCGTGCCGGCCACCGCCAGTTCATTGCCCTGACGCGCGAGGTCGCCGAGGTACAGGCTGGCCTCCTGCGCGCAGATCGTGCCGGTTTCGCTCGAACCGCCATGCACGACGCGGCCGCCGACACCGAATCCGGCCGGGATCTGGTTTTCGCTGGTCACGGCGACGATGCCGATGCCGTCCTTGCAGCTGCGACGCACGTTGCCGGCGATGAACAGGGTGTCGGCGGTCAGCCCAGGGATGCCGGAGTCGATGTCGAGACGATAGGCAAAATCGCCGCTGTCCGAGCCGGGCTCGCTGAAGTCGAAGTAGTTGGTGCCGCCGGCGCCGAAGCTGGTGTCGATCGTGCCGTTGGCGTTGATGCGGACCACGGCGAAATCCCAGTCCGGGCCGTTGTACTGCGCGCTGCCGACCACGTAGATCGGCATGCCGTCGCCCTGGAAGAAGCGCTTCGGCCGGGCGATGTCGCCGGCGTAGAAGCCGCAGCCGCCGCCCGTGCAGTTGAACGGCACGACCAGCGGAGCGCCGCCGTTGAAGTTGGCGTCGGCGGACAGCAGGCCGTTGCTGCCGAGGTTCAGCTTGGTCACGACCATGCGCGCGAGCGGCGCGTAGCGCTCGGCGAGGACCGTCAGCGTGACCGGCTTGGCGGTAATGCCGGTCACGGTCACTTCGAGCGCGCGCGCGTATTCGTTGGCAGTGCTCGCGATCACCGAAAGATTCTGCTGGAACGTGCCGTCCTCGTTGAACACCACGACGGCGGCATCGCGCTCGACACCGCCGAACACGCGCGTAACCAGCACGTAGATCTTCCCCTCGGCGTAGGCGATGTCCTCGACGCTTTCGATCAGCGCGTCGCCGGTGCCGCCGTTGGTGAGGTTCGGATAGAGCACGTACTGGTTGAAATTGTGGAAGTACGGGCCGCCGCTGCCCGTCCACAGCCGGGGATAGCCCTGCGGCGAATAGCGCACGAGGCCGATATTCCAGTACGGCGCGATCGTGTCGTTTTCCAGGCGCACGATGCCGGCCACGACGATGTCGCCGTTCGGCAGAACGGCATGCTTGCCGCCATAGCGTGCCGACTGGCCGCTGACCGTGGCGAAGATGTCGACGAAGTAGCCCAGGCTCGGAAAGTAGGTCGGGTCCAGGCCGTGATCGGCCTGGGCGGTCGAGGCGAGTCCGGCCCCCAGCAGGATTGTGCCGGCAGCAAGGAAGCGGGCTCGGCGCGCGAGTCCGCGGCGGTCGCGGTTCATTGTGGGGTCTCCATGGCGTGACGGGTGGATGCTGATATCGACTTGCTGAAACGAGGTTGCGCGGCATATCGGTCCATCGCCGACGCAGCCGCTTCAGGGCAGCGACACGCTGCGGTCGAAGCCGTTGGCAAAGATGCGGTCGGAAGGGGCCACGGCGGCGCTGACGTAGAGGCTGCCGAGGCCGAACGGGACGTTGCTGAGGTCGCCGGTCACGAGATAGCGGCCCATCCGATCGTGGCTGATGCCGCGCAGGCGGCCATCGCCGACGGGGGTACCGACGACCACAAACGGCAGCCTGGCGAGGCCGCGCTGGCTGCCGTTCGTCGCATCGACCCGCAGCAGGCCGCCATCCACGCGCAGCGTGCCGCCCTGGTCGGGGCCCTGCATCGTGCCGGCCATCGCGAGTTCGTTGCCGTTGCGCACGAGGTCGCCGATGGCGAGGCTCGCATCCTGCGCGCAGATCGTGCCCGACTCGCTCGATCCGCCGTGGACGATGCGCCCGTTCGTACCGAAACCGACCAGGTCGTTGCCGTCGTCGCTGATCGCGGCGACACCGATTCCATCCTTGCAGCTGCGATGCACGTTGCCGGCGACATACAGCGTGTCGAAGGTCAGGCCCGGCAGGCCGGAATCGATCACGAGGCGGTAGGCGAAGTCACCGCGGTCCGAACCGGGCTGGTCGAACGGGATGTAGCGCGCGCCGCCGAACCCGAAGCTCGTGTCGAGCGTGCCGTTGGGATTGATCCGGGTCACCAGGTAGTCCCAGTCGGCGCCCGAGCGCTGCACCGAGCCGACCACGTAGATCGGCATGCCATCGCCGGGAAAACTGCGCGTCGGGCGCGCGACGTCGCCCGCGTACATGTTGCAGAAGTCGCTGCCGGCGCAAGCCGTCGAGATCGGGACGAGCAGCGGCACGCCGCCGTTGAAGTTGTCGTCGACGGCCAGCAGTCCGTTCGTGCCGAGGTTGTACTTGGCGACGACCAGGCGGGGCCTGGTGCGTAGCGCTCGGCGAGGATGGTTACGCTGACCGGCTTGGCGACGAGGCCGGTCACGCTGACTTCGAGTGCGCGGGCGTACTCGTCGGCACTGCTGGCGATCACCGAAAGGTTCTGCTGGAACGAGCCATCCTCGTTGAACACGACGACGGCGGCATCGCGCTCCACGCCGCCGAACACGCGCGTGACCAGCACGTAGATCTTCCCTTCGGCGTAGGCAATGTCCTCGATGCTTTCGATCAGCGCATCACCGCTGCCGCCGTTGGCGAGGTTCGGATAGACCACGTACTCGCTGAAGTGCCAGAAATACGGGCTGCTGCTGGCTGTCCACGGACGGACAAAGCCCTGCGGCGTGTAGCGTACGAGTCCGATGTTCCAGTACGGCGCGATCGTGTCGTTCTCCAGGCGCACGATGCCCGCCACGACGATGTCGCCGTTCGGCAGCACGGCATGCCTGCCACCGTAGCGCGCCGATTGGCCGCCGTCCGTGCTGAACGTGTCGAGCAGGATGCCGGCACTGCCGTTTTAGTCCGGCGCGAAGCCGTACTCGGCGCGTGCGCGCAGGCACGAACGCGTGCCGATCAGGCAGAGCATGCCGAGCAGTGTGGCGCGGATGGGGGCGGGGCACGGCGTGGTATGTTGGGTCATGAGGGTGTTCTCCTCGGCGCGGCCGGAACGGCGGCATCGCCCGACCGAAACGCGGAATCGTGGCGCATCGGTCCATGCCGGAGCCCGACGGACGCGGGACGCGAGGCGAACGGGCGGAGTTGCCGGCATGACGAAAGCAAAGCCAGGCCTGTGGATTCGCGGCGCGTGCGCCGTGCTGGCGGCCTGCATGGCCACGCCCGCGCAGGCGGGCGCGGTGTTCTCCGTCGCGCCGTGGCCATTGCCTGCGACGAACGTGCCATCCGCGCAGCCCGACCTCGTCGCGGCGACGGACGGGAGCTGGCTGCTGGCATGGACCGAGAAGCGCGACGACGGATCGCAGGCCTTGCGCGTCGCGCGCTCGCGCAAGGACGCGGCGGGCTGGGGCGTGCCGCGCACGATTGCCGCCGGCAAGGACTGGTTCGTCAACTGGGCCGACACGCCGCACGTCGTCGCGCTCGGCGATGGCTCGCTGTGGGCGCACTGGTTGCGCCGAAACGGCGCCGGCATCCATGACTACGGCATCGCCCTCGTGCGCTCGCACGATGACGGCGCGACCTGGTCGACTCCGATCCGCATCGAGCCGGACGGCGCGAGGAACGACTACGGTTTCGTCTCGATGTGGCCGCAATCGCGCGACACGCTCGGCATCGCCTGGCTCGACAGCCGGCAGAAGCCGGCCGCGCCCGCCGACGCCCATGCCGGGCATGCGCATGCCGACCACGGCAGCGGCCGCATGATGCTGCGCGCCGCGACCTTTGCCACGAACGGCCGGCGCACGATCGAGTGGCCGCTCGACGCATCGACCTGCGACTGCTGCACGACCGCCGTCGCGCAGACCGCGCGCGGGCCGGTCGTGGTCTACCGCGGCCGCAGCGACGGCGAAATCCGCGACACGCGCCTCGTGCGGCTGGAGAACGACGCCTGGACGCCACCGCGCGACGTGCATCGCGACGGCTGGAAGTTCGCCGGTTGTCCGGTCAATGGCCCGGCGGTTGCCGCGCGCGGCGACGAGGTCTGGGTGGCCTGGTACACCGAAGCGGACGGCAAGCCGTCCCTGCGCCTTGCGCGTTCGAGTGACGCCGGTGATCGTTTCGGCAAACCGCTGCACGTAGCCGAAGGCGAAGGCGTGCTCGGGCGTGTGGCGCTCGCGTTGGATGGCGGCAAGGTCTGGCTGGCCTGGCTCGGCGAGCGCGACGGCGGACGCGACGGACAACACCTGTGGCTCGCACGTATTGATGCGCATGCCGGCACGATCGAATCAAAGCAGGTTGTCGCCGACCTCGCCGTGCGTGGTCGCGCCAGCGGCTTGCCGCGCCTCGGCGTGCGCGATGGCGAAGCTTTTCTCGTCGTCACCGACCTCGACAACGGCCGGGCGCGCCTGCGCGGTTTGCGCGCGCGTTGATCCGGAAAGGCATCGCGCCTGAAGGCGCTCCTACACACGCGTCGTTGTAGGAGCGCCTTCAGGCGCGATGCCTTGTCAAAGCACGCCTCAATCGAAATCCGCCCAGAACAGGTGGTCGCCCGCGAACTCGCTGGTGTTGTCGAGCGCATCGGTCGCAGAGAGGACGAGGGCGCCGCCTGCGAGCGCGGCGGCGGCGAAACTGATCGTGCGCTCGAGGCCGGCATCGCCGGCGAGATAGGTCGTGCTGGCGATGGACGCCTCGGGCTGGCCGTTGCGTCCGCGCATGAGGTCGATGCGCAACGGGTACGCGGCATTCGCCACCGCCGTATCGACGCGGAACCCGAGCGTGCAGGTTCCAGCCACGCAGGCGAAGCTGGTTATTTCCGGTGAATTCTGCAGGCGGTTGCCACCTTCGTCGGCGTCGCCGGCATCGTTCGCGGTGGTGCCATCGGCATTGCTCGACAGGGACAAATCGAGCGCGAGGCGGCGATTGCGCAGGAAGCGGTTGCCGAGCACCGGCACCTGCGTGCAGTTGGCGACCTGCACGCCAGCCGCCCCGCTATGGGCGATCAGGTTGCCTTCGCCGGGTGCATCACCGCCGACGGCGATGCCGCAGCGTCCTGTGCCGAACACGAAGATCGTCGCCTGCGGCTGGCTCGGCGAGCCTGGATTGAGGCCATTGCCGAGCGCGAGCGTTTCCGATGGATCGGTGCCGAAACGGTTGCCGAGAATGCGCACGGCCTGTGGATCGGCCATGCCGGTCGGTACCTGCGCATCGACGTAGATCGCGCCGAAGCGGTTGGCCGCGAACAGGTTGCCTGCACCCAGCGTGCTGCCGCCGATGGTCGCGGCCTGGCCGAGCGCGTTGATATGGATCGCGTAGTCCTGGCGTGCCAGTTCCGCGGTGCCGGTGGCGTTGGTGCCGAACAGGTTGCCTTCGATCCTCGCCGGATTCGGCGTCTTATCCCACAGGCCGATGTACAGGTTGCCGGAAACGAGGTTGCGCTGCCCCGGCGACGAGCCACCGAGATGCAGCGTTCCGACCGAGTTGATGATGCCGATCCAGCCGGCCACGGCCGGATCGAATCCCGACATGCCGCTGATGTCGGTGCCGATGAAGCAGCCCTCGATGCGATGCACGCCGGCGTTCATCAGGTAGATCGCCTGGAAGAACCGGTTGATGGCGATGCCGCGCAGGAGCAGCGGCGCGGCTGCTGGTCCATTCACAGCCTGCAATCCGATCGTCTGCGCGGCGCGGCCGGGGCCGGCGATCTCGATCTTCAGCACGGCGTTGGTGCCACCCGCGGCCGCCGCCAGGGTGTTGGGAGTCGCACCCGGCTGGGTGTAGCCGTCGATGGTCAGTTCGCGCGTGATGTACGGATACGGCGTGGCCGGGCTGAAGCGCCAGTGCGCCGTGGCAGGCACGTAGCCGGCGTCGCTGGTGGGCAGGTCGAAGCGGATCGTGTGCGGTCCGGGCGAGGCATCGATTGCGGCAAGGGCGCCGCGCAACGAGCAGTTTGCGTTGGCCGCGTCTGCGTCGCAGATCTGGAACGCAGGGCCTCCGTCGTCATCGGTGGTATCGACGAGGAACTCGGCGGCGGTTGCATTCGTGCCGACGAGCAGCAGGAATGCCGATAGAGCGTGGAAGGGTCGTGGGAACATGCGGGCCTCCGGTCGCGGGAATCGACGGGAAGCCTGAACGGATTTCAGCGGGCAGGAGGTCCATCCGTGCCGACGGCGTCCTCGAGCCAGGCTGTGAGCAGGGTGCGTGCGGCGGCAAGGTCGCGCTTGACAGTCTGTTCGGAAACACCTAGGAAGTCGGCAATCTCGGCGTACGTGGCACCGCCGAAGGCCTGCATCTCGATCGCATCGGCCTTGCGCGCATCGAGCGTGCGCAAACGTTCGATCGCATCGATCACGCCGTGTTCGTCGACCAGTGCTGCCTCGGTACCGGCGAGGTTTGCGGTCATGGTGACCGGCGTGGCATCGCCGCCGCGCTTTTGCGTCTGCCGTGCGCGCGCGTTGTCGACAAGCAACTGGCGCATTGCCAAGACGGTCGTGCGTACGAGATGTCGGCGGTCGACATAGGCGCCATCGCGCGGACGCAGCTTGAGCCATGCTTCGTGGACGAGCGCGGTTGTGTCGAGCGTTTCGCCGAGCTGGCCGCGGCGCACGGCATGCGCACGCCGCTTGAGTTCGGCGTAGATCTCGTTGAGCAGCTGCGGGTCAACGATTGTCATGCAAGGGTTCCAAGCAGGCCGACGAGTGGTCCGTCGCGTCGCGCTCCCTGCCGGCGCGATCTCGGCACCGGGGGAGTCTACACCACGTCAGCCAGACGGCAGGCGCGCGAGCAGGCTGCGTGCGTAGCGCGTGTCGAGCGCATGCAGCCGCGGAGCAAGATCATCGCGCAGCCGGACGGCTTCGGCAGTGCGGCCGAGCGAGGCCAGCGTCGACGCGAGTTCGACTTCGATCTCGAGGATGCGCGGATCGCTGTCACCAAACGGTGGTCGATTGGCAGCGATCGCCGCGCGCAGCAGCGGTTCTGCTTCTGCAGCGCGAGCGTGCGCGCCGAGGGCGCGCGCAAGCGCGAACTGCGGAGCGCGCAGCATCAGTGCATTCGGCGCGACGGCGTCATTGGCCATCGCCATCGCCTTCTGCGCGTCAGTCAACGCGCCCGCCGAATCGCCAGCGTCGAGGCGCGCCTCGGCCAGCGTGGCCCGCAGGAACACCGGGATCGGCGTGGGCTGACCGGCCGCGGCGCCGATCGCAGCGATGGCTGACTCGATCTCGGCCAGTGCCTCGCGTGGATGCCCTTCATGGCGCAACAGGATCGACAGGTAGCCGCGGTACATCGCGCGCCATTGCGAATCGGCAGCCTGATGTCGTGCGGCAATTGCGATCGCGCGTTGCAGGGCCGCTTGGGCTGGGTCGGCATGGCCGAGCATCAGTTCGGCGACGCCGAGGCTCCACAGCGGATCGGCCAGTTCGACCGCGGATTCCGAGGCTTTGATGCGTGTCCACAGCGCTACCGCTTCGTGCGCCGATGCAGCGGATTCGGCGAATCGGCTGAGCCCGCGATACTCGGCGGCCAGCGCGCCGTGGATGTACGCCAGTTGCTCAGGGCGCGTGTCGGCCAGGGTGCGCCGTGCGATGTCGAGCAGGGCGAGATGGCCGTCGAGCGCTGCCTGTGTGTGTCCTGCGCGATTGAGCGCGAGGTAGAGGTTTGATCGCTGCACGATCGTGTCGCGGTGTTCGGGGCCGTAAAGGCGAGTGGCGATCGCCGCAGACTCGCCCAACGTGGCGATCGCGCCGTCACTGTCACCCTTGTGCGCGAGTGCAGACGCGCGCACGCCAAGCGCACTGATCACGCTGCTGTGGTCGCGGCCATGCACGGCGGTCAACCCGGCGATCGCGCGGTCGGCGGCGGCGATCGCTTCGTCGTGGCGAGACAGTTCCTTGTAGGCGAGGCCGAACAGTTCCCAGTCGGCGGCGACTTCCGCGCTTGCCTCGCCGAAGGCCGTGCGGTCGGCCGCGAGTGCATCGTCGAGTATGGGCAATGCGCGCTCGGCGGAGCCCTGCGCGATGACAGCCTCGGCGACGATGCGGCGCGCCTGCGACGCTTCGATCTGGGCATTCGTGCCGACGCGGCCCGCGCGAAGGATCGCTTGTTCGGCATGCCCGACCGCGGCCTCGTTCGCGTTGCGGCTCAGTTCGGCGCGGGCAAGGCGTAGCAAGATGAGCGCATGCACGTCATCGGGCACCGCTTCCGCGTCGACCGATTCGATGGCCTTGCGCAACAGCGTTTCGGCGCGCGCGTAGTCGCCAATGTTCCAGTAGAGCTCGCCAATCAGGCTGGTCAACTCGATCTGCAACGCGGCCGGCATGTTCTGTTCGGTGGCGAGTTGGCGTTCGCCCTTTTCGAGCAATTGCTCAGCAGTGAACGGCTGGCCCTTGTTCTCGTCGGGGCTGGCTTGGGCGAACACGCCAACGAGGAACTCACGTGCGGCCTCGGCACGTTCGCGCTGCACGCGCTCGCGTTGCGCGGTGGCAAGCACGAGCACGCTGCTGGCGAGCACGGCGACGGCGAGTACGCCGACGATCGCCGAAGCAATGGCGTGGCGGCGCACGAAACGCAGGGTGTGATGCAGGCGCGAGGGGCGCCGCGCGAGCACCGGGTGACCACCAAGGTGGCGTCGCAGGTCGTCGCCGAACGCGGCGGCCGAGGCATAGCGTTCGCCGGGTGCGGCGGCCATCGCGCACGTGACGATCGCTTCCAGGTCGCCGCTGACGGCGCGGCGCAGGGTTTTTGCGTTGCGCAGGCCGAGCATTCGCGCCCGCGTATCGGTTGCGCCGCGCGTGAGCGGTTCGCGTGTGGCCGTCGCGATCGCCTGCTCGAGCTGGGCGGCGGAAGCGAAGGCGAGCCGGTACGGTCGCATGCCGGCAATGAGTTCGTGCAGGACCGCACCGAGCGAATAGAGGTCGGTCGCGGTCGTCAGCGCTTCGCCGCGGATCTGCTCGGGGCTCGCGTACGGCACGGTCAGCAGGCGTCCTCCGGTCGCGGTCAACGTGCCATCACCGGCTGGTGCGCCGGTGTCGTCGAGCAGCCTGGCGATGCCGAAATCGAGCAGGCTGACCTGACCTTGTGTGTCGACGAGGATGTTGCCGGGCTTGAGGTCGCGGTGAATGACCAGGTTGGCGTGCGCGTATTGCACGGCTTCGAGCACCTGCAGGAACAGCTCGAGGCGGACGCGCAGCGGTGAGCCGTGCGTATCGCACCAGACGGTGATCGGCGCGCCTTCGATGTGGTCGATGGCGAGGAACGGTTGGCCGTCATCAGCAACCCCGGCATCGTGGAGCCGCGCGATGTGCGGATGGCGCAGGCGCGCAAGGATGTCGCGTTCGCGCGCGAAGCGCTCGGCAAGACCGTGTCGTGCATGCAACGCGTGCGGCAACTTCAACGCGAAACGGCGACACAGGCCGTCGTCGTCGCGCTCGGCCAGCCAGACGCTGGCCATGCCGCCGCGACCGATCGCTTCGAGCAGGCGATACGGCCCGATGTGATCGCCGGCGGTAAAGCCCGTACCGTCATCGACGGGATCGGCAACAGCCAGCAGTTCCGCCTCGACGTGCCGGCCGAAATCCGTGCCCGAATTGCCGGCTTCGGCATCGAACAGGGTGCGGACACGCGCGGCGATGTCACCCGTTTCGCCGGCGAGGCGCTCGAGCAGTTTCGCACGCCCTTCCGCATCGAGGCCGGCGGCATCGTCGAACACGGCCAGCACGCGCTTCCAGTCTGTCACGATCGTCCTCCACAGGATCCAGCGTGCAGGTTAGCAGCGTCGCTGCAGGCCGCCAGTCGCTGGTGCGCGTCAACGACCGCAGGGCGCTCGATCGATATGGCTGGTATCTCCAGCGTGACCGTGAGGCGGGCGCTCCGCAGGTGATCGCGGGTGTTGCGGCGGCATGGGGTGCGCGCGGGACGCGCGGTCGGGGCAGATCGGACGGCTGGCGTCACACGCTCATGCACCATGCGCCGAACTGGCTGGGGACGGCCCTCGCGGCTCCGTCGCTGTGTCGTCCGGCGCAGGTGACGTCCGCAGCCTTCCGTCAAGCAGCTTGCCGATCACGGTATGTCGGACCAGCCATTGGTAGCTGGCGAACGAGAACAGGAACGTCAGCGCCACCGACGCGATGAACTTCGCCGTCCAGTGCATCGGCATGTCGAGCAGCCGGTACTGGATTGCCAGCAGCATGGGCAGGTGTATCAGGTAGACCCAGTACGAGCTGTCGGCGAGCCAGCGCATGGCCGCGCTGCGCGTATTCAGCCAGCGTCTGGCGGCGAGCAGACACCAGAGTGTCATCCAGGAACCGGCGCATGCTTCCAGCAAGGCGTTCACGCCGTTGCGCATGGTGGTTGGCGGCACGGCAATGAATCCTTCGGTCGCAACGAACAGGATCGCATGGGCGATGACCGCAGCGGCAAGCAGGAAAGGCGAGAACGGCCGCAGGCGTTCGAGCAATCCGCCATGGAGGAAAAGCTGGTAGCCGAGCGTGAAGTAGAGCCCGAAGAACACCAGCGCCCACAGCGAAGGCACAAGGAAGTCCGGCGCGGGCCACGGCGTACCGACCAGGGCCAGCGGCGGCGTCAGCAGTACCGGCAGCCCCACGACCAGGGCAGGCGCGGGCAGAGTGGCCAGTCGTTGGCCGATGCGCCACAGGCCGAGAGCCGATGCGACCCACACCAGCACGGTGAACTGCAGCAGGTAGAACAGGAACCACAGGTGTGCCCAGCCGGGCGAGGACGGCATGCCGCCGTGCTGGTCGATATGGGCGCGGATCCAGGCCAGTGCCGGTGACGGATGCGCCACCGTGGTTGCCGCATGTCCGGTCAACCCGCTCATGCCGGCGAGCAACGGCGCTGCGAAGACAAGCAATGGCAGCAGTATGCGTGCACAGCGGTTGCGGAACAGTCCGGCCATGCCGCGGCGCGCCACCAGCAGGGCGGCGAAATAGCCCGCGACAGTGAAGAACAGCGGCATTCGGAATTGGTGCAGGAACCAGGCGATTGCATCGACGGCGATTGAGTTTTCGGCATCTGCTGCCGGCCAGAGCGGATGCATCAGCGGGCTGAAGGCAAGCGCAGCATGGAACACCACGCCGGCCAGCATGGCCAGGGCACGCAGATTGTCCATGGCGTGGATGCGGTCGATGTCGTGCATGCCGTCGTCCCTACAGGAATGAGGGCTTGCGCGCGTGCACCCAGCCTGCGGCAAGGATCGCCGTCACGATCACCGCCAGCTCGCCTGCGAGCACGCCGAGCACCGGTGTGCTCCAGACGATCTGGTCGGTCCGCAGGTGGCGGGCGATGGCGTCGAGCCGGCTTACCCACCAGATGAAGGGTCCGACCAGGGTCATCAGTGCGAGCATCGCGAAGACGTTCCAGCCTTCGGAATCAACGGCGATCGCCACGCACAGCGACACACAGAAGTTGGCCAGCAGAAACATCGCGACCAGCACCACCCAAGGTACGGCGCCGTCCGGGCGCGGAGTGGTCAGGATCAGGGCAAGCAGGCCGCCGACCACGAGCAGGAACGGCACGAGGTAGATGACGAGGTTGGCCAACAACTTGGCCCAGAACACGTCCATCGGCGTCACTGGCAGGCTCATCACGAAGGGCTGGGTCTGCAGCTTGCGTTCCGCCATCACCGACGACTGGATGGCGTAGGAGCCGACCACGATCAACAGCACCAGCAGGATCAATGCCCCGGCAGCAGACAGCAGCGGTGTACCCATCCCGACCAGGCCGAGCGCGAGCAGCAGGCCGGCGACGTAACCCGCCAGTTGCTTCTGGTAGACCTGCCAGTCCTTGACGATCAGCCGGCGGACCATCGTGATATCGGATGCGAGCCAGTTCATGCGTTGCCTTCCCCACGGACGGTGGTGACGAATATGTCTTCCAGCGACATCGGCTCGACCGACTCGACGCAGAGCCCGAGCGCCTGCAATGCCGGCACGGTGGATGCGTCGAATGCGCCGGTTTTCAGTTCGACCAGCGGCGCGCTGCCGCGTACCGAAACCAGGCCGGGCAGGCGACGGACTGCTTCCGTGCGTTCGCCACGGCAAAGGATCCGCCGCCAGCCGTCGAGGAAAGACTCCTTGTCGCGCGAAGCGAGCAGGCGCCCGTCATGCAGGAAGGTCACCGAATCGGCGACCTGTTCAATATCGGCAGTGTTGTGCGACGAGAACAGGATCGAACGCTCTTCGTCGCGCAGCACATCGGCCAGTGCATCGAGCACCTCACCGCGCGCCACCGGATCGAGCCCGGTGGTCGGTTCGTCGAGCAACAGCAGGCGCGGATGGCGGGCGAAGATCAGCAGCAGCAGGGCCTTGACCCGCTGCCCGTGCGAGAATCCGCCCAGCACCTGCTGCGGCCGCAAGTCGAAGCGCTTCAGCAGGACTTGCGCATAGGCCTCATCCCATCCGGGATAGATGCTGCGAATGAAATCCATGTGCCAGCGCAGGGGCTGCGCCCGATACAGGCGCATGTCGTCGGAGGCGTAGCCGATGTCGCGCTTGACTGCGACCTGTTCCTGCGGCAAGCGCAAGCCGAGCACCTCCACCGTACCGCCGTCGGCGCGAACCAGCCCCATCAAAACGCGCAGCAGGGTCGATTTGCCTGCGCCGTTGACGCCGACCAGTCCCATCACCTGGCCGACCGGAAGCGCGAGGTCGATGTCGTGCAATGCGAAGTCGTCATAGTGTTTGCGCACACCGCGCAGTGCGATGGCAGGGATCATCATGGCTTCCTTCGTTCGGGATTCGTGTGCGTTGGCGATGCATCGGTCAGGCGATCAAACGCCTGTCCAACCCGCTCGACCACCTGACGGCGGCCGAGCCCGAGTTTCCTGGCCGCATCCAGCAGCCCCTGCATCTGGGTCTGGAATTCGCCTTCGGCGAGTGCCTGTGTCGCGTCCAGCGCATCGGCCACGAACGAACCTTTGCCTTGGCGCGTCACGATCACCCCGGCTCGTTCCAGTTCCAGATAGGCTCGCTTGACCGTGATCACGCTGACCCGGCTGCCTGCCGCCAGTTCACGGATCGAGGGGAGGGGCGTGCCTGGTTTCCATGTCCCACTCATGACCTTGGCGACGACCTGCTCCACGATCTGCACGTACATCGGCGTGATCGAATGCGGGGAAAGCAGCAAGTCGGTGCCCATGCGGCCCTGCTATGACTGGATTGCGCCGCGTTGTCGTGCACCGTCAGCAGGGATCGCCAGTACCCGCCACGCCACCGATATGGCTTGGGATGCTCTGAGCGATCCCGCAATGGCGTCGTGACATCCGCAAGGTTCGCAGCGGGGCGGACGTCGTGTGGGCACATGCTGCTTACGGGTCGATGTTCGCAGGCACTGGTTGCGCAGCGCGCATGCGCTCATGCCTGCGAAGTCCGTCCATGCGCTGCCGGTGCTGCCGATGAGGTCAACCACGTCGGCAAGGCTGCAGACGGGTGCTTGCATGAGGCCTCCGCGGACGTCGGTATCTGTGTATAGTGAGTATACACGGGCATTTCCAGAGATCAAGCGGGTGTCCCGTCGGGGCAGGCGCGGTGGGTAGCCTGTTCGATAAAACCCTGGCGCAGCGAACGACCGCCGATGTGCCGTCGGATGCAGTTTCGACAAGTCGGCGTGGATCGGGCCAACCGGCGTTGTGCGACTGCGCGGGGCCGCGGCCAGCCTCGGCTTTCGCGTGGCCCGGTCGGGAGCAGGATCACGACAGCGTGCGATTTTCCCGCGCGTTGCAACGGGGTGGTCGCGTTGCGCCGGGTCGGTGATGGCTCAGGCGATCACGCCAAGCTGGCGAAGGATCGCCTTGGCGGCCTCGCGGCCGTCGAGGACGGCACGAACGACGAGGTCGGCACCGCGTACGGCGTCGCCGCCGGCGAAGACTTTCGGATTTGCAGTCTGGCCGGGCAGGCGTGTGCTGCCGCCGACTTCGACCCGGCCGCTGGCGTCGGTGCCGATGCCGTTGCTTCCGAACCAGTCCTCGGGGCTGGGCAGGAAGCCGAACGAGAGAATCACCACATCGGCGGGGATGACCTGGGTGCTGCCTTCGACGATCTCTGCGCGTGCACGCCCGTGTGGGTCGGCGACGAGGCGCGTTTCGCTGATCTCGACGCCGTCCACCGCGCCGTTGCCGGTGATCGACCGTGGTTGCGCCTGGAAGCGGAAAATCACGCCTTCATCCCGGGCGTTCTTCACTTCCTTGCGCGAGCCCGGCATGTTGGCCTCGTCGCGGCGGTAGACACAGGTGACGCGGGCGGCACCGAGGCGCACGGCGGTGCGCACGCAGTCCATCGCGGTGTCGCCGCCGCCGAGCACGACGACGCGCTTGCCGCTGAGGTCGGGCAGCACGTCGGCCGTGCCGGCGAGGCCGAGCAGGTGGCGCACATTCGCAATCAGGAAGGGCAGGGCGGCGTGCACGCCGGCAAGGTCCTGGCCGGGCAGGTGCGCGTCGACGAACCGGTAGGCGCCGGTGGCGACGAACACGGCGTCGTAGTCGGCGACGATCGCGTCGAAGGCGAGATCGCGGCCGATGTCGATACCGAGGCGGAAGCGCACGCCAAGTTCCTCGAGCACGGCGCGACGCGTGCGCACCACCGACTTCTCGAGCTTGAATGGTGGGATGCCGAAGGTCAGCAGGCCGCCGATCTCCTGCTGACGGTCGAACACGTCGACGGCCACGCCGGCGCGAACGAGGCGGTCGGCCGCGGCGAGGCCGGCCGGGCCGGCGCCGATGATGGCGACGCGCTTGTCGGTGGTCGATGGCGCAGGTGACGGACGCCAGCCGCGGCGCAGGGCTTCGTCGGTGATCGAGCGCTCGATCGCGCCGATGGTCACCGCACCGAAGCCGGCCTCGAGCGTGCAGTCGCCTTCGCAGAGGCGGTCCTGTGGACAGACGCGCCCACAGATCTCGGGCAGCGGATTGGTCTCGTGCATCAGCGTGGCGGCATCCTCGATGCGCCCGTCGCGCACAAGTTTCAGCCACTGCGGAATGCGGTTGCCGAGCGGACAGGCCCACGAGCAGTACGGGTTGCCGCAGTCGATGCAGCGCGAGGCCTGGTCGGCGGCATCGCCGTCGGCGAAGTCGGCGTGGATCTCGCCGAAGCCGACCACGCGGATCGGGATCGCGATTTCGCGCGGCAGCGCGCGCGGGAACTTGAGGAACGGAAAAGGCTTCTCGCTCATGCCGCGGCCTTCAACTCGTCGGCGAGCGCGGCGAGGCTGGCGGCCTTGGGCTTGACCAGCCAGACCTTGTGCAGCACCTCGCGGAAGTCGGCGAGCAGGCGCTGCGCCCATGCGCTGCCGGTCAGTTCGATGTGTTGGCGGATCAGCGCACGCAGATGCTGGGCGTGGTTCTCCATGCCTTCGAGCGAGATGCGGTTGATGTCGACGAGTTCATGGTTGTAGCGGTCGACGAAGTCGCGTTCCAGATCGAGCACGTAGGCAAAGCCACCGGTCATGCCGGCGCCGAAGTTGACGCCGCTGCGGCCGAGCACGGCGACGCTGCCGCCGGTCATGTACTCGCAGCCATGGTCGCCGACGCCCTCGACGACGGCGAGTGCGCCGGAATTGCGCACGGCGAAGCGTTCGCCGGCACGGCCGGCGGCGAACAGCTCGCCGCCGGTGGCGCCGTACAGGCAGGTGTTGCCGATGATGCTGGCTTCGTGGCTGGCGAAGCGCACGCCATCGACCGGGCGCACCACGATGCGACCGCCGGCCATCCCCTTGCCGACGCCGTCGT
The DNA here is from genome assembly GCF_019634775.1 of Dokdonella sp. Classification (NCBI taxonomy): domain Bacteria; kingdom Pseudomonadati; phylum Pseudomonadota; class Gammaproteobacteria; order Lysobacterales; family Rhodanobacteraceae; genus Dokdonella; species Dokdonella sp. The sequence goes on from NZ_JAHCAS010000002.1 coordinate 451,459, forward strand.
TGGCCTCGCCGCGCAGCACGAGGTGGACGCCGCCGGCATTCCATGCGCCGAAACTCTGTCCGGCCGAGCCGTCGAATTCGAGCGTGATCGGGTCGTCGCGCATGCCGGCATCGCCCCAGTGGCGCGCGACTTCTCCGGACAGGCGTGCGCCGATCGCGCGGTCGACATTGCCGATCGCGTAGTGGAAGCGTCCGCCGCTGCGCGTGGCGACTGCGCTGGCGGTGTCGTTGGCGATGGCCCATGCAAGCGGACTTGCGCCGGGCGCGAGCGGGCCCGGCGCGCAGGTGCCGCGCACCGTATCGGCCAGCGCGGCGGTGGCCAGCAGCGGGGCGAGATCGAGCCTGGCCTGTTTGGCGGTGATGCCGGGCAGCACGCGCAGCAGGTCGGTGCGGCCGACGATCTCACCCAGTGAACGCGCGCCAATCGAGGCGAGCAGGTTGCGCACGTCCTCGGCGATGAAACGGAAGAAGTGCTGCACCATCTCAGGTGCGCCGAGGAAATGCTTGCTGCGCAGGATCTCGTTCTGCGTGGCAATGCCGGTGGCGCAGGAATTGAGGTGGCAGATGCGCAGGTACTTGCAGCCGAGCGCGACCATCGGCCCGGTGCCGAAGCCGAACGAGTCGGCGCCGAGGATTGCTGCCTTGACCACGTCCAAACCGGTCTTGAGGCCGCCATCGGTCTGCACGATCACGCGCTCGCGCAAGCCGTTCATGACCAGGGTCTGGTGGGTTTCGGCAAGGCCGAGTTCCCACGGCGTGCCGGCGTAACGGATCGAAGTCAGCGGACTTGCGCCGGTGCCACCGTCATGGCCGGAGATCGTGACGAGGTTGGCGCCGGCCTTGACCACGCCGGCGGCGATCGTGCCGACGCCCGCGTGCGAGACGAGCTTGACCGACACCAGTGCGGACGGATTGACCTCACGCAGATCGTGGATCAGTTCGGTCAGGTCTTCGATGGAATAGATGTCGTGATGCGGCGGTGGCGAGATCAGGCCGATGCCGGGCTTGGCATGGCGCAGGCGCGCGATCAGGCCGTTCACCTTGTCTCCGGGCAGCTGGCCGCCTTCGCCCGGCTTGGCGCCCTGGGCGATCTTGATCTGCAACACTTCGGCATTGACGAGATAGGCCGGCGTGACGCCGAAGCGGCCCGAGGCGACCTGCTTGATCTTCGACATGCGCTCGGTGCCATAGCGCGCCGGATCCTCGCCGCCCTCGCCGGAGTTCGAGCGCGCGCCGAGACGGTTCATCGCGGTGGCCAGCGCCTCATGCGCTTCCGGCGAGAGTGCGCCGAGCGACATGCCGGCGGAATCGAACCGCTTGAGGACATGTTCGCTGGCCTCGACCTCGTCGAGCGCGGCCGGCGCGATGCCGTCGCGCAGAGCGAGCAGGTCGCGCAGCGCCGACGGTGGACGTGAGTTCACGGCATCGGCGTAGCGTCGATAGTGGGCCGGATCGCCGGTGCGCACGGCAGCTTGAAGATGGCCGACCACGGCCGGGTTGTACATGTGGTACTCGCCGTCGGGCACGGCCTTGAGCAGGCCACCGGCCGGCAGCGTGTAGTTCGGGTTGCGCGCCGCGGCAAGCTGGGCACGGTATTCGTTCTCGATGTCGGCGAAGCCGGCACCGCCGATGCGCGAGGGCGTGCCGGGGAAGCACAGGTCGACGATTTCTCGGTCGAGACCGACGATCTCGAACAGTTGCGCGCCGCGGTAGCCGGCAATGGTCGAGATGCCCATCTTCGACAGGATCTTGAGCAGGCCCTTGCGGATGCCGTGGCGATAGCTGCGGCCGATCTCGTGGATCGGCTCGTCGGCACGCCCGCGCAGTTCACCGTTGCGGTTCATGTCGAACAGGGTCTGGTACGACAGGAATGGATACACCGCGGTCGCACCGAAGCCGATCAGGCAGGCGAAATGGTGTGGATCGCGTGCGGTGCCGGTTTCCACCAGCAGGTTGCAGGCGCAGCGCAACTGCAGGCGTGTGAGGTGTGCATGCACGGCGCCGGTGGCGAGCAGGGCGTGGATTTGGGTGAGCCCCGGTAGCGGATAGCGATCCGACAGCAGGATCAGCACAGCGCCATCACGCACGGCCTGCTCGGCCTGGTGACAGACCTGCTCGAGCGCGGCCTTCAGGCCTATCGACTCGTTGTAGTAGAGGTCGATCCTGACGTGGTTGTCGACGATGTGCGGCAGGGCGAGGATCTGGCGCAGCTTGCGCTGCGAAAGGATCGGCGAACTGAGCAGCACCTGCTTCGCGTTCTCGGGCGTGAGGTCGAACAGGTTGCGCTCGAGGCCGATCTGGGTGACCAGCGACATCACCAGGCGCTCGCGCAGTGGATCGATTGGCGGATTGGTGACCTGGGCGAAGGCCTGGCGGAAGTAGTCGTAGAGCGGGCGCGACTGCTGCGAGAGTACGGCCACCGGCGTATCGTCGCCCATCGAGCCGGTCGCCTCGGCGCCGGTCTCGGCCAGGGTCTTCAGCACGACATCGCGTTCCTCGCGCGTCAGCGCGAACTGCTTCTGGAAGCGTGCCAGCACGTCGGGCGGGAACGGTTCGGCGGCGAGCGCGGGATCGATCAGATGCGATTCGAGGTGGATCACGCCCTCGCGCAGCCATTGCCGGTACGGCGCGCGCGCGGCGTTGATGCGGTCGATCGCCGCCGCGTCGAGCAGGCGGTTGGCGACCAGGTCGACCGCGATCATCTCGCCGGGGCCCAACCGACCCTTGGCGACGATGCGCGATTCGGGCACGTCCCACAACCCTGCTTCGGAAGCGACGATCAGGTGGCCGTCATCGCTGCGCGCCCAGCGTGCCGGGCGCAGGCCGTTGCGATCGAGCGCGCAGGCGGCGTAGCGGCCGTCGCACATGACCAGGCCGGCCGGGCCGTCCCAGGGTTCGGTGAGCAGTGCGTAGTACTGGTAGAAGGCCTCGAGGTCGGGATCGAGGTTTTCGTCGGCACTCCAGGCCGGCGGCACGAGGATGCGCATCGCTGCGATCAGCTCGATGCCGCCGCTGACGAGCAGCTCGAGCATGTTGTCGAGACTCTGCGAATCCGAACCGTGGGTTGTTACCGGATCGCCGAGGTCAGAGAGGTCGAGCAGCGCCGAACGCATGGTGTCGCGCCGTGCCAGCGCCCAGTTTCGGTTGGCCTTGATCGTGTTGATCTCGCCATTGTGGGCAAGCAGGCGGAACGGCTGGGCAAGCCGCCAGTTCGGCAGCGTATTGGTCGAGAAGCGCTGGTGGAACGTCACCGCGCGGCTGGCGAGGTCGCTGCGTTGCAGGTCGGGGAAAACTTCACGCAGACGACCCGGCGCGGCCATTGCCTTGTAACCGATCGTCGTTGCGGCAAGGCTGACCACGTAGAACGCGGCATCCTCTGCCAGCGCGATCTCGGCGCGCCGCCGTGCGCGGAACAGGGCGCGGTCGAACGCCGCCTCGTCGAGCGTGGCGGGTGCGTCGACGAATGCCTGCTCGATGCGCGGCCGGCTGGCCACGCCGAGCGGTCCGCAGGGTTCATCGACCAAGGGCACCAGGCGCCAGCCTGCACAGCTGAGGCCTTCCTCGCGCAGCAACGTTTCGAGCACCTTGCGCGCGTGAGCGGCGCGCGCGTCGTCGTGGTCGAGGAAGACGAGGCCGGCGGTGAAGCGCGGCGATGGCGTGATGCCGGCCTCGCGGGCGAGCGAGCGCAGCCATTCGTGTGGGCGATGGAGCAGGATGCCGCAACCATCACCGGTGAGGCCGTCACCGTTGACCCCGCCGCGGTGCGACATGCGGGCGAGCGCATTGAACGCCTGATCGACCAGCCAGGTACTGGCGCGACCATCAATACTGGCGATGACGCCGAAGCCGCAGCTGTCGTGCTCGAATGCAGGGTCGTAGAGGTTTGGTCCACGGCTCGGTGTCATGTTTGCGTTCCGCTCGAAGGTTGCGAGCGCAACGAATTACGCCGGCAATACGCCGCCAATCAATCACAAATGCTGCGGAGCGTCAAACCGTTTGGACGTCCGGCCGTCCATTCGGATGGTGGCATCCGAAACCATCGGATGCCGCGGTGGGCGAGCCGCGCACGCCGCGCTGCGGGCCTTGCGGATGTCGCCTTGATCTGCGCCCGCACAGGACGGTGACGCCGTTGTGGGATTGATCAGAGCATCTCTAGCGCATGCCGCAGCGCACGGACGAGGCGGGTGTCGAAATCGGCGTGTTGCGCGGGGAAGGCGCCGGTTTCGGTCCAGCGCATCAGCAGCGCTTCGAGTTGCTGCGCCGGGGCCTGTGCGCGTTCGCCGCGCAGGCGCGCGGAAAGCTGGCTGACCTGCAGGTCCATGCGCCGCTGGCGATCTTCGGCAGGCGAATCGACGCCGGCAAAGCGCTCGAGCTCGATCAGGGCATCACGATGTTCGGCCATATCGCTGGCCGTGGCGACGGCAGCGCCCGCCAGCGCATCGGCACGCGCCTGCATCGCCGCGGTGGCTATATCGAGCGCGGGCAGGGCGGCAAGCGCCTCCATCGTGGTCGCGGCATCGCGTTCACCGCGCTCGCCCGCGCGCAGCACCTCGTAGTGTGTGAGCCAGGCGTCGAAACGTGCGCGGCGCTCGCCGCGACGGCGTCGTTCGGCCGCATCGCGCAGCGCGGCATGGGCGGCTTCGTGACGCCGCCGCAGGGCCTGGTCGCCGATGCCCAGGGCCAGCCAGGCTGCATCGATGCGTGCAACCTCACCGCGCGGTGGCGGCTCGGGTGCCGCAGCCAGCGTTTCGAGTTCGGTACACAGGCGCGCTGCGGTCTCGCGAGTGGCTGTGTCTTGCGCCTCGCGTTGCGCGCGTTCGTCGTCAGCGCGGGCAAAGACGCGATCGATGGCGCCGCGGAATGCCTTCCACTGCGCCTCGTCACGCGAGCGACGGCCGTTGCCGGCAGCTTGCCAGCGCTTCTGCAGGTCGCGTGCAGCATTCATCGCACTGCGCACGTCGTCGAGTGCGGCGAGTGCCTCGGCGCGTTCGATCAAGGCGGCTTTGGCCGCTTGCACGCCTGCGTTGCTGGCGTCGATGCGGTTGTCTATGCGCGCGAGCGCGTCCTTGAGTTTCTGTGCGAGCGCCTTGCGCGAGCGTGGGTCTACGCGATCGAGGTTGCGCAGCGCATCGGCGGCCGCCCGGCGCAGCGGCAGCAGGGCACCGACCGGCGTGTCGTCGCCATCGGCCAAGCCAATGCGCGCAAGCAGATCGTCGACTTTCGCGGCGTGCGCCTTGCGCAGTTCGTCGCGCTTGTCGAAGTACGGCCGCACCGGTTCGATCGCCGCACGACAGAGCGCACGAAAGCGCCGGGCGAGGCCATCGACGACCTGCGCCGGGCGGCCTTCGAGTTCGTCCAGGCGGGTCCACTCGGCCTGCGCTTCCTTGACGCGCGTGGCGATGGCGTCGGGATGCATGCCGCTGGTGGACAGCGTGGCGATCTCGTCGCAGAGCTGCTGGCGGCGCTGGTTGTCGCCCCAGCGCTGCCATTGCTCGAGCTTGGCGTGCGCCGCTTCGGCATCGACGTAGCGCGATTGCAGGGCGGCCGGCAGGGCACCTTCGAGCGTGCGCCGCTGCTCGGCGAGTTCGTTCCACGCGCGGTGTGCGTCGGCGCTGTGGCCAGTTGCCAGCGCGGCTTCGACGGCGCCAAGGCATGCATCGAGCCTGGCCAGATCGGCCTCGCGGCGTTCGCGCTGGCGACGCTGCGCTTCGGCTGTTTCGCGGCGCCGGCGTTCGGCGGCTTCGGCGTCGACGTCCGGCGTGGTACTCGGCTTGCCCGGCGCGGGTTGCATGGCGAGCTGGTGCAGGCGCGTGGCAATCGCGTGCACACGGCGCGCATCGACGATCTGTGGCCCGTCGACGTCTTGTGCGGCGCCCTCGGCGAAGCGCATCGCCAGCATGTTGAAGCGTTGCTCGAGCGCGCTGAGGTCGGCGTGCGCCGAAGGCAGGGTGAGTGCGTGTTCGAGCGCGGCGACTTCGTTGGCGATGCGTTCACGCTCGCGCGCACGTTCGCGCAGTGCGGCGACGCGTACCGGGTCGCTGCTCAGTGCGTGCAGTTCGCGCGCGGCCTCGAAGCGCGTGCGCAGTTCGGCTTCGATCGGCTGTGCGATGGCCTGCCAAGCCTCGACGACCGGTGCGACTGCGCTGCTGTCACCGTTGCGCAGCGCCGCCTCGAGGCGCTCGCACAGGCGGCGCGCGTGTTCGCGCACCGTGGCGGCGTCGCCGCGCGCGAGGCGCAGGCGCTCGATGCGCTCGCCGGCTTCGCGGCTGATGCGCTTGTCGGTCTTGCGCGTACGCTCGACGATGCGCGCGAGTTGGGCCTCGTCGTCGATGCGTGAGAGCGCGGCCGTACGCACCTCGGCATCGGCGTCGGTGGTCGCGCGCTCGAAGATCAGGGCCGGACGCATCACGCGTGCGAGCGCGGCGAGGCGCAGGTCGGCTTCCGGGGCGCGCACCGCAATGTGTTCGATGAGCTTGGCATCGTCCTGGCCACGCAGCAGGCGCAGGCGTTCGGTGAGCGATGGCGATTGCGCGTGCGTGCCGGTCAGCAGGTCGGTCCACAGCGCGGCCGCGGCCTTGCGCACGCCTTCATCGCGGTCGTCGCTGGCCAGGCTCTGGGCCAGCGCAGGTTCGGCCAGGCGCTTGAGTGCGGCGAGGCGGACGCCGGCATCGGGATCGTCCTTCGCCAGTTGCGGCAGGGCCGCGCGCAGTTCGACGTCGTCGTCGCGGGCGACGGCATCGCGACGGACGTCGGCGTCCTTCGATTGCCAGCGGGGCTTGGAAAAGAGTCGGCCAAGATTCATGCAGGGTCGTCGTTGAAATGGGGAATCAGAGCACGCGGCGCAGGATGCTCAGGCCGGCAATCCACAGGCCGACGCCCATGCCGATATTGGTCAGCAGGAACACCAGCAAGGTGCGCGAGATGCGGTTGCGCCACCAGCCGCGCCATTCGGTCACATCGTCGCGCAGGCTGTCGAAGTCGGCCACGCGCGGGCGGTGCAGCCAGGCTTCGGTGGCTGCACTGGCTGCACCGGAAGGCACGCCGGGGCGGAATGGCTTCAATGGCGCGACGATGAAGGCGACCACTGCACTGAGCGGATGGCCGCCGGCGAGCAGTGCGCCGACTGCGGCGCCGAGGCCGGTGCAGAGGATCCACAGCCAAAGCGCATCGGTACCGATCTGCACACCGCGGGTGAACAGGATGGCGATGCCGGCGGCGATCAAGGCGAAGATGGCGAAGGCGATGATGCGACCCCAGGGCTTGCGCGGCGGCAATTCGACGAGATTCTTCTGCAGGGGTGCCGGATCGTCCTGTTGCGTGGCGAGCGCCTCCTCGATGCCGGCGAGGTGGCCGGCACCGATGACCACGAGCACCTTCCGCACCGATGCCGCGGCATTGCCGGCTTCCTCGCGCAGGCGCGCGGTCATGTAGCGATCGCGCTCGGCGATCATGGCCTCGTACAGCGGCGGCGATTCCTTGGCGAACTCGTTGAACATGCTGCCGAGCACGTCGCCCTGCTTGAGTTTCTCGATCTCGTCCTCTTCGACTTCGTCGCGCGAGAGCAGGTTGCCGGCAAGGCCGGCGATGACGGTCATGCGCTCGAAGAAGCCGATGCGGCGGATCGCTCGGCGCAGGGTCACGCTGACTTCTCGGTCGATCAGCCAGACCGGCAGGTCCCGCGTCTCCGCCCCATCGATCGCGGCCTTCATCTCGGCGCCCGGCTCGATGCCGAACTGTTCGGCGAGGCGACGCTGGAAGGCCGACAGGGCGAGACTGGTGGCGACCAGGCCGACCTTGCGTTGGCGAATCACCTGGAACAGGTCGAGGTTGCGGAAGGCTTCGGGGTCGCGCATGGTTTTGTAGCGCGGTTCGCAGAGCTCGATCGCGACGGCGTCGAAGGGTTCCCTGGCGAGTATCGCGTGTACGGCTTCGGCGCTGGCCCGCGAGACATGCGCGGTACCAAGCAGCACGTACTCGATGCCATCGCGCACGACGCGCGAGATCGGTTGTTCGGCGAGCAGGTCGCTGCCGGGAGTGGTTTCGGTGTCCTGCATGGCCGTGCTCAATCGCGGAAGCGCCTGACGAGATCGCCATAGGCGTCGATGCGCCGATCGCGCAGGAATGGCCAGATGCGGCGCACCGATTCGCTGCGGGCCATGTCGATGTCGACGAGCAGCAGTTCGCGGCGGTCGGTCGAGGCCTGGGCGAGGAACTCGCCCTGCGGGCCGGCGACGAAGCTCGAACCCCAGAAAGCTATGCCGCGCCCGCCGTCCGGAGCTGCCTCGAAACCGATTCGGTTGCAGGCCAGCACGGGCAGGCCATTGGCGACCGCATGGCCGCGCTGCACGGTAATCCAGGCTTCGCGCTGGCGATCCTTCTCGGCCTGTTCGTCCTGCGGATCCCAGCCGATTGCGGTTGGATAGAGCAGCAGGTCGGCGCCGGCCAGGGCCATCAGGCGCGCAGCTTCGGGATACCACTGATCCCAGCACACCAGCAGACCGAGCCTGCCGACCGAAGTCTGGATCGGTTCGAAGCCGAGGTCGCCCGGCGTGAAATAGAACTTCTCATAGAACGCCGGATCGTCCGGGATGTGCATCTTGCGATACTTGCCGGCCAGCGTACGCGAACGGTCGAATACAACCGCGGTGTTGTGGTAGAGGCCGGCCGCACGACGTTCGAACAGCGAGGCGACGACCACCAGTTCCAGTTCTTCGGCGAGTGCACCGAGGCGTTCGGTCGATGGGCCGGGAATCGCTTCGGCGCGATCGAATTCGTCGACGCTCTCGTGCTGGCAGAAATACGGCCCGTTGTGCAGTTCCTGCAGCAGCACGAGCGCGGCACCGGCTGCTGCGGCTTCGCGCAGGCCGGCCTCGATCGCGTCGAGGTTGGCATCGCGGCTGCCGCGGTCGGATTCCTGCAGCAGCGCGACTCGGAGGGTGCGTTGGGTCATGGCCGTGCCCGACGGAAAACGCGATGGTAGCGCGCCACCTCAGTTGGCAGCGAGCACGCCCGCAGGCAACTGCATGGTCACGCAGTGCAGGCTGCCGTTCTGCCAGATCAGCGGTCGGCACGGGATGGGTTCGACGACGCGGCCCGGGTGGGCGAGGCCGATCAGGCGGGCGGCTTCGGCGTCGGCAGCGTCGCCGTAGGCCGGCACGAGCACGGCGCGATCGGTGATCAGGTAGTTCGCGTACGAGGCGGCGAGGCGGCGGCCATCGTCGACGATCGGTCGTGGCCAGGGCAGGGCGATCGTGCGATATGCACGGCCGTCGGCGGTGCGCAGCGCCGCGATCTCGTGAGCCATGCGAGCGAGCTCGGCATGATGGCTGTCGGCGACGTCGTCGCAGGCCTGATGGACGATCGTGTCACTCGGGGCGAAGCGCGCCAGGGTGTCGATGTGGGCGTCGGTGTCATCACCTTCGAGGTGGCCGCTGTCGAGCCAGAGCACGCGCGTGGCGCCGAGGGTGTCGGCGAACACCGCATCGATGTCTGCGCGCGTCCTCGCGGGATGGCGCAGGTGCAGGCACTTCCAAGTGCTGAGGATCGTGCCGGTACCGTCCGATTCGATCGCGCCGCCCTCGAGGGCGAAGTCGATCCGGCGATGGCGTGCGCCGGCGACGAACAGGCCACGCTCGACCAAGCCTTCGACCAGGGCATCGTCGCGCGAGGCTTCGAACTTGCCGCCCCAGCCGGTGAAGCGGAAGTCGTTAAGCACGCAACCACCGGGGCCGACGAGGCTGATCGGTCCGGTGTCGCGCAACCAGGTGTCGTCATAAGCGATCTCGATGAAGCGCACGCGGCCGAGGTCGACGCCGGCGGCCACGAGCTTCGTGCGGGCCTGCTCGCGCAGGCCTGCATCGGCCACGCAGACCAAGACCCGGCCATGGCGCGCGAGCGCACCGACCAGGGCGACATAGGTCGATTCGACTGCATCGAGGCGTTCGGCCCAGTCGGTCCCCGCATGCGGCCAGGCGACCAGTACGGCCGATTGTGGTTCCCATTCGGCCGGGAGGCGGAAGGCGGGGGTGTTCATCGCAAATACAAGGGCAGGGTTGAACGCAAAGACGCCGCAGGAGCCCCCTCAGGGGCGATGCTCCTCGGCACGATGGCCCCGAAAAAGCATCGCCCCTGAAGGAGCTCCTACAGGGGATCGAACAAGGGGGCTCAGGCCCCGTCGCGCACGCTGTGGATCACGCGGTCGCGCTCGAAGTACACGGTGAAGCCGTTGTAGCGCCAGCGGTTGATCGGGGGCTGGCGCGGTGCGCCGCCGCCGACGGTCGGCAGCTTGTCGAGCGGGGCGCCATAGCGGCGTTCGACTTGCCCCATGCTGAGGCCGCGCACCGGTACGTCGCGGGCGCTGACGACGGTCTTGCCGAGCGTCACTTCATCCGCACAGGCCTCGCCTGTCACCACGAAGGCCGCGGCGGCGAAGGCCGCGCCGACAAGAATGGACTTGAAATTCATCGCCGAACCTCCTGATCTGGATGGAAACTGCCTGCGAACCAGCGCGTTGTAACAGATGCCGGGGCGCAGTTCCATGACACAGCGGTCCTTTCCGCTTGCGGAAACAAGAAAGGCCGCACAGGGCGGCCTTTCAGGGGATGCTGCGGCAGTGGTCCGCGATCAGCGCTGACGCGCCTTGAAACGCGGGTTGCTCTTGCAGATCACGAAAACCTTGCCGCGGCGGCGCACGATCTTGCAATCGCGGTGACGGCTCTTGGCAGACTTGAGCGAGGAAAGCACTTTCATGGGAGGCCTCGGGGCAATGCGGAGCGACAAAGCGCGGCAGTATATCCGAAGCCTTTTCCTTTGCAAAGCAGGGACTTCGTCCGTCCGGGCCGGCTTCGGCACTGGCGGGCGGTGCGGGGTGCCTGCATATGTGGGTTTCGCTCCCGTCGAGGTCCCGTCCCGGTGAAATTCGACAACAGCTTCCTTGCCGAACTGCCGGCTGATGCCGAAACCGGCCCGCGCCTGCGCGACGTCCATGCCGCCTGGTCCTCGGTCACGCCGACGCCGGTCGCCGCGCCGCGCTTGATCGCCCATGCGCGCGAGGTGGCGGCGCTGCTCGGTCTCGACGAGGCCGAGGTCGCCGATCCACGTTTCGCTGCCGTGTTTGCCGGCAACGCCCTGTATCCGGGCATGCAGACCTATGCAACGGCCTATGGCGGGCACCAGTTCGGCCATTGGGCCGGCCAGCTCGGCGATGGCCGCGTGATCGGGCTGGGCGAGGCGATTGGCGGTGATGGTCGGCGCTGGGAGCTGCAACTGAAGGGTGCCGGGCCGACCCCGTTCTCGCGCCGCGCCGATGGCCGCGCCGTGCTGCGCTCGTCGATCCGCGAGTTCCTGTGCAGCGAGGCCATGCACCACCTTGGTGTGCCGACCACGCGCGCCCTCTGCCTCGTCGGCACCGGCGAAATGGTCGAGCGCGACATGTTCTACGATGGCCACCCGCGCGACGAACCCGGCGCGGTCGTCTGCCGTGTCGCACCCAGCTTCATCCGCTTCGGCCATTTCGAGTTGCCGACCGCGCGCGGCGACATCGATCTGTTGCGTGCCTTCGCCGACTTCACGATTCGCCACCATTACCCGCATATCGGCGGCGAAGGCGAGACGCGCCTCGGTGATTGGTTCGGCGAAATCTGCGAACGCACCGCGCGCATGGTCGCGGCATGGATGCGTGTCGGTTTCGTGCACGGCGTGATGAACACCGACAACCTGTCGATCCTCGGCCTGACCCTCGACTACGGTCCCTATGGCTGGATCGACGACTACGATCCCGAGTGGACGCCTAACACGACCGACCGTCACCACGGCCGCTACCGTTTCGGCCAGCAGCCGCGCATAGCGCACTGGAACCTCGCCTGTCTCGCCCATGCGCTGTCGCCGCTGTTTGCTGTTGCCGAGCCATTGCAGGCCGGTCTCGTGCGTTATGCCGAAAGCTATGCGGCCTGCGAGCGCGCCGATATCGCCGCCAAGCTCGGTCTTGCGCAGCTGCGCGACGACGATGGCCCCCTGGTCGCCGACCTGCATGCCTGGCTGCGCACCGCCGAGGTCGACATGACGCTGTTCTTCCGCAACCTCGCCGACCTCGATCCGGCACGGCCGGATCCGCAACTGTTCGAGGCCGCGTTCTACGACGAGTCACGCCGTGCTGCCCATGCCGCCACGTTCGACGACTGGCTGGCGCGCTACGCCGCGCGGCTGGGTGACGATCCGCAAGCGCCGGACGCACGCCGCGCGGCGATGCGCCAGGTCAATCCACGCTACGTGCTGCGCAACTATCTCGCCCAGCAGGCCATCGATCGCGCCGAACAGGGCGACGAGTCGATGATCCATGAACTGCTCGATCTGCTGCGCCGTCCATACGACGACCAGCCGGAGCGCGACCACTATGCCGCCCGTCGCCCCGACTGGGCGCGCACACGCGCGGGGTGCTCGATGCTGTCGTGCAGTTCGTAGGAGCGCACCCTGTGCACGATCCGCACACCGTTGCCCAATTCTTTGTAGGGTTGTACAGACAGGGCATCACGGCTAAAGCCGTTTCCTACAGTCGTTTCCTGCATCTGTTTCGCATGTCGTTTCCTGCGGGTGTGTCGCTACGCCTGCGGCTCGCCTTTGGCGATGACCGGGTCGTTGTGCTGTGCGCGCGCGAGACGTGCCTCACGGCGCGCGATGTAGAGGCTGGAGGAGATGACGATCACCGCGCCGATCACGGTGTAGCGATCGACCGTTTCGTCGAACAGCAGCCAGGCCAGCACAGCCACGACCAGCAACTGCAGGTAGCTCAGCGGTGCCAGCGCCGAGGCATCGGCGAGCTTGAGTGCACGCGTCCAGCAGTAATGGCCGCCGGTGCCAAGTGCGCCCGAGAGCACGAGCCAGGGCCACGCCTCGAGCGTCGGCCACTGCCAGACCGCGAGTGCGCCGGGAAGGGTCATCGGCACCCACAGCAGGGTGGTCAGCAGCACGATGCGGTCGGGTGGCTCGCTGCGGGAAAGGAATTTGATGCTGATCGTGACCAGGCCGCTCATCGCCGCCGCGGCCAGGGCGACCAGGCTGGCCGAGCTGAAATCGGCCGTGGCCGGTCGCATGATGACCAGCACGCCGATGAAGCCGGCGACCACCGCGCTCCAGCGACGCAGGCGCACGATCTCGCCTAGCACGAGCACGGCACCGATGGTCACGAACATCGGTGTCGAGTAGGACAGTGCCACGGCCTGTGCCAGCGGCAGATGCACCAACGCCCAGAAGCCGCACAGCATCGATACCGTACCGACCAGACAGCGAGCAACATAGAAGCCGAGCCGCTGCGTGCGCAGGATCTGCCAGCCGTGCACGCGGAGCAATGGCAGGGCGAACAACGCGCCGAACGTGCAGCGGAAAAACGCGATCTCGAAGGCGTGCAGCGTGTGCGAGGCATAACGGATCGCGACGGCCATCAGGCCGAACAGGGTCGCGCTGGCGACCATCATCAGCGCAGCGCGCGGGGGCAGCCCGGCGATGGGAGGCGCGGGCACGGGGGCGAGGGTGTTCAAGGCAAGGGCATCGCGGCAGTGGCGCGCATGATATCGCGCCAGGGATGCCCTGATCGGTCGCGCACCGGACGGTGACGTCGATGTGGGATCGATCGGAGCACCTCTGGCCCAGCCGGGGGCGTCGGGCGCGGGCGTCTGGCCGGTCTGTTGCACCGCCCGCGTCTGCGAGGGGAGGTGTTCCGGTCGCCCCGGCCGCGGCTGAAGTCACTCCCGCACGGTGGTGGTCCGGGACGCGGTCGGCATAGCGAGGGTCGCCGTCGGATTTCGATGCTCAGCGCATCACAAATGAAAAAAATGATCGGTTTTGTCGGGGGACGACATTTTCCGAAATCTACGGCATGCATAGAATGGCGGTTCGCAGCGCCAGGACCCTTGTGCAATGGAAACCGCCCTCCAGAATCCCAGCCTCCGTTTCATGGTTGCCATCCCGGCCCGGCACGGGTCGTCGCGCCTTCCCGGCAAGCCACTGCTGCCCCTGGCCGGAGAACCGATGATCGTGCACGTCGTGCGACGCGCCCGTGAAGCCGGGGCGCGCGAGGTCGTCGTCGCCACGGATGATCCACGCATCGCCAACACGCTGATGGATCTCGAAGTCGATGTGGAGATGACCCGCCTCGACCATACCTCCGGCAGCGATCGCCTGGCCGAGGTCATCGAGCTGCGCGGCTGGCCCGACGACACGATCATCGTCAACCTGCAGGGTGATGAGCCGCTGGCGCCGGCCAGCGGCATCCGCCGCGTCGCCTACGCGCTGGCCACCAACAAGGCGCCGATGGCGACTCTCGCCACGCCGATCATATCCGCCGAAGAACTGTTCGATCCGAACTGCGTGAAGGTCGTGCGCAACCAGCACGGCGACGCGCTGTATTTCAGCCGCGCGCCGATGCCATGGCCACGCGATGCCTTCGCCACCGACCGCAACCAGTTGCCGGACGGTGTCCCGTTCCTGCGTCATATCGGCATCTATGCCTACCGCGCGAGCTTCCTGCGCACACTGACCAAGCTGCCACACAGCCTGCTCGAAAAGACCGAGATGCTCGAACAGCTGCGCGTGCTCGAGCACGGTCATTCGATCCATGTTGCGCTCGCTCCGGAACCCTTCCCGGGCGGCGTCGACACGATCCAGGACCTGATCCGCGTCGATCGCGCGATGGCGCCGAAGAGCGGACGCAAGAGGAAGTAGGCTACCCCGCTCGGACGCGGGCTCGACACCGGGGCTCAGGATGCGCTGAATCTACCTTTCAAGGCTGAGGCCGCACGCAATCAGGGCCCTGTGGGAGCGGCCTCGGCCGCGAGGGGGTGATCAGACCTTCCCTCACGCGCCGGGATCAGTCGCGCTTCGATGAATCGGAGGCTTTCCCGCGTTTCGACGCGGTGACGTTCCCGTCTCCCTTCTCGGCGGATGGATCGGTTCGGTTGGTTTCGTCGAGGGACGCGAGCGTGACCTCATCGGCCCATCCGGTACCACCGTCGAGCAGCAGGAAACCGACCTCGATATCGGAGGTGCGCATTGGCACCTTGCCGCGCAGTTTCACCCGTTGCCAGCCGCTGGTGCCTGTGAGCGGCGCGGTCCGCTCCTGCCACAGCACGTCGCCGTGGTCGAGGAAGCTCATCACCAGCACCCAGCCCTGTTGGCCGACATCCTCGGTCCTGATCGAAGCGCTCGCCTCGACCGTCTGGCCGATATATGCATTGCCCGGCACGCGCTGCGCGATCATGCCGTAGACCTGTTCGGCGGTCCGCTTCATGCGGATGCTGCGATTGCCCTTGGTCGCACGCTCGTCATCGATCTTCAGCTCGTAGGCGGGTGTGCCCGAGTGCTGGGTGAACATCCAGCCTGGAACACGCCCACGGGCATTGACCTCTGCCTCGAAGTCCGCGTTCTCGAGTCTGATTTCGGCGGCGCTGGCACTCGCGCCGGCCAGGATTGCGGCGGCGAACATCGACCATGGTCTCGGCATGCGTTGTCCTTCGATCTGGAGGTGACGGGGCGACCTTAAGGGCTGGCCGGCACCGAGGCAACCTCGACTCGGCGCATGGGGTTGGCCGGCGCTACAATCGGCGTTCGATCGAATCGGAACACCGCCATGAGCACACCGGTCCCGCTTCCTGTCGCCGACCACCTGGCTGACGCCACTCCGCTGCGTTTCGTCACGGCGGCCAGTCTGTTCGACGGCCACGATGCGGCCATCAACATCATGCGTCGTCTGATCCAGTCGCAGGGCGCCGAGATCATCCACCTCGGTCACAACCGTTCGGTCGAAGACGTCGTGCGCGCGGCCCTGCAGGAAGACGCTGACGCCATCGCCCTGTCGAGCTATCAGGGCGGCCACGTCGAGTACTTCAAGTACATGGTCGACATGCTCAAGGAACGCGGCGCCGCCCACATCCGCGTATTCGGTGGTGGCGGCGGCACCATCACGCCGGAGGAAATCCGCGAACTCGAAGCCTATGGCGTCGAGCGCATCTATCACCCCAATGACGGCATGAAGATGGGGCTGGTGGAGATGATCGAGGATGTGGTGCGCCGCGCGGCAGCGAAGCGGGCATTGCGGTCGGGGACCGGCGATATGGTTGTCCGGGCTCCTGACATCGATGACGAGATCGGCATCGGCCGCGTGCTCAGCGCGATCGAGAATGGCGAGTTCTCGGACTCCGAGCTGACGTTGATGCGCAAGGGTTGGAATGCCGGTCCTGGCGAATCGCGCCGACCGGTTACCCCGGTCGTCGGCATCACCGGTACCGGCGGTGCCGGCAAGTCGAGCGTGGTCGACGAGTTGCTGCTGCGCTTCCTGCACGCATTCCCGCAGATGCGCATCGCCGTGCTCGCGGTCGATCCGACCCGGCGGCGTTCCGGCGGCGCGTTGCTCGGCGACCGTATCCGCATGAACTCGCTGCGCTCGCATCGCGTGTTCATGCGCTCGATGGCGACGCGTCGCCAACATGCCGCGACCAATGCGATGCTCAAGGATTGCATCGCGTTCTTGAAAGGCCGTGGCTTCGATCTCGTCATCGTCGAGACCGCCGGTATAGGCCAGAGCGATTCGGAGATCGTCGACCTCGTCGACTTCCCGATGTACGTGATGACCAGCGACTACGGCGCGGCCAGTCAGCTCGAGAAGATCGACATGCTCGACTTCGCCGAACTCGTCGTACTGAACAAGTTCGACAAGCGCGGCGCCGAGGATGCCCTGCGCGATGTGCGCAAGCAGTGGAAGCGCAACCGGGTGGCGTTCCAGCTCAAGGACGATGACGTGCCCGTCTATCCGACCATCGCCAGCCAGTTCAATGACCCGGGCGTGAGCTGGATGTTCGTGAACCTGTGCCGCCTGTTGCGCGACAAGCCCGGGTTCGCCAGCGGCGAATCGGCAGCGGGCGAGGTTTCGCGTTGCGATTTCGCCCCGCGACTCGACACCTCGCTCAAGGAGCCTCGTGCCACCGTGCTGATACCCGGCAGTCGCGTGCGCTATCTTGCCGAGATCGCCGAGCAGGGCAGGGCGATCAATGCGCGTATCGGATCACAGGCTGAAATCGCCGATTGCGCGCAGGCCTACTGGCAATCGCTGCGCGACCTCGAAGATCCCGCGCTGCCAAAGGCGCTTGACCTCTACGCGGCGGATGCCCTGTCTTCCGCGGAGACGGAGCGAACACTCGTTGCCCTTCGCCAACGTTACAACGACGCTATCCAGTCACTCGACTCCGAAGCCCTCAAGCTGCTGCGTGAGTGGCCGGCGCGCCTCAAGTCGATCACCGACGATGTCACCGAGTACGAGGTGCGCGGCAAGGCGATCCGTGTCGACAATTATCGCGAATCGCTCTCGCACCAGAAGATCCCGAAGATCGCCGCGCCCACCTGCAAGAGTTGGGGCGAACTGCTGGTGTTCCTGCAGAAAGAGAACCTGCCCGGAAGCTACCCCTACACCGGCGGTGTCTACCCGTACCGCCGCACCGGCGAAGACCCCATCCGCATGTTCGCCGGCGAGGGGACGCCGGAGCGAACCAACCGCCGCTTCCATTACCTGAGCCAGGGCCTGCCGGCCGCGCGTCTGTCGACCGCGTTCGATTCGGTCACCCTGTACGGCGAGGATCCGGCGCCGCGTCCGGACATCTACGGCAAGATCGGCAACTCCGGCGTCAACATCCCGACGCTCGACGACATGAAGAAGCTGTACTCCGGCTTCGACCTGTGCGCGCCGACCACCTCGGTTTCGATGACGATCAACGGCCCCGCTCCGATCATCCTTGCGATGTTCATGAACACCGCGATCGATCAGCAGGTGGAGAAGTACCTGAAGGCGGATGGCAAGCGTTGGGTCGAAGCCGAGTCGAAGATCGCGAAGTTGTTCGAAGGGCGCCAGCGCCCGCGCTATCACGGTGATCTCCCGGCCGGCAACGACGGTCTCGGCCTCGGCCTGCTCGGCGTATCCGGCGACCAGGTCGTCGATGCCACCACCTATGCGCGCATCAGGGCCGAAACCCTGGCCAGCGTGCGCGGGACCGTGCAGGCCGACATTCTCAAGGAGGATCAGGCGCAGAACACCTGCATCTTCAGCACCGAGTTCGCCCTGCGCATGATGGGTGATATCCAGCAGTTCTTCGTCGAACAGAAGGTGCGCAACTTCTATTCGGTGTCGATCTCCGGTTATCACATCGCCGAAGCCGGCGCGAACCCGATCAGCCAGCTCGCCTTCACCTTGTCCAATGGCCTCACGATCGTCGAGTACTACCTCGCGCGTGGCATGAAGATCGACGACTTCGCGCCGAACCTGTCGTTCTTCTTCTCCAACGGCATGGATCCGGAATACACCGTCATCGGCCGCGTCGCCCGGCGCATCTGGGCGCGCGCGATGCGCGAGCGCTACGGCGCCAACGAGCGCAGCCAGATGATGAAGTACCACATCCAGACCAGCGGTCGATCCCTGCACGCGCAGGAAATCCAGTTCAACGACATCCGCACCACGTTGCAGGCGCTGTACGCGCTGTTCGACAACTGCAACTCCCTGCACACCAACGCCTACGACGAGGCCATCACCACGCCGACCGAGGAAAGCGTGCGCCGCGCCGTCGCCATCCAGATGATCATCAACAAG
This sequence comes from Dokdonella sp., assembly GCF_019634775.1. Lineage (NCBI taxonomy): Bacteria > Pseudomonadati > Pseudomonadota > Gammaproteobacteria > Lysobacterales > Rhodanobacteraceae > Dokdonella > Dokdonella sp. The sequence continues at coordinate 470,080 of NZ_JAHCAS010000002.1, forward strand.
GAGATGGGGCTCAATTTCATCGAGAACCCGTGGCAGGGCAGCTTCGCCGTCGACTACCTCACCGACCTCGTGGAAGAGGCCGTCTACAGGGAGTTCGAGGCCATCAGCGAACGCGGCGGCGTGCTCGGCGCGATGGACACCATGTACCAGCGCGGCAAGATCCAGGAAGAAAGCCTGTACTACGAGCACAAGAAACACGACGGCAGCCTGCCGCTGATCGGCGTCAATACCTTCCTGCCCAAGGAGCACGGTGGTGAAGTCGTCACCGAGATCGAACTGATCCGTTCGACAGAGGAAGAGAAAGGCCAGCAGATCGCCAACGTCGATGCCTGGCAGAAGAACCGCAACCGTCTTGCCCCGCTCGGCGAAACCTCACGCGAACACGGCACCGACGTCGACGAAGCCGATACCAGTCCGCACGATGGTCATGGACTACGCTACCTGCAGGACACCGCGCGCGACCGCAAGAACGTCTTTGCCGCGCTGATGGAAGCGGTCAAGACGCACAGCCTGGGGCAGATCAGTCATGCGTTGTATGACGTCGGCGGCGAGTACCGGCGCAACATGTAGCGGGAAGGCGGGCCATGGCTGCGGCCCGTTTGGAGGACATCATCGCGGCGCTGGAACAGGCGCAGGTCCGCTACGTGGTCGCTGGCGGTTTCGCCGTCAATCTGCACGGCTTTCACGAAGGACATGGATCTGCTCGTCGACCTGGAGACCGGCAACGCCGCGCAGTCCATGCAGGTGTTGAGCGCGCTTGGCATGAAGTCGCGCGCTCCGGTCGCGAGCGAGGATTTCGCCGACGAAGCGAAGCGCGACGACTGGTTCCGCAACCGCAACCTGCACGAGTTCCAGTTGTGGAACCCGGTCGATCCGACATGCACTGTCGACGTGTTCATCCGGGCCTTTGAAGTTTCGTGTGGAAGACTTTCTGCCTTGACCTATTGCGCGCGCGCGTGGGGCGATGCAGGCGGGTCGAGGCCGACCTTGCACAGACACGCGTCCGCTGCCGAACGGGTTTGCGGGTACGGCACCCACCTGGTTCGGCGGCGGCATCCCGTTGCAGGGCAACGGCAGCGACCTGGCCTATTCCATTGGCGCCTTCGGCGTGGGCGAAGCCAAGCTGATCGCCTGGATTCGCGGTATCGGCATCATCTCCGCCGGAGGCAATTCGTCGTAGTTCGACAACCGCGGCAACTCCATTCATCACGATCGCGGCCTGGGTCTGGTGAACGTCGATCCGGGTAGTCCCGGTCCTTCGCCCAAGGATGCTTTGACGCCGTGCAACGCATCAAGGCCGTTTGCGCCAAGCCCGCAACGGCCAAAGCGCCACTGATGCCTGTCAATACGCAGCCGTCGACGCGATCCTGCAAAAGAGAGCTGGGTGAGCCCTGGAATGGTGTTGCTTGCGGAAGCGCCACCAAGGTCCGATGTTTCGCGTGTCCCGATGATTCGATGTTTCCCGATTTTGTATGCGTGCTGATGTTTGCCGATGTCCTGGCTGGAAACGGTCGCAGGCAGCGGCCAACCGGCCTCACCAGGACCCGGACGCGCCGCCGCCACCCGAGCGCCCGCCGCCGCCGGAATAACTGCTGCTTGAGCTGCTGCTGGATCTGCCGCCGTAGCTGCTGCCACTGCCACCACCGGCGGAGCCGCTCGATGCGAATTCGATTTTCGAGATGCCGAACAGGAAGCCGACGATCACCGCTAACGCAATCAGCCAGTCCGGGCCGCCGAGCCCGGGACCGATCGCGTGGAAGAAGCCGCCCATTCCCGCCCCCACGATTGCGCCGCGCAGCCATCGTGCCCGCCGCCATTGCGCTTGCCCCCGTTGCGGCAAGCTGCTGACCAGTGCATCGGCCATGCCGCGCATCATCATGCTCAACATGAAGGCCATGAACACGCCGAGAATCGTCTTTCCGTCGATGCCGAGGTGGGACCCGTCATCCGCCTCATCCCGGTGCGTGGCCTGCGCAGCTTCGGGCAGGGCCTCGCCATCGACCAGCTTCGCCAGTGTCGCGGAGGCCTCGGCGATGCCGCCCGCGAAATCGCCCTCACGGAACCTTGGCAGCAGGTATTCCTGGATCACCCGATGCGCGGTGACGTCGGGGATCGTGCCTTCCAGTCCATAGCCGACCTCGATGCGCGTGGTGCGGTCGTCCTTGGCGACGACGAGCAGCACGCCATCGTCCACGCCGGCGCGGCCAAGCCTGAACTGCTCGAAGGCGCGCACCGCATAGGCCTCGATGGTCTCGGGCTGCGTGGTGGAAACCATCAGCACCGCGATCTGTGCGCCTTTTGTCGATTCCAGCGCAACAAGCGGCGCCTCGATGCGCGCGATGGCGGCGGCATCGAGCGTGCCGGTGGTGTCGGTGATGCGCGTGCGCAGTTCGGGAATGGCGGCTTGTGCGAACGCGAGGCTGCCGGCACAGGCCAGCAGCAGGGCAACGACCGCGAACACGAACCGGTGCAAGGCCATGCCTCAGTCCTCCGGCTTCGGCGGCGCGCCGAAATCGACGACCGGCGCGGTGGAAATCGCTGCCTCGTTCTCGACGGTGAAGCTCGGTTTGGGATCGTAGTTGAAGATCCAGGCGGTGAGATTGTTGGGAAATACACGGATCAGGCTGTTGTATTCCGCGACCTTTTCGATGAAGCGGTTTCGCGCCACGGTGACGCGGTTCTCGGTGCCTTCGAGTTGTGCCTGGAGGTCGCGGAAGGCGGCATCGGATTTCAGGTTGGGATAGTTCTCGGTCACCATCATCAGCCGCGACAGCGCGCTCGACAGTTCGCCCTGGGCCTGCTGGAATGCGGCGAGCGAGGCCGCGTCCTCGGCCTTGACCTCGATCCTGCCGACCTTGGCGCGCGCCTCGGTCACCCGCACGAAGATGTCCTGCTCCTGCTGCGCATAGCCCTTGACCGTGTTCACCAGATTCGGGATCAGGTCGGCGCGGCGCTGGTACTGGTTCAGTACCTCGCTCCACGCGGCCTTCGTCGCCTCGTCCTGGCGTTGCATCGAGTTGTAGCCGCAGCCCGACAGCAGCAGGGCCATCGCGATCAGGAGCAGGCGCGCCGCACGACCGGCGGCATGGACGACTGCTGCGGGAGCGGGGCAGGCAAGTGACTGGGGCATCGCGGTTCTCCGGGGTGCGCGGGGCTCTACCCAGAGGTTTACGGAAAACTGCGTGGTCAGAGGCCACGCGGCGGCAGGTAGAGTCGGGGTTCACCCCTCGGAGGAGGCGGTGGGGTGAGGGTTCGGGCGAAGCGCGACATGCAGGCTTGAACCGTCCCTGCAACGCTTCGCTCAGTTCAGCTCGTATCCCCGCCTACCCTGTGCACCCTGTCCCGGTACGCTCCGCCGTTTTCGCCGCTGATGCGCGACTGGCGGGTGCCCTTGATCTCGTCGACCTTGGCGTCGGAGCCGGTGACGGGTTGGGCTTCGACGGCGGTTTCGCGTTCGAAGGCGTGGGATTTGTCGGTATTGCGGTAGTACCGGTACAGGGCCCAGTACAGTGCGGTGGCGCCGGCCGGGCCGGCGGCGAGGAGCCAGAGTCCGCCGTCGTCGCTCATGATGAGTTCGCCAGTAGCCAGAGAACGATGCCTTCGATGAAGGTGCCGGTGGTGATCGCCGCGAGCAGCAGTTTCCATTGCTGCACCGGCACACTGCCCATGGTTTCGCCGGTGCGGCCGTTGACGGCGATGTAGTGCAGCATGCCGCCGTTGCTGCCGGGCTGGTGGTAGGAGTACAGCCACACCGGCAGGTACATCGAAACCCAGCGCGTGCCGTGCACGTCGAGGCGCTCCTGTTCCCAGCGCACGCCGCGGTCGTAGCGGCGCACCGTGTCGTGTACCTGGTGGCGTGCGATCGACAGCAGCTGGTCCTCAAGGCGTGGCCGCAGGTGCTCGACGTTGGCGTTGCGTTTTTCCGAACTGAAGCCGGAAAGGTACGAGGCGTTCCACTTCACCGCGTTCTTGGTGTCGAACGGCAGGATCGTGTTGATGATGTTGTTGGTGTTGACACGCGTATCGAGGTTGCCGCGCTCGGTCGATGATTCCAGCGGCAGGTCATCGACGGTGAAGTCGATCGAGCGCTCGATCTGGTAGATGTCGGCGTCGTAGTAGGTGGTCTTGTTGTTGCCGCTGCCGCGCGTGTACTCGCGCGTCTTGATCTCGCCCTTGCCCCACATGGCGGCGCTGGCGTTGCCGTCGACGACCATGTAGGGCAGGTAGACGCCGACGACGTTCTCCGGGGTGAACTGTTCCTTGAATTCCTTCAGTGCGAACAACTGGCGCTTGTCGACGAACTGGCGGATGCGCGCGACGGCATCGTCCTTCTTGATATGGAAAGGAAGCACGGCGTCGGGCACGGCGCCGTTTGCGACCTGCTCGTTGACACCGAAGACATGGCGGCACCAGTGACAGCGGGCGGTCATCGCGTTTTCGGTGTTGACCGTGACTTCGGCGCCGCAGCCGGTGCACTTGAAGCTCATCAAGCTGGCGGCGTCGGCGGCGATGTCGCGTGCGCCGGAGGCCATGACCGTGCCGCGCAGGTCGGCGATGCCTTCGCCGAGGCCGAACAGCTCCTCAACGCGTTCGCCGTGCCATTCATGGCGGCAGTACTGGCAGACCAGCAGGTCGGAGCCGGCGCGATGGCGGATGTCGGTGGCGCCGCATTTCGGGCAGCGGTTGAGGCCGTCCTTCAGCTCCTGCGCGGAGGTATCGATGGCGACCGGATCGGGCGACAGCAATTCGTCGCGGATCGGCCGTGGCAGCGTTTCCGGATCGATCGGAAAACTGCCAGGCAGTGGCGGCACGTCCTGCGGGGAGCCGGGACCGTCGAGGGGCGGTCCCGGTGGCGCTTTGGCATTTGACATGGTGCGTCCGCGGTCCGCTTACAGGCCGAGTGCCTTGGCCTTGAGCGCGTCGTAGTCCGCCTGTGTGATCAGGCCCATGTCGAGCATTTCCTTGGCTTTCTTCAGTTTGGTGACCGGGTCTTCGGCGGCGGGTGCGGCCGGCGTGACCGGCTGCTGCAGGGCGCCGAGGCCGCCCATCATGCCGGAGGCCATGCCGATGCCCATCATGCCGGCCGCGCCGCCGTTCTCGCCGGCGGCCTGCATGCCCGCGGCGACGCTGGCCTGCAGGTTCGAGTTGCCGCGCGAGCCGGCCAATGCGTCGGCACGCTGCACGGTCTTGAGCAGTTCGCGCGTGTTGGCGTCGTACTCGATCGAGACGATGGCGGTCTTGACGATGGCCAGGCCGCGGTCGGTCCTCCACTGGTAGGCGTTTTCCACCGCGTCGGAAAGGCTTTTGGCGAAGCCGATCGAATCCTGCTGCAGTTTGCTGATGCGGTTGCCCTTGGCCGGGTCGTTCGAGTACAGGCTGAAGGCCGGCGCAAGCGAGCCAACCACCTCGTTGAACAATTGACCGGCCGCGGCGTTGTCCATGTCGGTGAAATCGAAGATCTTGCCCGGCTGCAGGAAGCTGGCCGGCACATAATTCTTCACGAACAGGATCGGGTCGACGATCTTCAGCGTGTACGAGCCGCGCGTGACCGCGCCGACCTGGGCATTGAGATACCCGTCGTCCCAGTAGATCTCGGACTGCGTGCCGAAGCGGTTGTCCGGCAGTTCCTTCAGCGAGACGAAGAACGCGGCCTGCTGCGAGCCCGGCTGGCCGCCGAACTTGAAGCGCTCCCAGCTCTGCATGATGAGCGGGCTGACGATGCCGTCGCCGGCGAAGATCGATTTCGAATTGATGTCGTCCGAACGCCACTCGTAGCCACCCGGCTCGGCGGCGAAGCCGGTGATCTTGCCGTCCTGGAACAGCAGCAGGCCATAACCCTCGGGGACGATGATCTTCGAGCCGTTGGTGATGATGTTCGAGGAGGCCGAAGTGTTCGAACCGCGTCCGGCGTTGCTGCCTTGCGGGACGGCGGCGAACAGTGCCGCGGTCGACGGCAGGCCGGCCGGGACCGTGTAAAAGTCCTTCCACTGATCGGCGAGTGTGCCGCCGATCGCTCCCACCACCGCTTGCAAAAGACCCATGGCCACTCCTGCTTTCCGGGGCGGGCACCGTACCCGCCGGTTGGCACACTATACCGTTGCCGGATGACAAAGGAGCATCGCCGCCGAAGGGACTTTTGCAGGGGCTCCCGGGCGGAGGAAATGGAATGTCGTAGGAGCCCGTTCACGAGCGACCGGGTGTTGCGATGAATCGAAAACCATCGCCCCTGAAGGGGCTCCTACCGATTCATGATGTCGGTCGCAATGCAGGCATCAACGCCGGTCGAGCTCGTGGTGGATCAGCACGATGCATTGCGAGGCGAACAGCATTCTCGATCCGAGCGTGAGTTTTTTCGCGCCGAGGCGTTCGAGGCCGCGCAAGGTGTTCTTTGGCATCGGGATATGGTCGGTCAACAGGAAACACGGGTTTTCGTCGAACACCTGCTCGTGGATCGGCAGGCCCTTCCGGTCCATCACGTACAGGGCGTGGTCTGCGGCCAGCCGTTGCACGAGCCGCTCGAAGCTGATCGTCTGCACGCTGACACCGGCTTCGACGGCCCGCGTTTCTTCCTTGCCCATGCCCGCCGACGCATCGAGCGCCCTGGCGATCCTGCCGAGCAGCGCACGTTCGTCGAAACCACCGATATCACGCATGACGTCAGCCTCGAAGCGGATCGTGCGTGAGTAGTCGGGCGTGCTTTCGAGCACGAGATAGATCACCACATCCGGCCGATGCGACTGCGCCACGAAGATCGCGTTCATCAGCGCGTGGGCGAGGATCTCCACATGCACCTCGCTGCCGACCGATGCCAGCAACGTCTTGCCGTCCGTCGGCGCTGCTCGCGCCCGCAGTACGAAAGTTCTCATGCGTGCATTGTCACCGTAAAACCGGGCGAGGTCGCGGTGCGCACGCTTCCGGGTCGGTCCTCGTGGTCGCTCCACCGCCCGGGATAGGCCCATCGGCATGGGTCAACGGCCGTATCGATGCAGTACCTTCGGCGGTTCCGATCGAATCCGCCGGGGGTTGCCATGCTCACATCGCGCCAGACGATTGCCGCCTGCCTGCTCGTTCTGACCGCCAGCGCGCAGGCGCAGTACAAGCAGCCGCCTGAGCCCTTGCTCGGCGTGATGCGTGCACCACTGATTCCGTCGCCGCAGCCCGACCCCACCGGCACCACGCTGCTGCTGGTGCAGCAGGCACAGTACCCGTCGATTGCGCGCGTGGCCGAGCCTTATCTGGCCCTGGCCGGCGTGCGCATCGAGCCGCGTGCCCACACCCGGCACGACATGTCCAGCGGCTACGGTATCCGCACCTGTCTCGAAGGATTCGTTCTGGTGGATATCGCCACGCGCAAGCAGACCCCGGTGACATTGCCGGAAGGGGCGTGTCCGGGTAGTCCAAGTTGGGCTCCCGATGGCAGTCGCATCGCCTTCAGCAACACGACTGACACCACGGTGGAGCTGTGGGTGGCCGATGCGAAGACCGGCGTTGCCAGGCGCATGGACGGCATCCATCTGAACACCATCCTCGGCGGTGCGTTTGAGTGGTTGGGTGATGGCAGGCGGCTGCTGGTCAAGGCAGTGCCCGCCGGCCGTGGCGGCGCACCCGTCAGATCGCCGGTTCCACCCGGGCCGGACATCAAGGACGCCACCGGAGGCGGTGGCGAGAGCAGTACCTACGAGGCGCGCGACACGTTGTCCAGTCCCGAAGACGAGGCAATGTTCACCTGGTACGCGACCTCGCGCCTGGCCAAGGTGGATGTGGACGGTGGCACGCTCACCCGCGTCGGCGAGGCTGGGGTCATCGGCCGGGTGGCTGTCGCACCCGATGGTCGCCATGTGTTGATCGAAACATTGCAGCCGCCGTACTCCTACGTCACCACGTGGGAGAGATTCGCGCGCGATGTCACGGTGCTCGACCTCGCCAGTGGCAAGGCGTACACCATCGCGAACTTGCCCGCCGCCGAGAATGTACCGGTGCGTGGCGTGCCGACCGGTCCACGCGACCATGGCTGGCGCGCGAATGAACCGGCCACTCTGCTGTTCACCGAGGCACTGGATGGCGGCGATTGGCGCAACGAGGTTCCCGAGCGCGATCGCGTCCTGATGTGGCGCGCTCCGTTCAAGCGTGCACCGGTCGAGATCACCCGCACCGCGCAGCGATATGCCGGACTTTCCTGGTTCGAGAAGGGGACGCAGGCCCTGCTCACGCAGTTCGATGCGAACAAGCGCTGGCTTCGCGTGACGCTGGTTGACGTGGACAGGCCGCGTCAGGCTGGGCGTGTGCTGTGGGATCGTTCGCTCGATGAGCGCTACGCCAATCCCGGCATGCCCATGTTGCGCATCCTCCCCAATGGTGCTGCCGTGCTGCGCGAGGAAAACGGCCATCTGTTCCTGAGCGGCCCCGGATCCTCTCCGACCGGCGATCGCCCGTTTCTTGATCGCTACAGGCTTGCCGATGGCAACACCGAGCGTGTGTTCCGCAGTGCGCCGGATGCGTATGAGCGTGCGTTCGGCTTTGCCGGCGATACGTCCAGGTTGCTCACCTGGCACGAATCGCCCGTCGATCCGCCCAATGCATTCTTGCGCACGCTCGGTGAGCCATCCGTCGATGCGGAAGCGGGAGAGGCCGCACGCGCATCCACTCGCGAGCCGATCACCACGTTCATCGATCCTGCGCCGCTGGTGCGGCAGGTCAAGAAGCGCCTGGTCACCTATCAACGCAAGGACGGCGTGAATCTGTCGTTCACGCTCTACACACCGCCGGGCTATGTGGAAGGCACACGAGTGCCGGCCATCCTGTACGCCTATCCGATGGATTTCGCCGATCCGTCGAAGGCGGGACAGGTGACCGGTTCGGAGCAGACTTTCACCCGCCTTGCGAACTACCGCCTGCTGCTGCTGGCCGGATACGCCATCATCGACAACGCGGCGTTTCCCATCGTCGGTGATCCGCGCACCGCGTATGACAGCTATCTGGAGCAGCTCGTTGCCAACGCCGAAGCGGCGGTCGAAAAGGCGGTGGAGCTGGGCGTGGTCGATCGTGACCGCATCGGTGTCACCGGCCACAGCCACGGGGCATTGATGACGGCCAATCTGCTCGCGCATACCGACCTGTTCCGTGCCGGCGTGGCTTCCAGCGGAGGCTACAACAAGACGCTGACGCCATTCGGCTTCCAGAACGAGCGCCGTTCCTTCTGGACCGCGCCCAAGGCCTACGAGCAAAGCTCGGCGTTCTTCCACGCCGACAAGATCAACGAACCGATCCTCATCGTGCACGGCAGCGACGACGCCAACCCGGGCACCGAACCCACCCAGTCGCCGCGCCTGTTCCAGGCGGTGCGCGGCAACGGGGGTACGGCAAGGCTGGTCATGCTGCCGTTCGAGCCACACTGGTATTCAGCGCGGGAATCCAACGAGCATTTCGTGGCGGAGATGCTGGAATGGTTCGATCGCTACGTGAAACCGCCAAGGGCGGGAAGCAAGTAGAGGTCTCCACGACGGGTTGGGGTCGAGCTGGTGTCGGGATGCTCTGATCCATTCCACAACGGCGTCAACGTCCTGCGCGGGCGCAACCCGGCGTTGCGCCGGCTCGACAGACGGCCCGGGGCCGCGGGTTGCAGCAATCGCCTCCGGGGCGCACAAAGGAAGAACCCGGCCGGAGCCGGGTTCTTACGCAAGCCTGTTCGATGCTCAGTTCGTCTTGCCCATGCCGCAGCTTGTGTTGAGGAAGTCTTCCATCAAGGTGAACTGGGTACGGAAGTGGCGCGGGTACCACGGCAAGCTGTGCGGCTGGTCGGGGATCAGCTCGTACTTCGCCGTGACATGGTTCTTGACGCCGTTGTAGAAGCTCTGCGCGTGCCAAGCGGGGGTGCGCACGTCGCGGTCGCCGACATAGAGCAGGACCGGGATATTGGCCTTGTCGGTGTTCCTGATCGGGTCCATGCCCTTGACCGTGCGACCCTGCAGCAGGCGCTGCAGGCGATTCTCGCTCCAGCGCACGCCGAGCTTGCCGAGGTCTGTGACTGGAGCGCCGGAGATTGCGCACTTGTATGGACTGTTCGGCCGCACCACCGCGGCAGCGGCGGCAAAGCCACCGTATGAATAACCAAAGATGACCAGGCGCTTTGGATCGGCGATGCCCTCCTTCACCAGCCAGGCGGCACCATCATCCTTGTCATCCTGCATCTTCTGGCCCCACTCGGCGTCACCTGCCAGCCAAAGCTTGCGGCCGAGATCGGTGGAGCCGCGGTACTGCGGGCGCAGCACGGCGTAGCCGCGTGAGGTGAAGTAGGGGATCCAGGTGCTGCGATCCCAGCCACCGTAGTCGCGCGCCCAGGGGCCGCCATGCGGATGGATCACCGTCGGCAGCGGGCCCTTGTCCCTGCTCCAACCGGCGGGGAGGTCGAGGATGGCCGGAATGGTCAGGCCGTCACGCGCCTTGTAGCTGACCCAGCGCTGCTCGCCGAGGCTGTTCGGGTCGATGCCGCTGCGCTCGGTACCGAGGGTCTTGACCGGCTTGCCTTCGAGCAGCAGGCGGTAGGTCGGCGGATGGCGATTGCTCTGGGTCGAGAACAGCACTTTGCTGCGGTCGTCGGTGAAATCCAGGATGGTGACGTGCTGCCCCGGATATGCCTGCTTGAGGCCCTGGTGGATGCTTGCCATGCGTGGTTCCACCCACTGTGTTTCCGGCATCAACGCGCCGATGGTGAAGCCGATCACCTTGTTGAAATCGCTTTTGCGCGTGCCGAAGCGCAGCGCCATGATCGAGTACTCGGGGTGCGCGATCAAAGGCTCATCGTCGAACTTCTTCGCCACCGGATCGTACAGGTGCGCCTGTACCTGATCGGAGTTGCGGTCGGTGAGCACGTAGAACTTTCCGGATTCCTCGTCGCGGCCGACGATGTCCATGGTGTAGCGGTCGCTGAGCTTGGTCGTCAGCGCGTCATGGACCTCGAACTCGGTGGAGTTGGGTTTTCGGATCAGCACTCGCTGCTCGTAGTCGCCGCCGACCGGCTCGGTCTGCACGCGCGTCAGCAGGTCGCCGTTGCGTGCGTCGAACAGGCCTGGCTGCGAGCGTCCGGTGGCGCGGAACAGCACCTCGGTGTCCTTGGTGCGCAGGTTGTAGCGCTGGTATTCGCGGCGGAAGGACGCGAGGTCCATCTGCACGATGATGACGTGGTCAGGGTCGAGCGGAAGCGTGCTGACGATGGAGGTGGTGCCGGCGATCTCGAAACAACGACGGGTGCGGTCGCTGACGTCGGTCGCGCGACCCTTGGAGACGAAGGCTTCCTCGATCTTGGCCTGCGTGGTGTCGGTGAGGTAGGGCTTGGTGACGAAAGTCTTGGTCGAGCCGATGCTCTTGCCCTCGCCACAGCCTCCGAGCTCGCCGGTCCACTCCTGGCGTGCCAGCACGAGGATGTGCCCCGACTTGATCGAGTCGGCCGCAATGAACTTCATCCGGCTGCCCGAGGCCGTGACGGTCGGTTCCTTGTCGAGATTGTCGAGATCCCAGTTCGCGAGTGATGTGTCGTACTCGTCGGCGCCCTGGCGACCGATCAGGGCAACCAGCTGTTTGCCGTCTGCACTCATCGAGATCGAACTGACTTCGGGCATCTTCGACAGGGTTTCGATGGGAATCGGATCGGCCATGGCCGTTGCCGGTGCGACGAGGCAGACAGTCGCGGCGAGAGCGGGCCAGCGAGCAAGCTGCATGTTCATGGGCTACTCCTGAGGGTGGGTGAGGGGTGTTTGAATACGCGCGCCGACCTGGGAACCCTCGCCGGGGACAACGCTTGGGAAATCCAGTCGAACCCGTTTGCGTTGGCGCCGCTTCGCCGCAGGGAAGTCGGAATCGAACGCCAAAACGGGTTCCGCAAAAGCCGACGGCCGGTTTCCCGGCCGTCGGTGTCCTTGCAGTGCGTGCCGCGCCTGTCAGAAGCGATAGGCGAAGCGCGCGAACAGCGAGCGACCATACCAGTCGTACTGTGACGCGAACAGCGGGACCGTGCCGAGACGGGTCGAACCACCACCGTTCGACATCTTCGGCGGGTCCGTATCGAACAGGTTGGTCAGGCCGACCACCGCGCTCCACTTGTCCGTCGCGTAGCGGACCGAGAACGCGTGGTAGAGGCGCGAACCGGCCTTGATGTCGTAGACGGCATCAGGGTTGCCGCGGTACGAGCCGATCGGGTCAAGGTACCAGTTCTTGGTGCTGTCGATGTAGTTCATCGTCCAGGTGTAGGTCCAGTCACCGCGATTGAGCGCGGTGCGCAGATCGCCGACCAGCTTCGGACGCGTGACGATGCCGTTCTGGTCGTCGATGGCGAAGCCGCCTTCCTCGGCCGTGTCGAACAGCAGGTAGACGTCTTCCATGGTGTACGTCAACTGGCTTTCGACTTCCAGCTTGCCGAACGAGAACTCGCGATCCCAGCGCAGGTTCAGGTCGTAGCCGCGGGTCAACTGCTTGTTGACGTTGACATAGGCGTCGCGAATGCTCTCGATGTTGTAGGCGCCGGTTGCGGCGTTGCCCGGACGACGGGTGAACAGCGAGCAGAACGCGTTCGGGAACGAGTCGGCGTAGTAGCACGCACCGACGATGCCGGCGCCGCCGAGCGAGTCGATCTGATCGTTGACCTGGATCTTGAAGTAGTCGAGCGACACGCTGAGGTTGGCGAACTCCGGCGTGAACACGATGCCTGCGGTCAGCGCCTTCGAGGTTTCAGGCTTCAGCACGCCGAGGCCGCCGCCGGTGAAGATCTGTGCGGACGAGCCGACGCCGTCATAGTCTTCCGGAATGCCGTCGGCCGCACAGTTCGCACGCACGCGCGGGTCGATCGCATTGGTGCCCCAGTTGATGCAGGGGTCGATTGCCGCCTGGCCGAGGAAGCCGCTGAGGTCACCGAGGTACAGCTCGTACAGGCCCGGAGCGCGGTACGAGGTGCCATTGGTGGCACGCAGGCGCAGCGACGGGATGATCTGCCACGATCCGCCGATCTTCCAGACCTTGTCCGAGTCCTCCACGGTGTCGTACTTGAACATACGCGCCGAAGCGTTGAAGGTCAGTTCCTCGACACCCGGCAGGCCGGCCAGGACCGGAAGCTCGAGTTCACCGTAGATTTCGCTGATGTAGTCCTTGCCGCGGGTCGGGCGGGCCGAGGACTGGCCCCAGGCTTGCTGGTTGAGCTCGAACGCTGACGGCGTATCGTCGATCGAGATGCGACGGAATTCCGAGCCGATAGCCGCCGCGGCGGTACCGCCCGGCAACTCGAACAGCTCACCCGAGGCCATCGCATTGGCCACAAACTGCGTGTACACGGTGTTGCCCGTGTGGCGCTGGCCGATTGCCGCCATCAGATCATCCATGCGCTCGCCGCTGAGGATGCCTGGATCGAAGTAGTTGATCGGCATGTCGCCGCCATCGCGGTCGGGCGTGGTGACGCGGTCGCCCGTGATGTCGCGGTTGATCGCGAAAACCGTGTAGTCACCGCTCGAATGCGAATAGCTGGTATTGAAGCGCCAGCTCCAGCTGCTATCGTTGCCGAAACCGCCGTTGAAGTTCGACGAGGCATACCAGTAGTCGACATCGATGTCCTGGTTGGACTTGGCCGGCATGATCACCTGGACGTTGCCGGTGAGGTTCGGGTTGGCACTCGGATTGCCGACGAAGCCATACGGGCGGCCATCCACCTGCGGGAAGAACTGGCGGAACCGGCGCGACTTCGTTTCACGCTCGGTGTAGAGCAACTGGCCGTTCCAGCCGATCGAGCCGAAGGTGAAATCACCGGAAAAATACAGGCTCAGGCGATCCTGTTCGGCAAACACGTCACCCTTGTTCGCGAACGGGGCGTAGAAGGGCTGCTCGTAGTAGGCCGGTGTTCCGGCGCCAGGGTTGGCGTTGCCGTTGCGAACGATGCCATAGCCCGGGATCGGGCCGCCGGTTGCTCCTGGCACCGGCCCGTAACGGCGACCCGAGGCCGGCAGGCCGAGATCGTCGATCGCATTGTAGATGCCGAAGTTGATGCAGCCCTCGTTCTCGGTGCCGCGCGTGAACGAACGATCCTCGTACGGCAGGATATTGCCGGCGGCATCGCGCACCAGATCGTAGTTGCACTTGAAGAAATCGCGATCGCCAACCTTCAGGGCGTTCATGTGGTAGCGCTGGAAGGCGGCAACGACGCTGCCGTTGTCGAAGTTCCAGCCGCCTGCGCCGGAGATGTTGTAGCGTTCGCCGCCGCTCTCGGTCGGCAGGTTCATGTCGACGATCAATTCGGGGCGGTCCATCGACTTGCGGGTGATCAGGTTGACCACGCCGGCGACCGCGTCCGAACCGTAAATCGAGCCGGCACCATCCTTGAGGATCTCGGCACGCTGCAGGATGACGGAGGGGATCACGTTGAGGTCGAAGGCGCCGACCTGGCCACGCGTGCCCGCAGGACCGGGGCGCTGGCCGTCGAGCAGGACCAGGGTGCGATTCGCGCCGAGACCGCGCAGCGACAGGGTCTGCACGCCGGTGCCACCCTCGACGATGTAGGCGCCGAACTGGGTGCTGATCTGGGTGGAGCCTGCTGCAACGTTGGATGTCTGCAGGATCGTGGCGGTATCGAATTCGCCGGCCGCGATGCTGTTGTCGGCCGTGATGACCTGTAGTGGGGAGATGGTGTCGAAGCCCAGACGGCTGATCAGCGAACCGGTGACCCGGATCGGTTGCAGCGCGGTTTCTTCACTCTTCTTGGTGTCTTTCTCGCTCTCGCTCTCGTCGCTGCCCTGATCCTGCGCGAACAATGCACCGGAAGGAAGGGTCAGCGCGGCAGCAAGTGCCAGCGCCAGCTTGTTGCGGAAGTATCGAGCGTGTGTCGACATCAGGTCTGTCCCCTTACTAAGTTGTTGTATTCAAAAGAGTGTCGTAGCGATCTTCCGGGCAAAAAAGTCAAACCCGAGCGTAGCCTAACAAAATGTGAATCATCGCTCAATCATCATGGAACTTTTGTAAATGCTCCAGTAAATCAATGGGATAGAACGGCGCAATCCAGGGAGCCAGATCGTCACGGGAGCGAAGTTTCCTTCCACTCCACAATCCACGTCCGCGGCTATAGTCGGCAAGCCTTGCGCCGGTGGCATGGTGCTGCCGGCGCAGGTGCTCCCCTGGGTTCGACTGCGGAGTCCGCATGGAAATCGCCATCCTTGGCGCCCTGATCGTTCTCAACGGACTGTTTTCGATGTCGGAGATCGCGCTCGTCACCGCGCGCCGCTCGCGCCTGCAGGCCCGAGCCGAGCGTGGCGACAGCGGTGCGGCGGCGGCGCTGGCATTGGGACAGGATCCAACCCGCTTCATGTCGACCGTGCAGATCGGCATCACCTCGATCGGCATCCTCAATGGCATCGTCGGCGAGACCGTGTTGGCCGAGCCGGTAGCCGCGCGCTTCGCCGGGTGGGGACTCGAACCCGGCAGCGCACGCGCCCTGGCGACGTTCGTCGTCGTGGCGACGATCACCTATTTCTCGATCGTCGTCGGCGAACTCGTGCCCAAACGCCTCGGCCAGGCCCATCCGGAGGCCGTCGCGCGCCGAGTGGCCCTGCCGATGGGCCTGCTGGCGATGATCGCCAAGCCGTTCGTGCTACTGCTGTCGCTGTCGACCCGAATCCTGCTTGCGCGCGTTCGGTGTGCGCGAACAGGCCACCGCGACGGTGACCGAGGAGGACATCCATGCCCTGCTGAGGGAAGGCACCGAGGCCGGCGTCATCGAAAGTCACGAGCACGCGATCGTGCGCAACGTGTTCCGGCTCGACGACCGCCAGATCGTCTCGCTGATGGTGCCGCGCATGGATGTCGTCGTCCTCGATCTCGCCGCGCCACGGGAGCGCAACCTTGCGCTGCTGCAGGCGGGAGGCCACAACCGCCTGCCGGTGGTGAAGGGTGGCCTGCACGAAGTGCTCGGCGTGGTCAGTACGCGCCACCTGCTCGCCCAGGTCCTGCGTGGTGAGGAGATCGATATCGAAGGATCAATGCGCAAGCCGGTGTTCGTGCCGGAGAGCATCACCGGCATGGAACTGCTGCAGGAATTCCGCCGCTCCGGTGAGCAACTGGTGCTCGTCGTAGACGAGTACGGCAGCGTCCAGGGAATCGTCACCCAGCACGACGTGCTCGAGGCGATTGCCGGCGAGTTCAAGCCGACCGTGCCCGAAGAAGCCTGGGCGATGGCGCGCGAGGATGGCTCATGGCTGCTTGATGGCCTGATCCCGCTGCCAGAACTCAAGGATCGCCTCGACCTGCGCGAACTGCCTGACGGCGTGCAGGACCGCTACCACACGCTCAACGGCCTGTTCATGCTGCAGATGGGCCGCCTGCCGGCGACCACCGACCACATCGACTGGGAAGGCTGGCGCCTCGAGGTCGTCGACATGGACGGCAACCGCATCGACAAGGTGCTGGCCAGTCGTATCGGGGCCGAAGCCTGATCAACGAAGCATCGCCCCTGAAGGGGCTTCTGCGGAGCGCATGTTGCCCCCGCAGGAGCCCCTTCAGGGGCGATGCTCTTTCAGGGCAACCGTGTCGAGAAACATCGCCCGTGAACCGGCTCCGGCGGGTGATTCCAATCACCCGTCACGGTGCTCAAAGGTCGAACTTGATCCCCTGCGCCAGCGGCAGCGCGTCGGAGTAGTTGATCGTGTTGGTTTGCCGGCGCATGTAGGCCTTCCATGCATCGGAACCCGATTCGCGGCCGCCGCCGGTTTCCTTCTCGCCGCCGAAGGCGCCGCCGATCTCGGCGCCCGAGGTGCCGATGTTGACGTTGGCGATGCCGCAGTCCGAACCGGCTGCGGAGAGGAATTGCTCGGCGGCCTTGAGGCTGCCGGTGAAGATCGACGAGGACAGGCCCTGAGGCACGCCGTTCTGCATCTCGATCGCCTCGTCGAGGATCGAATACTTCATGACGTAGAGGATCGGCGCGAAGGTTTCGTGCTGGACGACGGCGTCGCTGTTCTTCAGGCCGGTGACGATCGCCGGGCGCACGAAGTTGCCGGGGCGGTCGAGCGCGGTGCCGCCGGTCTCGACCTTGCCGCCGCTGGCCTTGGCTTGTTCGATCGCGGCGAGGAACTGCTGCACGGCACCGGGGCTGTTGAGCGGCCCCATCAGGTTGGCCGGGTCAGTCGGGTCGCCGATCTTGGTCTCGACCTGCCGGTAGGCCTTCACCAGCGCGGCCAGCACTTCGTCGTGGATCGACTCGTGCACGATCAGGCGGCGCGTCGTCGTGCAGCGCTGGCCGGCCGTGCCGACCGCGCCGAAGACGATGCCGGGGATGGCGAGCTTCAGGTCTGCGCTGGGGTCGAGGATGATCGCGTTGTTGCCGCCGAGTTCGAGCAGCGAACGCCCCATGCGGCGGGCGACACGCTCGCCGACGATGCGCCCGACCTGAGTCGAGCCGGTGAAGCTGATCAGTGGGATGCGCGTGTCGTCGACGAACTTCTGCGCCAGTTCGACGCCGGCGTCGTTGATGAGGAAGAACAGGTCCGGGAATCCGCCGGCCTTGAGCGCCTCGTTGCAGATGCGCGTCGCCGCGATCGCCGTGAGCGGGGTCTTGTTCGATGGCTTCCAGATGCAGATGTCGCCGCAGATGCCGGCGAGGAAGGAGTTCCAGGCCCACACCGCAACCGGGAAGTTGAACGCGCTGATGATGCCGACCAGGCCGAGCGGGTGCCACTGCTCGTACATGCGGTGGCCGGGGCGCTCGGAGTGCATGGTGTAGCCGTACAGCATGCGGCTCTGGCCGACCGCGAAATCGGCGATGTCGATCATCTCCTGCACTTCGCCGTCGCCTTCGGGCTTGGACTTGCCCATCTCCATGGCAACCAACGAGCCGAGCGCGTCCTTGTGCCTGCGCAGCGCCTCGCCGCACAGGCGGATCGCCTCGCCGCGGCGCGGTGCCGGCGTCGTTCGCCAGGTCCTGAACGCGGCCTGCGCGCGCGCGACGACGGTCTCGTAGTCGGCTTCGCTGGTGGCCTCGACCTCGGCGATCGTCTCGTTGGTGGTCGGATTGATCGAGCGCAGCACGCCGGTCCCGGTGGTCGTCGACCATTCGCCGTTGCCGAGGTAGGTGCCGGAATTGCTTGCGCCGAGGCCGAGGCTGGCGAGCAGGGAATTGGCCATGGAAGGTACTCCGTCGTGGGCTGCGGCACGCCTGCGGGCGCGCTGCCTGGAAGGGCGTGAACGGCAACGCCCATGGGCGCGGGTCCGCTCACCGGAAAGCCCGCCATTCTAGGGATGTTCTGATCAATCCCACAACGGCGTCACCGTCCTGTGCACGCGCAGCTCGGCGTTGCGCCGGCTCGACGGACGGCCAGCCTGCCTGCGCCGTCGCGCCTTGATCTGCGCCCGCACAGGAAGGCCCCAACCATTTTGATTCCAATGACTGGGTGACATCCGCAAGGCCCGGAATGCCAGCGACAATGCGCGCGTTACAACGCGTTGGATCGGTACCGACGAGTGCCTATCATGCGTACACCGTTGGAGCCGTGCGCGAAAAGCGCCGCCCCGTCCGTGTCCGCAACCAGGAGGTTCATCATGATCCGCAGACTTGCCCTCGCATCCGCGCTGCTGTTCGCCTCGTCATCCGCCTTTGCGGCCTGCTCGGTCGACATCGAAGGCAACGATGCCATGCAGTTCAACCTCAAGACGATCGAGGTCGACAAGAGCTGCAAGGACTTCACCGTCAACCTCAAGCATGTCGGCAAGCTGGCGAAGAACGTCATGGGCCACAACTGGGCGCTGACGGCCAGCGCCGACATGCAGGGCGCGGCCACTGATGGCCAGAAAGCCGGACTCGAGGCCGACTACATCAAGGCCGGCGATGCTCGCGTCATCGCCCACACGAAGATGATCGGTGGCGGCGAATCGACCTCAGTCACTTTCCCGGTGTCGAAGCTCGCCGCCGATACCCCGTACACTTTTTTCTGCTCGTTCCCGGGACACTGGGGCATCATGAAGGGCACGCTCACGCTCAAATGAGGCGAGAAGTGCGTGGCAGGAGGATTTCGGCTTCTGCCGCGCAGGCTCCGAGGCGACTCGGAATCGTGGGTTCGATGTGTGAAAATGCGGGGCCGTCTGCACTCAGCGGCCCCGTAGCTCAGCTGGATAGAGCGTTCCCCTCCTAAGGGAAAGGTCGCCCGTTCGAATCGGGCCGGGGTCGCCACCCCTTGCTGGCGTGAGCGGCTGGCCCGCTCCGCCATTGAATGCCGGGGCGATCTTTCCCGCTCTGGCCCGGATGTTTCCGTGCAAGGCCATCGCGGCTGTAGCCGTGCCCACCGGGACCGCTACATGCGGAATACGCCGAACCGTCCCGGTTCGATCGGTGCGTTGAGGCTGGCAGAGATGGCGAGTCCGAGCACGCGGCGGGTGTCGGCGGGGTCGATGACGCCGTCGTCCCACAGGCGCGCGCTGGCGTAGTACGGGTGGCCCTGGGCCTCGTACTGCTCGCGGATCGGTGCCTTGAAGGCGGCTTCGTCCTCGGCGCTCCAGGTCTTGCCGGCGGCTTCAAGGCCGTCGCGACGCACGGTGGCGAGCACGCTGGCGGCCTGTTCGCCACCCATCACACTGATGCGCGCGTTCGGCCACATCCAAAGGAAACGTGCGCCGTAGGCGCGGCCGCACATGGCGTAGTTGCCGGCGCCGAAGCTGCCGCCGGTGACGACGGTGAACTTTGGCACATGCGAGCAGGCTACCGCGGTCACCATCTTGGCTCCGTCCTTGGCGATGCCCGCGTTCTCGTATTTCCTGCCGACCATGAACCCGGTGATGTTCTGCAGGAATACCAACGGCACGTTGCGCTGATTGCACAGTTCGATGAAGTGCGCGCCCTTGAGCGCACTCTCGGCGAACAGGATGCCGTTGTTGGCGACGATGCCGACCGGGTAGCCGTGGATGTGGGCGAAGCCGGTGACCAGGGTCTTGGCGTAGCGCGCCTTGAACTCGTCGAAGTCGGAGCCGTCGACGATGCGCGCGATCAGTTCGCGGATATCGAACGGGATGCGCGTGTCGCGCGGCACGATGCCGTAGATCTCCTCGGCGGCGTACAGCGGTTCGCGCGGCTCGGCGACGGCCAGCGGCACGCGCTTGACGCGGTTGAGGTTGCCGACCACGTCGCGGGCGATGGCAAGCGCATGCGCGTCGTCCTCGGCAAAATGATCGGCGACGCCCGAGATTGATGTGTGCACGTCGGCGCCGCCGAGCGATTCGGCATCGACGATTTCGCCGGTGGCAGCCTTTACCAGTGGCGGGCCGCCAAGGAAGATCGTGCCCTGTTCACGCACGATGATCGTCTCGTCGCTCATCGCCGGCACATAGGCGCCGCCAGCCGTGCACGAGCCCATGACCACGGCGATCTGGGCGATACCCAGCGCGCTCATGCGCGCCTGGTTGTAGAAGATGCGGCCGAAGTGCTCCTTGTCCGGGAACACTTCGTCCTGGAGCGGCAGGAACGCGCCGCCCGAATCGACCAGATAGACGCAGGGCAGGCGGTTCTCCAGGGCGACTTCCTGCGCGCGCAGGTGCTTCTTCACCGTCATCGGGAAATAGGTGCCGCCCTTGACCGTGGCGTCGTTGGCGACGACGACGACCTCGATGCCGCGCACGCGGCCGATGCCGGTGACGAGACCGGCGCCCGGCGCGGCATTGTCGTACATGCCGTGCGCGGCCAGCGGTGACAGTTCGAGGAATGGTGAACCGGGATCGAGCAGGGCACGGATGCGCTCGCGCGGCAGCAGCTTGCCTCGCTCGGTGTGCTTTGCCCGTGCCTGCTCGCCGCCGCCGAGCGCGTTGCGTGCGGTCTGTGCGTGCAGGTCATCGACCGCTGCGCGCAACTGTGCGGCATTGGCCTGGAAGGCGGGGTCACGCGGATCGATCTGGCTGGTGATGACCGTCATTGCTGCGCGCTTCGGTGCGTTGGGATCGGCGTGAATATGTGTGCGGGAGCACACCCCCGGATCGAGTCCGGGGCAAGCTCCATGCGTGATTGGCGCACCACGAAAAGAACGATCGCGCACAGGGTGCGCTCCTGCGTGCATTGCGGCGGACACCGGGCGAAACAGGCCCGGTGTCCTGGCCTGATCGGCGATCAGTCCTTCTTCAGTTCTTCCTTGGCCGCTTCCTTGGCGGCCTTCGCCGTTTCGGCGATGTCGTGGCCGACTTCCTTGGCGCCTTCCTTCACTTCGTGGCCGGCCGCCTTGGCGGCATCCCAGGCTTCCTTGGTCGCTTCCTTGGTGGCGTCGACGGCAGCGGCGGCCTTCTGGGCGGTCGAGTCGGCAGCCTTGGATACCTGCTCGCCGGCATCCGCTGCAGCTTCCTTGGTCGCCTCGACTGCATCACCCGCGGCCGCAGCGGTGGCATCAGCCGCCTTCTGCACGGCTTCCGCCGCCTTGTCCGCGGCTTCCTTGGTCGCCGCAGCGGCGTCCTGGGCCGCCTTCGCCGTGGCGTCGGCGGCATCCTGTGCGCGCTTCTGCGCATCGTTGCCGCAGGCGGCGAGGGCGGTGGTAAGGGCGGCGGCGAGCAGGATCTTGGTCAGCTTCATGGGAATTCCCCTCAGGGTAGATGGCGACGATCTTCAAGGGCAGGCGGCTCGTCGCGATGGCCGCCGCCCGTAACGTGCAACGAAACAGGGACAGCGCCGCGGCCCGCAATGGCCGCAGCGGAACCGGGGATCAGGCCAGCTCGACCGCGATCGCCGTGGCTTCGCCGCCGCCGATGCACAGCGAGGCGATGCCGCGCTTGCCGCCGCGCGCCTTGAGCGCGTGCAGCAGGGTGACGACGATGCGCGTGCCGGAAGCGCCGATCGGATGGCCGAGCGCGGTGGCGCCGCCATTGACGTTGATCTTCTCGTGCGGCACCCCGAGCTCCTTCATCGGTGCCATGGCGACCACCGAGAATGCCTCGTTGACCTCGAACAGGTCGACGTCCTCGACCTTCCAGCCGGTCTTGGCCAGCAGGTTGCGGATCGCGCTGACCGGCGCGGTGGTGAACCATTCCGGCTCCTGCGCATGGGTCGAGTGAGCGACGATGCGCGCGAGCGGCTTGATGCCGCGCTTTGCCGCCTCGTCAGCCGACATCAGCACGGTGGCGGCGGCGCCGTCGGAAATGCTCGACGAGCTGGCAGCGGTGACCGTGCCGTCCTTGCGGAACGCGCCCTTGAGGGTGGGGATCTTGGCGATGTCGGACTTGCCGGGTTGCTCGTCCGTGGCGAACTCGACCTCGCCCTTGCGCGTGGCAACCTTGACCGGAACGATTTCCTCGGCGAACGCGCCGGAGGCGATCGCGGCCTGCGCGCGCTTGACCGATTCGATCGTGTAGGCGTCCTGCGCCTCGCGCGTGAAGCCGAGCTTGTCGGCGGTCGCCTCGGCGAACACGCCCATCGACTGGCCGTCGTAGGGATTGGTCAGGCCGTCCCAGGCCATGTGGTCGACCAGTTTGGCGTCGCCGTAGCGCAGGCCCGGGCGCGCCGAGACCATGTGCGGCGCATTGGTCATCGATTCCATGCCGCCGGCGACGACGATGCTGGCCGAGCCGGCCTTGATGAGGTCGTGGCCGAGCATGATCGCCTTCATGCCGGAGCCGCACACCTTGTTGATCGTGGTGCAGGCGGCCGATTTCGAAAGACCGGCGGCGATCGCGGCCTGGCGGGCCGGCGCCTGGCCGAGATTGGCCGGCAGCACGCAGCCCATGATGACTTCGCTGACATCGGCGGCGGGCACGCCGGCCTGGTCGAGCGCGGCCTTGATCGCAGCCGCACCGAGGGTGGTCGTCGGCACGCCGGTGAACTGGCCGAGCATGGAACCGATCGCGGTGCGACGCGCACCGACGATGACGATATCGGACATGGCAAACCTCCAGGAACGCGAGCGGTTGCCGGCCGTAGCCGGCGCGGGAAAACCCGGATTATGCCACGCTGGCCGCTACGATCTCGCTGCCCCCGGGAGTGGGGCCGGGTGGGCATGGCGGATTGCTCCACGCGGCCTGCGTTTGCATGATCGGGCGATGTTCGCCGCCAGCGCATCCCCGATCCGCCTGACTGCCCGCCAGGCTCGCCTCGTCCACCTGGCGGCACAGGGGTTGCTCGCCCGGCCACCGGCGCGGCCGACCCGTGACGACGCGCTGGCCGCGATCGCGCGCATGCAGCTGCTGCAGATCGACACGATCCACGTCGTCGCGCGCAGCCCCTACCTTGTGCTGTTCTCGCGGCTCGGCGCATATCCGTCGGAATGGCTGGAACACCTGCTCTCCGATGGCGCGATCTTCGAGGCCTGGGCGCACGAGGCCTGCTTCGTGCCGGGCAGAGACCATGCCCTGCACCGCGCCCACCGCGAGGCCGAGGCGCGCACGCCCCACTGGTCGGACCGGAACGCCCTGCGCATGCATGCGCAGCAACGCGCCGGCATGGACAGGCTGCTCGCACACATCCGCGAACACGGCGCGGTCAAGGCGGCCGACTTCGAGCGGCGCGGCCCGAAGTCGGCCTCGGGCTGGTGGGAATGGAAGGACGAGAAGCGCTGGCTCGAGGCGCTGTTCGCGCGCGGCGAACTGATGGTCGCACGGCGCGAGCGCTTCCAGCGCGTCTACGACCTCGCCGAGCGCGTGATCGCGCGTCTGCCGGCGCAGGCATCATTCGACACCGACGTCTCGCGGGAACTCGTGCTGCGTTCGGTGCGCGCACTCGGCATCGCCCAGGCACGCTGGATCGCCGACTATTTCCGCACCGGCCGCAAGCATCGCGACGAGGATCTCGACGCGCTGGTCGACAGCGGCGAGCTCGTGCGCATCGCCGTCGATGGCTGGAAGGCCATCGGCTACGTGCATTGCGAGACCTTGCCGCTGGTCGAGGCGGCGCGTGCCGGTCGCCTGCGGCCGACCCACACGACCCTGCTGTCGCCGTTCGACCCGGTGGTCTGGCACCGCGAACGCGCCAGCACGATGTTCGGATTCGATTACACGTTGGAGTGCTACACACCGGCGCCACGGCGGCACTACGGCTATTTCGTCCTGCCAATCCTGCACCGTGGCGCACTGGTCGGCCGCCTCGACGCCAAGGCGCATCGCGCCGAAGGCTTGTTCGAGGTACATGTCGTGCATCTCGAGCCCGGCGTCGAAGCCGACATCGCTCTTGCCCGACCGATCGCCGCTGCGATCCGTGCCTGCGCCGACTGGCACGGCACGCCGCGCGTGAAGATCACCCGCAGCGATCCGCGCGCATTCGCGCCGCTGCTGCGCTCCGCCCTCTAGGAAACGGCCTTGGCCACGATGCCTTTGCATTGCGAGATTGCAGAGCCAGAGCATCGCGACCGGCTTTCAACAGCCGAGGCGCTTTCCAACAGCCGAATGGCTGGTCATGGCTGGTCAGTCGCTCCCGCAAAAGAATGATGATCTTCAGTGGGAGCGGTTTCAGCCGCGATTGAAGGAGGTGACTTCCACCATCGTCGTGGCGTGCATCGCCGCGCTCCCCGTTACCATCACGATATCGCTCCCAGAGATCGTGCCCATGGACCACGCCCACGGCATCACCCGCATCGACACCGGCTTCTTCCGCGACGACTTCGACGCGGCCTGGCTGATCGTTGAGGACGGCCGCGCGGCTTTCGTCGATACCGGCATCAATGCCTCGCTGCCGCGACTGCTCGGTGCGCTCGAAGCGAAGGGGCTCGGCGTCGAGGCGGTCGACTGGGTGATCCCGACGCATGTGCATCTCGACCATGCTGGCGGCGCCGGCCAGCTCATGCGTCGCCTGCCGAATGCACGCCTCGTCATCCATCCGCGTGGCGCGCCGCACATGATCGACCCGACCAGGCTCATCGCCGGCGCCTCGGCGGTCTATGGCGCGGACGAAGTTCAACGCACCTACGGCGACATCGCGCCGGTGCCGGCCAAGCGCGTGGTCGAGGCGCCGGACGGCTTCACGGTCGATCTCGCCGGACGCAGGCTGCTCTGCCTCGACACGCCCGGCCACGCACGTCACCACCTCTGCGTGTGGGATGCACGCAGCCGCTCGTTCTTCACTGGCGACACCTTCGGGCTGTCCTACCGCGAGTTCGATACCGCGAACGGTGCCTTCATCCTGCCGACGACGACGCCTTCGCAGTTCGATCCGGGCGAGTTGCGCAGCTCGATCGACCGGCTATGTTCGTACGAACCCGAGGCCATGCTGCTCACCCACTATGGCCGCGTCACTGGCGTGCCGCGCCTTGCCGCCGACCTGCGCACGCAGATCGACGCCATGGCCGCGATCGCGCGCGAGCACAAGAGCGCGACGGATCGCCACGAACGCATCACCTCGGCCCTTGCCGACCTTTACGTCTCGCGCGCACTCGCCCATGGTGTCGATATGCCCCCAGACGCCATCCGCGAATGTTTGGCGATGGACATTGAGTTGAATGCGCAGGGACTGGGGATCTGGGTGGATCGCTGAAGGGCAGGGATTAGGAGCCTGCGCGGCAGAAGCCAACCGGGCTGCGAAGTCCTCCGCGCGGTCCATTTTCTTGGCATCCTCCTACATGGCAGGAGGTGCGAGGGCTCGAGAACCGCACGATGTTGCCAATACACGATTTTCGAGCCCTCGCCCCTCGCCCCTTCTACAAAAGCCACCGCGTGACCCCCTCAACCATCGTGCGCGTGCATCCACCCACCCACACCGCGCCATCCGCATCGATGCGCACGACGATGCGTGCGTCGTGGCCGATCTCGCGGCCCTGGCTGACGGTGTAGCCGCGGGCGAGCGTGCCGTGGGGTTCGGCTTCGGCGATCCAGGCGCCGATCAGGCCGTTGGCTGCGCCGGAGGCCGGGTCTTCGACAATGCCGACGCCGGCCGGGAAGGCGCGCACGCAGAGGTCGAACTCGTCGCCCTCGCAGCGGGCGAACGCGCACAGGCCGAGGCTGCCGCTGGCCTGCGCGAGCGCACCGATCGCGGCATGGTCGGGTTGCCAGGCGCGCAACGCGGATTCGCTGGCGAACTCGGCCAGCCACCAGCGTCGCCCCCCTTCGACGAAGGCCGGCGGCAACGCGCCGAGATCGACGCCGTCGAGGATGCCGGCGAGCAAGGGCTGCGCGTCGATGCCGCATGTGAGCACACGCGAGCGAGGCGACTGCACAGACAACCGGCGTGCATCGCCATCGCCCTCGACACGCACCGGCAGCAGGCCGGCCTGGCACTCCTGCACGAGCCGGCCGTCGCGCGGCATGGCGATGCCGGCCTCGAGCACGGCATGTGCGCTGCCGATCGAGGGATGACCGGCGAAGGCGATCTCGCGCTGCGGCGTGAAGATGCGCACGCGATAGCTCGCCTGCGGCGTCGTCGGCGTGAGCAGGAAAGTCGTTTCGACCAGATCGGTCCAGCGCGCGAAGGCCTGCATGGCTTCGTCGCTCCAGTCGTCGGCACCCACCACCACGCCGAGCGGATTGCCGCCGCCGGGGCGATGGCTGAACACGTCGAGCTGGAAGTAGCGGTGTGCGGACATGGTCGGCAGGGCAGGGATCGGGGCCGCGCAGCTTGCCTCAGAACCGCTCGCCCGTGAACGGGCTCCCACGAAAACCATATGCGCCGCAGGAGCCCCTTCAGGGGCGATGCTTTCCGTGATGCCAGACGTCTTCGTTGCTCGCCCGTAAACGGGTTCCTGCGGCAAAGCGCGAGGTTGCCTCAACCCGCGGCTTTGGCTTTCCACGCGTCCAGCAGGGTCTTTTCACGCTCGGGCGTGAGTCCGGAACCGAGTTTGGCCTGGCGTTCGGCCGGCAGCGACTTGAACCATGCCAGCGTATCGCTGGCAGTGGTCGCGAGCGGTCGGAAGCTGAGTCCGGTGGCGAGGGCGCGGCCGATGTTGCGCTGGCCGAAGCCGGCACTGTCGCCCTGGGCCGGAATCCAGACCGGCATGTCGCTCCATGGCGAGACTTTCTGTTCGGCGAGGAACGTCGTGGGAATCCAGTGCAGCGTCGCACCGGCGGTGGTGGTCGCGCGGATGCCGTGCAGCAGTGCGGCCATCGACATCGTGTAGTTCGGTCCGGTCGCATTGAAGACGCCGAACGTACGCGATTCGGCAAGGCGGATCATCCACTCGGTGAGGTCGCGGGCATCGATGACCTGCACGGGATCACTGCCGTCGCCGGGTGCGACCACGTCGCCACCCTGGGCGAGACGCACGGGCCAGTACGTGAAGCGGTCGGTCGGGTCGCCTGGGCCGACGATGAGTCCAGGCCGCACGATCGTGGCGGTGCCGCGGAACTGCTTGCGTGCCTCGAATTCACACGCGGCCTTGAGCGGGCCGTACAGCGCCATGTTCGCACGCAGGCTGTCACGCGTCTCCTTCATGACGTTGCGGCCGGTGTACTTGGCCAGCGCGGCATCCTCGTCGGCGTTCGGCGTGCCATTGTCGGCATAGACCGAGATCGTCGAGACGAACATGTACTGTTTGACCTTGCCCTTGAGTACCTTGGCGGCGTCGCGAACCCAGAACGGCGTGCTGGTCGGGTTGTCGATGCAGACATCCCATTCGCGCCCCTTGAGTGCGGCGAGGTCGCCCTTGTCACGGTCGCCGTTGAGGTGCTCGACACCCCCGGGGAGATCGGCCTGGCGTTGGCCGCGGTTGAACACCGTGACCTGGTGGCCACGTGCCACCGCGTAGCGCACCTGGTGCGGGCCGATGAAGCCGGTGCCACCGAGAATCAGGATGCGCAATGGTTTGATGGCCGGCGTGTCGGCGCGCAGCAGGCCGGGGCGTGCGGTCAGGCCGAGTGCGCCGGCGAGTGCGCCGAGCTTGATAAGATCGCGGCGACTGATCGGCATGGCGGGTTCCTCGTTGGTCGGATTCGGATGGCAGTGAAGCGGGTGCCGAGCCTGTCGTCGCCCGTGCGGGCCATACAGTGCCATCAGTCCTTCCCTGTCTTTCGTCATACCTCCAACCGGTTAGCAGATGGCCCTCGTCGAAACCCGCAAGCTCGACTACAGCGTCGGCGGTCCGTTGCTGCTCGAGGGCGTCGATTTCGCCCTCGAATCGCGTGAACGGGTCTGCATCGTCGGTCGCAACGGTGCCGGCAAGTCGACCCTGATGCGCCTGCTCGCCGGAGAAATCCGCCCGGACGACGGCGAGGTGCGCGTTTCGCCCGGTGTCGTGGTCGCGCGCCTTGCCCAGGAAGTTCCGCACGATCTCGATGGCACGATATTCGACGTCGTCGCCGCTGCACTCGGCGACATCGGCCAGTTGCTCGCCGAGTTCCATCGTCTCAGCCATGCGCTCGACGGCGAAGCCGACCTGCGCGCGCTGGCCGCCGTGCAGGCGCGCATCGACGGCGCCGACGGCTGGGATCTCGACCGCCGTGTGACCGAGGTGCTGGCGCGCCTCGAACTGCCCGAGGATGCGGCGTTTGCTGCGCAGTCCGGCGGCATGAAGCGTCGCGTCCTGCTCGCCCGCGCGCTGGTGCGCGCACCTGATGTGTTGTTGCTCGATGAGCCGACCAACCATCTCGACATCGAAGCGATTGCCTGGCTGGAGGAGCTCGTGCGTGGCTTCGCCGGCAGCGTCGTTTTCATCACCCACGACCGGAGATTCCTGCGCGAGCTGGCCACGCGCATCGTCGAGATCGATCGGGGCACGCTGACCAGTTGGCCGGGCGACTACGCAAATTACCTGCGCCGGCGTGAAGAGCGCCAGCACGCCGAAGCCCAGGCCAACGCCCTGTTCGACAAGCGCCTTGCTGCCGAGGAGGTGTGGATCCGCCAGGGCATCAAGGCACGGCGCACGCGTGACGAGGGTCGCGTGCGCCGGCTCGAGGCAATGCGCCGCGAACGCAGCGAACGTCGTGAGCGCACCGGCCGCGTGCGTCTTGAAATGACCGCCGCGCAGAACTCGGGACGCAAGGTCGTCGAGGCAAGAAACGTCGACTATGCGATCGGCGGACGCACCCTGGTGCGTGATTTCTCGACGACAATCCTGCGCGGCGACCGCGTTGGCCTGATCGGCCCGAACGGCGCCGGCAAGACCACGCTGCTGCGCCTGCTGCTCGGCGAACTATTGCCGGATAGCGGTGAAATCGAACTCGGCACCCAGCTCGAAGTTGCCTATTTCGACCAGCACCGCGCGCAACTGCGCGAGGATCTGAACGCGCTCGACAACGTCGCCGACGGCCGCGAGTTCATCGAAGTCGGCGGTACGCGCAAGCATGCGATCGGCTACCTGCAGGATTTCCTGTTCACGCCGGAACGGGCGCGTGCACCGATCTCGGCGCTCTCCGGCGGCGAGCGCAACCGCCTGCTGCTGGCCAGGCTGTTCGCAAAGCCCTCGAACCTGTTGGTCATGGACGAACCGACCAATGACCTCGACGTGGAGACCCTCGAACTGTTGGAAGAGCGGTTGATGGAATACCCGGGCACGCTGCTGCTGGTCTCGCACGATCGCGAGTTCCTCGACAACGTCGTCACCAGCACGCTCGCGCTCGAAGGGGAAGGGCGCATCGGCGAATACGTCGGTGGCTACAGCGAATGGCTGCGCCAGCGGCCACCATCTGCAGCGGCTCTCGTCGGTGCCGCGAAAGCCGCGCCGCAACCGGTCGGGGCCGCGCCGGTGCCCACTTCAGCGAAGCGCAAGCTCGGTTACCGGGAAGCGCGCGAGCTTGAGCAACTGCCGCAGCGCATCGAGGCGCTGGAGGCCCGCATCGCCACGATGACCGCCGCGATGGGCGACCCGGCCTTCTTTCGCCAGGACGGTGCCGCCATCGCCGCCGCGAATACCGAACTGGCGGCAGTCCAGGCCGAGCTCGATGCCGCCTATGAACGTTGGCAGGCGCTCGAGGCATGACGTTGCATCGACGTGGCTGCTAGGCTCTGCGTCCTGCTGCGAGGGTGGTTCCATGTCCATGACACGATTCCGACGCCATCTCCTTGCGGTCGCCCTGGCTCTCATTGCGGTGGCGGCTCACGCCGCCGATACCGATCGGCGCGCCGTTCTCGTCGACATCCGCACGGCGACCGCGGCCGAAGTCGACGCCTGGCGCACCGCGGCGGGCGTGGACTGGTGGCTCGAACTCGGCGACGAGCTGTTGCTATCGGGCGACGTGTCGGCGATGCGGCGTGCGATCGCACGCGATGTGGTCCTGCGTGATCTCGGCAAGTTCGAACCTCAGGATCTTGTCCTTCATGCGCGCGGCTGTGCGGTCGACCTGACCCCACCCGATCTGCTTGTCTATCCTGGTTCGCGCTACGACCTGCTGCTGCGTCCCGACGCTGCGCGCATGGCCGCGCTCGGCCACGGCGACCCGGCCCATGTCGGCGCTGATGAATGGGTCGAGGTACAGCCGAACAGCGTGATTGCCCGTCAGTACCGCTTCGAGCGGCCGCGGGCTCTGCCTGCCGATCCGGCGATCAGCATGCTGGTTGCCGAGGTCGATACCGCGCGCTGGTTTGCCGACGTTGAAATGCTGGCGTCATGGGATCGTTCCAGCTTTTCTTCCGAATTGGCTACCGCGCGGCAGTGGATAGCTGCGCGCTTCGCCGCGCTCGGTCTCGAGGTCAGCGAGCCGTCGTTCTCACTGGTATACGGCGCTACCACCTATACGCCGTCGAACGTCATCGGCCGGCTCGTCGGTGCGACGCGCCCGGACGACTGGGTCATCGTTGGCGGCCACTACGATTCGCGCAATGCGATCAACTCGCCGGCATATGCAGCCGATACTCCCGGCGCCGATGACAATGCGACCGGCTGCTCGGCGGTGCTCGAACTCGCGCGCATCTTCAGCCGCAAGCGCCCGGCGGCGACCATGTTCTTCATGTGCTATGCGGGCGAGGAGCAGGGTCTGGTCGGCAGCGGTGCGCATGCGGCGGGACTGCAGGCGAGCGGCGAATTGAGCAAGGTTCGACTCGCCGCGATCATGGACATGATCGGTTGGTCGCCGAACGCCACTTTGGGCGCCGACCTCGACACCACGTCGGCCAACCTCGCCACACGCAACCTGTTCGCCGATGCCGCACTGACCTACGTGCCGGAACTTGCGATTACGGTCAGCCCGCTGACCTGTTGCTCCGACCACATGCCCTACATCAATCGTGGACGCCCAGGCATCCTCAGCATCCATCGCAGCTACACCGGCTACGTGCACTACCACAAGTCGACTGACCTGCCGGCCAATCTCGGCAGCCACGCGCAGGCGATCGGCGGAGCGATCATGAAAATGAACGTGGCTGCGGTGGCCAGCGTGGCCGGACCGATGGATCGAATCTTCAGCCATGATTTCGACGATTGAGGGCAAGTGGGACGATCACTCTCGTCGGACCTGCCTGCCGCTTTCGTGCTGCCCGACCAACGTCAAACCAAACCTGCCAATCGTCCGGAGGCTTCAACGATGACAACCGTCTACGACTTTTCCGCCCGCGACATCGATGGCAACGAACGTCCGCTCGCCGATTTCCGCGGCGAGGCCCTGCTCATCGTCAATGTGGCTTCGAAGTGCGGGTTCACGCCGCAGTACAAGGGCCTGGAAGAGCTGCACCGGAAGTACCATGCGCAGGGGTTCAGCGTGCTCGGCTTTCCCTGCGACCAGTTCGGCCATCAGGAGCCCGGCGACGAGGACGAGATCCGCAACTTCTGCTCGCTGACCTATGACGTCAGCTTCCCGATGTTCGCCAAGATCGACGTCAATGGCAGTGGCGCACACCCGCTCTACCAATGGTTGCGCAAGGAGAAGCCGGGTCTGCTCGGCTCGACCGCGATCAAGTGGAACTTCACCAAGTTCCTGGTCGACCGCGATGGCGTGCCGCTCAAGCGCTACGCGCCGACCGACACGCCCGAGTCGATCGGCAAGGACCTGCCGGCGGTGCTGGGCTAGTCGTCGCGCAAGATGTCATATGACGCCAGCAGGAGCGCACCCTGTGCGCGATTGAGGCGTCGCGGAAAACCGATCGCGCACAGGGTGCGCTCCTGCGGGTGACGGGGGCGCGCGCAGGGTTCCCAGTCTACAAATCGGTTGGCTCGATCGCGTCGAAGCTCGTCACGCAGGGATGGCGCGCGTCGGCCGGGCAGCCGCCTGCATCACGGGCGAGTTGCACGGTGGCAAGGCCCGAAGCCTTCGCCGCGTCGAGTTCCTCGGCGATGTCGGACAAGAACAGGATCGCACCGGGTTCGACACCGATCGCAGTGGCAATGCGCGCATACGACGCGGCCTCGCGCTTGGCGCCGGTTTCGGTATCGAAGTAACCACTGAACAGCGGAGTGAGGTCGCCGGCTTCGGTATGGCCGAACAACAGCTTCTGCGCCGGCACCGAGCCTGACGAGTACACGTACAGCGCCAGGCCGCGCGCGTGCCATTCGCGCAGGCACGGCGCGACGTCGGCATAGACATGTGCGCGGAATGCGCCATCGGCGTAGCCGTCTTCCCAGATCATGCCCTGCAGCGCCTTCAGCGCGGTCGATTTGCGATCGGCATCGATCCAGCCGATGAGCAGGTCGATGATTTCCTGCTCACTGGCCGAGACGAGGCCGGCTTCCTTCGCTGCTTCATGCAGCCAGTGCTGCACCTCGGGCTTGTCGGCGTGGGTGACGACGAAGGCCGGCAGGCGTTCGCGCGCGAACGGGAACAGCACGTCCTTGACGAAGCTGATCGAACTGGTCGTGCCTTCGATGTCGGTGAGGATCGCACGGATCGTCATGGCGGCGCTCCGAGGGGAGGGGGCGCAAGATTAGCAGGCGTCGTGCATGGCGCAGGGAGGCGACGCGCGGGGCGAGGGCGTGGCAAGGATCAGGGCATCCCTGCGTGCGGATGCGCGCCGCGGTCGCCTCGATGTGGGTTCGTCAATCGTCCGGTCCGGCCATCGGTTGCCGTGCTTCAGCCGGCGTCGCGCCCAGGATGCCGACGTTGATGACCGTTTTGCGCGCCAAATTGCGTCTCATTAGTTCGAAGCTCACGGGAATCGCATCCGTTCCACAGCCGGATGGCGGTTTCCGTGGGCTCCAGACGGCACACCCCGTCCGTCTGGGGGGCGCGCCCGCATACCCCAAGGTGCGTGGCGCGCTCCGGTTTTTTCTTCGACATGCCTCGATCGGTCCGCCGTTGCGACGGAAAACGTTCCCGCGGGACTTTGCGTTCGTGGCTGCACCTTCCGCCACGATTCGACGATTCAGGACAACCACTGCCGCTTTCGCGCGGACGGCGCGTGCTGCCGGCGCATCACGCCGTCGTCGTCGCTGAGGCGTGTGGCAGCATGCGTGGAAATCGTTCCGCGATGGCGTCGCCGGTGAAGTTCGCCACCCAGCCGGCCGGGTTGTTGAACAGGCGGATCGCGACGAAGTACGGCGACTCACTCATGTCGAACCAGTGGCGCGTGCCGTCGGGTACGCCGATGAGGTCGCCCTGTTCGCAGAGCACGTCATAGACCTTGTCGCCGAGGTGCAGGGTGAACTGGCCAGCGCCGGCGACGAAGAAGCGCACCTCGTCCTCGGCATGGGTGTGCTCGCTGAGGAACTTGGCGCGAAATGCGGCACGCTCAGGATGGTCCGGAGTCAGGCTGACCACATCGACGGTCTGGTAGCCTTCCTCGCGCATCAGGCGATCGATGTCCTCGCGATAGGCGGCGATGACCTCATCCTGGCTGGCGCCGGGGGCGATCGGCTGGTTTGCCTGCCAGCGTTCGAAGCGCACGCCGGCCTTGCCCAATTCGCGGGTGATGTCGTTGAAGTCGGTGTAGGTCGCCAGCGGCGCGTCGCCGTGGTCGTCGCGGAAAATGCGCAAGCGGCTCATCGTGACAGTCTCCTCAGGTCCAGCTCGCAGTTCAGCAGGAACTCGAAGGCCTCGATATGGCGTTTGGCCTCATCCATGTCAACGCCCCAAGTGTAGATGCCGTGGCCGTCGATGAGATAGCCATGCAGCGGCTTGCCGGCATCCAGCCAGGCATCGACCCGGGCGACCAACTCGCTCATGTCCTGGGTGTTCGGGAACACCGGCAGGTCGAGCACGCTCTCGTGAGTCGTGCAACCGGCAATCGCCTTCTGCAGTTCCCATCCTTCGAAGCGCACCAGGCCTTCCTGCGCGTACAGCCGTGAGGCCACGCTCTGTGCACGTGAATGCGTGTGCAGGACTGCGCCGGCCCCGGCGAAACGACGGTAGATCTGCGTGTGCAGGGCCGTCTCCGCGGACGGACGCCGACTCGTGCCGACCGCTCTCGCATCGAGGTCGACGACCATGATGTCATCGATGCCCAGTCGGCCCTTGTCGCGGCCGGATACCGTCACGGCGGCATGCGAGGCATCCAGGCGCATCGAGAAGTTGCTGCTGGTCGCTGGTGTCCAGCCACGGCCGGACAGGTCGCGACCGGCGGCAGCGATGATTTCGGCGCATTCGCGCAGGCGGGCAGGGGCGTACGGGAGCGCGGTGGTGTCGGTCATCTGGCAGATGGCCATCCAAACGGGGGCTGGCAACTATACGTGACCAGGAACCTGGTCGCGCGCAATGAGACGCGGTCTGCGATCATCGGCACTTCGATCCGGCCGGTGGAGACCGATGCCCGAATTCCTGAACCCGTTCCTCGTCATCGCCGTGCTGGCCGGATTCGCGCTCGGCGCGCTCGTGTTCTTCTTGCTGGGGTTGCAGCGTGCGCGTGCGGCTGCCCTGCAGGCGCGCCTCGGCATTGAGCCCGAGCTGACTGCACTGCGCGAACAGCGCGATGGTCTGGAGCACCGTTTCAATGACCAGCGCAGCCAGCTCGAACGGCTCGAGCACGAGCGCAGCCATGCCGAACAGCGGCAGCAGGCCGCACTCGCCGTCGCCGCGGAACGCAAGGCCGAGGTTGAGCAGCTGCGCGCGCGTCTCGTCGAGGCCGATGCACGCCATGACGCAACCAACCGCGACCTGCGCGCACTTGCAGAGCGCCATGCTGCGCTGGAAGCCGGCAGCGCCGAGCAGGTGCGCGCCGCCGCCGACAAGCTCGCCTTGCTCGAACAGGCCGATCAGCGTCTGCGCGAGGCATTCCAGAACCTTGCCCAGCAGATCCTCGACGCCAAGGCCGAGCGCTTCAAGGAACAGAGCGCCGAGCAGCTCGGTGGCCTGCTGGATCCACTCAAGGTCCAGCTCAGGGAGTTCCGCGAGGCGGTCACGCAGACGCATGCGAATGATCAGCGCGAGCGCGGCATGCTGGTGCAGGAGATCCGTTCGCTGCGCGACCTCAATCAGCGCATCAGCGAGGACGCGATCAACCTGACGCGCGCGCTCAAGGGTGACAGCCAGCGCCAGGGCGCATGGGGCGAGATGGTGCTCGAACGCGTGCTGGAGGCATCCGGACTGCAGGCCGGGCGGGAATACGAACTGCAATCGAGTTTCACCGACACCGAAGGTCGGCGTCAGCGCCCCGACGCCCTCGTGCGCCTGCCCGAGAACAAGGTCATCGTGGTCGACTCGAAGCTCTCCCTGGTTGCCTGGGAGCGCTCGATCGCCGCGGCCGAACCGGGCGAGCGCGAGGCTGCGCTGCGCGAGCACCTGGCTTCGCTGCGCCGGCACATCGAGGGTCTGTCGACGAAAGACTATGCCGGTATCGACGGCGTGCGCACGCTCGATTTCGTGCTGATGTTCGTGCCGATCGAGGCCGCCTTCATCGAGGCCGTGCGCCTCGACAGTGACCTCTACGGCCACGCGCTCGCGCGCAACGTCTCCCTGGTCAGCCCGAGCACGCTGCTGGCCACGCTGCGCACGGTCGCTCACCTGTGGCGCATCGAGCGGCGCAACGAGAATGCGCTCGAGATCGCCAGGCGCGCGGCCAACCTGCACGACAACTTCGCCCTGCTCGCGCAGGACCTCGAAGGCGTCGGAAAGCAGTTGCGCGACGCGCAGGACGCCCATGCGCGTGCGTTGCGCCGCCTGACCGATGGAGGCAAGGGCAGCGTCGTACTGCAGGTGCGCAGCCTGGCTGAGATGGGCGTATCGACCAAGCGGACCTTGCCGGGCGGCCTGCTCGACGCGGCGGCGGCCGGCGTCGCCGAGGAGCCCGGCGAAGGCTGAATCGCGGCGCGTTGTTGCCTGCCTTCCCTTTTCCCCGCGCGCGGGGAGAGACGCTGCGGGGTATGCATGCCTCCCGATCATCATTGCCGAAAGCCGGACTGGCGATCTTGCTACTTCCGAGGGCGGGGCTGACTGGTCTGGCGCCGCCGGCGGCGTTCGACTCGATCTGCTCGAAGATCAGCCCTGAGCCTGCGCCATCTTGGCCATCCCGCCCTGCTTCGCGCGGATCTCCGCAATCAGCGGCAGTCCTTGCAGGTACGAGACGATCGGAATGCGGCGTTCGTCGGGCCGACCGGGATTGAAGATGAAGGTGCCGCTGCGCGTGGAGGTGAACTCCAGGCGCGCGGTATGCGGCAGCAGAGTGGCTGAGGCCACGGGCGACGGCCCCTGGCCGTTGAACTCGGGTCCGCCCGTCACCTTTGCGAACTGGCCGCCAGCAGCAGGAACCCACCGAAGCGACTCGGGGGCGACTCAATGTCGCGCTTGAGCGCCGTAGGAATCTCCGGCCTTCAGGCCGGGGAGGATGTCAAGACGGAATTCAAACGCAGCATCAGTGTCATCGGATTGAGCGGCGACGCCTGAAAACCATAGTGCTCGTAGAACGCCTTGGCGTGGTCGTGCAGTGCGTGCACCAGCAGCGCCCGGACACCAGCATTCTGCGAGACCATCACAGCGCGATGAACCGCGTCCTGTAGCAGCGCCCCGCCCAACTTGATGCCTTGGGCGCGATGGTCGATGGCCAATCTGGCAAGCACCATCACCGGCACTGGGTCGGGCATATTGCGGCGTACGGCGCTGGTGGCGGCTTGGTGCGAAACCGCCCCTGCGGCCATCGCGTAGTAGCCATGGACACGCCCGGCCTGGTCGGCGACGACGAAGGTGCGGCTTGCGCCGCTCAACTGGTTCGTCAGTGCCCGGCGCTTGAGCCATTCATCGAGACTGGCCTCCTCGCAGGCGAATTCATCCAGGATGTGGGTGGCCGCAAGGGGTTGCGGCGCGCTCAGAGCCAAACTCATGCCTCGCCGGTGTTCCAGGGCGCTTTGACGGACATCAGGCGTTCAAGCCCGGGGTTGGGGGCGGGAGGCGCATCCAGCATCGCTGTGAACTGCTTGAACTTGTCGGCGTCCAGGCTGAAAAAGACCTGATCCAGCACCACGGACTGAGCGCGCTCGCAAGCGGCCTCCAGCATGAAGTCCGAGCGGTTCTTGCCGAGCAGGCTTGCAGCGTGATCGATCAGATCACGCTGCTCGGGCAGCGCCCGCAGATTGATGGCGGCGTCACGCATTGGCATCTCCTATTTGCGCATACACAACAGATACACGCATTGTGGCGTGTCGTATAGCTGTTGTCGATACGCTTCATCAGGGTCTGCGTGCGGCGGGCGGGTTTGCGGGAACGCCCGTTTCGTACAGATGGGTACCCGTAAGCGGCAGGGCGCAGACCCGATTTCTTCATTGGGCATGTGGCTATCCATGTCACCACCGTTTACCAACTCCAAAACAAACGCTTGCGAGATGATATCAATAACCATACAATGATGCCATTGATAGCGTTACATTGGAGAGCTACCAAATGGCCACAGTGAATGTAAGAAACCTGCCCGATGCTGTGCATCGTGCGCTTCGCGTGCGTGCCGCACATCATGGCCGCAGCACAGAGGCGGAAATCCGCTTCATTCTGGAAGAAGCCACCCGGCCAACCGGGCGCGTCAAGCTGGGTTCGTTGCTGGCTTCCATCGCCCGCGAGGCGGGCGGCCTGACCGATAAAGAACACGCCTTGTTTGAGAGCGTGCGCGACAAGACGCCGGCAGAACCAATGAGGTTTGAATGATCGTCATTGATACCAACGTCATTTCCGAGCTGTGGAAGATTGAGCCGGATTCCAACGTGCTTGCTTGGGTTGATGCTCAGGCTATTGAAACGCTCTATCTGTCTGCCGTCACCGTCGCAGAGTTGCGCTATGGCCTTGCGACGATGCCCGAGGGCAAGCGCCGCACGATCTACCAAGAGCGGCTAGAGGATGAGGTTTTGCCGAACTTCGCCGGCCGCGTGCTGGCCTTCGACCTGGACACGTCCAAGACCTATGCCGAGCTGATGGCGCGGGCGAGGGCAGAGGGCAAAGCAATCGCCAAGGCAGATGGCTACATCGCGGCCACGGCCGCCGCTCATGGCTTGATCGTGGCAACACGCGACACCAGCCCTTTTGAGGCCGGAGGGCTTGCTGTCATCAACCCTTGGGAGGCTTCGCCATGAAGCAGCAGCACCAAGCCGCTTACACCCGTTTTTCCGTTTCGTGAGCGACGAATCATCACGCTGTTCGCGCTGTCGAACCTGTGGATGGTGCGAAAGACGTTGTTGGCGATGACAGGAGAGGTGCGTCCACAGGGAGCCGGATGAGGGTGCGCGTACGAAATGGCGGAAAAATGCCGCCGATTCCTCTTTCCAGACGCTATCGCGCCGAATTTTCCGCGGACATCGTTCGACCACCGCTCAATCGGGAGTTTCAGGTGGCTTGATGAGAGCTTCCCTAACGAAAAGGCCCCGGGAATCGCTCCCGGGGCCTTTTCGTTTTCAGTGGGCTTGCGCCCGATCCCGGATGGGAGCCGCTCAGCGCGGCGGCGCGGCGTCTTCCTTGAACTCCGGCAGGTCGGGGCCGTCCAGCGGCGGCTCACCCTTGGCCAGCTGTGAATTGCGCATGCCGTAGACGAAGTACAGCGCAATCGAGCCAAGCAGATACCACAGGAAGAACAGCAGCACGCGGTTCTCGACGGTGAAGATCAGTGCGAAGCAGGCGATGATGCCGAGGATCGGCAGCACGGGATACAGGGGTACCCGGAATCCGCGCGGCAGGTTCGGATGTGTGCGACGCAGCCACATGACCGCGATGCAGACGATGCCGAACGCAGCGAGCGTACCGACCGAGGTCATGTCACCAAGTGTGTTGATGTCGAAGAAGCCGGCGGCCACCGCCGTGATGATGCCGACCAGGATCGTGTTGATCCATGGCGTCTTGAACTTCGAATGGATGTTGGCGAACACGCGCGGCAACAGGCCGTCGCGTGCCATCGTGTAGAAGATGCGCGTCTGGCCGTACATCAGGACGAGGATCACCGAGGTCAGGCCGATGATCGCGCCAGCCTTGACGATCTTGGCGAACCAGGCCCAGTCCGGGCCGAGCGCGTCGACGGCGACGGCGACCGGGTCGGGCACGTTGAGCAGCTTGTAGTTGACGACCATCGTCATGACGATCGACACCAGGATGTAGAGCAGGGTGCACACGACCAGCGAGCCGATGATGCCGATCGGCATGTCGCGCTTCGGGTTCTTGGCTTCCTGGCCCGCGGTGGAAACGGCCTCGAAGCCAATGTAGGCGAAGAACACGATGGACGCGGCGCGCAGGATGCCGCCCCAGCCGAACTCGCCCTTCTCGCCGGTCGGCTCGGGGATGAACGGTTGCCAGTTCACCTTCAGCGCGTCGTAGTGCTGGATCACGTACCAGCCCACGATCAGGATGAAGGCGATGATGACGCTGGTCTTGATCGCGACGATCACGTTGTTGACCTTGGCGCTCTCGGACACGCCGATGACGAGCAGCGCGGCGAGGGCGAGGCAGATCAGGAAGGCGGGCAGGTTGAACAGGTAGGTCATCGGCATGCCGGCCGCATCGAGCAGCGGCTGGCCGTCGCGCATGATCGTGTGGCCGAACGGACCGGTCAGTTCGATCGGCACCTTGATGCCGTAGTCGCCGAGCAGGCTGACCACGTAACCGCCCCATCCGACCGCGACCACCGAGGCGGCGAGACCGTATTCGAGCAGGAGCAGGGCGCCCATCGACCAGGCGGCGAATTCGCCGATGGTGGTGTAGCTGTAGGTATACGCCGAGCCCGACACCGGCAGGGTCGACGACAGCTCGGCGTAGCACAGGCCGGCCAATGCGCAGACCGCGCCGGCGACGAGGAACGAGACCAGCACGGCCGGCCCTGCATGGAGCGCGGCGGCGTTGCCGGTGCGCACGAAGATGCCCGCGCCGATGATGCAGCCGATGCCGAGAAACACGAGGTTCCACGGTCCCAGCGAACGTTTGAGTTGGCTTGTGTCGCTTTCGCGCTGTACCTGGGCAACGCTCTTGCGCGCAAGCATGCGCCCAAGGAAACCCTGGTTCTGGGTATTCGCCATGGGACTATTTCCTGTTTGGCCGGTGATCGGAAGCGGCGGCTGCCGCGAGATGGAACCGGCCGCGATGGCCGGAAGCGGCGCCGCTCGCCGAGACGGCTGGCGGCTTCAAGCGCGTGCAATGCATGGTGTCCTCCCCGTGGAACGATCCGGCCTGAACGCCCGTCTGCAGCGGAGCTGTCCGGATGCCGGCACCCGACATTACCGGCTCGCACGCGGTGTGCACAAGCATGGGCGGCCGTTGGGCGCGATAATCACGGCATGCTTGCGTCATTCATTCCGGACATATCCAGTCATGACCGAACCTGCCACGGTGCTGCGTGCCGCCCTCGCGGCCTTCGCCGCGCTCGCACCGACCTCGGAATGGGTTGCTTTCACCTGCCTGCTCGACGACCCGGAGGATCCTTTCGTACGCACACGCCTGGCCGGCCACTTCACCGGCTCGGCCTGGCTGGTCAGCGGTGATGGTCGGCGCGTGCTGCTGACCCACCATCGCAAGCTTGGCCGCTGGTTGCAGCTCGGCGGCCATGCAGACGGCGAGCGCGATCTCTCCCTGGTTGCTCTGCGCGAAGCCACAGAGGAGTCGGGGCTGCACGGCCTGACGGTCGAGCCGGAGATCTTCGACATCGACCGCCACTGGATTCCCGAGCGCGGAACCGAGCCCGGACACTGGCACTACGACGTGCGCCATGTCGTGCGTGCGACGGCTGACGAGGCATTCACCGTGGGCGATGAGTCACTCGACCTGGCGTGGGTGGACATCGCGGCGATTGCCGCCGATCCAGGAGCTGACGAATCGCTGCGGCGCATGGCGCGGCGCTGGATGGCGCGCTCCGCGCACGGGCGCGCCATCGGCTCCTGATCGGGCAGTCGCCGTCACCCAGTTGTCGCTTCGCGCCAATGGACGAGCCGGTACAGCGCAGGCAGCACGAACAGGGTCAGCAATGTCGAAGAAACGATGCCGCCGATGACCACGCTGGCCAATGGCCGCTGCACTTCCGAGCCAGGGCCCACGTTGAGCGCCATCGGCACGAAGCCGAGCGCGGCAACCAGTGCGGTCATCAGTACCGCGCGCAGACGACCGGTCGCGCCGTCGAGAATGGCCTGATCGAGCCCGATACCCTGGCTGCGCAGGGCGCGGATGAAACTGATCATGACGATGCCATTGAGCACGGCGATGCCGGACAGGGCGATGAAGCCCACGGCGGCGGACACCGATAGTGGAATGTCGCGCAGCCATAGTGCGGCGACACCGCCCGTCAGGGCCAGTGGCACGCCGCTGAACACGATCGCTGCGTCGCGAACCGAGCGGAAAGCCACATAGAGCAAGCCGAAAATCACGACCAGGGTCACGGGCACTACCACCGCCAGCCTCCGCGCCGCCGAGATCAGCTGTTCGAAGGTGCCGCCGTAGTCGATCCAGTAGCCGCTCGGGATGTCGACTTCATCGACGATGCGCGTACGCAACTCCTCGACGAAACTGCCGAGATCGCGACCGCGCACGTTCGCAGTGACGACCACCCGGCGCTTGCCATTCTCGCGATTGATCTGGTTCGGCCCTTCGCCGTAGTCGATCGTCGCCAGTTCACGCAGTGGCACCGTGGTCGGATTGCCGCTCGCCCAGTTTTCGGCGCGGCTCGACTCATCGTGCCCGGCATCATTTGTCGCAAGCGGGATCGGCAGGTCGGCGAGGCGCGCCGGGTCACTGCGCAGAGCCTCGGGCAGGCGCACGACGATGTCGAAGCGCCGGTCGCCCTCGAACAGCTGGCCGGCGACGGTGCCGCCGATCGCGGTGCCGATGGCCGACTGCACGGCGATCTGGTTCAGGCCGTAGCGGGCGAGCCCCGCTGCATCGGGGGTGATGGTCAGCAGTGGCAGGCCGGTGGTCTGTTCGAGCTTGACGTCGGCGGACCCCGGCACGCGAGTCGCGACAGCCTCGATGCGCCGGCCGACCTCGGCCAAGGTGTCGAGGTCGTCGCCGTAGAGCTTGATCGCGACGTCGGCACGCACCCCGGAAATGAGCTCGTTCATGCGCATCTGGATCGGCTGGGTGAACTCGTGGCTGCTGCCGGGTAGTTCGTTGGCGGCCCGCTCGATTTCCGCGACGAGCTGCGGCTTCGGCTTGCGTGGATCCGGCCACTCGTCGCGCGGCTTGAGGATCAGGAAGGTATCGGCCACCGATGGCGGCATCGGATCGGTCGCCACTTCGGCCGTGCCGAGCTTGCCGAACACGCGTTCGACCTCGGGGAAGCGTGCGAGCCGTGCTTCCAGCGTCGATTGCATCGATACGGCCTGGCTCAGGCTGGTACCGGGAATACGCATCGCGTGCAGGGCGATGTCGCCCTCATCGAGGCTCGGGATGAACTCGGAACCGAGCCGCCCCGCGAGCGCGGCAGCGGCGACGACGAGCAGCATGGCCGCGCCCACCGCGACAAGGCGCAGGCGCAGCAACGATTCGAGCGCGCTTGCGTATATCCGGTGCGCGAAACGCAGTGGTCGGCTGTCGTGCTCGCGCACGTGCCCGCCCAGGAACATGGCGATTGCCGCCGGCACCCAGGTCAACGACAGCAGCATCGCCGAACCCAACGCGAGCACCACGGTCAGCGCCATCGGGTGGAACATCTTGCCTTCGATGCCGCCGAGCGCGAATACGGGTACGTAGACCGCGGTGATGATGGCGATGCCGAACAGGCTCGGCCGGATCACTTCGGCGGCTGCCACGGCGGTGAGATCGAGGCGTTCCTCGCGTGTCATCACCCGGCCAAGCGCCTGTTGGCGTTCGCCGAAGCGGCGCAGGCAGTTCTCGACGATGATGACCGCGCCGTCGACGATCAGGCCGAAGTCGAGCGCGCCGAGACTCATCAGGTTTCCCGAGACGCCGCCGCGCTGCATGCCGATGAAGGTCATGAGCATGGCGAACGGGATCACTGCCGCGGTGATCAGCGCCGCACGCAGGTTGCCGAGCAGGGCGAACAGCACGGCAACGACGAGCAGCGCCCCTTCGACCAGGTTCGTGCGCACGGTCGCGATGGTGCGTTCGACGAGGGCGGTACGGTCGTAGACGGGACGTGCGACGACGCCTTCAGGCAGGCTGGGCGCGATCGCGCGCAGGCGCTCGGCGGTCGCTCGGGCGACCGTACGGCTGTTGCCGCCAACCAGCATGAACACCGTGCCAAGCACGACCTCTTCGCCGTTCTGCGTGGCCGCTCCGGTGCGCAGCTCCGGACCTTCGCCGACATCGGCGACATCACCGATACGGATCGGAATGCCGTCTCGCCGGGCCAGCACGATTGCGCGCAGAGCTTCGAGCCCGGCGACCTGCCCCGGCACGCGCACGAGGTACTGCTGGCCGTTGCGCTCGATGTAGCCGGCGCCGATGTTCTCGTTGTTGATGGCGATTGCGCTGACGATGTCCTGGAGGGTGAAGCCGTGGGCGACCATCCTGGCCGGGTCGGGGGTGACGTGGATCTGGCGTTCGAAGCCGCCGATCGTGTTCACCTCGGTGACACCTGGGGTGTTGCGCAGCTGCGGACGCACGATCCAGTCCTGTACCGTGCGCAGATCGGTCGGCGTCCATGTCGTTCCATCGGCTTTCGGGCCGTCGGCCTCGACCGTATACATGTAGATCTCGCCGAGCCCGGTCGATACCGGCCCAAGTTCAGGCTCGATGCCGGCCGGCAGTCGCGTGCGTGCCTGCTGCAGGCGTTCGGCAACCTGCTGGCGGGCGAACCAGATGTCGGTGCCGTCCTCGAAGACGACGGTCACTTGCGACAGGCCGTAGCGCGACAGCGAACGCGTGTAGTCGAGACGGGCCAGGCCGGTCAGCGCGTTCTCGAGCGGAAACGTCACGCGTTGTTCCGCCTCGAGCGGCGAGAAACCGGGTGCGATCGTGTTGATCTGAACCTGGACATTGGTGATGTCTGGTGTCGCGTCGATCGGCAGTTGCTTCCAGCTCCATGCGCCGATCATGGCGAGCACGAGGGTCAGCACGAGCATGAGGGCGCGCTGCGCGATGGCCATGCGAATGATGCGTTCGAGCATGTCGGCGGCCCTCAGTGGTCGTGCGAGGCGCCGGATTTCCCGATGTCCGCCTTGATGAGGTAGCTCTGTTCGACGACCACCTCCTCGCCAGCGGTGAGACCCGCCAGCACCTCGACATTGGTGCCGTCGCGCCGGCCGAGTTCGACCTGTCGCGCTGCGTAGACCTCACCAGTGCGGACGAACACCACATCGCGGTCACGCAGGCGTTGCAGGGCCGACTGCGGCACGAGCAGATCGACCACATCGACGGCCACGGTCACGCGCGCGCGCACG
The DNA here is from genome assembly GCF_019634775.1 of Dokdonella sp. NCBI lineage: Bacteria > Pseudomonadati > Pseudomonadota > Gammaproteobacteria > Lysobacterales > Rhodanobacteraceae > Dokdonella > Dokdonella sp. Next base: position 514,560 of record NZ_JAHCAS010000002.1, read on the forward strand.
GCCGCGCCGATCCGCCAATGGCGATCGGCATTGGCGATCGTGGCACGCGCAACCGTGCTCTGGCTCGCCGTTGCCGTGCCGGGCAATACGCGGTCCAGCCGTGTTGTCACGCCCAGGCCATCACCGAGGCGGACGACCTCGACCGGCAGGCCCGGGGTGATGTGCTGGGCGTCGGCGCCGAACAGATGCAGGTCGACCCATACCGTCGACAGGTCGGCGATTTCGAACAGTGGTGCGTCGCCGGCCAGGTCGCCGGGGGCGGCATTGCGCGCCATCACCGTACCGGCGAACGGGGCGAGGACCGCGTAGTCCGAAAGGCTGATGTTGCTTTCGACCACGGCCAGGGTCTGGCCAGCACGCACGTCGTCACCGACTCCGGCGTAGACCCGCTTGATCGGTCCGGGAAAGCGTGCGAAGACCCGGGCGCGACGCCCTTCGACCGGCGTGACGAGGCCCTGCACCTCGTGTTCGTCGCGGATCTCGCCGCCGGCAGCCGGTGTCGTGCGAATGCCGGACCGGGCGGCGATCGCCGCGGATATCGTGGTGCGGTCGACGTCCCGCGCCGCGTGTTCGTCATGGCTATCGCCGTGGTCACCGTGGTGGTCGTGGGTAGCGTCGTGCTCGTGTGCGTGTCCGTCGGCTGCCTCGTGTCTCGAGCAGGCGACGGGGCCGGAGGCGAGCGCAACGATGGAGAGGATGGCAAGGATGAGTCGGAGTTTCATGGTGTGGATGTCCTCTGCGCGGTCGCGCCGAAGGCATGGCCGGTCAGTCTTTGGATTTCGATGAGGGCGCGTTGGGCCTCGACCGTGGCGGCGAGCTGCTGGCGCTTGAGCGTCGTCGTTTCTGCCTGCAACTGAGACCACTCGAGCTGGCTCGCCGCACCTGCCCGGAAGGCGCGTTCCGCTGCCGCGGCGGCGGCGTCGAACCGTGGGATGACCTCGTCGCGCAGGTGGTTGGCTTCGAGAGCGCGCGCGTTGAGGCGGGCATGCGCTTCGGCGAGAACCGAGCGCAGGTCGAGCAGGCCGGCCTCGCGCTCGTGGCGTACGGCTTCCCGCTCGGCTTCCGCGGCGCGGATGGCGAACGCGGCGCGTGGGCGCGTACCCAGGGGCAGGGTCACACTGCCGACCAGGCCCCAGTCATCCGTGGCCTGCAAGCGACGTACACCGACTCGCCATTCGATATCGGCGTGCGCCTCGCTGCGTGCGAGCTGCACGCGCGCCTCGCGCAGGCGTTCCTCGTCGGCGTAGCGACGTAGTTCAGGCGTCGTCGCGAGCAGGCCGTCGATATCGGCGAAGGCGGGCACGGTTGGAATGAACGGCGTCGCCATGTCGGCGCGCAGGCCGATGGCATCGTTGCCACCCCACATGATGGCGAGCCGCAGGGCGGCCGCGGCCTGGGCCTGCTGTGCGCGTACGAGTTCGAGGTTTGCACGGGCGAGTTCGGCCTGCGCAGCCAGATGTACGGAAGCTGGTGAGGCGCCGGCATCGAAGCGTCGCTTCGTCGCGCGCAGCGTGTGCGTGCGCTGAGCGACAGCGTCGCCGGCAATCGTTTCCTCTGCCTGCGCGGCGACCAGGTCGAGGTAGCGACGCGCTACCTCGGCGAGCAGGTCGAGTCGCTTCGCGTCTTCGGCACTGGCGAGTGCCTCGCGACGCCGTTCGGCGACGGCGACGCGCGCTGGCCGCTTGCCGCCGCGCTCGATCACCGAGCCGAGGCCGAAGCTCAACTCCGCGCCGTCGAAGCCGCTTGCGCTGCCGCTGCCGAGCGCGTTCTCGATGTCGAGGCCCAGGCGTGGTGACGGTCGCAGCGCGGCGAGTTCCGCTTCGGCGGAGAGGACGTCGCGGGTCGCGGCAAAGCCGGCAAGCGCGGGATGATTGCGCTCGACGCGGGTGCTGGCCTCGTCGAGACTGATCGTTGCAGGCGTCGGCTGCGCCCGTGCATGCGCACAGGCGCCGACCGCCAAGGCGACGAAGGTCGCCATCCGGATGGACATGGCAGGACTCCGATTGAAGGGATGAAGGGCCGGTCGGCTTCAACCACTGATCGGAGGGCGCAACAGGTCAGGGCGCGGGTATGGGGGTATGCCCGGGGCATGGTCGATGGCGACGAATCCTGGTAGCAGGGCGGCCAACTCGACCGTCGTCGCGGCCGGCAGCACCGGCGTGCAGCAGCAGGCATCGATGTGCATCAACACATGCCAGCCCTCTGGTGGAGCGTGCTCGGCGCGCTCGCCGGCTTCATCGAGAGCCAGCCCGGCATGTGCAAGCGCATGCAGGTCGCTGTGCAGTTCACTGGCCAACTCCAGCGCTGGACGCGCCAGCACGCACAACGCGAGCAGCACGAAGCCGAGCCAGTGCAGGCGAATGAGTCGGTGACGGAGGCCGTCCATCGGCGCAGCTTAGCGAGCGGGCCACGCGATACACAATTTCATCGTCGTCGGGGCAGCATGGTCAAACTGGCCGTCCGCAGCTGCGTGCTACCATCCTCGGCCAATTGGACATCCATTCGGGAAGCGATGCAGATCGAAACCAAGCTGCCGAAGGTCGGCACGACGATCTTCACGGTCATGAGCCAGCTTGCCGCAACCCACGATGCGGTGAATCTCGGCCAGGGCTTTCCCGACTTCGACGGTCCGCAGGAACTGCGTGACGGGCTCACCGCGGCGATGAGTGCCGGTCGCAACCAGTACGCGCCGATGAGCGGTTGGCCGGCGCTGCGCCAGCAGATCGCGCTCAAGACGAAGGCGCTTTACGGCCGTGCGGTGGATGCCGACACCGAGGTGACCGTGACCTCGGGTGCGACCGAGGCGCTGTTCGCCGCGATCGCGGCGGTCGTGCGCACGGGTGACGAGGTCATCGTGCTCGATCCCTGCTACGACAGCTATGAACCGGCGATCGAACTGAATGGTGGTGTTGCCGTGCACGTGCCACTCGACGGCAGTGATTTCTCGGTGGACTGGCAGCGCGTGCGCGATGCGCTCACGCCGCGCACGCGCATGATCGTCGTCAATACGCCGCACAACCCTTGTGGCTCGGTGTTCTCGGCCGCCGACCTCGACGAACTCGCCGCGCTGACCCGCGACACCGGCATCTTCGTTTTGTCCGACGAGGTCTATGAGCACATCGTCTTCGATGGAGCCCTGCACCAGAGCGTGCTGCGCCACAACGAACTCGCTGCGCGCAGCTTCGTGGTCAGCTCGTTCGGCAAGACCTTCCACTGCACGGGCTGGAAGATCGGCTACTGCGTCGCCCCGCAGGCGCTCAGCGCCGAGTTCCGCAAGGTCCATCAGTACCTCACGTTCTGCACCTTCACGCCGGCGCAGATCGCGCTTGCCGAGGTGCTGGAACGCCTGCCGCAACACTATCTTGAGCTGCCGGCGTTCTACCAGGCGCGGCGCGAGTTCTTCCGCGGCCTGATGGAAGGTTCGCGTTTCCGCCTGCTGCCCGTCGGCGGTGCCTATTTCCAGGTCGCCGACTACTCGGCCATCAGCGAAAAGGACGACCTCGCCTTCTGCGAATGGATGGTGACGACGGCGGGTGTCGCGGCGATCCCCCTGTCGTCGTTCTACGAGACGCCGCCTTCGGGCCAGCGTCTGGTGCGCTTCTGCTTCGCCAAGTCCGACGACGTGCTGCGGGCGGGCGCCGAGCGCCTGCGCGTCCTGTGAGGAATCGACAGCGATGAACCTGCCCACCGCTCCGCTGCGCGTGTCCCTGGTGCAGGGCTCGACGCGCTGGCATGACGCTGCGGGCAACCGCGAATATTACGGCGGGCTGGTGCGCACGCTGGCCGGGCAGGGCGATCTCGTCGTCCTGCCCGAAACCTTCCTCAGCGGCTTCACCAACGAAACGCTTGGCAATGCCGAGACGATGGACGGCGAGGGCCTGCGCTGGCTGCGCGGCCTCGCCGCCGAGGTCGGTGCGGTCGTCACCGGCAGCTTGGTCGTGCGCGAGGGCGACAAGTGCGTGAACCGGCTGGTCTGGATGTGCCCGGACGGCAGCCATGCCTGCTACGACAAGCGCCACCTGTTCCGCATGGCCGGCGAACACGAGCGCTACACCGGGGGCAGCGAACGCCTCGTCGTGGACATCAACGGCTGGCGCATCTGTCCGCAGGTCTGCTACGACCTGCGTTTCCCGGTCTGGCTGCGCAACCGCTGGTCGCGCGAGGCGCAGCGCTTCGACTACGACCTGCTCGTGTTCGTCGCCAACTGGCCGTCGCCGCGCCGCTACGCCTGGTCGACCCTGCTGCGTGCGCGCGCAATCGAGAACCTGAGCTACTGCGTCGGCGTCAATCGTGTCGGCAGCGATGGCAACGGCCATGCCTACAGCGGCGACAGCGCCGTTCTCGATTTCCTCGGCCAGCCGCTGGTCGAACTCGGCGCACAGGAACAGGTCGTCACGGTGAGCCTCGATCCGCAGGCCTTGGCCGCGCACCGCGAACGTTTCCCGGCGTGGATGGACGCCGACGCGTTCACGATCCTCGATTGATTTTGCGCTCGGTCGCAGGAGCCCCCGCAGGAGCCCCTTTGGGGGCGATGCTTTTCGACGAATTGATGATCGCCCCTGAAGGGGCTCCTGCGGGCGTTTCGTGCGCCTCGCAGCAGGCGCGCTCCCAATACGGCTCGGGACCGAAGCGCTCGACCAGGAAATCGATCAGCGCGCGCGTCTTTGCCGGCAATGCGCGGGTCTGCGGGTAGACCGCGTGAATGCCGATCTCCGGTACCTGCCAGTCGGCGAGTACGGGTACGAGCCGGCCCGTTTTCAGCGCATCGCAGGCGATGAAGGTCGGCAGCAGGCCGATGCCGCAGCCCTCGATCGCCGCCGCCAGTACGTAGTCGCCGTTGTTGACACGGAGATTGCCGGCCAGCTTGACCTGCACGGTTTCACCCCGGCGTGTGAAGCTCCATTCGCCGGGCTTCTGCGACAAGGTGTAGATCAGCGCGTTGTGGGCCACAAGTTCGTCGGGGTGCTGTGGCGTACCGGCACGGTCGAGATAGGACGGCGCCGCCACCGTGACCAGGCTCACCAGTGCGATGCGCCGCGCGACCAGGCTCGAATCGGCGAGCCGACCGATGCGGATCGCGAGGTCGTAGCCCTCATCGACGATGTCGACCAGGCGGTCGTTGAGGCCGAGCTCCAACTCCACGCGCGGAAAGCGCTTCTGGAACTCGGCCAGCGCAGGAGCGAGATGGCGCACGGCGAACGAGATAGGCGCACTGACGCGCATGCGTCCGCGCGGTTCGATCTGCAGTTCGGCCGCTTCTGCCTCTGCTTCGGCGAGCGCGTTGAGCACGTCGTTGACGCGCGCGTAGTAGTTCTTGCCGGGATCGGTCAGGCTGACACGCCGTGTCGTGCGGTTGAGCAGGCGTACGCCGAGGCTGTCTTCGAGCGCCTGGATCTGCTTGCTCGCCAGCGCGCGCGAAATACCCATCTGGCCAGCTGCGGCGGTGAAGCTTCCGGCGTCGACGACGCGCACGAACAACTGCATCGCCTGCAACTTGTCCATCAGAGGATGGAGAGGATCGCTTCGGGCGGCCGGCCGATCGCCGCCTTGCCGTTGGCGAGCAGGATCGGGCGTTGCAGCAGGGCGGGATTGGCGACGAGTGCGGCGATGAGTTCCTCGCGTCCGAGTCCCGCATCGTCGAGGCCGAGTTCGGCATAGCGCGGTTCGCCGGTGCGCATCAGCGCGCGCGGCTCCACGTCCAGGCGGGTCAACAGGTCGGCGACGAATGCCTTGGTTGGCGGAGCCTTGAGGTACTCGGCGACCTCGAACGCGACCCCGCGCGCTTCCAGCAGGGCGAGGGCCTCGCGCGATTTCGAACAGCGCGGATTGTGCAGCAGGATCGGGGTTTCCACCGGCTTCTGAATGGGCTGAACGGAACCTCACTGTAGCCGAATGCGCCATCGAGGCAAGCGCAAGGTTCAGCGTTTGCGGCGGACGGGAGCTGGAGTTGGCTGCGCGCATGCATGCAGTGGCCCGCATCACCCGATGTCGGCAGGCGTTCTTTGCTGCGCCGCAGCGAATGTGAAACGTTTTGCATTCGTTGGGTGAAGCCCTGCAACAGGTGTCCGCGCAACGGGACGCATAACGGCATTTGCAGCCTGCTAGAATGCGCGCCGATCGCTCCTATGGGGCGGGCGACACGGGTCGGTTCGAAGCAATCCTTACGGGAGCACAAGCTGATGAAGAAGTTTGCAGTGGTGGCCGCGATGGCCATCGCCTCAATGGTTTCGGGCACGGCATTCGCGCAGGGCAAGCCCTCGATCGGTGTCGCCGAGTTCAAGAACGAATCCGGCGCAGCCTGGTGGCGCGGCGGTGTGGGCTGGGAACTCTCGGGCATGCTGTCGAACGAACTCTCCAGTACCGGCAGCTTCCGTGTGGTCGAACGTGCCAAGCTCGAGAAGGTGCTGGAGGAGCAGAATCTCGCCGCCTCGGGTCGGGTGCGTTCGGGCAGCGGCGCCAAGATGGGTCAGTTGACCGGTGCCGATTACCTGGTGATGGGCACGGTGACTTCGTACGAAGAGAACACCGCCAGCACCGGCGGCGCGATCGCGTTCAAGGGCATCGCGCTCGGCGGCAAGAAGAGCGAGGCCTACATTGCGGTCGACGTGCGCGTGGTCAACGCGACCACCGGTGAAGTCGACTTCTCGCGTACGGTCGAAGGTCGTACCTCAGGTGGTGGCGTCAGCGTCGGTGTGTTCCGCGGCGGCTTTGGCGGCACCCTGGCCAACGAGAAGAACACCCCCGCCGGCAAGGCGATCCGCGCCGTGCTGGTTGAGATCACCGATTATCTCAGCTGCGTGATGGTGGAGCGTGGTGGCTGTGAGGCCGAATACGCGGCCAAGGAGCGCAAGCGCCGCGACAGCAACAAGAAGGGCCTCAAGCTCGACTGACGCCTCGCCGCCGGGCCTGCTGCGGCAGGCCCGACGGCCCGCGTGACAGAACCGCCCCTCCCGTGCGAGCGGGAGGGTTTTTTGTTGGCGTTGTTGCCCGTGCGAGCATCCACGAGCGCTGCCGCGAGCGCGCTTGGGCTGACTGCAGGGCGGTTCGATCCCGATCCGCGGACGCCACCTGTGCCCTGCTCGCAGGAGTGGACACGATGCGGGCACCCTCATTGCTGGTCCGTCGTGGCGGCCACCCTGGCCGTTTCCTCGCTGAGGGCCTGGCTGCGTTTGGCCGGAGTCGTGTAGGGCGTCGGTTTCGGCGCATTGCCGAGCAGCAGGTGGCGGCCCGCGCCGAACCCTCCGGCGATGTCGAGTTTGAGGCGTTCGGCATCGCGGCGGCGGATATCCGCCGCTGTCTCCCTGGCTTGCTCCGCGTCGACGCCGAGTTCACGCAGTGCCACCTCGCCGAAGGTCATCGCGGACTCGAAGGTCTCGCGCACCAGGTGATCGACGCCCTGGCCGATCAGTTCGACCGCATGCTCGCGGTCGAAGGCGCGCACCAGCAGCTTCGCCTGCGGAAACTCGTGGCGCGCCAGCTCGACGATACGACTGGTCGTGCGGCGATCGTCGACACAGGCCGCGATCAGCCGGGCGCGACCGGCGCCCGAGGCATGCAGCACGTCGAGGCGACAGCCGTCACCGTAGTAGATCTTGAAACCGAACGTGGTGGCGGCGCGAATCATGTCGGTGTCCGTGTCGATGATCGCGATGTCGAACCCGCGCGCGAGCAGCAACTGGCTGACGACCTGGCCGAAGCGGCCGAAGCCGATGATCAGGACAGTGCCTTCGAGGTCATGCGCGGCCTCGACCCCGTCCATCGATGGGCCGCGCTTCGGCGAGAGTCGGCGCAGGGCCAGCATCGCCAGTGGTGTCAATGCCATCGACAGCACGACGATGGCGGTGAGATTGGCGTTGATCGCAGCATCGATCACCCCGGCATTGGCGGCATGCGAGAACAGCACGAAAGCGAACTCGCCGCCCTGGGCCATCAGCACGGCGCGGTCGATCGCATCGACATGGCTGGCGCGGGTGAGGCGTGCGACGACGTAGATGCACAGTGCTTTCATCGCCATCAGCGATAGCACCCCGCCGAGGATCAGCGGCCCGTTGCGCGCGACCACCGCGAGATCCAGCGACATGCCGACGGCGAGGAAGAACAGGCCGAGCAGGATGCCGCGGAACGGTTCGATGTCGGCTTCGAGCTGGTGCCGGAACGTCGATTCCGACAGCAGCACACCGGCAAGGAAGGCGCCCATGGCCATCGACAGGCCACCGAGCTGCATGAGCAGGGCCGCACCGAGCACGACGAACAGGGCCGCTGCGGTCATCACCTCGCGCGCCTTGGCGCGGGCGAGGACGCGGAACAGGGGATTGAGCAGCCACAGGCCGGCCACGATCAGGCCGGCCAAGGCAGCGATGCCGATGCCGATGCCGGCCCAGCGTGACTGCCCGGCGTCGACATGGTGTGGCGACATGAAGGCGACCAGGGCGAGCAGCGGCACGATCAGCAGATCCTCGAACAGCAGGATCGAGACCATGCGCTGGCCGCGCGGCTGGCTGATGTCGCCGCGTTCGTCGAGCAGTTGCATGACGATCGCGGTCGAGGTCAGCACGAAGCCCATCGCGCCGATCAACGACACCGGCAGCGGGAAGCCGAAGGCGAGGCCGACGCCGGTCAGGCCGAACGTGCAGGTGGCGATCTGCAGGGCGCCGAGGCCGAAGATCTGGCGACGCAGCTTCCACAGGTGCGAGGGCTGCATTTCCATGCCGACGACGAACAGGAACATGACCACGCCGAGCTCGGCGACATGCAGGATTGCCGCGGGATCGGATATCCACTTCAGCCCGAACGGGCCGATGACAAGGCCGGCGGCGAGATAGCCGAGCACCGATCCGAGACCGATGCGCCGGAAGATCGGCACCATGACCACGGCCGCGCCGAGCAGGGCGACCACCTTGACCAGTTCCCCACCCGTGCCTTCGATCGCCATGCCCTCGCTCCGTCAGTATGGGTTGCCCGCCTCGCGCGGTGGGATCGATATCAGCGCCGCCCGCGTGGAATGGTCGCGAGCAGGAGCAGGCCGCCGACGATGGCAAGATTCTTGAGGAAGTGCAGCCATTGCCCATGCGCCTCCGCGCCGTGGTAGCGCCAGAACGGATGCGCGAGGAAGGCATCGGCAACCAGGAAGACGGCGATGAGCAGGGCCAGGATGCGCACCTGCCAGCCGATCGCGAGGAGCAGGCCGGCGGTCAGTTCGAGGGCGCTGAGGACGAGATTGCCGCTGGAGATGGCCGTGCCGGCGAGCGGGCCGACGCCGGTGGCACCGAGCAGGCGTTCGCTGCCGAGTCCGATGAAGATGCCGGCCAGCAGCACGCGGGCGAGCAGGGGGACGAAGGATGCGTTCATTCGGGCTCCATGGGCCACGCGCGTTTCGCGCGCGCCCATGATGCCATCGGCGGTCAGCGCGTGGTGTAGCCGCCGTTGGCGAAGATCGTCTGCCCGGTGATCCACCAGCCTTCGGTGACGAGGAAGCGCACGATCGGGGCAATGTCCTCGATATCGGTCAGGCCCTTCTTCGAATAGCCGCTGAGTGCCGCGGCGGTGCTGTGGTAGGCGACGGCCTCGGGTGTTTCCTGGCCGTAGAAGAACGGCGTGTCCATCGGGCCCGGGCCGATCGCGTTGACCGAGATGCCGCGTGCACCGAACTCCTTCGAGGCAGCGCGCGTGAAGTGCTCGACCGCAGCCTTGCTGGCCGGATAGACCGCATAGAACGGCGTGTAGGCGGCGAGCAGCGAGCTGACGATGGTGACGATGCTGCCGCCGTCGGCGAGCGTGCGGCCGGCCTGCTGGATGAAGAAGAACGCGGCCTTGGCGTTGGCGTCGAAGCTCCGGTCGTAGTCGGCCTCGGTGACTTCGAGGATCGGCTTCTTGATGACCACGCCGGCGGTGTTGACGGCCACATCGATCTGGCCGAAGTGCCGCTGCGCGGTATCGAACAGGCGTGTGTTGCTTTCGACCTCGGCGAGGTTTCCCTGCACGAGGATCGCTTCGCAGCCGAGGGTCTTCAGTGCGGCGGCGGTGCGTTCGGTTTCGGCCTTGGAGGCATCGCTGTTGTAGTGCAGGGCGATGCCGCGCGTGCCGGCTTCGGCGAACTGGCGAGCGATCAGTGCGCCGAGGTTCTTGCCGCCGCCGGCGATGACGGCGACTTTTCCGGTGAGGGTGCGGGCACTCATGCGGGACTCCTGATGATTGGGGTCTTGAGCATGATTTGGACGTGAAGGAAGATAAATCGGCTCGAACTGAATGGTATCGTCGGATTTCTCGACCAATCACCGGGAGGAGGCCATGGATCGTCTCCAGGCCATCGAGGTCTTCGTCCGCGTCGTCGACGCCGGCAATTTCACGCGGGCCGCCGACAGCCTGCGCATGCCGCGCTCGAGCGTGTCGACGATCGTCCAGCGTTTCGAGTCGTATCTCGGCGTACGCCTGCTCCAGCGCACCACGCGGCGCATGCAGTTGACCGACGAAGGCATCGCCTGCCACGCCTGGTGCCAGCGCCTGCTCGCGGACATCGATGAGGGTGAAAGCCGGTTCCGCGGGACCGGGATGCGCCCGCGTGGCCGCTTGCGCGTCGACGTGCCGAACCGCATCGCGCGGCGGGTCATCGCCCCGGCCCTGCCGGGATTCTTCGCCGAGTTCCCGGACATCGAACTCGAACTGCGTTCGAGCGACCGCGCCGTCGACCTCGTAGAGGAGGGCGTCGATCTTGCGATCCGCGTCGGCGAACTGCGCGATTCGCGCCTGGCCGCGCGGCCACTCGGGCATCTGCGCATGATGAACCTCGCCAGTCCGGGGTATCTGGCACGCCATGGCTTGCCGCAGGTTCCCGCCGACCTCGACCGGCACTTCGCGATCCACTACGCCTCTCCGACCAGCGGCCGTATCGAGGAGTGGGAATACGTCGAGGACGGAGTCGTGCTGACCAAGCCGATGCAGGCCAGGGTCACGGTCAACAACGTCGAGACCTACGTCGCCTGCTGCCTTGCCGGGCTTGGCCTGATCCAGATCCCCGCCTACGACGCGCGCGAACACCTGAGCGACGGTTCGCTTGTCGAAGTGCTGTCCGCATGGCCGGCGGCAGCGATGCCGCTGTCCGCGCTGTACCCGCACCGGCGCCACCTGTCGCCGCGGGTGACCGCTTTCCTCGACTGGCTGGTGCCGTTGTTCGAGGCCGGGTTCCAGCCACAGCATCCCGTGTAGGAAACGGCTTCAGTCGTGATGCTCTGGTTTGCAACGTCACAGGGCAAACGCACCAGGCTTGGGGTGTTTCCCGCGAAATCGTCGGCGTCGCTGGCGCGCACCGACGGATCAAGTCCGGAGCACAAGCCGGGCAACTTGCCGCCGCGTGCCGGCTTGCGGCACTCTTTGCGCCTTGCGCTGTCTCCAGGAGCTGCGCCCGACCCCCGGGGATCGTCGCCCGCATGTTCCGACCGCTCGAAGTCTTCATCGGCCTGCGCTACACGCGCGCCAAGCGCCGCAACCATTTCATCTCGTTCATTTCACTGGTGTCGATCCTCGGCATCGCGGTCGGCGTGACTGCACTGATCACCGTCATTTCGGTGATGAACGGCTTCGACAAGGAGCTCAAGGAGCGCATCCTCGGCATGGTCGCGCACGCGACGATCTCGGGCATCGACGAAAGCGTGCGCGACTGGCCGCATGCTCTCGAACGCGCCGCGGCGAATCCGCACGTGCTCGGCGCCGCGCCCTATGTCGAACGCGAGGCCATGCTGCAAGGCGAGCGTGTGGCCGGTGCGATCGTGCGCGGCGTCCTGCCCGAGTACGAGCCACGCGTGTCGGAAGTCGATCGGCGCATGGTGCAAGGTTCACTCGACGAACTTGCCAGGGGGCGCTTCAATATCGTGCTTGGCCGCGAACTGGCGATGCAGCTCGGCGTCGGCATCGGTGACATGGTCACCGTCATCACCCCCGAGGTCAGCACCTCACCGGCCGGCGTGCAGCCGCGCTTCAAGCGCTTCCACGTCAGCGGTCTGTTCGAAGTCGGCATGCAGGAATACGACGGCGGTCTCGCCATCATGCACATGGACGACGCGCAGACGCTGTATCGCCTGGGCGGACCGACCGGCGTGCGCCTGCGCCTCGACGACCTTTTCCGCGCCTATGCAGTCGCGCGCGACGTTTCCGGCCAGCTCGGCCAGGCCTATCGCGTGACCGACTGGATGCAGGGCCACAGCAACTTCTTCAAGGCGATCGCCATGGAGAAGAAGGTCATGTTCCTGATCCTCTCGCTGATCGTCGCGGTGGCCGCGTTCAACCTCGTCTCGACCCTGGTCATGCTGGTCACCGACAAGCAGGCCGACATCGCCATCCTGCGCACGCTCGGGGCCACGCCGGCCAGCGTGATGGGCATGTTCATGGTGCAAGGGGTGCTGGTCGGTGCGCTCGGCATCGCCCTTGGCGTGCTGTTCGGCGTGCTGCTCTCACTCAACCTCGAGGCGATCGTCAAGTGGGTCGAGACGACGTTCGGCATCTCGTTCCTGTCGCCCGATGTCTACTACATCAGCGAACTGCCGTCCGATCTGCACTGGAACGACGTTGGCTGGATCACGGTGACGGCTTTCGTGTTCTGCGTCATCGCCACGCTGTACCCGGCCTGGCGTGCAGCGCGTACCGAACCGGCGGCGGCGTTGCGCCATGAATGAGCCGAAGGAATCCGTGATGACGATGCCGGTCGTGCTCAGTGCCGACAAGGTCGCCAAGGTCTATGCCGAGGGCAGCCTGCGCACCGATGTGCTGCACGATGTCAGCTTCAGCGTGCGGTCCGGCGAGACCGTGGCGATCGTCGGTGCCTCGGGCAGCGGCAAGAGCACCTTGCTGCACATCCTCGGCGGCCTCGACACGGCGACCTCGGGCGAAGTGACAGTCGCGGGCCGGGAAATGTCGCGCTTGTCCGACCGCGCGCGCGGCGTGCTGCGCAATCGCGCGCTCGGCTTCATCTACCAGTTTCATCACCTCCTGCCTGAGTTCACCGCGCTCGAGAACGTGTGCATGCCGTTGCTGATCCGCGGCACGTCGATCGCCGACGCGTGCACGCAGGCCACCGCATTGCTCGAACGCGTCGGCCTCGGCGCGCGCCTCGGACACAAGCCCGGCGAACTGAGCGGCGGCGAACGCCAGCGCGCCGCGGTCGCACGTGCGCTCGTCACCCGTCCCGCCTGCGTGCTCGGCGATGAACCAACCGGCAACCTCGACGAACGCAACGCCGCGCAAGTCTACGAGCTCATGCTGGAACTCAACCGCGAGATCGGCACGGCGCTCGTCCTTGTCACGCATGACCGTGGCTTGGCCGAGAGGATGGATCGGGTGCTGGAGTTGCGCGGTGGGAAGTTGCACGAGCTCGTGGAATAGACTCGACCGCCCCACGGCCGTCATGCCGGTGCAGGCCGGCGTCCAGCTCCTTGCGTTTGCTGTTCGTTTTCTCTTGGTGGCTTGGGTACCGGGTTCCGCTCGCCTCGACAGCGAGCGGAACCGGATACCAAAGTCGCCAACAGGAAGCGCAGAACAAGTCCGGCAGAGCGCGTGATCCAGGCACCCGCCCACACAACGGCGACGAGCGTCGCCGTATCGTCGCCCGAGGGAGCAGGGAGACCACCTATCCAGCTGTCAAGATTTCCGCGGCTAGCTCGGTGATCTGGAGATTACTCCCCCATGACCCTCACCCGAATCTCACCATCCACCAACCGCGCACGCAACGCGGTGCCGGCAGTGACATCGCCGACCGAACGCAGCACGCGGCCGCTGTCGGCGTCGAACAGGATCGCGTAGCCGCGGCTGAGGGTGGCAAGCGGGCTGGTGGCCTGCAGCGTGCGGGCGAGTCCGGCCATGCTCATGCGGCGGCGCTCGATGGCGTGGACGACTGCACGACACAGGCGGGTCTGCAGGGTGTCGAGACGCGTGTGCGTGCGCTGAATGTGCGCACCAGGGTGGTTGACCTCGAGGCGCGAAAGCGCCTTGGCGAGACGGGCATGCCGGCGCTCGCTGCCGTGGGCGACGAACTGCTCGAGGCGCCGGCGCAGGCCGAGCAGACGCTCATGGCCACGCGCGAGCCGCTCGCCGGGGCGCAGGGCCTGAAGGCGCGCATGCCAGTGGTCGAGATGCTGGGCGAGGGCTTCGAGACGGTGGCGCTGGCGGACCACCAGGCGATCGCGCTGGCCCTGCAGGAGACGGCCGAGATCGGCCTGGTCCGGCACGAGCAACTCGGCAGCAGCCGAAGGCGTGGGCGCCCTCAGGTCGGCAACGAAGTCGGCGATCGACACATCGGTTTCGTGACCGATCGCGGCGACCACCGGAATCGGGCTGGCCACGATCGCGCGCGCGACACGTTCGTCGTTGAAGGCCCACAGATCCTCGAGCGAGCCGCCGCCGCGGGTGAGCAGCAGTACGTCGTGCCGTGCGGCTGCAGCGGCGGCAGCCAGCATCGTGGCGATCGCCGGTGCTGCCTCATTGCCTTGCACCGGCACCGGCAGCACGTCGACTTCGACCAGCGGGAAACGTCGACCAAGGACGCTGAGCACGTCACGCACGGCCGCGCCGGTGGCCGAGGTGATGACGCCGATCCGGCGCGGCCATGCGGGAAGGGCGCGCTTGCGGGCGGCATCGAACAGACCTTCCGCGGCGAGACGGGCTTTCAGGCGTTCGAATTCGCGGCGCAACGCGCCTTCGCCGGCTGGTTCGAGGTGCTCGGCGATGAGCTGGAACTCGCCGCGCGCTTCGTACAGGCTGACACGTGCGCGTGCCAGCACCTGCATGCCGTCGGTCGGCTTGAATGGCAACCAGGTGCTGCGCGGCTTGAACATCGCGCAGCGTACCTGTGCTGCGCTGTCCTTGAGCGTGAAGTAGAGATGCCCTGAGGCCGGGCGCGAGACATTCGACAGTTCACCCTCGACCCACACCAGCGGCAGGGCATCTTCGATGAGGTCGCGTGCCAGGCGGTTGAGCGAGGACGGCGTAAGGATCGTGCGCGCCCGTGCACCGTCGCCTTCATTTGCCGGGCTCATGGATGAATGGTTGCCGTTGTATCCATGGTGACGGTTTCGCATGGTCTGCCTGCGCTGGCAAGGGGCGGATGGCATGGATCCGCTCTGTCCGACGTATACCCAGCCCCCCGAACTCGTTGTACATTTCGTCGCACGGGCAAGGATCAGGCGTCCGCCAGCGGGTTTGGCGCAGGGGGATATGGAATGGGTGATGCCGGGTTCAGTACGGCGTTGGCAAGTTCGCGCCCTCTCGAGATCCTCCTTGTGGAGGACAATCCGGGCGACGTGCGTCTTGTCGTCGAAGCCCTGCGGCAAGGACGCTTGCTGCACCACCTGTGCATTGCCGCGAGTGGCGACGAGGCGATGGCGGTGTTGCGCCGCGAAGGCCGCCATGCGCATTGCCTGCGCCCGGATCTGATCCTGCTCGATCTCAACTTGCCTGGCCTGAGCGGCCACGAGTTGCTGCACGTCTTGAAATCGGATCCCACCTTTGCGCGCATCCCGGTCGTCGTCCTGACCGGATCGGTCGCGCACGAGGACATCGTGCGCGCCTACGCCTCGCATGCGAATTGCTACATCCGCAAACCGGTCGATCTCGACCAACTGCTGGGCGTCATGCGCACGGTCGGCAACTTCTGGCTGTCAGTGGTGGATCTGCCGGGAGCGGGCAGCCGCGAGCGCCTCGGCAACTGGCGCTTGCTGCTGGTCGAGGACAATCCTGGCGATGCGCGTCTCGTCGTCGAAATGCTCTCCGCGCCGCAGTTGGAAATCGTTCACGTGGAACGCTTGTCCGACGCGCTCGATCGGCTGCGCGATGGGGCGTTCACGGTAGCCCTTGCCGATCCCGGTTTGCCCGACTCGAGCGGCATCGACACGATCGGGGCGCTGTTGCGCGCGGCGCCACTGCTGCCGGTGGTGGTGTTGAGCGGCGCCGAGGATGAAAACCTGGCCCTGCGTGCGATCCAGCTCGGTGCACAGGACTACGTGGTCAAGGGACGGGTCGATGCGGATGCGTTGGTACGCGTGATGCGCTACGCAGTCGAGCGCAAGCTCGTGCAGGAGCGCCTCGACTATCTGGCCACCCACGACGGCGTCAGTGGCCTGCCGAACCGTCAGGTTTTCATCGATGAGCTTGGTCATGCGATTGCGCAGTGTCAATTGCGCAGCCACGATGCCGCCGTGCTGATGGTGTCGCTGTCGGGGCTGTCGCGCGTGAACCAGGTGCATGGGCACGATTTCGGCGATCTCGTCATCGGTGCCGCCGTCGCGCGCATGCGCAATGTACTGCCATCGGCTGCGCGCGTCGCCTGTACGGGCAGTGCCGAGTTCTCGGTCATCCTGACTGACACGCAGTCGATCATGGATACGCCGCACATTGCAGAAGAACTGATCGCCGAAATTGGTCGGCCTGGCACCATCAACGGCCAGCAATACAGTCTTGGCGCCAACGTTGGCATGAGTCTGTTTGGCATCGACGCGGAGACGCCGTCGACCCTGCTCAAATGCGCCGAGACGGCGCTGTATCAGGCAAAGAGCGTGGGCAGGAATACGTTTCGCTTCTATTCGGCAAAGATGAATGCCACCGTGCTGGATCGTCTGGCGATCGAGCACGACCTGCGTGATGCGATAGACCGGGAGGATTTCGAACTCCACTTCCAGCCACTGTTCGACGTGATGGATGGCAGCCTGGTTGGTGCCGAGGCATTGCTGCGCTGGCGCCATCCGTCGCGTGGCCTGCTCGCGCCAGAGCATTTCCTCGACGTTGCCGAACAGAGCGGATCGATCCTCGAGATCGGAGCGTGGGTGGTATGCGAAGCCTGCAGGATCGCCGCGGCTTGGCCGGAAATCGGTGGGCGTCGCGTGCAGATCGCGGTCAACGTTTCCGCGCGCCAGCTCGTTGCCAGCGGTTTCGCTGAAGTCGTCGACCTTGCCCTCGAAACGAGTGGGTTGCCGCCGTCGGCGCTGGTCATCGAACTGACCGAAAGCATGATGCAGGCCGAAAGCTCGCGCGACATGTTGCAGCGCCTGCGTGCGCGTGGCGTCAACATAGCCATCGACGATTTCGGTACCGGCTTCAGTTCGCTGGCCTACCTGCGCCGGTTCCCGGTCGACGTGCTGAAGATCGACCGCACCTTTCTCGGTGCTGTCACTGGCGACGAACGCGATGCAGCCATCGTGCGCACGATCGTTGCCATGGCGCGCAATCTTGCCCTGTCTGTCGTCGCCGAGGGGGTCGAAACCAAGGCACAGCTCGAGTTCCTGCGCGGAATCGGCTGTGACAAGGCCCAGGGGTACCTGCTCGGTCGTCCGGTCGACGCACCTGCGTTCTCGGCTTGGCTGGGAGCCGGCACGCACGGCTTGCTCTCTGACGGGAGCAGTTGATGCTGTCGCGGCTGCTGCGAAACCCGCTGCATTTCGGTTGTGCACTCGCCGTTGCGGTCATCGCGTTGGGATTCCTCGGTGCAAGGCCATGGGTCGAGGACGATCTGCTCAGGATCCGTCCGTTGAGCGCGGCGCTGGGTCTACTCGTTGCCCTTGGCCTGTTGCTGCGCGCCCGCGGTGGATCACGTATCCCGAAAGTGCTGGTCGGAGTCGTGGTTGCCGGTCTGTGCGGCCTTCAGCTCAGCTGGTTCCTGGTTGGCGGTTCGGGTACCGGCAGCGATGGCTCGGACATGCAGGCGGTCGGACAGGGCTTTGCCGCCGGATTGTTCTGTGTCGGCATGGCCTTCATTCTCGATGGGGTGCTACCGGCGCACTGGGGGCGCCACTTCGTGTTTGGCCTGATCGGGGCGGTCGTTGCCGGCATCGGTGTGTTCGGCCTGATCGAGATCGTCGGTCTGCGTCAGGGCCTCGGCATCGCCAACGAGGACCTGCCGGTCGGCATGCGCCTGCCGAGTGCCCTGACCTTGCTGTTCAGCGGAGTTGCCTTGCTGGCCGGTGCGCGCTTGCGTGGCGTGGCGATCGAAGGGGCTTCGCTCGCCGATGTGCGTCCAGGAGCGCTGCGCGACCGCACCGGCATCGCTGCCGGGCTTGCCATGTTGTGCATCAGCTTGGGTGCAACCGGCTTGATCTGGCGCGAGACGCAGATCGATGCGCGTGCACAGGAGCGTCAGCGCGCCGATGAAGGACTCGATCGCTTCGCCGACGCCCTCGGTGAGCAGGCGCTGGCGACCTCTGCGCTGCTGGATGGACTGGCGGGGCTATTCGCTGCATCGGATGATGTCACCGAGGAGGAATGGAGCGAGTACCTGCGACACACGCAAGTCGAAAAGCGCTATCCAGCCGTAGTAGCCGTCCTGTTCGTGCGTGGTGTGCGCGGCGCTGCTGAGCCAAAGCGAGAACAACAATTCGATGCCGATCACATGCAGCAGGCGAGCCGTCCATCGCGATGGTCCGAGCGCCAAATGGTCATCACCTATGTGTCACCCAGGGCGGAAGTCCTGCGCGCGCTCATAGGCACCGATATCGAACGCGACCCCAACTATCGCCAGATCCTCGACATTGCCCGCGACGGTCTGGCATTTGCGGTATCCGCTCCGATTGCATTCGCCCGCCATGGAGACCCCAGGCAACGTACCGGCTTCGCGGTCGTCCGCGACGTGCATGGCGCCACGCCGGAGGACAGCGGATTCGTCTACGTGATGATCGACATGGCTGCACTCGTCGCGCGCGTGCGCGATGATGTCGGTGCGGCATGGATCAGCCTGCGCGTACGGGATCTTGGCGTGGACGATGCGGCTGGAGTACTGCATGACACGGCTGACTTCGTTGATTCGCGTTCCCCGCTGTCGGCTGAGATCGATGTCGGTGGACGCCGTTGGCAAATCCAGACGCAGGCGCGGACCGCGCAGTCCGGGGATGTCGCCTCGCGCACGTCGTCGCTCGTGGCCATCGTTGGTCCGCTGGTCGCGGTTGCCCTGTTCGCGATCACCTGGGTACTCGCAGGTCACCGTGCGCGTGCGCTGAACTTGGCAGCGCGCATGACCGCGGAGCTTCGTCGCAGCCAGCGTGCCCAGCGGGCGATTGCCGATACTGCAAGCGCCGGGATCATCACGGCAGACGCAAACGGAAAAATCCTCTACGCCAACCCGGCAGTCGCGGCGATCTTCGCCTACGAAGCCGACGACTTGCCCGGGCGCCATCTGACCGAACTCGTTCCGGAGCGTCATCGCGAACGCCATCAGCTCGGTATTGACCGTGCCCGCGCGGGAATATCACCGAACATTCTGGGTCGATCGATCGAAAGCGTCGGACGGCGCAGCGACGGCAGCGAATTTCCGATAGAACTCATCGCCTCGGAATGGTCGAGTGACGGAACGATCTACTTCACCGGATTCGTCCTTGACATCAGCGGGCGCAAGCAACAGGAGTCGATGCTGCTGCAGAAGACACGCGAACTCGAGCGCTCGAATGCGGAGCTGGAGCAGTTCGCCTACGTGGCGTCACATGACCTGCAGGAGCCGTTGCGCATGGTGGCGAGCTATGTGCAGTTGCTCGCGCGGCGCTACCGAGGCCGCCTCGATCACGACGCGGACGAATTCATCGGCTTCGCCGTCGATGGTGCATCGCGCATGCAATCGCTCATCCAGGACCTGCTGGCCTACGCGCGCGTGGGGCGCTCGGGTCAACAGTCGATCCCGGTGCATATTGGCCACTGTGCGGCATCGGCGCGCTTGGCACTCCAAGAGTCGATCGTCGAGAGCGGTGCGTGCGTCGACATCGCCGCCGACGGCGTTGCCCGAGCGGTCCCGAGTCAACTCGTCCAGCTGTTCCAGAATCTGATCGGCAATGCAATCAAATTTCGCAGCAAGGACACGCCGATCGTTTCGATCGACGCGACGCGGGAGGATGAGTTCTGGCACGTGCGCGTGCGCGACAACGGCATCGGCATCGAGCCTCGATACCGTGAACGCGTGTTCGCGATCTTCCAGCGCCTGCATACACGCAACGAGTATCCAGGCACAGGGATCGGCCTGGCGATCTGTCGCAAGATTGTCGAGGGCTTTGGGGGGCGCATCTGGATCGAGTCAGAAACAGGACAACAAGGCAGCGTTTTCCATTTCACCATTCCCGCCAGCGAGGACAGTGCATGAACGCGCAAAAGACCGCCCATGTCGTCGAGATACTGCTCGTCGAGGACAACGAAGGCGATGTGCGCCTGACCCGCGAGGCCCTGAGCGAAGGCCGCATCCGCAATTGCCTCAGCGTGGTCAACGACGGTGAACAGGCGCTCGCCTTCCTGCGTCGCCAGGAGCCATATGCGCAGGCGCCGCGCCCGGACCTGATCCTGCTCGACCTGAACTTGCCGCGGCTCGACGGCCGCGAAGTACTCGCCGAGATCAAGAGTGATCCCGACCTCAAGCAGATACCGGTGGTCGTGTTGACCAGTTCGCGCGCAGAGCAGGATCTGCTGCGCGCCTATGACCTGCATGCCAACTGCTTCATCGGCAAGCCGGTTGCATTTGAGGAATTCATCGACGTCGTGCGCAGCATCGAGGATTTCTGGCTGACCATCGTCGTGCTGCCCCCAAAGGAGTGATGGGCACGGGTAAGGAGCGCCCCTGCGCGCGATTCCTTGCAGCTATCGAAGAACCTTCGTGCACCGGGAGCGCTTCTACGCATCACTTTCAGGCGGGTTGCCGTTGCGGCGACGACGGATGCCGAGCCATCGTGCCAGCAGGGCGAGACCAGACCAGAGCAGGATCGCGGCGGCCGGCCAGGCCAGCGCACGCGGCCACAGGAAGGCCACCACGGCGATGGCGAGAAGGAGCAACCCCCCGATGCCAAGCATCGACGATTCGGAGCGGCCGAGTACGCGCCGGTTGGTGATCGCCGCACCGACCGAGTTGGCCAGGCGCAGCGCACCGGCTGCCGCGCGCCCTGAACTGCCACCCTTGCATGCGGCGGCGCGATGATTCCGACGCTGCAGACGTCTGCCTTCGTGCAGGACGATCTCGGTGCTGTTGTCGAGATCCTGTAGGTACTGCGCTTCCATGCGTTCGGCGAAAGTGCGGTTTTCGACGGCGACGTCGATCTCGCAGTTGCCGATCCAGCTGGCCAGATTGAGGTTGCTCGAACCGACACGTGACCAACGGCCGTCGGCTACGGCGGACTTCGCGTGCAGCATCGAGCCGTTCCACTCGAACACACGCACGCCGGCTTCCAGGAGCGGCCGATATCCCGCGCGCGACATCGAGCCGACCGCGGGAATGTCGCTCGATCCTGGCACGAGCAGGCGAACGTCGACGCCGTCACGAGCCGCAGAGGCCAATGCCTGCACGTAGGGCGTGACGCCGACGAAGTAGGCGTCGGTGAGCCATAGCCGCTCTTCGGCCATGGCTGCGATCAACTGGTCGAGTCGGTACAGGCCGGCCGCATTCGGCACGGTCGCAATCACACGCAGGTCGACGTCGCCGGCCACGCCGGGCACTGCTGCGCAAGCATCGAAATCGAGGGGAGTGCCGATGCGCGCCCAGACGTCGGCAAAGGCGTTGGCCAGCTCGGCGACGGCGGGTCCATGCACGGCGACGCCGGTATCGCGCCAAGGCGGGATCTTCCTGGCCGGATTGCCCAGCCATTTCGCGCTGACGCAGATGCCGGAAAGGAAGCCCGCATGACCGTCGGTCACGAGCAGCTTGCGATGGTCGCGCGAAAGCCAGCCAAGCGGACTGGCGAGCCGTGGCGGGTTGTAGGTGCGCACTTCTCCGCCTGCGGCGACCAGCGGTGACCAGAATCGCGCACGTGACTGACCGAAGCAGCCGAGCCAGTCGCGCACGACGCGGACCCGTACGCCGGCCTCGGCGCGCTCGACGAGCGCGTCCCGGAAGGTGCGCGCAGTTTCATCGTCGCGGAAGATGTAGTTCTCGAACAGAATCGATGCGCGCGCCGCACGGATCGAGGCCAGCCAGGCATCGTAGTTCGCTGCGGCATCGATCAGCAGTTCGATCGCATTTCCGCCGATCAGCGGCGCACCCGCCGCACGGCTCAAGGCCTGCGTGGCGACGAGCCGCGTCGACGCATTCCACGCGGGCACGGGCCTCGGTTCGAAGGGCAGGGCGGACATGCGGGTGAGTGTAGCGCCCGAAGGAGAAGAGCACCGCCCACACGGGCGTCCTTTCTGCATGAGCCCGTTCACGGGCGATCGGACACTGCGATGAATCGAAAAGCCGAGCATCGTCCCTTAAGGGGCTCCTGCAGCGGCTCCTGCGGGAGAATGCAGGCGCTATTTCGTTTCGCGCTCGGTGGCGATGAAGCGTTCGAGGGCTTTGCGCGCGTTGACGGTGACCTTGGCACGCAGCGGCGGTGTCCAGCCCAGCAGGAGACCGAGCGGCCCGAGCGCCTGGCGCGACCAGCGCCAGAAGGCGAAATCGTCGACCTGTTCGACGATGAGACCGTCGGCGAAGCGGAAATGAGAGCGCACGATGTTGTGCACGGGGCGCCCGGTACTCGAGAACGTGTACCAGGCCTGCCAATCTGCGCGCCCCTCGTCGCCTTCGGCAACGATGCCGGACGCCTGCACGCGCAGATCCGCGGCACGCGAGCACAGCATCCGCCACATCGCGCCGACTTCAGCGCCATACAGTTCGAATACCGGATCGCGGAAACTCGCATGGGTGTGGTAGCAGGCCGCCATCGCCGCGCCGTCGTGGCGGGCGAAGGCGGCGAAATAGCCTTCGATCAACGCACGCATGTCGATGGGTGCCGGCACGACGCGCTCGCCCCGATCAGTTCGGCCCGTGGGTGTCCGATGCCGTACCGGTCGGCGCGGCATGCCTGGACGGGCCGGCGACGGGTACGGGGATGTTGGGGGAGAGCGCCGTGCCGTGGTCGTCGATGGCGTTGCTGACGTACCAAGGTGTGCCATCCTCCTTGAGGAACAGGCGGCGCATTTCCTCGAGGGTGAACGGGCGCGAGCCGATGCGGCCGAATACGGCGACCTGATGGCCGCTCTCGTCGACCGCGCGGTCGCGTTCGAGGCCGCGCGACAGCGACAGGGCAGGCTTGCCGGTCGGATACCAGGCGACGAGCTGCGGCTTCGGGTCGGGGGCGAAACCGTAGAACTTCGGTTGCGATTCCGGCGACGTGAGCTGGATGACCTTGAGACCGTTGCGGCCGTCTGCGACATAGGCGAACAGCGAGGCGTTGGTCGTTCCGACCACGACGTCACGCGCATCGTTGAGCTTGCCACCGGCGTTGTACATCTCGTACAGCCTGGGTTGCTCGGGATTGGTCACGTCGATGATGGCGAGGCCGTCAGCGCCGTTGGCGATGAAGGCCCAGGTGCGGGCGATGTGCAGCTTTTGCGGGTCACGCAGAGACAGATGGGCGCCGGGGACTTCGGCGGCTCGCTCGGGCCTGGTCACGTCGACGACGTGCAGGCCGTCGGTGGCGGTGACGAAGAGATAGCGGAATTGCACCTGGCTGGCGCGCGCCCCGGCGATCGGGATCGTCTTGACGTAGCGCGGTGCGAGCGGGTCATCGAGGTCGAGGACGACGATGCCGCGCTCGGTGGCAACATAGAACGTCGTGCCGGCGATGGTCAGGTGGCGCGCTCCGTTGAGCACGCCGTCGCCGTTCCAGGTCATGGCGCGCTCGAGGTTGTTGTTGCGCGCCTCGCCATCGACCAGGGTGTCGATGTCGGTGGCGATCAGGCCTTCCTCGGCATCGGTGATGAAAGCGTATCGGTAGACCGGATGCATCACCTGTTCGGCGTTGGGGCCGCGCATCAGCTCGCCTTCGTTGCGCTTGGGCGCGACCGGTTGGGTCGTTGCCAGCGCAACACAGGTTGCATTCCTCGACTTGATCGCAGTGTTCTGCCCGAGTGGGGAGAACGGTGCGGTGATGAGTTTCTGCGAGAAGCCCTTGTTGCCGATACTGGCGACGTCGTAGATCTGCGTGCCCTTGGTGCCTTCGGCGACGAACAGGTACTCGCCACGCAGTTGCAGGCACTCGGCAGTGCCGGCCGAATGCGCATGCGCGACTGGCAGGCGCTGCCCACGCTGCTGGTGCTCGGAGAACCAGTCCGGATAGGCGTATTTCTGCAGGTAGCTGCCGATCACCGCCTGCGGCTCGTCCCACTCGGTGACCTGTACGGCGTTGATCTCGCCGTCGCCACCGACCCAGGCGTGGAAGCCGACGAAATCGATGAACTTCGTGCCGAGCAGCAGCAGCTGCGCCATGATGGCATTGTTGTCGTTGTTCTTCGACAGGTGGCAATCCTCGCAGTCCTTGGTCTCGGTCTTGCGTTCGGTGTGCGGGTAGTGCGGCGCAAATGCCTGCGAGCTGTAGCCCGAAGCGGCGATCGGCGGCTGCTGGACGTAGATCTTCTCGCGGTTGATGTTGGTCGAGGACAGCACCAGCGCCGACGAGGAGCGCACCGGCGCAATCTTGCCGTCCTTGATCCCGCCATGCTTGCCAAGGAAGAACATCTCGTCGCGCGCGACCTGCGGGTTGTAGGTGGCGAAGTTGCGCGTGTAGCCGCCTTCGTACTTGTGGCGCTCGGTTTTCCAGTTGGCCTCGATCGGCAGGTGGCAGCCGCCGCAGCTCGTCGTCCAGGAGGTGTGGCACGAGTAGCACAGCATCTTGTCTTCGCCGTGGGCGCGTTCGTCGAGCGGCACATCCTTGCCCCAGCGCAGCTCGTCGGTGCCGCGCGCCATCGTATGGGCGCGCGTCGCCTTCGGATTGTATTCGCCGGACAGAGGATCGACGCTGTCCTTGACCAGGCTCATCGTCCATTCCAGGCCGGGTGTCACGGCCGAGCGCTGGATCAGCTTGTCGCCGACCCATTCGAAACGCTTCTTGCCGTCCGGGTTGCGGATCAGCAGCAGGTTGGTGCCGAACTTCGAGGCCGCCGGACCCGAGGTCTTCAGCGTCGGTGGCGCATCGACCGTGCCGTGGCAGTCCTGGCACTGGATTTCCACCGCGCCCATGACCTCGGCCTTGAGGTAGCCGTTGCCGTGATTGTCCTGGGCGAAATGGCAATCGACGCACTGCATGCCGACGTCGACGTGGATCGACGAGAGGTGCACGCCCTTCTTCCACTTGTCCGGATCGTCGTCGGCGATCTTCGTGCCGGCGGCGTCGAGCAGATTGCCCTTGCGGTCACGCTTGTAGATCGCGCGGAAATTCCAGCCGTGGCCGTGGTAGTCGGCGAACTGGGTGTCCTTGAGCTGCGGATTGAGCAGTGAAACATCCTTGAGGAAATCGACATCGGCCCACTTGCCGCGCGGTGAGGCGCCCTCAGGATTGCGGTCAAGGATCTTGCGCATCTTCTCCGCGTCGGGGTACTGCTGCTTCTCCGGCCACATGAACGGCGCGTCGGACTCGTAGTCCCACATCGTGTAGCCGAGCATGGTGTTGATGAACATGTTCGGCTGGTGCATGTGGCAGATCATGCACTGGCTGGTCGGGATCTGGCGCGTGAACTCGTGCTTGAGCGGATGGCCGGGCACGTCTTTCGGGATGGTTGGATCGGCCTGCTGGCTCGTGCCCATGTTGCCGAACTTCGCGTAGATGGCAGAGTGGCGGGGGTCGCGGTCGTTGGCGTAGACGACGTGGCAGGCGCTGCAACCGGACGAGCGGAAGTCGCCGGGATTGTCGTTGGTGCCGAGCATCCAGATGAATGGATCGTTGAGGCGTGTCTTGTGGATGTTGAGCACGGGGATCGACACGCGCAGGCCGGTGCCGGGCCCGCGGAACGACTGCTTGAGGTCGGGCCGGCCCGGTTCCTCGAGGCGCTGGATCTGGCCGAACTCGTTCGGCAGACCGATCTCGGCGAAGATGTTGTTGATGTTGCGCCCGCCGCGCTCGAACACGCGGAAGATGTCGCCCGGCGGCACGGTTTCCCAGGTCGGCATCGGGTTGATCTTCGGCAGAATTCCGCGCTTGTCCATCGCAGCATCGTTGGGGATGCCGTTTTCGACGGCGGCTGGCTCGCCCTCACGCGAATAGGATTCGCCAAGGATCGAGTGCTTGAACGGCAGGATGCCGTTGTTGTACGCGGCGGCGCCCCAGAACATCGCCGCATTGGCCATCAGGCTCTTCTCGTTGGCCTGGATGATCGGCAGGTGGCAGGCACCGCAGGCCTCGCGCGCGATGCGCAGGTCGCCCGGGTTGATGAAGCGCACGAACTCGGGGGCTTCCTGCATCAGCCAGGCATAGCTGCGCTCGGGATTTGCTGCTGACGGGAAGCGCGACGGATAACGTGGCAGCACATGGGCGCGTTCCAGCGCTGCGCGATACTCGACGCTGCCGGTCGAACCCTGGGCCTGCACGCTGGCATCGCCTCCATGGCAGTCCGTGCAGCCGAGCACCACGGCCGGATTGGCGTGCATGGTCTTGCGATCGGATGCGCTGTGGCAACTGACGCAGCCAGCCGATTTCGCTTCGGCCTGTTCCCAGGTCTGGAAGGCCGGCGCGGCAGGTGCGGTGACGTATTCGCGCTCGACTTTCGCAGGCTTGCTGCTGTCGGCGAGAACGGGCGTCGCGGTGAGGGCGACGGATGCGATGCAAGCGGCGGCAATGGATCGCAGCATGGTTCTTCGCGCCCCCTCAGTACGTGAAGATCAGGTTGCCGAGCACCGTGTAGTAACGGGTGTCGTTGCCATAGAGATCCTTGAGGCCCTGGCCGGGCAGCAGGGTCGCCGCGGACAGGCGCAGGATGATGTTCTGCGTGGCATACGGCCGCCAGATCCACGCCACCGAGACATCGGTGCCGATATCGCGGCTGATGTCGGCTTGGTTGCGTGCAGTCTCCAGGACTTCCGAACGATCGAACCACAGGTGGTTGACGTTGGCCGACACGCGCGACTGCGGTGTGAGGTCGAAGTCGGCGCCGAGGCCGATCAGGCGCAGGCCCGGGTTGTCGAAGTTCGACTGGCCCTGTTCCTTCGAGGAATGCAGGTTGGCGAGCAGGCCGTTGCGTCCGGCCAGGGTCACGCCGCCGCCGCCGATGAACGGGATGTTCTGGCGAATCCAGTAGCTGGTGTCGGCACCGGCGAAAATCGGGTTCTCGAAGATCGCGTCGTAACCGGTCGAGCGATCGTCGTAAGGATCCTTGTCGCCGCTGGCCCAGGCCGCCGAGGCGCGCACGCGGATCCAATCGAAGTCCATGGACGCTTCAGCCGCCACGAAGCCGGCGCGTATATCGGTCTTTTGCGGCACGAACACTCCACCGTCCTTCTGGTCGCCGATCGCCGCATACGCGGCCACGGTGAGGTTCAGGCGCCCTATGTGCCCGTCGCCGTTGTAGCCGATGTAGCCGACATCGTAGGTGCGCGGCGCCTCGCGGCCGATCGCGGCCGGGCGCTGGATGAAGCCGTTGGAGTCGTAGAAGCTCTCGTCCTCGCGGTTGCGGTTCCAGGCAACGATCGCCTGCGAAGTGAAGCCGAGGAACGGGAAGTCCTGGCGGTACAGGCTGGCCAGCAGGATGTCGTCGTCGCGCGGTGATTTCGTGACATCGTTGAGGCCCGAGTTCAGGTCCTTTTCGAGGCGCCGGAACCAGGCGATGTTGTACTGCCACTTGTTGTTGTCGCGGTTGCCGAAGAAACGCACGCCGGGCTGGTTGTCCTGGTACAGGAAACCGCGGAAGTCCGACGAGAACGGTTGGATGCCGATGCGTACCTCGTCGACGTCGTAGCGCGACGAGGCGGTGCGGTAGTCCTTGGTGAAGAACAGCTCCTGCACGCCGATGAACCCGTCGTCGCGCGTGCGGCCGAAGGTCGGATCGAGCTGCAGGGCGCGCACTTCTTCGGTGCGCACGCGGTTGTAGTTCAGGGCCAGCGCGAGCTTGAACTCGTAGTCGGGTGGCTTGAATGCCGTGTCGCCCTTGTAGAGCAGGAAACTGGCGATCACGGTCTGCGCGAAGATGGTCTGGTCGGTGTCGCCGAGCACATCGTTGGACCCGGGTTCCGGGCTCGACTGCGGGCCGACCGGAGTCGGGATGCCGCGCGGTTCGACCAGGGTGTCGGACACTCCGGTCATGGCGAAGAACCAGTCCTCGCCGAAGATCGGCTTGTCACCCTTCAGTACGTTCTGGTTGTAGGGGTCGTACCACGGCGACTTGAGACCGAGCGCCTCCATGATGCGCCAGCGATCCGGGACCGGAATGAAGCTGCCAGCCTGGTCGACCGGGGCCGGGTTCACCGCGTCGGGATTCTGCTCGACGAACATCGGCAGCGGTTCGGGCGGATGGCCCGGACGCCTGCGCGGAATCTGCGACTGGTATGGATCGTAGGTCGGCGCCTGCAGCACGCCGAACAGCAGCAGCCAATCGGGCTGGATGCCCGGCAGGTCGGCCTGTGCGTTGCCGACGAACAGGGCCCCGGCGAGACCGAGGCCGAAGGTGCGAAGGTGCAGGGCGATGCGGCGCATGTCACTTGCCCTCGCAGACGTACTGTTCGTTGGAATTCAGGAACGGCGATTGCGGACACTGCACGTAGAGCAGACGCGCGCCCTGCGGGACCAGGGTGTCGGCACGGATTGCCGGCGGTGCGTTGCCGATTGCGCCACCGAGGACGACACCGGCGTTGTGCAGGCCGAGGAAGGCGACGAGGTCGCTCTGGTCGGTGCCATCGCCGGAGGCACCGACCGCGCCGACCAGGGTGTTGCCGCGGTAGATCGGCACGCTGCCGCCGAACAGGGTGATGCCGTTCGGCACGCGATCGATGCCCGTGCAGTTGGTCGGTGCCTCGCCGAGCGGGGGCAGGTCGGTGCCGTCGAGGCTGACGGTCAGGCCGATCTGCTGCAGGTAGAAGGCGAGGAACAGGGCAGCCTGGTTGTAGTCGAGATCGAGTTCCAGGCCGGTGCTGAACACGCTCCAGTCGTTGATCGGCAGGCTCAACGGGCCCGGCGGGCGGCCCGGCACGCCGTCCGGATAGAACGGCCGCGACAGGTTGCCGATCGCGCGGTTCGAATACGCGATCGCGCCGTCGCCGAGCGCGCCCGAAGCGGGCAGGAAGGCGCGCAGTGCCGTGACGTAGGCGAAAGGACTGCGTGAGCCGGCCGAGGTGAAGGCGACGCGGCCGTTGGCGAGGTCGAGGGCGCCGCGCAGGTAGGTTGCCGGCGGCACCGAGGCGAGATCGGCGGCAGCGTAGCCGCCCGAGAAGAATGCGGCCGTGCGCGCCTTCTGCGTGGTCACGTCGACTGCATCCACCAGGGCGTCGCGCGAGCGCACGAGGCCGAGCACGACGCCGTTCGTGTCGACCACGACGATGGTTTCGCCGGCCGGTGAGCCGAGTGGCTTGCGCACCTGCGCACGCGTGCGGTTGGCGACCTTGAGCGCTTCGCTCATCAACGTGCGCACTTCCTCTGCGCTGAGCGCCGCCGGGCCATCGGTGCCCGCGCGCGGCGGAAAGCGGTTGGTGCCGCTGCCGTCGTCGACGACGAAGGCATCGAGGCCGGGAAAAGTCACCGGATCGGGCCGGATGCCGGATTCGACCTGGCCGAAGGCGAGGCCGCGCGAGATCGTGCCACTGAAGAAGGCGGGGATCGCGATCACTTGGCCGTCGGCCGGGCCGAGCGTGGCGAATGCCGGTGCGCTGGCCGGATTGCGCGCAAGCTGGTTGAACTCGACATCGGTGAAACGCAGGCTCAAGCCACCGGCCGTGATGCGATCGGCGCGGCGGTCCACCGGTGCGGCGAAACCATACGTCCCGGCCAGGGCGATGTATTCGTCGAGGTTGCGGTCGATGTCGCCGGCGAAGGTGTCGACGCCGTAGGTGTCGTCGGCGGATACGCCGATCGCACCGACCGGCACTCCATTCTTGTACAGCGGCACCCCGCCTGGATCGGCGGCGATACCGATCGGCGAGCGATGTGGGCCGGCGCTCGGGCCGATGCCGTTGAAGCGTGCCGAGATGTCCGAACACGGCAGTTGCGAGAACTGCACGCCGAACAGAGGCCCCGAAGGAGCGGTGATGTCGCCGGGATTGAAATGCTCCTGCGCGACCTGGCCGGCCGTACGCGAGGTGAAGGCATTTCCTTCGGAGGAGAAATACACCGAGGTGATGGCCTTGGCGATCGCGGTCAGTTCGCTCGGAATCTCGAGGCCTTCGAGGCCGCCGATGACGCCACGCCCGGAATCGACCTTCTGCGTGCGTCGGCTGTTGGTCATGCGATAGGCGCCGAGCACGTTGCCGACGCGGTCGACGACAGTGATCGTCGCCGGCAGGTTCTGGCCCTGCGCCTCGTTGACGGCCTGCGCGATGATGCGCCGGATGTCGTCTTCGGTGAGGAACGAACTGGCGTTTGCGCACGAACCCGAGCACCCGGAGTCACCGGAGCCGGTGCCGGGTCCAGGCGATGTCCCGTCGGTACTGGCGGTATTGCTGCCACCGCCGCACGCGGCCAGCAACGATGTCCCGATCAGCAACGCGCCGAATCTCACGATCCCCATCCGTCCTCCCGTAGCGAGCATCGAGCTGGCTGGCGGTACCCCGCGGGCGATGATAGCTCAGCGGCCCACGGTCGCCTATCGCGCCTTGTTTCCGGTTGCCGGCGAACGTGTCGTCGGTGTGTCCAGGGTCAGGCCCGGCAACCGATGGTAGTCGTGGCAGGCGATGCAGGTGCTCTGCACCTTGCCTGCCGCGTGCGCTCCGCCATGGCACTGGCGGCAGTTGTCGATGCCGGGAATCAGCAGATCATTCGCACCCTTCGAGGTTTCCGCTCCGGCATGGCAGTCGACGCAGGCCATCGTCTCGTGCCGTTGGTGGCTGAACTTCGCATCGACGTACCAGAGCCCGGCCACACGCACCGGTGCGACCTTCCATTCGGGATTGTTCGGACTCGGCGCGGCAATCGTGTGGCAGGTGACGCAGGCCTTGCCGGTGAACAGGGTGCGGGCCGCCTCGCGCGAACGGTCGCGCGCCCAGGCCAGCGCCTCGACGGTTTCCTGGCGCGACAGCGGCGGCGAACCGGGTCGGCGGCGCTCCTGCACGATGGTCGGCGCACGCGCGTCGGCATAGCCGCCTTCGAGCGCGCGCCGCGCATAGAACTCGTCGAGCGTGTAGACCACGGCGGGCACGTCGGCATGCGGCACCTGGCGGTCCGGTGCCAATGTGTCGAAACCGAGCGCGTGGCATTCGCGGCACATCGTCTCGAAGGCGATCGGTTTCATCGCCGCGCCACCCGGTTCGGTGACGTGGCAGCTCGCACACTCCAGCACCTTGCGCCCGTTCGGCGTGTTCAGGCCATCCGCCTTCAGGTGCACGGCATGGTCGAACTTGAGGCCGGAGTTTTCCTTCAACCCAGCCGACCACGGCATCGACTTCGGCATGAAGTTGCCGGCAATGTCCCAGCCGGGCAGGTTGACGTGGAACTCCGGGTGCGCGGTACCGAAATCAGCAATGTCGGCGATCGAGCTCGCGCCCCGGGTGTTTGCCTTGAGGTCGCGGTGGCAGTCGGCGCACAGGCCTTGGTCGGTGCTGACCATGCCGCGGTTGCCATTGTGGTCCTTGTGGCAGGTCGCGCAGCGCGTGTCGCCTAGTTCGGGCAGGTTGAACGCCATCGGGTCGGCATGCGCTTTGGTGCGCACGTGGCAGGTCGTGCAGGCGCTGTCGCGCACCATCAGGAAGGGATTCTGGTGGCAACTGCGGCAATCGTCGCCGAAATGGCGATGGGCGGCATCGAGTTCGCCGGTGCTCCACGCGCCGACGCTCGGCAACGGCGAATGTGCGAGCAGCTTGCCGAGCGGCGGGACGAAATGGCCGGCCATCGGCAGGACGAGGAACAGGCCGAGCACGAGCAGGAAGCCGAGCCACGACGGCCAGCGCTTGCCGAGCCAGGTCTGCGCGAGCGTGGTCGGCTTGCCGCGGCGGGCGAGCATCTCGGCCTGTTCGTTCTTGTCGATCGCGGCCACCTCGACCGCGGCATCGTAGTCGCCGCGCGTGTCGAGCAGGGTGATGCGCGTCGAGCCCAGTTCGATCGCCGTGCCGGCACCGACCGTGGTCGCGTAGGTGATCTGGCCGTCGACGCGGATGCCGGCGACGATCAGCGACTCGACGCGATATTGGCCGCCGCCAAGCGAGGTCACGCGCGCGTGGTTCAGTGCCGCGCGCAGGTCGGGCAGGAAGATCGCCTGGTCGGCGGCGCGGCCGATCGTCAGCACCTCGCCGTAGTGGATGTCCTCCTCATACGAGACGGAGCTCTTCCCCTTCTTGAGGACGCGACGGATCAGCCAGCGCATCGGCTTGCCTCGCGTCCGATCGGGTTCGGATTCGGCTGGCTCATGGCTTGCCGGGCGCCTACCAGTAGAAGAACACTGAAACGATGTGGCCGATCAGGGCGGCGAGCAGGGTCACCGACAGCGGCACGTGGATGTACAGCCAGATCTCCATGATCGCCTGGTACTGGATGTCGCGCGCGACGCGCGTGGCCAGTGCGCGCTTGCGCGAGAGCATGTCGATGAGCTTGCGCAGTGCCTCGGTCTGGCGGTCGTCGGCACCGCCGGCGAGGAAATCGACCATGGCGATGATCGTCTGCCCGGCTTTCAGCCCCGCTGGAGGCGCGCCGACCTGGGTGCTGCGTTCGGCGATCGCGCTGCGGATGCGCGCGATGGCGAGGTCGGAGCCGTCACGCGCACGCAACTGCGTCCACACGCCGCCGCCGAGGCGCGTGTTCTCGATCGAACGCAGTACCACCGCGTGGATCTCCGGCGCGATGCCGTCGGCGAGCGCGAGCGCGTTCTGGTCGATCTCGGCGATCTCCTCGAGCATGGCGTCGCGCGTCGCGTTCTCGCGGTTGCGCGTCATCAGGGCCGGGTAGCGCAGATAAGCGTAGACGCCGAAGAAGCCGCTGAAGATCACCAACAGCATCAGCACGAGTGCCAGCGTGTGCAGGTTCCAGCCGAACTGGAAGCCGCTGTGAAGCAGGGCGACGAGGATCAGCGCGGTGCCGAGGTAGATGTGTGCGGACAGCCAGCCGCGCGTCGAGCCGAGCGACGTCGAGTAACTACGCTTGCGCACGCCGAACAGCAGCAGCCAGACGATCAGCAGCGCACCGATCGTGCCGAGCGTGTAGCCGAGCCAGGTGCCGCCGTTCGGCACCGGATCGGGGTCGTGCCAGACGTAGAACCCGATCGACAGCACGCACAGGGCGAGAGCGATCCACAGGTAGCGGGAGCGGGCGTGGGTCAGGATGGACTCATGCACGGTGGCGCTCCTGGCTTGCTGTTCTTGGTGCGTGGAAGCAGGAGCGAAAGCTGGGGAGTGCGGGCAGCGCTTCTGCAGGAGCCCCTTCAGGGGCGATCGACCCATCGCCCCTGAAGGGGCTCCCAAGGGGGCTCCTGCGAAGCAAAAAACGGCTGTGCGCAGGCGTTACCGCCATGGTCGCCACCTTTACCTCAGCGCCTCGACTGTGCATACGCCGGAAACTCCTCGGGGCTGATGCGGATCGCCGCACCGGTCGGGCAGGCGCGCACGCAGGCGGCGCCGCCGGACTGGTCCTTGCACATGTCGCATTTGACGGCTTTCTTGGCTTGGCCGTCCTTCTTCGCGTCCGGGTCGTAGGGCGCTTCGCCCGGGCCGGGGCCGCGCCCGAACAGCAGCCACTGCAGCAGGCCGGGCTTCTTGGGCGGCTTGCTGGCCATGTGGATGACGCCGTACGGGCAATTGCGCTCGCAGTTGCCGCAGCCGATGCAGTTGTCTGCAATGAAGACCTCGCCGTTCGGCGCGCGCCGCAGCGCGTCGGGTGGGCAGTCCTTCATGCAGTGCGGGTGCTCGCAGTGGCGGCACGAGGTCGGTACGTGCACGTTGGCGAAGGTCGGGCCGGCCTCGCGATCAAGGCGCGAGGTGCCGCCGTGGGTTTCCGCGCAGGCCTTTTCGCAGTTGTCGCAACGCACGCACAGCGATTCGTCGATCAGCAGGATGTCGGTCGCCTCGCCGGCGCCTTGGGCCATCAGGAACGAAATGATGTCGCCGCCTTCCGGCGTCGACTGCATGGCGAGGTTGGCGGCGGTGCGCTGACGGTATTCCTTCTGCAGGCGCAGGCGCAACGCGGGGATGCGATCGATCATGCGCTTGAAGGTGTCGCCATCGAGACGGATCGTCTCCGTCGCGATGGCCGCACGCGCTGTCGCCGAGCGCCTTGTTTCGCCCATCAGGGCCATCTCGCCGACGTAGTTGCCGGCGGCGACGTAGGTCAGCACGACATCCTTGCCGCCGAGGTTGCGCGAGATCGTCAGCGAACCTACACGCACGAGGTGCAGGCAGTCACCGGCCTCGCCTTCCAGAAACACGTTGTCGCCGGCGCGGTAGCGTTGCAGGGTCGCGCCGGCCGCCATCTCGTTCAGTTGCTCGATACTCGCCTCGGGGGCGAAGCGCGACTGGATCGCGCGCACGATGAACACGCGGTCGATCTCCCTGCGCACGGCTTCCACCGAAGCGATCAGGCGGTTCATCGAGCGCCGTGGCGTCTCGACGAGGATGCAGTTCTGGCCTGCGATGACGGTCGCGGTGCGTCGGCGGCCGGAGATCAGGCCCATCTCGCCGAAGAATTCGCCGCGGCGGAGGATCACCGGGCTCGATTGGCCTTCGATGACGATGCGCACGTCGCCTTCGACAATCGAATAGAAGCTGTTGGTGTAGTCGTTGCGTGCGAAGATCGTCTCGCCGTCCGCGGGCGTGCGGATGTCCGAGTCGAGCATGAATTCGCGCATCTGCAGCGGCGTGATGTGCGAGAGCACCGGCACGTTTTTCTGGATGCGAGCAAGCGCCTCGTCGACACTGCGGAAGCCGCTGATGCCTGCAAACTTGGCCTTGAGCAGGGGAGTGTCGGCCGGTTCGACGTTGCCGCCGCAGATGTATTCGACGACTTCGTAGCCCTGGTTCATCGCCTGCTTGATGAGCGGATAGCCGCCCAGCGCGCCGACGATGTAGAGGCCTTTCACGTTCGACTCGTACTGCGCGCTGATCGCCGGCACTGCGGCAGGATCCTTGCTCGGGAACTCGATGCCACAGGCCTCGACGAAGCCGCGCGGCGCGGTCGCGCCGAGACGGGCGATGACGCGGTCGACGAGCACCTGCGCGCGTCCCTTGTCGGTGGCGAGGATCATGCGGCCTGGCTTGCGTCCAGCGCTCAATGCCTCGACCCGCTCGGGCGAGCTGTTGTAGTAGCACTCGATGACGCCGTCCTCGATGGCCTTGAGCACGGCCTGCTCGTTGCCCTTCTTCGCGCGCGAGAACTCATCCTTGCGGTTGATCAGGACGACGTTGTTCTGTTTCGCAAGGGCCAGCGCGTTCTCGATAGCCGCATCGCCGGCACCGACGACGACGATCGTCTCGCCCTCGTAGGCATCCGGGTCGTCGAGCTGGTACTGCACGAACGGCAGATCTTCGCCGGCGACACCAAGCTTGCGCAGGTTGCCCTGCAGGCCGATGCCGAGGACGACGGCCTGGGCCTCGACCTTCGCGCCATTCGTGCAGGCGATGTCGAAGATGCCATCGGCGCGGCGCTGGATCGAGGCGACTTCGTGGCGATGGCGCACGTTGATCTTGAGGCGCGCGGCGGACTCGTCCCAGGCGTCGAGGATGGTCTCGCGCAGGCCGGCAGTGAACGGGATCGGCGAGCGCAGCGGCAGGATGCCTGGCTCGTCCATCACGTACTTGCCCTTCTGATAACGGTAGATCGTGTTCGACAGGTGCGGCTCGGCCTCGAGCAGCACGTGCGATTCACCGCGCTCGGCGGCGCGAGCCGCCGCGGACAGGCCACCCGGACCCGATCCCACGATCGCGATCTTGAAACGCTCGGTCATCGCCACCCCTCAGCCCCGGCCGATCATAGGCGCGGACACGACTCATGGAAAGCCGGAGATTCCGCCCCAACCTGTCGATATCCAATGACGGGGTGACATCCGCAAGGCCCGCGGCGCGGTCTGCGCGGCTTGTCCAGGCCGCCAGCCTGTACTTCGCCACGCCCACCTCGCTGCGAACCTTGGGGATGTCATGACGCCATTGCGGAATGGATCAGAGCATCCCTAGACTCGACCTCCGCAGGGGGACGAAACCATGACGGAATTGCATCGCCGGCTGCTGCGTGACGTGCCCGAGCGGCGCGCGGCGCGCAGCGGCGACTTTGCCACCGAGCCACGCGCCCTGCGCAACTGGGTCGCAGCCCTGCCGCTGGCCAACTTCCTTGCCACTGCACGCATGCTCGTCGACGGCCTGCGTGCGATGAACGCGTTGCGCATCCCGCCCGGCGAACGTCTCGACGCGCTCGAGATCCTGCGGGGGCCGATCAACCAGTTGGCCTCGCTGGTGGACAAGCAGATCGTCGGCGCCAGCTTCCCGCTGCCGCCACAGCGCTCCGAGCTGGGCACGCTGGCCCAGGAGTTCCAGTCCGAGCTGGCGCTTGGCTACCGCATGACACTGCACGACTACTGTGCGCCGAACGGCAGCGTACCGCTGCT
Source organism: Dokdonella sp. (assembly GCF_019634775.1). NCBI lineage: Bacteria > Pseudomonadati > Pseudomonadota > Gammaproteobacteria > Lysobacterales > Rhodanobacteraceae > Dokdonella > Dokdonella sp. The sequence goes on from NZ_JAHCAS010000002.1 coordinate 550,959, forward strand.
CAAGGGCAAGTCCGTCGCACTTTCCGCCGCGCGTGCACTGGGCCACTGCGGCGCGCGCCTGCACAAGGCGTACCTGTTGTATCGCACGCCACCAAAGGGTTGCTGGCAATCGCTGCACGACGTCTACCGGTTCACCGCTTCGCTCGGCCTCGATTCGCGCAGCGTCGATGATGATGCCTTCGGTTCGGCCACGCCGCGCCAGTCCTATGTGCATGCGATCTTGCTCGCACTGGCGAACCCGTATCGGTTCACCCAGCGCGAGTTGCTTGATTTGATTGCCTTCACGCGCACGTTGGCGCCATATCCGGAACTGCGCCGGGTTGCCGGCGGGCAAGCCGCGCATCCGATCGACGTCGAGCGCGATGCAGGCCCCGGCTACATCCCCGAAGAACGCACGACCGTCGACGATGGCGTGCTCGAACTCGATCTCGGTCCGGTGCTTGCCTTCATCGACGAACAGGTCCGCATGGTCCCGCCCGGAATCCGCCTGGCGACATTCCGCGTGCGCGGTGGCGCGCCGGCACAGGTCGAGGTTGACTTGGTTCGTCGCATCGTCGATGGCTGGACCTCCGACGGCACGCGAGGGCATCGTCGCCTCGCCGGCGGACATGTCCTGCAGACCGTGATCGGACTGCACGACCTGCACTTCGTCCTCGCCGGCAACGAGGACTTCGACGGCTTTCTGCGCAAGGTGCGCGGTACCTCGATCAGCCTTTCCGAGCGCGATACGGCGGCCTCCTGGGTCGTCGGCTCGGGTGAGCAGATGCGCACCCAACGCATGTCTGCGCACATCGTCGACCAAGGCCTGGGCGGCTACCGGTTGGTCTGGGAACGTGGTGCGTCCGGTGAAAGCGTGCGCGCCAAGGTCGGAGAGCTGGTTGGACTGTCCTTGCCTGAAGGCGGCGATACGACCCCGGACTGGATGGTCGGCAGCGTACGCTGGATGCGCATCGACGACGAAGGCCGTATCGATGCCGGCATCGAACTGCTCGCACGTCGTTCGCTCGCGGTCGGCGCCGCTGCAGTCGACGCTGCGGGTCAGGCACGCGCAGACATGCGTGGCATCCTGCTGGCGCCGCTGCGCGAGGAGGAATCCGCGATTTACTCCAGTCTGTTGACGCCCGGACTGTTCGAGCGCGAGCCGGCCTCGATCGAAATGACGATTCCTGCCGATCCACATCGTTGGCCATCGGCGCCATGCGTGCTGCGGGTACAGGGGGCAGGCACCATGGATTCGACCGGTTCCTACCTCATGTTCGCGCTGCCGTCGCTGGATCTGCCGGACGATGGCATCGACGCAGCACCCGTGCTGGCGGGCGGGCCCCGGGCTTGAGTATCCTTCGCCTTCCGCGGACGTCGTTTCGGTCCGCTCCGATTCCGCGCCCCGGCGCTGCAGATCCCGCATGACCGATCCATCCGAGAGCGAGCGCGCCCGTCGCCTGAGCGTGGGGGTCCGCGTCGGCACGAGCCTTGTCGGCGGCCGCGCACCGATCGTGGTGCAGTCGATGACGAATACCGACACCGCCGACGTCGCCGGTACGGCGAAACAGGTTGCCGAACTGGCCCGTGCCGGTTCCGAACTGGTGCGGATCACGGTCAACAATCCGGAATCCGCTGCCGCCGTTCCGCGCATCCGCGAACGCCTCGACATGATGGGCGTCGACGTGCCGTTGATCGGAGACTTCCACTACAACGGTCACCAGTTGCTCGCGGCCGAGCCGGCCGCGGCGGAGGCGCTGGGCAAGTACCGGATCAATCCTGGCAACGTCGGCTTCGGACGCAAGAAGGATCAGCAGTTCGCAGCGATCATCGACACGGCACTGCGCCACGGCAAGCCGGTGCGTATCGGCGCCAATTGGGGCTCGCTCGACCAGTCGATGGTCGCCGCCCTGATGGACGAGAACCACGCACGCACGGTTCCTTGGGATGCCGCGCGCGTGGCCCGCGAGGCGCTGATCCGATCGGCGCTCGATTCGGCCGCGCGTGCCGAGGAACTCGGGCTGGGTCGCGATCGCATCATCCTTTCGTGCAAGGTGTCCGGTGTGCAGGAATTGATCGCCGTCTACCGCGATCTCGCCGTGCGTTGTGACTACGCACTGCACCTTGGCCTGACCGAAGCCGGCATGGGCTCGAAGGGTATCGTCGCTTCGACCGCGGCACTCGGCGTGCTGCTGCAGGAAGGCATCGGCGACACGATCCGCATCTCGCTCACCCCGGAGCCCGGCGAGTCGCGCACGCGTGAAGTCATCGTCGCGCAGGAACTGCTGCAGACCATGGGCCTGCGCGCGTTCACACCGCTTGTGACCGCCTGTCCGGGGTGTGGCCGCACGACCAGCACGTTGTTCCAGGAACTGGCCAGGACCGTGCAGGAGCATGTGCGCGCGAAGATGCCCGAGTGGCGGATCAAGTACGACGGCGTCGAGAACATGACTCTTGCGGTCATGGGCTGCGTGGTCAACGGGCCAGGCGAGTCCAAACACGCCGACATCGGCATCTCGCTGCCCGGCACTGGCGAGGCTCCGGCCGCACCGGTATTCATCGACGGCGAGAAGGCGATGACCCTGCGCGGCGAGAACATCGCCCGCGAGTTCGTCGACATCGTCGAGAACTACGTTGCGCGCAAGTACGCACAGCGCGGTTGAGCCGATGGCCAAGCAGGGCGAAATCGACTACGTGGCGAGGATCGGCGAGGTCGGCGCCGAGCACGCGCGCGGCAAGCCGTTCACTGCACCCGATTGCGGCCGCTTGCTGGCGGATCTCGGTGGCCTGTTCATGGTGCTGCCGCCGGCGCCGGCGCGGCTGCTGGACCTCGGTTGCGGCAGCGGCTGGACCAGCGTGTTCTTCGCCCGTCGCGGCTATCACGTCACCGGCCAGGACATCGCGCCGGACATGATCGCGCTGGCCGAACGCAACCGCGCCGAAGCCGGCCTCGGCAACCTCGATTTCCGTGTCTGCGACTACGAAGGGCTCGGCTTCGACGGCGAGTTCGATGTGGCCGTGTTCTACGACGCGCTGCATCACGCCGAGGATCCGACCCTGGCGCTGGCCAGCGTGTTTCGTGCACTCAAGCCCGGTGGCGTGTTGGTGACGATCGAGCCCGGGGTTGGTCATGCCGCAGCCGAGGCTTCACGCGCAGCGGTCGACGCCTTCGGCGTGACCGAGCGCGACATGCCGCCGCGTGAAATCGTGCGGCTCGGCCGTGCCGTCGGTTTTCGTGGCGCGCGCGTCTATCCAACGCCGAAGATGCTGGCGATGATCCAGTACGAGATGCCGAAACTCGCCCGTCTGCCGGATTGGGTCTCGGATTTCATCCGCTGGAGCGGCATGGGTTGGCTCATGCTCATAGCCAAGCATCGCCGCGGCGGAATGGTCGTGCTGCGAAAGTAGGAGCCCCCGTGGATGGGGCGATGCTTCTGCATCGACACGGCATGGGCTGCGGGTGAAACGGCCCGACTGCAAGGCGCCAGGCGCGCAACGGCATCGACTCCATGGGTGAGCGCCGGTTCCGCCGCTGCGCGACTCGAACCGGCCTGTGCTCCTGGCCTCGAATCGGGAGCGAGAGGCTGAAGCACGAAGCACGCGAAGATCGTTGAAATACCTCTTTCTCCGTGTGCTCTGCGTGCTCCGTGGTGTCGGACTTTGCTTTTTGTGTCGCTTACGCGCGCAGGGGGATGGCGCTGGATCGGGTGAGGTCGAGATTGCCACGGCACTTGAGGATTTCTACGCAACTACCTGATCCAGAATGAGAAATCTTGAGTCGAAGCGCGGCCGGGGTGGCTTCGTGGCAAGCCTTGAGCGGACGCAGCAGGAAGGCCAGGGCGTCGCCGGTTTCGGCGGCGAGTTGCAGGCGCCGCAGTTGGCGGTAGTCGGCTTCCGGCAGCCAGTGCAGCACCGCAGCGCAGCAGCCGGCGCGTAGACACTGCTCGGCGCTCCAGTGACGCTCGGCCGCGGCGGCCTCGATCTGCACGAGATGGGCAAGGTCGACGCCGGCGGCGGCGAGGGCCGGCGGATAGGGCACGTAGGGTGGGGCGATCACGGCGACGCGCCGGCGCATCCGGGTGAGGGCGGCGATCGTCGGCAACAGCAGGCTCATTTCACCGAGACCGTCGTGTTCGACCAGAATTTCGGTCAGTGCACCGAGTGGCCAGCCGCCACCGGGCAGGCGTGCATCGAGGCGGGCGTCGCCGGTCGGCTGCGTGCGCAGTGACGGTACGCCGTCACGGCCACGGCGCCAGATGCGCGGATGATCGAGCAACTCACCGAGTGCCACGCGGCGCGCGCTGGCCGGTGCAGTGCTGAACGGGGAGCTCAGGAGCGCAGCCATCAGGTTCTCCGGATCATGCCGACGTAGAGGCCTTCGATCGCGAAATTCGTGCGCTCGGGATCGACTTCGATCGGCGCAAAGTCGGGGTTGGCGGGCAGCAGGCGGATACGGCCACGCCTGCATTCGAGGGTCTTGATGGTGACGTCGTCGTCGACACGGGCGACGACGATGCGACCGTCATCGGCGTGGTCGGTGCGGTGCACGGCGATGAGGTCGCCGTCGAGGATGCCGGCATCGCGCATGCTGAGGCCGACCACGCGCAGGAAGTAGTCCGGGCGCGGGTGGAACAGCGAGGCATCGATGCCGAACTCGCCTTCGATGTTCTCAGTGGCGAGGATCGGACTGCCGGCGGCGACGCGGCCGACGAGGGGAAGCAGCGTCGTCGCCGGCGTCCGTGAGCGATGCGGCAGGCGCAGGCCGCGATGCGGCAGGCGCTCCAGCGCGCCCTTGCGCACGAGTGCCTCGACGTAGTCTTGCGCCGAGCTGTGACGGGCGAAACCGAGAGCCTCGGCGATCTCGCGCAGGGTGGGCGGGCGGCCGTACGCGTCGATGTGGGCACGGATGTGCTCGAGCACGCGGCGCTGGTTGTCGGTGAGGTGGGTTTCGTTCATACGTACCAATGTACGTATTCCGGAAAGGATTGCAAGCCCCTGTGCGTGGGAGCCCCTTCAGGGGCGATGCTTTTGGACAAGGTTGCAAAGAGCATCGCCCCTGAAGGGGCTCCTGCGGCGGACTCACCGAACGGGCGGGCATCAGCCCGCCTTGTGCCGCGCCAGCTTGAGCCAGGTGTCGACGACGGTGTCGGGGTTGAGCGACACCGACTCGATGCCTTCGTCCATCAGCCACTCGGCGAGGTCCGGATGATCACTCGGCCCCTGACCGCAGATACCGACGTACTTGCCCTTCTTGCGCGCGGTCTGGATGGCCAGCGAGAGCAGCTTCTTCACGGCCGGATCGCGCTCGTCAAACAGGCTGGCGACGATGCTCGAATCGCGGTCAAGGCCGAGGGTGAGCTGGGTCAGGTCGTTCGAGCCGATCGAGAAGCCGTCGAAGATGTCGAGGAACTCGTCGGCGAGCAGGGCGTTCGACGGCACTTCGCACATCATGATGATCTTGAGGCCGTCCTTGCCCTGGGCGAGACCGTGGCGGCCAAGCACTTCGATGACCTTGCGGCCCTCGGCGAGCGTGCGCACGAATGGAATCATCACCCAGGCGTTGGTCAGCCCCATCGTTTCGCGCACCTTCTTCATCGCCTGGCATTCCAGGGCGAAGGCTGGCTCGAAGCCCGGGTCGACATAGCGGCTGGCGCCGCGGAAGCCGATCATCGGGTTTTCCTCGTGCGGTTCGTATCTGGTGCCGCCGATGAGGTTGGCGTATTCGTTCGACTTGAAGTCCGACAGGCGCACGATGACCGGCTCGGGCGCAAAGGCGGCGGTGATCGTGGCGATGCCTTCGGCGAGGCGGTCGACGTAGAACGCGACCGGGTCGGAATAGCCGGCCATGCGCTCATCGATGCGCTTCTTCGTCTCGGCGTCCTGCTGGTCGTATTCGAGCAGGGCCTTCGGGTGCACGCCGATGTGGCTGGCGATGATCATCTCGAGACGGGCGAGCCCAACGCCGGCATTCGGCAGCATGGCGAAATCGAAGGCGCGCTCGGGATTGGCGACGTTCATCATGACCTTGAGCGGCGCCGGCGGCATCGCGCCGAGGTCGGCGGTGATGCGCTCGAACTCGAGCTTGCCCGCGTAGACGTAGCCGGTGTCGCCTTCCGCACAGGACACCGTCACTTCGGCACCGTCAGGGATCGCATCGAGGCCGTTGCCGGAACCGACGATGGCCGGCACGCCGAGTTCGCGCGCGATGATCGCGGCGTGGCAAGTGCGCCCGCCACGGTTGGTGACGATCGCCGAGGCGCGTTTCATCACCGGTTCCCAGTCCGGGTCGGTCATGTCGGCAACGAGCACGTCGCCGGGCTGCACGCGATCCATGTCCTTGATCGAACGGATGACCCTGGCGATGCCGGTGCCGATCTTCTGGCCGACCGAACGGCCCTCGACCAGCACCGTGCCGCGCTGCTTCAACTGGAAGCGCTCGATCTGCGTGGCCTTCGCCCGCGACTTCACCGTTTCCGGGCGCGCCTGCACGATGTAGAGCTTGCCGGTCGCGCCGTCCTTCGCCCATTCGATATCCATCGGGCGGCCGTAGTGGGCCTCGATGGTCAGCGCCTGGCGCGAGAGCTCGTGCACGTCCTCGTCGCTGATGCAAAAGCGCATGCGCTCGGCGCCCGGCGTCTCCTCGATCTTCACGCGCTCGCCGGGCTTGTCCGAATAGACCATGCGCTGCTGCTTGGCACCGATCTGGCGGCGCAGGATGGCCGGCTTGCCGGCCTTCAGGGTCGGCTTGTAGACGTAGAACTCGTCCGGATTGACCGCGCCCTGCACGACCATCTCGCCAAGGCCGTAGCTGCCGGTGACGAACACGGCGTCGCGGAAGCCCGATTCGGTGTCGAGCGTGAACAGCACGCCCGAGGCACCGATGTCCGAACGCACCATGAGTTGCACGCCGGCCGAGAGGAACACCTCTTCGTGCTTGAAACCATGGTGGACGCGATAGGCGATGGCACGGTCGTTGTAGAGCGAGGCGAAGACTTCCTTGACCTTGTGGATCACCTCGTCGGCGCCACTGACATTGAGGAAGGTTTCCTGCTGGCCGGCGAACGAGGCGTCCGGCAGGTCCTCGGCGGTGGCCGACGAGCGCACCGCCACGGAGATGTCGTTGCCGCCGGCCCGCCTGCACAGTTCGGCATAGGCCTCGCGCACGGCGACATCGAATGCCGGGATCAGCGGCGTGTCGATGACCCACTGGCGGATCTCTGCGCCGGCCGCGGTCAGCGCGGCGACGTCCTCGACGTCGAGCGTTGCCAAGCGCTGCTGGATGCGTCCGGCCAGGCCGCTCTGGGCGATGAACTGCTGGAACGCGTGCGCCGTGGTGGCGAAGCCTCCCGGCACCGAAACGCCGAGTTTGGCTAGGTTGCCGATCATCTCGCCGAGCGAGGAGTTCTTGCCGCCGACCTTGCCCAGGTCGGACAGGCGCAACGCATCGAGCCACAGGACCAGATCGCTCAAGACAGTCTCCGCATGCGGGAAGGGCGGCGGCAGCGCGCCGCGAGCCCGTGATTTTCGGGCTTTGGCGGCACAGGGGCAAGCCAAGACGCGGTTCGGTGTGGCATTGCAACAGGGGGCGTGAGGTCGCAGCAGACCGCTGCGAAGAGGTAGTGGGCTTTGCGATCAATGGATTGGCTGGGTTTGCGAAACCGCATTCGAGGGCACGCAGGGCTGGACTGCGGCAGCGCATCGGCCGGATGACGCACATGCGCGGCATTCCGTAGACTCGCCGCTTCGCCGTCACCGGAGCCGTCATGCGCCGTACCGTGTTCTACATCTCCGACGGCACCGGCATCACCGCCGAGACGATCGGCCACAGCGTGCTGACCCAGTTCGAAGGCGTCGATTTCGACACCTTCCGCATTCCGTTCGTGGACAGCGCGGAGAAGGCCGAACAGGCCGCCGTGCGCATCAAAACGAGCTACGCCACCAGCGGCGTGCGGCCGATCGTGGTCAATACGATCATGGACAAGGCGCTCGGCGACATCGTCGCCACCGGTGGCGCACTCATGCTCGACGTGTTCGCGCCCTTTCTCGCCCCGCTGGAAGACGAGCTCGGCACGATCCGCTCGCCGCGTGTCGGCAAGGCACATGGCCTGACCAACTTCGCCGAGTACGAGGCACGCATCAACGCGACCAACTACGCGCTGACCCACGACGACGGCATCGATGTCATGTACGACGATGCCGAAGTCATCCTGGTCGGTGTCTCGCGCGTCGGCAAGACGCCGACCTGCCTGTACATGGCCCTGCACTACGGCGTGAAGGCAGCGAATTATCCGCTGACCGAGGAAGACCTCGAGAATCTCGAACTGCCGAAGCGTCTCGTCGCCCATCGGCGCAAGCTCTATGGCCTCAGCATCGACGCACAGCGCCTTGCACAGGTACGTGAAGCGCGCCGTCCGGGCAGCCGCTACGCGAAGCTCGAGCAGTGCCGGCGCGAACTCGATCTTGCCGACAAGCTGTTCCGTCGCGAAGGCATCCCGGTGCAGAGCACGACGCACACCTCGATCGAGGAGATCGCGAGCAAGATCCTGTCCCAGCTCGGCATCGAGAAGCACATGTTCTGAGCCGGGCGATGCGCGCATCCGGCGCACGCTTCGGCAGGAGCCCGTTCACGGGCGACTGGCTGATGCGACGAATCGAGAAGTATCGCCCCCGAAGGGGCTCCTGCGGACATCTGGGACGCCGGGCGCCGTGGGACTTCGCATGCTACGCGCGATCGCTTCCGGCCGACAGTCTTCCGCGCCGGCAAAACCGCTGCGTATGATCCGGCCATGTCGAACCCGATCGCCGAGCGCCACGACGTCCTGCCAAGCCGCTTCGCCTGGCTGATGGGGCTGTACGGCGAGAACTATCACCGTCTTGTCCATATGTTCGCGCCACAGCGGCTGGCGGTCGGGCGCTACGTATCGTCGGTCGACGATCAGCTGGACGTCTGCCTCGAGATGGTCGAGCACCATCGCTACACGATCGACCTCGTCCTCACCTATGCCTTCGTCGATGGTGAAACCGGCCGACCGACGCCATCGGCGCAGTTGCGCATGTACCGCGACGCCCACGTCGCCGAAGTCCTGCACTGCCAGGTCGACGGTCGCCTCGCACGCGTGCTCGATGTGCCGCCGCCGGCACGCACGCTGTTCCAGCGCCGCGTGCGCATGAACTCGTTCCTCAACCGCTGGCTCGAATACCTCGCCGCGCAAGGCCATTCGATCGGCACGCTCGAGCCGGCCGAGGTCGCCGCACGCCGTATGGCCCCGGCGTTTGCCTGAAACCAACGAAAAAGCCCCGCCGAGGCGGGGCTTTGGGATCCGGGAAAGTGGCGGAGCGGACGGGACTCGAACCCGCGACCTCCGGCGTGACAGGCCAGCATTCTAACCAGCTGAACTACCGCTCCGCATTTTCCTGCGCGCCTCCTGCGCCAACCGCGTTTTCCCTCGTCGAAGCGAGCGCCTTGGGGCGTCGTCCTTCGTCACTGGCGTCCCCAAGGGGATTCGAACCCCTGTTACTGCCGTGAAAGGGCGGTGTCCTGGGCCTCTAGACGATGGGGACGCTTAGAGAAACCTGAGAAACCTGGTGGAGCCAGGCGGGATCGAACCGCCGACCTCTACAATGCCATTGTAGCGCTCTCCCAGCTGAGCTATGGCCCCGGGAAAGGCGGCGAAGAATAGAGATCGCCCGACCCTTCGTCAACCATTGATTGTGTCGGTGCGGTGCAGCCGATGCGGCTGATCCGGGTGCTGCGCACCTTGGCTGACCCCGATCCTGCATGCGCGGCGTCGCCGCTCCGGCAGCGAAAGCCTATGATCCGGTCTCCCTTCGCCGAGGAGAACCCCCATGCGCATCGAACTCATCGCCCTCAGCACGTTCGCGCTGGCGGCGGCTTTCGGCAGCGCGTCCGCCGCCGACGCGCCGACGCCATCCGCACAGGCACGCACGAAATCCCCGCCCGGAGTCGAGTTGTATTTCATATCGCCGAAGGATGGCGACAAGGTGGGCCGTGAAGTCACCGTGCAGTTCGGCCTAAAGGGCATGGGCGTGGCGCCGGCCGGCATCAGCGTGGACAAGACCGGACATCACCACCTGCTGATCGACGTCGATGCGTTGCCGTCGCCGAACGAGCCGATTCCTGCCGATGCAAGGCATGTGCATTTCGGTGGTGGCCAGACACAGACGACGGTCACCCTGACGCCTGGCCAGCACACGCTTCAACTCAATCTCGGCGACGCCCTGCATCGCCAGTTCGATCCGCCGGTGCTGTCCGGGAAGATCACGATCACCGTCGAGTAGCTGCGCTGCGACGTCGTCGCCGCGTGAGCGCAAGCCCGCCGGCGACGGCGAGCAGACCGGCCAGCAGGCCCTTCAGCGCCGGTGAATCCACGGGCACGGCGACCGCGGCAGTACCTTGTCCGCCGCGGTATTCGTACGCGCCGATGTCCGCCGCGCCGCCGATCACGCGTGGATGACCGGTGCCGCGTTGGTCGGTTGCGAGTCCTTGGGAGTTGTTGCCTAGATCGATGGCCGGACTGCCGGCAGCAAGCGCATGGGTCAGCGTGCTGCCACCATTGTCGGCCAGCGGCAGCAACCGCGGATCGAGGCTGAGCGTGTCGGCTGGCAGGGCGAGCATCGCATCGGCTTGGCCGATGAGATTGTGCGATCCGGCGATCGCCAGTGCCATTGTGCTTGCAGCGTCGTCGGCGGTGCCGCCCGCGCGGTTGCCGGCGATGATCGAGCTGCGCATCACCGACGGCTGCGCGTGGTTGATGAACGAGATGCCGCCACCGAACGAACCGGCTTCGTTGTCGGTGATCGTCGAGTTCTCGATCACGATCGATGTGATCTGGCGCACGCGAACTCCGCCGCCGTCGTCGTCACGCACGCGATTGCCCGATACGGTCGAGTTGCGCAGGACGAGATCGCCTTCCTGGGTCAGCCCACCGGCAAAACGGATCGCGTAGTTGTCGGCGATCGTGCAGCGCTCGATGCGGCCACCGTTGCGTGCCACGAACACGCCGCCACCGATTTCCCAGTGCGAGAGTGGCGGGTTGTGCGTGCCGAGGGCGCGGTTCCCCGAGATCGTGCTGTCGAGCAGGTCGACGCCATACGAGAACGCACCCCCGCCATAGGCGGCCGTGCCATTGGTCTCGTGATGGCCGAAGGCCAGATTGCCGGAGATCGTGCTGTTGCGCATGGTCAGCGGGCCCGACAGCACGCCGCCGCCGTACGCACCGACGCCGACCGCCTCGCAGTCGCGCACGACCGAGCCGATCAGGCTGAGGCGGTTGCCGGCGGCGATGCAACCGCCGTAGCCGACATCGGTGCCGCTGGCGCGATGCACGCCGCGTTCGATGGTGAGGCCTTCGATGGTCAGCTCGCCGTGGGAAGCGTGGCGCAGCACGCGGTCCTGGCGCCCGCCATCGATGGCGAGCAGGCCGGCGCCGGGGCCGCGCAGGACGAGATCTTCGGCTTCGATGTCGAGCACGCCATCGACCAGGGTGATGCGTCCGCAATCGAGTGTGCTCAGGTCGATGACGTCGCCGGAGATGGCCGACTCGACCAGCGTGCGCAGACTGCCCGGGCTGCCGTCGTCGGCGCAGGTGGTGACGACCAGGGTTGCAGACCCGCGCGTGGCGGCGATCGGCTGCGTCGCCTGCAGCGCCAGCATGCGCTCGCGCAACGGTGTCAGCGCGGCGCTGCGTTCCTGCGGCAGTGGCCATTCCAGTGGCACGTGCGTGACGGCCATGAGTGTCGCCGGCGATCCGCCGATCCCGGCCAGGGCAATGGCGGCGACGAGGGCGGAGCGGCGCAGCGGGCGCATGGATCGATGGGGCACGTTCGGTTCCTCGGATCTGCGGGAGCGGCCGGCTGCTGTCCGCCGGTGGTGACGATAATGCAATACGGCATCCGCCCCGACTCTGGGTGACTGTTGGACGGGGAGCAGGGAATGGTGAATGGCAAAGCCAAAGCCAAAGCGATGCTTTCCGATCCCCCATTCCCGATCAGTGCTCCACCGAGAGGTCGAGCGCGTACGTCGATGTGCCATCGCCGTTTTCGCGCAGCAGGCGCAGGCCGGTGATGCCGGCTGCGCGGGCGAGGGCATCCTTGCCGCTGGCGGTGGTGAAGCTCACCGGAGCGGCCGTGCGCAGCGGCACGAAGCGCCATGGACGATCGCTGGCATCCTCGTCGCGGGTCAGCCGGCCGCGCGCACGCACCCAGTCGATCAGCAGGTCGCGGTTCATGATCTGATCGGACAGCACGACGCGGTCGCCGCCGGTGCCGGGGAAGTCGCCGCCGCCTCCGGCCCGGTAGTTGTTCGTGGCCAGGATGAAGCGCTGGGCGGCGTCAACCGGCTGGCCTTCGTGGCGCAGGTCGACGATGCGTTCGCCTGCTGGTCTGGACAGGTCGATGCGCCAGCTGATGCCGCCCTGCACGACGTCGAAGTTGTAGCCCGGGAAGCGCCGGTTGACGAGTTCCTGCGGTGTGGTGGCCTGCGGATCGATGCGGTTGAACCAGGTCGAGGCCTTGTCGAGCCAGGCGCGCAATTCGGCGCCGTTGACGAGCACGGCTGCGATCGTGTTCGGATACAGGTAGAGGTCGGCTGCGTTGCGGATCGCCAGCGGCCCGGCGGCGATGTCCGTGTAGTCGGTTGCGCCGGCGAAGCCGACCTTGAACGGCGCGACCGCGGACAGCACCGGGAGGTCGGCGAGATCCGGGCGCGTTTCGGCGATGCGCTTGCGCACGAAGTCGCGCTGCGCACGGTTCACCGGTTCGATCGCGCTGACGTCGCCAAGGGCGACGAAATGGCTCGTCATCGCGAAATCGCTGCTGCCGATCGGCGTGGACACGTAACGGATGGTCGCCGCGTGCTCGGCTTCGATGGCCGCGGCGATGGCCGGGTCGGGTTCGACGAAGTCGCCGGCGGCGCGACGGATGTCGCGCACGTGCGAACGCGTGGCCGAATGGTCGATCCGCCAGTGCCCACCCTCGTGCACGAGCGCGAGTTCGATCAGGCCGAGATTCTTGCCCCAGAAGCCGCCCATCACGGCTGGCTTGCCACGCAGGAAGCCGCGCTCGTTGTCGACCTCGGGCATCCTCGCGAAGCGCGACTTCGGATTGCCTGGGTCGGGAAAGACCTGATGCGAGTGGCCGAGCAGAAGCACATCGATGCCGGGTTCGGCAGCGAGATGCCAGTTCGCGTTCTCCATGTCGTGTGTGTGTGGCGAGGGGTTGATGCCGCCGTGCGAAATTGCGATGACGAAGTCGACGCCTTGTGCGCGCAGCGCCGGCAGGTGCCGGCGTGCCGCTTCGACGACGCCACTCACGCTCACGCGGCCGTCGAGGTTGTCCTTGTCCCATTGCAGGATCGGCGGTGGGGTGAAACCGATCAGGCCGATGCGCACGGTGGCCTCGATGGCATCCCCGCGCGCGTCGCGCGCCGCGATCCGGCGCTCGATGACAGCGGTCGGCGCAAACAGCGGTCGTCCGCTGCGCTTCGAATCGACATTGGCCAGCACGATCGGGAAGTCCGGACCCTTGCATGGTTTCGGGGTCACGCCGTCGACGTCGAGGGCGGAATTGGTGACCTGGGCGAGGAAGGGCAGGCCGTAGTTGAACTCGTGGTTGCCGATCGTGCCGCCGTCGTAGCCGAGCGCATCCATGGCCTTGTACATCGCGAGTTTGTCGCCGCAGGCCAGCGGTTCACCACGTGCCTGCCAGTCGGCCAGCGCAGTGCCCTGGATGGTGTCGCCGGCATCGAACAGCAGCGTGTTCGCATACTCGCGGCGCGCCTGGCGAACCAAAGTGGCGAGGCGCTCGAATCCGAGCGACGGGTCCTCGGCAAGCTTGTAGTAGTCATAGCCGAGTACGTTGCTGTGCACGTCGGTCGACTCGAGGATGGCCAGCGTGGCACGCGCGCCGTCGCCAGGCGTCGGGCCGCGCGCGGGCTGCCCGGCGCAGGCTGCGAGCAGGATCAGGATGGAGGCGCAGGCGATTCGGCGGGAAGGGTGCATGGCGACGGATCGTTCAGGGGGAGGGCGGCGATTCTGCCCGCATTGCACGACGGGTGTGCGCGGGGCTGCTGATCAGTCCCCGTCGCGGCCCATGCCGCTCCCGCAAGATGTTGATTTCATGAGTGCGATTTCAGTCGCGAGCCGATGAGTCAAGGTTTCCCTGGAACAGACGTGCGCGGTCGATCTGCTACGATCCGCGCCCCGATTTTGCAGTGTCCTTTCGCGCCATGACGGTAAGAACCCGCTTCGCCCCGAGCCCCACGGGCTACCTTCACATCGGCGGCGCACGCACCGCGCTGTACTGCTGGCTGGAGGCACGCCATCGTGGCGGCGAGTTCATCCTGCGCATCGAGGATACCGACCGCGAACGTTCGACCGCCGCCGCCGTGCAGGCGATCCTCGACGGCATGAACTGGCTCGGACTCGCCCACGACGAGGGTCCGTACTATCAGACCCTGCGCATGGAGCGATATCGGCAGGTCGCCGAGGATCTGCTCAAGGCCGGCAAGGCCTACTATGCCTACGAGACCAAGGAAGAGATCGAGGCGATGCGCGCCGAGGCGATGGCGGCCGGGATCAAACCGCGATACAACGGCCACTACCGCGACCGCAACGAGCCGTACCGCGAGGATCCGAACCGGGTCATCCGCTTCAAGAACCCGACCTCGGGCAGCGTGGTATTCGAGGACAAGGTCAAGGGCCGCATCGAATGGAGCAACGAGGAACTCGACGATCTCGTTCTGTTCCGCTCGGATGGCTATCCGACCTACAACTTTGCCGTCGTCGTCGACGACATAGACATGCGCATCACCGACGTGGTGCGTGGTGATGACCACGTCAACAACACGCCACGCCAGATCAACATCTACCACGCGCTTGGTGCGGCCGTGCCGGCCTTCGCCCATCTGCCGATGATCCTCGGTCCGGACGGGCAGAAACTCAGCAAGCGCCATGGCGCGGTCAGCGTCATGCAGTACCGTGACGACGGCTTCCTGCCGCACGCCCTGCTCAACTATCTCGTGCGCCTCGGCTGGTCGCACGGCGACCAGGAGATCTTCTCGCGCGAGCAGATGATCGGGTTGTTCGACGTTGCCGACGTCAATCGCGCGGCGGCGCGCTTCGACCTGGAAAAGCTGTCCTGGCTCAATCAGCAGTACATCAAGAACGATGATCCTCTCGAACTGGTGCCGCATTTCGAATGGCACCTGCATGCGGTCGGCATCGATCCGGCCGCCGGCCCCGACCCGGTCGACGTCATCGTCGCCCTGCGCGAGCGCGCGCAGACGCTGAAGGAAATGGCCGAGAAGGCGCGCGTCTGGTACGCGCCGCTGACCGACTACGATGCGGCGGCGGTGGCCAAGCACCTCAAGTCGCCCACCGCGGTGCCGGCACTCGAGGCCGCGCACGCGCGGCTCGGCGCGCTCGCGCACTGGAATGTCGCCGAGGTGCATGGCGCGATCCAGGCGGCTGCCGAGGCGATCGGCGAGGGCATGGGCAAGGTCGCGCAGCCGCTGCGCGTGGCGATCACCGGTACCCAGGTCTCGCCGTCGATCGACCACACGGTGTTTCTGGCGGGCCGCGACGAGACCCTGCGCCGCATCGATGCAGCGCTGGTGCGCGCGCGGGGCTGATCCGTGCGCCTGTTTGCCTGCCTGCGCGATCTGGCGAATTTTGACGTCGGCAAACCCGAGCAGGCAGGTGCAGTGCTTGAGGGTTGTCTGTCGTCCCTGCTCGATCCGGTGCTGTGGCTGTGGGTGAGCGTGCTGACGCTGGTCTGTTCGGGCATCGGCGCACTGATTGGCTGGTGGAAGGGACGCACTCTCTCCGGTCTGGTCTGGGCCACCGTGCTCGGACCGATCGGCTGGATCGTCATGGCACTGAAGAGCACCGACCCACATGCCTGCCCGCATTGTGCGAAGGCGAACCGAGAGTTCGCCAGGACCTGCCGACATTGCGGCGCAGTGCTGCAGGCCGTGGTCGGTGAAGCGCCGCGCCACGATTGATTCGGGGGTGTCGTTGCGTGCGCGGTGGTAGCATCGCGGTGCCATCAGATTGGGTCCGCCCATGCCCCGGGTCACCGCCAAGTCGCACAATCATGTTCATGCCCACGATGCGCGCGGCTTCGTCCGCGATGTCGCGCGCGCCTGCGACGAGCGTGGCCTGCGCCTGACGCCGTTGCGCCTGCGCGTACTCGAACTCGTCGCCGCGGCGGAGAAGCCGGTCAAGGCCTACGACCTGCTCGAACGCATCAAGGATGGCCCGGGCGTCGCCGCACCGCCCACCGTCTACCGCACCCTCGACTTCCTGCTCGAGAACGGCTTCATCCACAAGCTTTCGTCGATCAATGCATTCGTCGGTTGCCATCATCCCGGTGAGGCGCACCAGGTCCCATTCCTGATCTGCGACCGCTGTTCGAGCGCGCTCGAACTCTGCGACGAACGCGTATCGAAACTGTTGACCACGCAGGCCAAGGAGCGCGGCTTCACGCCGGCTGCGCAGACGCTCGAGGTGCACGGCCTGTGCGCGAAGTGCAGCGGCTGAACGCAGCACGGTCGGCGTGCGCTCATGCTGTGCCGCCACGTCTCATGGCTGACGCGTGATCTCGCGCAGGAGCCCGTTTACGGGCGACCGCACATGGCGAGGATGCGCGAGGAAGCATCGCCCTGAAGGGGCTCCTGCAGGCAATGCCAACGCCGCCCCCGCGCGTTGTTGCACCATGTGTGCGGTCCCGCCGGAGCCGCTCAGAATGCATGGCGGAACCCCGCGGTGACGTTGCGCCCGGGCAGCGGCACGACGCTGGCAAGGAACGATGTGTGGTTCCACACCTTCTCGTCGAGCAGGTTGCTGCCGCGCAGGAACAGGCGGCTGTTGCCGGATTCGCCGAAAGCGTAGCTCAGCGTCAGGTTCAGCATGTCGTGGGCCGGCGAGACGGATTCGTGATCGGCAATGCGGTCCTGGCGGGCAACATGGAAATACTCGATCTCGCCGCTGAAGGCATCCCAGGTTCCGTTGAGGCGCGTGCCGATGCGTGCGGCGGGGATGCGTGGCAGAGAGCCGCTGCCGTCACTGAAGGTCGCGCGCACGCGGTCGCCGAACAGCGTGGCCGAGAGCGTGTCGCTGAACTGCCAGGTGGCCTCTGCCTCGATGCCGGTGAAGCGTGCGTCGCGTTGCGTGTACTTGACCAGGCGGAAGTCCTCGAACCGGTCGAGCGTGCGCGCGTGGATGTAATCGTCGACGTCGTTGCGGAAGCCACCGAGGCTGAAGCTGAAATCGCCAATGGTTCTGCGCAGGGTGAGTTCGACGTTGCGCGAGGTCTCGGTGTCGATGGCGGCGTCGTTGGCTGCGCCGCCGCAGGTCAGCGCGCTCGGCAGCAGGCCACATTCATAGGTGTTGGTGGCGAGGTGGATGCCGCGTGCGAATAGCTCCTGCGCGTGTGGCAGGCGCTGCGAGCGCGCGGCCGAGAGCGTGATCGAGTAGCCCGGTGCGAACTCCCAGATCGCCGCGCCGGCGAACGAAACCGCGCTGTCCTTGAACGCCGGACGGCCACGCGGGTCATCGATTGGCTTGTGTTCGAGCCGTTCGTAGCGGCTGCCGAGCTCGAAGTGCCAGGCCTCGTTCAACTGGTAGTGCTCGACGAGGAACAGGCCGGTCGAGCGCGTATCGACTTTCGGCATGAACGCTTCCATGCCGTCGGCGCTGAATGTCGTGTCCGCGTGCTGCAGGCCGATCACGCCGGTCCAGTCGCCGAGCGGGACGTGCTCGATCTCGATGCGGCCTTCCTGACCGCGGTTGATGAAGGTCGTCGTGGTTTCGCCGTCGTCGATTTCGCGGTGGCGATAGTCGGTGTCGCTCAGGCGGAAGCGGATGCGCCCAGCGCCGGCGAACGGTTCGGTGTATTCGCCGCGCAGGTCGATGCGCCTGCTGACCAGGTCGATCGTCGGCGGCGCCTCGTGTTCGTGATCGTGATCGTGGTCGCCATCGCCGCCGCCGTGGTCGTGTTCCTCGCAATGCAGTTGGTCGCCGTGTGGGTGGCAGCCCTCGTACTCGTGGTTGTGGCCGGGCAGGCCGTAGTCGTCGTCGCGATGGGAATACGCGATGCCGATATGGCCCTGTGGCGTGATCCATGAGAAGCCGACCGCCGAATTGGCCGAGGCCGCGGCGCTGCCGTCGACACGTGAGTGCGCCCAGCCGGGCACGCGGTAGTCGTCGGCATCGCGCGTCGAGTGCTCGACATGGAAGGCGATACTCGATCCGAGCTGTGCGGTCAGGTCGACCGCTGCGGCACGTTCACGGGCGACCGAGTTGCCGCGCACCACCAGCGAAGCGTCGATGCCGCCTTCGGGCATGCGCGCCGGAACCTTGCCGTCGAGGATGTTCACCACGCCACCGACCGCGCCGCTGCCATAGAGCAGCGTGGCCGGTCCGCGCAGGACCTCGATGCGCCGGGCGAGCAGGGGGTCGACGGTGGTGGCGTGGTCGGGCGAGATGTCCGAGGCGTCGAGGATCGATGCGCCGTCCGCAAGCACTTTCGTGCGCGGCGCGCTCTGGCCGCGGATGACCGGACGACTGGCGCCGCCGCCGAAGTTGTCCGAATGCACGCCGGGCAGGCCGGCCAGCGCATCGCCGAGCGTGCCCTGGCCGTTCTTCAACAGGCTGTCGTGGTCGATGATGCTGTATGGCATCGCGATGGCGTTCGGATCCTCGCCGAGGGCGAGGGCGGACACCTGCACCACGGGCAGCGCATCGCCGTCCGTTGCCGCGGCGGTTTCGGCGGCCGGCGCCGGAGCGCTTTCGGAATCGTCGGCGAGTGCGGTGGCTGCGGTGAGCAAAGTGGCCAGGCCGAGATTCGCGGCAAGTGCTAGGGCAGGGCAGGGCTTGGGCATGAGCGCGATGCGGTAGCGGGAACGCCATTATTGTTATAGTATAACATTCCTTCCAACAAGCCCGACTCCGGTGACTGGCGATGGGCAGAGGCATGGCTTCCGGCAATGCGCTGCACGAATCACGAGTCACCTGGCGGATTGGTACGACGTCCATGCCGATGCCCGAACCACCGACGCGCTGGAACCGTTTCGTCGATCGCTTCGGCGCTTTGGCGTCATTCCTGTGCGCGGTTCACTGCGCCCTGCTGCCGGTCGTGTTCGGCGTGCTGCCGGCACTCGAGCTGGCGTTCCTGTCCGACCATCGCATCGAGCGCGCCTTCGTGGCCTTCGCGGTGGCGCTGGCCACGACGAGCCTGTTGTTCGGCCTGCGCCGGCATGGCAGCTGGCGCGCATTCTGGGTGCTCATTCCCGGCATTGCCCTGCTCGTGGCCGGACTGCTGGTCGGCGACAGCCACGCCAACCCGCTGCATGCCGTACTGGTCAGCAGCGGTGGCGTGCTGGTTGCGCTTGCGCACCTGGTCAACTTGCGCCTGGACCACGTGCACGGTCCGGATTGCAGGCATTGGGCGCGTTGAAATTGTGTAACTGCGCACCTGCTCACTAGCATCGCCGGCCATGCACGACCACGCCACGCCCAAGCACCATGACCATGCGGCGCATGCACATGACCATCACCATGGTCATGCGCATGCGCCGCGCAGCGAGCGCCATCTGCTGTGGGCATTCGTGCTGACCACGATCACCCTCGTGGTCGAGGCGGTCGGTGGCTGGATCTCGGGTTCGCTGGCCCTGCTCGCGGACGCCGCGCACATGTTCGTCGACGCCGCGGCCCTGCTGTTCGCCTGGCTTGGCGCACGCTTCGCGCGCCGGCCAGCCGATGCGCGGCGCAGCTTCGGCTATGCCCGCCTGGAGGTGCTGGTCGGCTACACCAATGCGCTGACCCAGGTCTTCCTCGTCGCCTGGATCCTGTTCGAGGCAGTCACGCGCTTTCTCGCGCCGGCGCCGATCCTGTCCGGCACCATGCTCGTGGTCGCCATCGCCGGACTCGTCGTCAATCTGGTCGTCCTGCGCGTGCTCGGCGGCCATGACCACGACGACGTCAACACCGCCGGCGCACGCCTGCATGTGCTCGGCGACCTGCTCGGTTCGCTCGGCGCAGTGGTCGCGGCGCTGCTGGTGCGCTGGCTCGACTGGCTGTGGGCGGACCCGCTGATTTCGGTTTTCGTCGCTCTGCTGATCCTCAACGCCGCGATGCGCCTGCTGCGCCGCTGCGCGCATATCCTGCTTGAAGGGGTGCCCGACGGAGTCGAAGTCGAGCGTGTGTCGGCGATCGTCGAAGGCGAAGCGGAAGGCGTGCGCGACATCCATCATGTGCACATCTGGCAACTCTCGGGTGGGCAACGCATCGCCACCCTGCACGCATGCCTGCGCGAAGGCGTCGCCCCCGATCACGCGATCCGGTCGATCCAGCAGGTCCTGCGCCTGCACTTTGGCATCGCCCACGCCACCGTGCAGGTCGAGGATCTGACCTGCGCGCAGGCGGATTGTGGCCATGCGGCGGGGCGTTGAGGCCGACATCCCTTGCGATCTGCCGGCTTGCTGCTATCCTGCGCGGCCTTTGTTGACCCGAATACCTGAGAGGACGTCCGATGGGCCGTGGTGACCGCAAGACCCGCAAGGGCAAGATTTCCATTCGCAGCCATGGCAACGTGCGCCCGCGCGCGGTGAAGAAGGCGGCCGGCGCCAAGCCGGCGGCTGCTGCTCCGGCGAAGGCGGCAGCCAAGAAGGCCGCGCCGGCCAAGAAGGCTGCGGCGAAGAAGACCGCCGGCTGATTGTCGGCGTCTGGTTTTGCCCGCGAACCCCCGCTTCGGCGGGGGTTCGTCGTTTCGGGGAATGCCGTGTTCGGACTCTTTCGTGGCTGAGTCCATACAGGACGTCGATCGTGTGCGGCTTCAGTCGCGATCGGCCAAGTCGGAACATCCTCGGGGGCTGGATCAGGGAATGCCTCCGACGCGGCGCTCCCGATCCAGACCTGATGCCGATCACAACCTCACTGGCCACCGATCCAAACACGCCGCGCCAGGGTGCCGCCGATCCAGTAGCACAGATCAGCCGGACGTCCGATGTCCCAGGCAACGAAATCGGCACGTTGCCCCGGAGCGAGGCGACCGCGGTCACCGAGACCAAGCGCACGCGCGGCGTGCACGGTGGCGCCGCGCAACGCTTCCTCCGGCGTCAGGCGGAACAGGACGCAGGCCATGTTCATGGCCAGGCGCAGCGACAGCAGCGGCGAAGTGCCGGGATTGAGGTCGCTGGCCACGGCCATCGGCACGCCCTGCGCGCGCAGTTCGGCGATCGGCGGCAGGCAGGTGTCGCGCAGTGCGTAGAACGCGCCGGGCAGCAGCACGGCGACCGTGCCGGCCGCAGCCATGGCGGCGACGCCGGCCGCGCTGGTGTGCTCGATGTGGTCGGCCGAGAGTCCGCCGAACGAGGCACACAGCGCGGCGCCATCCAGGTCGGACAACTGGTCGGCGTGCAGCTTGACCGGCAGGCCGAGTGCGCGAGCAGCGTCGAACACGCGCCGGGTTTCGCTGGGGGTGAAGGCGATCTTCTCGCAGAACGCATCGACCGCATCGGCGAGGCCGCTGGCGGCCACGGCTGGCAGCATGGTCGCGCAGATGTGCTCGACGTATTCGGACTGACGTCCGGCGAATTCCGGTGGCAGCGCATGCGCTCCGAGAAACGTCGTGCGCACGCCGAGGCCGAGCCGTGTGCCGATGGCGCGGGCGACACGCAGCATTTTCAGTTCGCTGTCGAGGTCAAGGCCGTAACCGGATTTGATCTCGACCGTGGTCACACCGTCTGCAAGCAGGGCGCGGGCGCGCGGCAGCGAGGCGGCGAGCAAGGCTTCGTCGTCGCGTTCGCGCGTCGCGCGCACGGTCGAGGCGATACCGCCACCGGCTCGTGCGATGTCCTCGTAGCTCGCGCCTTCAAGGCGCAACTCGAACTCGTGCGCGCGGTCGCCGCCGAAGACGAGATGGGTGTGGCAGTCGATCAAGCCCGGCGTGATCCATGCGCCGTCGAGCGATTCGACCTGGCGCGCCGTGGCGCGGGCCTTGGCAGGCAGGTCGACCAGCGCGCCGGCGAACACGATGCGCCCGTCCTTCCAGCCGAGCGCGGCGCGCTCGATCGCACCGTACGGCATGCCGGTGTCGGCCAGCGTGGCAAGGCGGACGTCGAGCAGCAACCCATCCCAGGCGTCATCGTGCGAGGCGGTATTCATGCGCCGATTATTGCATCGTCGCGCTGCGCGGCGGCGCGCTTCGGCGATGTCGGTCCTGCTCGGTGTGGTCGAAGCCGCTTCCCGGCGTGGCTTTGAATTCGTGGGGGCTGCAGCCGGCAAACGCCTTGAACAGCGATTCCCTTCCGGTGGCGCCGCATCCCGGCCGATAATCGGCGCTTTGCCGCGGAGTGCGAGCGATGAAGACCCAGGTGCTGCACGCGGCGAATGCGTGGCTGCCGGATGGCTGGGCCAGTGACGTGCGCATCGAGGTCGAGGGCGGGCGTTGGCTCGCCGGCGCGCTGCTCGATGTGCGCGCGGATGCGGGGGCCGTCGAGGCCGAGCCGATCGACGGTTGGGTGCTGCCGGGCATGCCGAACCTGCATTCGCATGCCTTCCAGCGTGCGATGAGCGGTCTTGCCGAACGCCGTGGCCCTGCCGATGACAGCTTCTGGACCTGGCGCGAGGTCATGTACGCGTTCGCCTCGCGTGTCGGTCCCGACGATCTGCGCGCGATCGCCAGCCAGCTCTACGTGGAGATGCTCAAGTCCGGTTATACGCATGTCTGCGAGTTCCACTACCTGCACCTCCAGCCTGATGGCCGCCCGTATGCCGACCCGGCGGCGATGGCGCTGGCCCTGGTCGATGCCGCGCAGGAGACCGGCATCGGCCTGACCCTGTTGCCGACGCTGTACATGACCGGCGGCTTCGACGGGCGTCCGCTCGCTGAACGCCAGCGTCGTTTCGGCCACGGTGTCGACGGTTTCCTGCGCCTCGTCGAGCGCTTGCGCATGCTCGAGGATGCACGCGTGCGTGTCGGCGTTGCCCTGCATTCGCTGCGCGCGGTGCCCGCAGATGCCTTGCGCGCTGTATTCGATGGCCTCGCCGCGCTGCCGCCGGCGCGCTCCGGCCTGCCGGTATCGATGATGCCGATCCACATCCACATCGCCGAGCAGGTCGGCGAAGTGGAGGACTGCCTGGCCGTGCGTGGTGCGCGCCCCGTTGCCTGGCTGCTCGACCATGCGCCGGTGGATGCGCGCTGGTGCCTGGTCCATGCCACCCACATCGATGCCGACGAAACGCGACGCCTGGCCGCCACGGGCGCGGTAGCCGGCTTGTGCCCGACCACCGAGGCGAACCTCGGCGACGGCCTGTTCCCGTTGCGCGAATACCTCGATGCCGGCGGCATCATCGGCATCGGTTCGGACAGCCACATCTCGGTGTCACCGGTCGAGGATCTGCGCTGGCTCGAATACGGCCAGCGACTCGTCACGCGCCAACGCAACGTCGCCGCCGATGCGACACGGCCGAGCACCGGCGAAACCTTGTTCGCGCAGGCCCTGCTCGGCGGTGCGCGCGCATCAGGCCTGGCTATCGGTCGCCTCCAAGGTGGCGACGCCGCACTGCCGTCGGTCGGCGCGCGTGCCGACCTTGTGGTCCTCGACGACACTTCTCCTCTGCTCGCCGGTCGTACATCGGCGAATCTGCTCGATACCTGGATCTTCGCCGGCAATGCGCCACTCGTGCGCGACGTCATGGTCAATGGCGAATGGGTCGTGCGCGGTTTCCGCCACCGCGACGAGGCACGGATCGCGGCGCGCTATCGTGCCGTGGTGACGAGGCTGATGAATTCCGCGTGAGCGCGTGTCCCTTCTCCCTTTGCAGTCGGGGGAGAAGGCGACGCGTGGCTTTCCCGGTGTGCGGGCGGTGAGTTCCGCGCAGAAGGCTGGCAGCCTTCAATGCAGCGCGGCACGCGTGCTGACCGGGTCGCCGTCGTTCGGTTCGGGCTTCAGTCCGAGCAGGTGGGCGAGCAGCGGGTAGACGTCGACATTGTCGAATGGCGGAATGACGACGCCCTCGCGGAATGCCGGTCCGCGTGCAACGAAGATGGCGCGCATGTCAGGTTCCTCGTTGTCGTAGCCGTGTCGACCGAGCGGGAAGTGCTTCATGCGCGCCATGGCGGCATGCGACGTGATCATCCAGCCGATTTCGGCGATGCAGACGATCGGTGGAATGCGTTCGTTGCGTCCGTAGTGCAGGCGCGCGGGGATCGCTCGTCGCCGATGGCAGCTCATGTGGTCGTGTGGTGCCAGCAAGGCCTTTTCGACATCACGACGATGTTCGCGCAGCGGGCGGACGCCGGCCAGGGCGCCCCAGGTCACCACGTGCACGGCCTGTTCCTCGACGATGTCATCGAGATAGATGACCTGCTCGGGAGAGTTTGCAGTCATGCCGTGGTCGGAGACGATGATCAGGTTGATGCGCCCGCCCAGACCACGCGCGTCGAGGCCGCGCAGGAGACGTCGCAATGCGTCGTCGACATGGCGCAGGGCCTCATCGACCTCCGCTGAATCCGGGCCGAAGTCGTGGCCGCTCGTATCCACGCGATCGAAGTACAGGGTGAGCAGCGAAGGTCGCCGTTCCGCAGGCAAGTCGAGCCAGCCGAGCACGGTGTCGACGCGTGCCTCGTCGGTCACGCTGGCATCGAACGGCGCCCAGTAGTCGGGCCAGGTGCCGTGCACGGGTGCTTCCGAACCTGGCCAGAACATCGTGCCGGCGCGCAGGCCGGTGCGTTGCGCGGTGGTCCACAACGGCACCGCCTGGTTCCACCAGCGCGCATCCTGGACGGCCTCCCGGTTCGTCGGGCTGAAACGCGACTTTGGTATGCGCTTGTCCTCGAAGTGATTGGCGACGATGCCGTTGCGATCGGGGCGCAGGCCGGTGACCAGGGTGTAGTGGTTCGGAAAGGTCAGCGACGGAAAGGAGGGGCGCATGTACTCGGCGCGTGCGCCGTTCGCCGCGATCGCACTCAGGGTCGGGGTCAGGCCACGTTCGAGATAGTCGGCGCGCATGCCGTCGATCGACACGAGAATCACCGGATCGGGCGGTGCGACGCTCTTGCGTACTCCGCTCGGCGCACAGGCGGCGAGCAGCAGCAGCGGCAGGATCAGCAGGCGGGTGGACCACGGCAGGTGCATCGTCGGCATCGGTTCGTCAAAGCGCGCCATTGTCCCGCATGCGGGCCGACAGGTGAATCATGTGGCCTGTTATGCTCGGCCGATGCGACAGGCGTCCACGATCTGCTCGGGATTCTTCTTGTTCATGGCATGCGTGCTGGCCGGGGCCGCGCGCGCTGCCGAGATCGACCTGTTCGCACACGCCGGCGGTATTGTCGAGGCGGCTGTCGACGATGTGCTGAGCGTGAGCCTGCGCGGCAACGTCTCGACCGGCTACGTCTGGGAACGTGTCGACGACGACGGCAGTGGCGTGCTGGTGCGGATGCTTGGCCCAGTCGCGGCAACCGGTGCAGCGAAAGATGACCGCCCCGCCGTGGGTGGACCGACCACCGCACTGTGGCGCTTCCGTGCGCAGACGCCCGGCGAGACCACGCTTCGCCTGCGCTATTGGCGGCCGTGGGAGAAGGATTCGAAGCAAGTGCGGGAGATCTCCTGGTCGGTGCGCGTGCGTTGAGCCGACCGGCTATGCTTCCCGGCGGGGATGTGCCCACTCCATCTCCTCGCCGTGTTGGCCGGTGACGGGCAGACGCTGCACGATCATCGGTCGACTCTCGTCAAGGGGTGTTCTGATCAATCCTGCAATGATGGCGTCGCCCTTGCAGGATTGATCAGAGAATCCCAAGGAGTCCATACATGAAGGCCCTGTTGTTCACCGCATTGACGCTGTTCGCCGCCGCACCCGTGATTGCCCAGGACGCGGAGGATGACAGTCCCTTCTCCCGGCTCGATTGGCACAGGGGACCCGGCAGTGAGGACATCGCACGCAAGGCAACGCTTCGCACTGGCGAATCGATCTCGTTTCTCGATGAAGCCAACAGCCGGCGTTTCCTCGAACTCACCGGCAATATCCCCGAGGATGGCAACTACATCATCGTCTCATCGACCGAGGACGCCGACTGGTGGGCGACGTTCACCTTCGACCCGGTCGGCTACGTCAAGGATGACGAGAAGATCGATGCCGATGAACTGCTGTCGACCCTGAAGGACAATGACGTACCGGCCAACGAGTACCGCCGGCAGCTTGGCCTTGGCGAACTCCACACGATCGGTTGGGCGGTGGCGCCGCACTACGATACGCAGACGCGCCGCCTCGAATGGGGCCTCAGATTGCGCAGTGACGAGGGTGAGTCGGTCAACTACACGGTGCGCCTGCTCGGTCGCACCGGCGTGATGAATGCAACCCTCGTGACCGACCCAGAAACCCTCGAGCGGGACATCCCGTCGTTCAAGGCCTCGCTCGCCGGTTTCGCCTTCAATCCGGGTGAGACTTACGCCGAGTACCGCGAGGGCGATCGCGTCGCCGAGTACGGACTCGCCGCGCTGGTCGTCGGTGGTGCCGCCGCGATCGCGGCGAAGACCGGCTTCCTGGCCAAGTTCTGGAAGCTGATCGTCGGTGGCGCGGTCGCACTGTTCGCTGCGCTTGGCAAGCTGTTCGGACGCAAGAAGAAGGTCTGAGCATGGCCATTTCCGCGGAATGGCAGTTCGCCGCGGTCGTCATCCTGATCTACCTGCTCGATGGCCTGGTCCTGCTGCACGTCGACGAGGCCGTCGTCGAGTGCGGTCGGCGTCGGCGCATCCTGTTCGGATCGCAGCAACCCTGGATTGCGCGCCGGCGCGTGCTGCTGCTCGCGCCGTGGCGACCACTGGCAACGGCGTGGAAGCTCGGATGGGGCGTGCGTGACACGCTCGATCCGCCCGATGGCACCGACGTGGCACGCGCGCTGCTCGATGCACGTGTGCGCGCGATCGCGCGACTGGCGCCATGGGTCTGTGCGGTATGGCTGTTGGTGCTGGTCGCCACGCCGCTCACGCTGGTGTTCGCGACGATTCCGCTGTTCGTGCTGGTCGCGGCGCTTGCCTGGCTGTCCGTGTGGGCGCTGGTGCTGCGTCTCGCGCTGTTGCGTCGCGCGCTCGATCTGTCCTGGAGCACCTATGCCCTGGTTGCTTTCGAATGCGTCGCCTGTCCGCCGGTGGCGGCGAACCTGCCGCGCAAGCTGTCGTTGCACCTGTCGCCGACGATCGATCTCATGGCTTTCGTCGATGCGCCGTCACGGCGGCAGGTGCACGCGCAGCTGGCGCACGATCTCGACGCACGCCTGGTGTTCCTCGATCCGGACACGCCGGCCCACGCGCGTACTGCGGCATATCGCGATCTTCTGCTCGCGACCATGGAAGCGGAGGCCTGAGATGGATTGGCAGGAGCTTTTCGCCATCGGCGGCGGATTGGTCGTCGGCTATTGGCTCGTACGCAAGTATCTGGAAGGCTGGCAGCCGGGGCAGGGTGCCGGTCGTGGCGAGGACGGCGCCTGGCATGAGCGTGATGCCGCGCCAGCGGCGTCGCCAGCGCCACGCGAGACGGTGATAATCGCCACCCTGCCTGTCCCGGAGAGCCACATGCCTTCCCCCGTCTCGCGCAAGGATTCCTCACGCACCATCCGTGCCCCGCGCGGTGCCACGCTGACCTGCCGCAGTTGGCTGACCGAAGCGCCGTTTCGCATGTTGCAGAACAATCTCGACGCCGAGGTTGCCGAAAACCCCACTGAACTCGTCGTCTATGGCGGTATCGGCCGGGCGGCGCGTGACTGGGCCTGCTATGACGCGATCATCGAGACACTGAAGACGCTGGGCGATGACGAAACCCTGCTCGTACAGTCCGGCAAGCCGGTTGGCGTGTTCCCGACCCATGCCGATGCACCGCGCGTGCTGATCGCCAACTCCAATCTGGTGCCGCATTGGGCGACCTGGGAGCACTTCAACGAGCTCGATCGCAAGGGCTTGATGATGTATGGCCAGATGACGGCGGGTTCGTGGATCTACATCGGCTCGCAGGGCATCGTGCAGGGCACCTACGAGACTTTCGTCGAGATGGGGCGACAGCACTACGGCGGCTCGCTCAAGGGGCGCTGGATCCTCACCGCCGGTCTCGGCGGCATGGGAGGGGCGCAGCCGCTCGCGGCAAGCCTCGCCGGTGCCTGCTCGCTGAACATCGAGTGTCGGCAGACCAGTATCGATTTCCGCCTGCGCACGCGTTACGTCGACGAGCAGGCCAGTGACATCGACGACGCGCTCGCACGTATCGCGAAGTACACGCAGGCCGGCGAGGCGAAATCGATCGCCCTGCTTGGCAATGCCGCGGAAGTCCTGCCGGAACTGGTGCGCCGCGGCGTGCGCCCGGACTGCGTGACCGACCAGACCAGCGCGCATGACCCCGTGCACGGCTATCTCCCGATCGGCTGGACGGTCGAGCAATGGCTCGACGCCCAGCAACGCGACCCGAGCGGTGTGCGCGACGCGGCGAAGAAATCGATGCGCGTGCACGTCGAGGCGATGCTGGCTTTCCATGCACAGGGCATCCCGACCGTCGACTATGGCAACAACATCCGCCAGATGGCCAAGGACGAAGGTTGCGCCAATGCCTTCGACTTCCCCGGTTTCGTGCCAGCCTACGTGCGCCCGCTGTTCTGTCGCGGCATCGGCCCGTTCCGCTGGGTCGCGCTCAGCGGCGATCCCGAGGACATCTACCGCACCGACGCCAAGGTCAAGGAACTGATCCCCGACGATCCGCACCTGCATCGCTGGCTCGACATGGCGCGCGAGCGCATTTCGTTCCAAGGGCTGCCGGCGCGCATTTGCTGGGTCGGCCTCGGTCTGCGCCACAAGCTCGGCCTCGCCTTCAACGAAATGGTGCGCAAGGGCGAGCTGAAGGCGCCGGTGGTCATCGGCCGCGATCATCTGGATTCCGGCAGCGTTGCTTCGCCGAACCGCGAGACCGAAGCGATGCGCGACGGCAGCGATGCCGTCAGCGACTGGCCCTTGCTCAATGCCATGCTCAACGTCGCCGGAGGCGCAACCTGGGTCAGCCTGCACCATGGCGGCGGCGTCGGCATGGGCTATTCGCAGCACTCAGGCGTCGTCATCGTCTGTGACGGCACTGCCGGGGCGGACCGGCGCATCGCCCGCGTGCTGTGGAACGATCCCGGCACCGGCGTCATGCGGCATGCCGATGCGGGTTACGAAATCGCCCAGGCCTGCGCGAATGAGCAGGGCTTGAGGTTGCCGATGGTGTAGGAGCCCATTCACGGGCGATCGGGTATCGCAACGGCGTGCGAATGGGCATCGCCCCTGAAGGGACTCCTACAGGGGCTCCTATGGGTGTGCGAAAGGGCGGTCAGGCCTTCAACTCGAACACCGGCACGAACCCGCCGAAGATCATGCGCTTGCCATCGAATGGCATCTGCATGTTGGACGGGTCGAAGCGCGGGTCTTCCATCATGCGCTGCATGCCGGCATCGCGGGTCGCCTTGTCCGGCCATTCGACCCACGAGAACACCACCGTCTCGTCGGCCGTGGCCTGCACGGCACGGGCGAAATCGGTGACCTTGCCGGGTGGAACGTCGTCGCCCCAGTTTTCGACGACGCGTGTGGCGCCGTATTCGATGAACACCGGATCGAACTCGCGGGCGTGGTCGATGAACTTCTGCTTGTTGGCGGTCGGTACGGCGATGACGAATCCGTCGATGTAGCTCATGGCGTGGTTCCTGGCTGGGAAAAAACGGGAACATTGTGGTTGACAGACGGGAAGGGCGTGGATCGACATGTCCGGCCCCGCATTGGTCGTCGTGGCGGATGTTTCCGTATCATGCGCGCCCTTTCGCCAATTGGCGCGCCCGCGTGGCGCGGCGACCGATGAACAGCGTTCCGACCTCCAATGCCGCCGATGCCGGGACGGCTGCCGCGAACGAAGGCATCGCCTTCCTCGAAGCCGTGGCCGCCGACCGTTCGTTGGCCGACCACCTGCCGGACGAACTGCGCGAGCGCCTGTTTCGCGCGATCGCGTCGATCTACGAGCCTGATCCGAGGCTGCGCCGGCAGCGCCTAAAGGCCGCCGGACGTCGGCGCGCGGCCGAGCGCGTGGCACGGGAGGAGGCGGTTCTGCACGCGACCGGCATCCGCGAACTGCGCCGCAAGCCGGTGTTCACGACCCCAAATGTGTTCCCGCCCGAAGGCTTCGTGGCCGAGGACAGCGAGAGCAACGAACCCGAGCGCCGCGAGACGATCGAACCGCAGCACTGCTACGTGTGCAAGCGCAAGTATTCGCGGATCCATCATTTCTACGACCAGCTCTGCCCGGAGTGCGCGGACTTCAACTATGCCAAGCGCAGCGAGACGGCGGACCTGCGTGGTCGTGTCGCCCTGCTCACGGGCGGGCGCGTGAAGATCGGCTATCAGGCCGGCATCAAGCTGCTGCGCGCGGGTGCGCGCCTGATCGTGACGACACGGTTTCCACGTGATTCGGCATTGCGCTACGCGGCCGAACCCGATTTCGCCGACTGGGCCGGACGCCTGGAGATCTTCGGCCTTGACCTGCGCCATACGCCGAGCGTCGAGGCGTTCTGCCGCGAACTGCTGGCAACGCGCGACCGCCTCGATTTCATCGTCAACAACGCCTGCCAGACGGTGCGGCGGCCACCCGAGTTCTACGCGCACATGATGGAACTCGAGAGCGCCGCCGAAGCGAGCCTGCCGGATCACGTGCGCGCCCTGCTCGGTCGCTACGAGGGCCTGCGCCGCTACGCCATGCTGCCCGAGGGTTCGCCGTCGAATGCACTGGCGCGCGACGAGGTCGCCGGTGGTCTCGCCGGACTCGCGCGTTCCGCACAGCTTTCGCAGCTGCCGCTGCTTGCCGAGGAGTTCGCCGAGCGACCGCACCTGTTCCCGCAGGGTCGGCTCGACCAGGATCTGCAGCAGGTGGACCTGCGCGAGAAGAACTCCTGGCGCATGCTCATGGCCGAGGTGCCCGCAGTGGAGCTGCTCGAAGTGCAGCTCGTAAACGCGATCGCGCCGTTCATCCTCAATGCGCGCCTGAAGCCGTTGATGCTGCGCACGCCGGAACGCGACAAGCACATCGTCAATGTGTCGGCGGTCGAAGGGCAGTTCTACCGCAACTTCAAGACTTCCCGGCACCCGCACACGAACATGGCCAAGGCCGCGCTCAACATGATGACGCGCACCGCCGCGACCGACTATCACAACGACGGTATTCACATGAATGCGGTCGACACCGGCTGGGTCACCGACGAGGACCCCGCCCACATTGCGGCGCGCAAGGTCATCGAGGAACGCTTCCATCCACCACTCGACATCGTCGACGGTGCCGCGCGCATCGTCGACCCGATCATCGACGGCATCAACACCGGCAACCACGTCTGGGGCAGGTTTCTCAAGGATTACCGGCCGACGGACTGGTAGTGGCGCCGGCGTGGCGTGCCCGCGAAATGCCGCCGCAGCGTCCAACATGATGTCGTCGCGCCGAAGCGGCACCTTGCCAGCCTCATCCGCCGGCAATCGCCGCAGGGGCGACGTCGTCGGTTCGCCTGCTCAGGTGCGGCGTTGCGTGAGCCAGCGGTCAAGTGCATTGGCGAAGGCCTGGCGATCGCGTGCATGCAGGGCGGGCGGGCCGTCGGTGGCGATGCCGGCGCCGCGCAGTCCGTCCATGAAGTTCCGCATCGCCAGGCGCTCGGCGATCGTGTCGGGTGTGTAGAGTTCACCACGCGGATTCAGTGCGAGCGCGCCTTTTTCCAGCACGCGTGCGGCCAACGGAATGTCGGCGGTGACGACCAGGTCGCCGGCGATGCAGCGCCGGACGATTTCGCTGTCGGCGACGTCGAGACCGGCATTGACCTGCAAGGAGCGGATGTGGCGCGAAGGTGGCACGCGGATCCACTGGTTGGCGACGAGCACAACCTCCACCGGCGTGCGTTCGGCGGCGCGGAACAGGATGTCCTTGATGGCGTTCGGACAGGCGTCGGCATCGACGAAGATGCGGGGTACGGCAGCGGTGTCTTCAGCCGACATGCTTGGCCTCGGACGTAGCCAGGGTTTCGTCGATATCGATGCGTCGGCGCGGTTTCAGCAGCGGATGTACGAACACGGCACCGAGGATGACGACCACGCCGGCGTAGAACAGGGGCGTCAGTTCGCGTTGTTCGCCGAGCAGCAGGATGGCCAGCACGATCGCGTAGACCGGCTCGAGGTTGACCGCGAGCTGTGCGGCGAACGCACTCATGTGACGCAACGCCACCAGGGACAGCGCGAACGGCAGCAGGGTGCAACCCAGCGCCAGCGCGAGCAGCCAGGCGGTGTCGCGTGGCGACGGGATCTCGAACAGCGAACCGGCGAATTGTGGAAACACCCACGGCATGAGCGGTGCAAGCGCCGTCAGCGCCAGCGCACCGGCACCGAGCTCGAGCGCAGTCACGGTCAGCGCATCGCCGTGCTCGACGAGGCGTTTGTTGAGCGAACCGAAGATCGCCACGAACAGCGCTGACAGCGCGCCGACGGCGACGCCGAGGTGCATGTCGTCCGGCACGCCGCCGACCACGAGGGCGACGCCCGGCAGCACGGCGATACCGAGCAGCAATTCACTGCGTGCAAAGCGCGAGCGTGCCAGCCAGGGCTCGAGCAGGGCGGTGAACACGGTGGCCAGCGCGATGCAGGTCGCCGCCACCGAGGCGTTGGCGAGCTTGATCGAGCCGTAGAAAGTCAACCAGTGCAGGGCGACCAGCACGCCGATGCCGGCATAGGCCAGCACGAGGCGCGACGACATCGCACGCAACCCGCGCCAGACACGCGGCAACAGGGCGAGCACGGCGACCACGATCAGCATGCGCCACCAGACCAGCGGCAGCGCCGGCAGGGTGATGAGCTTGCCGAGGATCGCAGTGAAGCCCCACAGCAGCACGCAGAAGTGGATCTGCCATTGGGCGCGGGCATGGTCGGAAAGCGGCTTCAGGGCACGGGGCTCGGTGGGGCGGGCGGCGCGGGGGCAACAGCATGCCAGTCCGCCGTGGATAGGAGAATGGGGCACCTGCAAAACTCCGCAGAAAACAATTGTAGGAAACGGCTTTGGCCGTGATGCTCTTGCCGTACAACGCTCCAAGAGAAAAGCATCACGGCTAAAGCCGTTGCCTGCCGGTTCGATTTCATGCGGGTGCAAGCTCCGGCGCGCTACCATCACCATCCCCATTTTCGTGGCTGCAGCATGTCATCGCGCATCGAGATCAACGGCGAGCCGCCGCGCGTCGAGGCGCTGGCACAGCTTGCCCAGGTCAACTACGGGCATTTCACGACCTTGCAGGTGCGCGAGCGCCGTGCGCAGGGTTTCGACCTGCATCTCGAACGCCTCGATGCGGCGACGCGCCGCCTGTTCGGCACGCCGCTTGATGGCGGGCAGGTACGCACCTGGGTGCGTCGCGTACTCGATGACGAACCGGCCTCGCTGCGCATCACGGTGTTTTCGCAGGCCTTCGATCGCGAGCATTCCGAGCGGAACGTGCCGGTCGACGTGCTCGTCACCACCGGCGCCGGTCGCGAACCACTGCGGACGCCGCTGCAGGTCACGGCGTGCGTGCATGAGCGGACCATGCCTGGCCTCAAGCACGTCGGCACCTTCGATTTGCACGCGCTGCGTCGCGAGGCGCGTCTTGCCGGCAGCGACGACGTGCTGTTCACCCGCGTCGACGGCACCATCGCCGAAGGTTCGACGTGGAATCTCGGCCTGTGGGACGGCGTACGCGTGGTCTGGCCTCTGGCGCCCGCGCTTGATGGCGTCACCCGTCGTCTTCTTGACCTCGGGCTGCGCGAATGTGGCATCGAATCGACCCATCGGCCGGTGCGGATCGACGAACTGGCATCCTTCAGCGTCGCGTTCGCCTCGAACACGACCTCGCCCGTGCGGCCGATCGTCGCGCTGGCTGGTCATCGTTTCGCCAATGATGCCGCTGTGCTCGGGCGCATCGAACGCTGCATCGACGCCCGGCCGTGGCTGCCGATCTGAACCTTCCGCCTGCTATCGTGCGCGCCCGTCCATTTGTGTTTCCGCGTCGATGATCGAAACCTTCAAGGCCGGCGTCCGCCTCGTCGTTGGCGGCGTCCTCGTCGTTGCCAGCACGCTGTTGCACGGCACGCCCCTGCTTGCGCTGGCCGTGGTCAAGGTGCTGCTGCCGATTGCGACCGTGCGTCACCTGCTCACGCGCATTCTGACCCGGATCGCCGAGAGCTGGGTCGGCGTCAACAGCGTGTTGATGGGCTCGCTGGGCGGTACCCGCATCGACGCCCCCTCCCTCGACGGCCTGCACCGAGACGGTTGGTATCTGGTCGTGTGCAACCACCAGAGCTGGGTCGATATCCCGGTCCTGCAGGCCGTGTTCAACCGGCGTATCCCCTTGCTGCGCTTCTTCCTCAAGCAGCAGTTGATCTGGGTGCCGGTACTGGGCCTGGCCTGGTGGGCGCTCGATTTCCCGTTCATGAAGCGCTATTCGAAAGACGTGCTGACGAAGCGCCCCGAACTGCGCGGCAAGGATATCGAGGCGACGCGGCGCGCGTGCGCGAAGTATCGCGAACTGCCCGTTGCGGTGATGAACTTCGTCGAAGGCACGCGCTTCACTCCGGACAAGCATGTGAAGCAGGCATCGCCTTACCGGCATCTGCTGCTCCCGCGCGCCGGCGGCATCGCCTTCGTGCTCGATGCAATGGGTGAACTGATCGAGGCGATCGTCGATGTGACGATCGTCTATCCAGCCGGCAAGCCGAGCGTGGCCGACCTGTTCACCGGTCGCGTACGTGAAGTGCGTGTTGACGTGCGCGTATTGCCACTGCCTGCACGCGGCGACTACGAGAACGATGCTCGGCATCGCCAGCGGTTCCAGGCCTGGCTCAATGCGTTGTGGCAGGACAAAGACGACACCTGTACGCGGCTTGGCGGTTCCGGCTCACGGTGAACGCTGGACTCGCCATGCCGCGCGCTCGGTTACCATGCGCTCCCCCCGCACCATCCGGTATCCGCCGATGCGCATCCGCCTGACCGTCGCTGGCCTCGTTCTTTCCGGCCTACTGGTCGCCTGCACCGGAACGCCGCCCCGCGAGGCCGTGCCGACACTCAAGATCGCCGCCTGGAACATCGAGCATCTGGCCGAACGTGACGGCAGCGGCTGCCGGCCACGCGCGGAGGCTGACTATGCCGCGTTGCGTGCACACGTGAAACGCCTCGCCGCCGATGTCATCGCCTTCGCCGAGGTCGAATCGGCCGCCGCCGCCGCGCGCGTGTTTCCGCCCGACGACTACCTGATCGTCATGTCGGATCGGCCGGACAGCAGGCGCGACTATTTCTGCCGACGCGATGCCGCTTCGGGACCGCGGATCAACAAGCAGGACGTCGGTTTCGCGATCCGCCGGAGCGTGAAGTTCACCCGTCACGCCGACCTTGCCGCGCTCGGTCTCGGCGACCCTGATCTGCGCTGGGGTGTCGACGTGACGATCGAGGCAACGCGCCCGCTGCGCTTGCTGTCCGTGCACCTCAAGAGTGGCTGCTCGGCCGGCGTCGAGCGCGAGGCCTGTCCGATCCTGTTCGAGCAGGTGCCGGTGCTCGAGCGCTGGATGGCCGAGCGCCGTGCCGAAGGTGTCGACTTCGCCGTGCTCGGCGACTTCAACCGGCGCCTGGCCGTCGCCGGTGACCGCGTCTGGCGCGAGCTCAACGGGGACGGCATCTCCCTCATCGATGCGGCGGGTGGTGAAGGTTCGCGCTGCGTCGAACGCTATGCGGATTTCATCGACCACATCGTGCTCGATCCAGGTGCGGCGAGGCGGATGGTCGCCGGCTCGTTCGAACAGTTCGACTACGGCGTGCCGGAGGCCGAACATCCGTCCGACCATTGCCCGATCGCGGTGCGCGTGCGCTGAACTGCATTGGCCCGCTAAAATCACGCTCTGCCGACATCCGCAACGACAGGAATCCCCATGGGCAGAGGCCCCAGCATCGAAGGCCGCAAGAACGCCGAGGACGCCCGGCGCGGCAAGATCTTCACCAAGCTGATCCGCGAGATCACCGTAGCCGCACGCAACGGCGCCGACCCGGCCGGCAATGCGCGCCTGCGCATTGCCATCGACAAGGCGCTGTCATCGAACATGTCGAAGGACACGATCGAACGCGCCGTGCGTCGCGGCTCGGGTGCCGACGGTGCGGACGACATGCAGGAGTTGCGCTACGAAGGCTATGGCCCGGCCGGCGTCGCCCTGATCATCGATGCGATGACCGACAATCCTGTACGCACCGTCGCCGACGTGCGCCATGCGCTGGGCAAGCACGGTGGCAATCTTGGCACCAGCGGCTCCGTTGCGTTCCAGTTCGCCCGCCTCGGCGAGATCGTCGTGGATACCTCGGCGGCCGGCAGCGAGGACCGCGTGCTCGAGGCCGCCCTCGACGCCGGTGCCGACGACGTGGCCGGCGAGGGCGGGCGCACCACCGTGGTGTGCGCGCCGGATGCCTTCGAGGCGGTCAAGAAGGCCGTCGCCGACGCCGGTTTCGAGGTGCTGGATGCCGGTGTCGTGATGCGCCCGGCGAACCGCGTCGCCGTCAGCGGCGAGGCCGAAGAGACCCTGCGCGACCTGCTCGACTGGCTGGACGGGCTGGACGACGTGCAGGAGGTCTACCACAACGCGGTGCTGCCAGACTGATCCAAGGACTGATCGGAACCTCTTCCACCGCGCGCGCGTTCGTCGCACCATGCGCGTCTGGGCAGTGGAGCAGGGGACGACCATGGGCAGCGAAGGCTTGGGTGGCGTGCTGCGCGATCTGCGTGGCGCAATCGGCGGTTTCTTTTCGGGTGGCAATTTCGACGAGGCGCTGCGCGTTCCGGTCGAAGTCTCGTTTGGCCTGATGGGCTGGCTGGCCAAGGCCGACGGCGTCGTCACCAGCCATGAGACCGATTTCGCCAACCGCCTGATGGACGATCTCGGCCTGCCGGAACGCGGCAAGGCGATCGCCCATGCGGCCTTCCTGCGCGGCCAGAGGCGCGAGATCGACATCAATGCCGAGGTCGGCCGGTTTCTCGCCGTGCACCCGAAGGGAAGTCCCGAACTGGGCCGTCTCTACGATACCTTGCTGCGCGTGGTCGCCGCCGACGATCGCATCTTCGCGCGCGAGCGCACTGCTCTGGAAACGCTGACCGATGCCTTCGGTTTCCCGCGTGCATTGATCGATGCGCGGCTGGAAGCGGTGCGCAGTGGTTGAGCGCGGCCTACCCATAAAGAATGTTCTGATCAATCCCGCAATGGCGTCATGACATCCGCAGGGTTCGCAGCGGGGGGCATTGCGAAGTGCAGGCCGGTTGCCTGGGCGAGCCGCGCACGCCTCGCCGCGGGCCATGCGGATGGCGCCCCGTCATTGGGAATCAGAGTGATCGGAACATCCCTGAATGCCTGTAGGAAACGCCTTCGGGCGTGATGCTCGATATCTTTGCGGCGTTGTACGGAAGGGGCATCGCGGCTGAAGCCGCTTCCTACAGCCGCTTCCTGCAGTCGCTTCCTACGGTCGCTTCCTGCCGCGGTTCCCGACAGGCTCCCTGTTCCGCCATGGTGCACCGTGTCTTTTTTTCCGCGGCGGAATGCCTAGACTCGCCGCCGACCGGAGCGTCGGCGCCGCCGACAGGTCTCGCAGCGAGGGAGTGAGGTGGAGCCCACCGACGTCCGTGTAGCCAGCTATTTCCACAAGGTTGTCGATTGCCAGTGGGCCTGCCCGGCCCACACTCCGGTCCCTGAATACATCCGCCTGATTGCCGCGGGCCGGCACGCCGACGCCTATCTCGTCAATTGGGAATCGAACGTCTTTCCGGGGATCCTCGGGCGCACCTGCGATCGTCCCTGCGAGCCGGCCTGCCGGCGCGGGCGTGTCGAGGAGAACAACGGCGAAAAACCCGAGCCGGTGGCGATCTGCCGGCTGAAGCGCGTTGCGGCCGACCACAAGGGCGACATCGCCGCACGTCTGCCGAAGGCGGCGGCCACGCGCAACGGCCTGCGTGTGGCCTGCGTCGGTGCCGGCCCGGCTTCGTTGACCGTGGCGCGCGACCTTGCGCCGCTCGGGTATTCGGTGACGGTGTTCGAGGCCGAGGCCAAGGGCGGCGGCTTCATGCGCACCCAGGTGCCGCGCTTCCGCCTGCCCGAGGCGGTCATCGACGAGGAAGTCGGCTACATCCTCGATCTCGGCGTGGAATTGCGCGGCGGCCAGCGCATCGAATCGATGCGTGCGCTGCTGGCCGAACGCTATGACGCCGTGTTCGTCGGTTGCGGTGCGCCGCGTGGGCGCGCGCTCGAGTTGCCTGGCGCGGCCGAGGCTGCAGCGCACATCCACATTGGCATCGACTGGCTCGCATCGGTGTACTTCGGCCACGTCGAGCGTGTGGGCAAGCGCGTGATCGTGCTCGGTGGCGGCAATACCGCCATGGATTGCTGTCGCTCGGCGCGCCGCCTGGGCGGCGAGGACGTCAAGGTCATCGTGCGCTCGGGCTTCGATGAGATGAAGGCTTCGCCATGGGAGAAGGAGGACGCGATGCACGAAGGCATCCCGATCCTCAACTGCCTGGTGCCGACCGCCTATGTGCACGATGGCGGGCGTCTGACCGGCATGACGTTTCAGCCGGTACGCTCCGAGGTCGACGAGCGTGGCCGCCGTCGCCTCGTGCCAACCGGCGAGGCAGACCGATTCTTCGCCTGCGACGAGGTCCTGGTTGCTGTCGGCCAGGAAAATGCGTTCCCGTGGATCGAACGCGATCTCGGCATCGAGTTCGACGAATGGGGTATGCCGGTGGTCGATGCGGCCACATACCAGTCGACCTTGCCGCATGTGCTGTTTGGCGGTGACGCGGCATTCGGTCCGAAGAACATCATCTGGGCGGTGGCGCACGGCCACGAGGCTGCGGTATCGATCGATCGCATGCTGTCCGGCGAGGATCCGCGCGAGCGTCCGCTGCCTCACCTGCGCATGCTCTCGCAGAAGATGGGCATCCACGAATGGAGCTACGACAACGACGTTTCGCCCGACGAACGCTACAAGGTGCCGCTGCTGCCCACGGCGGAGGCCCTGCGCGACATCCGCCTGGAAGTCGAACTTGGCTTTGATGCCGAGACCGCGTGGAAGGAAACCCAGCGCTGCCTGAACTGCGACGTGCAGACGGTGTTTACCGCCAATGCCTGCATCGAATGCGATGCCTGCGTCGATATCTGCCCGATGGACTGCATCACCTTCACCGTCAATGGTGATGAAGCCGAACTGCGCCAGCGTCTGACTGCGCCGGCGTTGAACCTCGAGCAATCGCTGTACGTGTCGCCGCCGCTCGGAACGACGCGCGTGATGGTCAAGGACGAGGATGTCTGCCTGCATTGCGGCCTGTGTGCCGAGCGCTGCCCGACCGGCGCCTGGGACATGCGCAAGACGCTGATCCGCATGGCCCA
The DNA here is from genome assembly GCF_019634775.1 of Dokdonella sp. Lineage (NCBI taxonomy): Bacteria > Pseudomonadati > Pseudomonadota > Gammaproteobacteria > Lysobacterales > Rhodanobacteraceae > Dokdonella > Dokdonella sp. The sequence continues at coordinate 590,419 of NZ_JAHCAS010000002.1, forward strand.
CGCCGGCCCGGCCTGTCGCGGCGGCAAGCAGGAGGCGGCATGAACGGCAACACAGGGCGGGGCGTGCAGGCAATCACCGCAACCAACGATTTCGTCGTCAAGTTCGCCAATGTCAACGGCTCGGGTTCGGCCTCGGCCAACGAGATGTTCGCCAAGTCGATCCTGCGCATGGGTGTTCCAGTCAGTCCGCGCAACATCTTTCCGTCGAACATCCAGGGCCTGCCGACCTGGTACGAGGTGCGCGTCAATGAGCGCGGCTGGCTGGGTCGGCGCGGTGGTGTCGATCTCATGGTCGCGATGAATCCGCAGACCTGGGATGCGGACGTCAAGGAGATCGAGAACGGCGGCTATCTCTTTTACGACAGCAGCAAGCCGCTGCCGAGTTCGCGCTTCCGTGAGGATATCCACGTCATCGGCGTGCCGCTGACGGCGATCTGCAATGCCACCTACGACGATCCACGCCAGCGCCAGCTGTTCAAGAACATCATGTATGTTGGCGCGCTGTCGCTGCTGCTTGGCATGGATGTCGGCGTCATCGAGAAACTGATCGGCGAGCAGTATCGGGGCAAGGAGAAGCTGCTCGAGGCGAACGTGCGCGCGCTGCATCTCGGCCGCGACCACGCTGGCGCGCACCTCGAACCGATCGGCCTGCAGGTGCGTGCGGCCGACAACGTCGGCGAGCGCATCTTCGTCGATGGCAACAGTGCCGCCGCGCTCGGCTGCGTCTACGGCGGCGCCACGGTCTGTGCCTGGTATCCAATCACGCCGTCGTCATCGCTGGCCGAGGCATTCCAGAAGTACTGCCAAAAGTATCGGGTCGATCCCGACGGCGGCGGCAACCGATACGCGATCATCCAGGCCGAGGACGAGATCGCCTCGATCGGCATCCTCACTGGCGCCGGTTGGAACGGCGCACGTGCGTTCACCGCCACTTCGGGGCCTGGCATCTCGCTGATGAGCGAGTTCATCGGCCTGGCCTATTTCGCCGAGATTCCGCTGACCATCATCGATGTACAGCGTGGCGGGCCGTCGACCGGCATGCCGACGCGCACCCAGCAGTCCGATGTGCTCGCCTGCGCCTACGCTTCGCACGGTGACACCAAGCACGTGCTGCTGTTTCCGCAAGACCCGCGCGAGTGCTTCGAGTTCTCCGCGCAGGCGCTCGACCTCGCAGACCGCCTGCAGACGCCAGTGTTCGTGCTGACCGACCTCGACATCGGCATGAACCAGCGCCTGTGCGAACCGTTCGTGTGGGACGACGCGCGCGAGTACGACCGCGGCAAGGTCATGGGGGCTGCCGACCTCGAAGCCGGGCGCGACTTCGGCCGCTACAAGGACGTCGACGGAGACGGCATCCCGTACCGCACATATCCAGGCACGCACCCGACGCGCGGCGCATTCTTCACCCGTGGCACCTCGCGCGATCCGTACGCGCGCTATTCGGAGCGTGGCCCCGATTACGTCTACAACATGGAACGCCTGCTGCGGAAATTCGACACGGCCAAGGCGTTGGTGCCTCAACCGATGCAGCGCCAGGCCGGCCGCCATACGCCGTTCGCGGCGCTGTACTACGGCTCGACCAGCCCGGCCATGGACGAGGCGATCGCCGTGCTCGAGGCACAGGACCTGCATCTCGACACGCTGCGCCTGCGCGCGTTTCCGTTCCCGGAATCGGTGCGCCAGTTCGTGCTGGCGCACGAGCAGGTTTTCGTCATCGAGCAGAATCGCGACGCCCAGTTGCGCACCCTGCTGATCAACGAATTCGACCTCGATCCTGCGCGCGTGATCGCCGTGTTGCACTATGACGGCACGCCGATCACTGCGCGCTTCATTGCCGGCGAAATCTCCCGGCGCATGCGCGGCGCGAACATGCAGCCGATCGACGAGGAGAGGGTGGCATGACCTGGATCGCCAAGCCGAAGCTGCATCATCCAACCCTGCCGCGCAACGCGCTGTGCCTGACCCGGCGCGACTACGAGGGCAAGATCTCGACGCTGTGTGCCGGTTGCGGCCACGATTCGATCTCGGCGGCGATCGTGCAGGCCTGCTGGGAACTCGCGATCGAGCCGCATCGCGTGGCCAAGCTGTCCGGCATCGGCTGTTCGTCGAAGACGCCGGACTACTTCCTCGGCCAGTCGCACGGCTTCAACACAGTGCATGGGCGCATGCCCTCGGTGCTGACCGGTGCCAATCTCGCCAACCGCAGCCTGCTCTATCTCGGCGTGTCTGGCGATGGTGATTCCGCCTCGATCGGCATGGGCCAGTTCGTGCACGCCATGCGCCGTGGTGTCGACATGGTCTATATCGTCGAGAACAATGGCGTTTACGGACTCACCAAGGGTCAGTTCTCGGCCACCGCCGATCAGGGCTCGGTATCGAAGCGCGGCGTGGTCAACGCAGACAGTCCGATCGACCTCGTCGGCCTGGCCCTGCAACTCGGGGCGAGCTATGTCGCGCGTGGTTTCTCCGGCGACAAGCGCCAGCTCGTGCCGCTGATCAAGGGTGCGATCGGCCATCGCGGCCCTGCCTTCATCGACGTCATCAGCCCGTGCGTGGCGTTCAACAACCACGCCGGCAGCACCAAGAGCTACGAGTACGTGCGTGAGCACAATGATTCGGTCAATCGTCTCGACGTGATCCCGGTGCGCGAGGAGATCCAAGTCGACTACGCCGAGGGAGAAATGGTCGAAGTCGCCCAGCACGATGGTTCGATCCTGCGTCTGCGCAAGCTCGCAGCCGACCACAACCCGTGCGATCGCATCGCCGCGGCCAACTACGTGCAACAGCACCAGGCGCGCGGCGAAGTCGTTACCGGCCTGCTCTACGTCGACCCGCAGGCCGCCGACCTGCACACCCACCTTGGCACCATCGCCGCGCCGCTCAACTCGCTTGGTGCGCGTGAGCTGTGTCCCGGCACGAGTGTGCTCGACAGGATCAACGCGTCGCTGCGTTGAGTCGCGAGTCCAGCATGCCCCCGGTCACCCGTGAACGGGCTCCCATGGACGACACGCGCCCTTGTAGGAGCCCTTCAGGGGCGATGCCTTTCGTCGACCCGGACGCAAGAAGCCGGCCGGGACGTCTTGCGTCCCGGCCGGCTGGGTTTGCGGCGAATCGATCCCGCCGATGGATCAATACACGTCGTTGACCGTGTTGTAGACGTTGAACTTGCCGGTCGGCGTGATCAGGCGCGGGTCCTTCAAAACGGCCTTGAGCTTGAGGGTCTTGTCATCGACCACGACGATCGCCGAGCGCTGGTCCTTGCCGTTCCACACCGAGAACCAGACTTCGGTGCCGTCTTTGTTGTACTCGGGCTGCACGACGCGCTTGGGCCCGTCGCCGAGCTTGGCCCATTCGGCGATAGGCAGCGCCTTGTAACCCTTGTCGAGGTTGTCGATGTCGAACACAGCGATGGACTGACTGATCTTGGCATCCGGGTTGAGCGTTGTGTCGACCCAAAGGTTGCGTGATTTCGGATGGGTCTTGACGAACAACGAACCGCCGCCCTGGCCCTTCAGCACCTGCACGACCTTCCACGCATGTTGCGGGTGCTTCTCCGGATCGGTCGCGATCAGCGTGACCTTCTCGTTGCCGAGAGCCGAGGTTGCCCACACCGGGCCGAACTCTGGATGCACGAAGTTCGCGCCGCGGCCCGGGTGCGGGATCTTGTCGACATCGATCAGGCCGACCATCTTCTGCTCCTGCGAGTCGACCACGGCGATCTTGTCGCTCTGGTTGGCTGCGGTCAGGAAGTAGCGCTTGCTGACGTCCCAGCCGCCATCGTGGAGGAAGCGCGCGGCGTCGAGCGTGGTGACCTTCATGCTCTCGATGTCGCTGTAGTCGACCAGCAGGATGCGCCCGGTTTCCTTGACGTTGACGATGAACTCCGGGTGCTTGTGGCTGGCGACGATGGCGGCGACACGCGGTTCGGGGTGGTATTCCTGCGTATCGACGGTCATGCCGCGGGTCGAGACGATCTTGATCGGCTCGAGCGTCGGGCCATCCATGATCACGTACTGCGGCGGCCAGTAGGCGCCGGCGACGGCGAACTTGTCCTCGTAACCCTTGTACTTGGATGTCTCGACCGAACGCGCCTCGAGGCCGATCTTGATCTCGGCGACACGCTCGGGGACCTTCATCCACAGGTCGACCAGGTCGATCTTGCCGTCGCGGCCGATCGTGTAGATGTAGCGGCCCGAATGCGACACGCGCGAGATGTGCACGGCGTAGCCGGTCTTGAGGATGTTGATGATCTTCTTGGTATCGCCATCGATCAGCGCGATCTCGCCCGAGTCACGCAGGGTCACCGAGAAGATGTTGTCGAGGTTGTAGTTGTTTTCCTTGCGCTTCGGGCGCTGCTCGACCGGCACGAACACCGTCCAGCTGTCACGCATTTCCTTCATGCCCCATTCCGGCGGATTCGGTGGCGTGTGCTGGAGGAATCGTGCCATCAGGTCGACTTCGCTGGCGCTCAATTCACCACCAGTGCCGAAGTTCGGCATGCCGCCGGGCGAGCCGTAGTTGATCAGCGCCTTGAGGTAGTCGGTACCGCGTGCCTGGGTCAGGTCGGGCGTCAGCGGCTTGCCGGTCGCGCCCTTGCGCAGCACGCCATGGCAGCCAGCGCAACGCTGGAAGAAGATTTCGCTCGCGCGCGTGAACTCGGCTTCGGTCATGTCCGGCGCGCCGGGCGTGCGCACCTGCTTGACCTCGGCACCGCTCATCGAGGTTGGTGCGCCCTCGTAGGCGGCCTGGGCCTGGCTGGTGCCGGGATGCAATTCTCCCTGCGCTGGATCGGTGGATACGGCCAGCTTCTCGCGCTGTGCCTTCACCTCTTCGGCAGTTATGCTGCCGCCGGGGTTGTTCCAGTTCGCCAGTACGTAGCTGATCGCCGCGGCGATCTCGGCATCGCTCAAGTGACTCTGCGCGGGCATCACACTGTTGTAGGTCTGGCCGTTGACCACGACTTCGCCGGTCAGGCCGGTCAGCACGGTGGCGGCAATTTCGGCTGGCGTCTTGCCCTTCAACCAGTCGGCGCCGGCGAGTGGCGGGAAAGCGCCGGTCAGCCCCTTGCCGTCAGGCTGGTGGCAGGCTGCGCAGTTCTGGAGGTAGGTCGCCTTGCCGGTGTCATCGAGCGCGATCGCGAGGGGTGCCAAGCTTGCAGCGATGCCGAACGCCAGCGATTTCAGCAGTAGTTGGGTGGTCCGTTTCATGGCGGATGCCTGCTCTGGTTGAAGGAAATGGTTGACCCGTCGACTTGCTTGAGAGTGTCTTGGTCGCACCGAATGCCGCGCCCTGATCCACGTCAAGCCATGCCGGGATCGGCCTGCGTCGTCGTGACGCACGGACGGGCAGGTTGACTGCAATTGTGCTTGATGTGCGTCAACATGGCGACGACCGAATGAACTGAGAATGCGAACCAGTCATGATTGGAAGGGAGTCGTCGTGGATATGCGCTTGTTGCCCCTGATCTTTGTTCCCGGTCTTGCTTTCGCCCAGGCTGTCGACGATTCCGCTGCGAACGCCACGGATGCGGCACTGCTTGACAGCATCGTGGTCGTCGCCAGCCGTGCTGCCGAGCCGCTCAGCCAGGTCGTCGCCAGCGTCGCCCAGGTCGAGCGCGAGGATCTCGAGCGTCATCTCGTGCACGACCTCGAAGGCCTGACCCGCTACGTGCCTGGCATCGGCATCACCCGCGAGAGCCACCGTTTCGGCAACGGCGGCTTCTCGATCCGCGGCCTCGAAGGCAATCGCGTGCGCATCCTGGTGGATGGCATCCCGCTGGCCGATGCCTACAGCATCGGCCAGTTCGCCTCGGCCGGGCGCGATCTGGTCGATCTGGAAGCGATCGAGCGCATCGAGATCCTGCGCGGGCCGGCATCGACCCTGTATGGCAGCGACGCACTGGCCGGGGTGGTCGCGTTCCGCACGCGCGATCCGGCCGATCTGCTCGCACGCAGCGGCGATGGCCAGCACATCGGTCTGCGTTTTGGCTGGGATGGCATGGACGACAGTTTCCTGCGCGCGGCGAGTTGGGCTGGCGAGAGTGAAGCCTCGCGTTGGCAGGCTATGGCGGTGGTCGGGCGGCGCAGCGGTCATGAAGCCGACAACCGCGCCTGGCGCGCCGAGGATGGCCCCAATCCGATCGACTACACGCGCGACAACGCGCTGGCCAAGCTCGTGCACGATGCCGGCGACGCCGGTCGCTATGTGTTCACCGTCGAGGCCAACCGGAACGAGCGCGAGACCGAAGTGAATTCGCTGCGTTTCGGTACCGGGCGCTACAGCACGACCTATCGCCTCGATGCCGACGATCGTGATCGTCGTGATCGGATCAGTCTTGCCGCACAGTGGCAGCCGCAGCTCGCCTGGCTGCAGTCGTTGGATGCGCAGATCCACGTGCAGGACACCTCGGTACGCCAGGACAGCGATCAATACCGTCTGCCCGATCCAGCCACGCCGTTCGAGTCGTTGCGCTGGCGGCGCTTCGAGTACGACGCGGACGCGGCCGGTCTGACCTTGCTTGGCCAGGCACGCCACGACGGCACGCGCATGCGGCACTGGCACGTGTTCGGCGTCGATCTATCCCGGCAGCGCTACGAGGGCCTGCGTGACGGTCTCGAAACCAATCTCGTCACCGGAGCGACCAGCTCGATCGTTCTTGGCGAACCGTTGCCCGTACGCGACTTCCCCAACACCGACGCCGACAGTCTCGCCCTGTTCTGGCAGGACGAGATCGGTATCGGCGAGCGTTTCGCGGTGATCCCGGGCCTGCGTGCCGAGTGGTACCGATTGCGCGCGAAACCCGACGCGATCTTCATCGAGGACTTTCCCGACGCGGATCCGGTCGATATCGACGAACGCCAGGTCACGCCGCGCCTCGGCCTGCGCTGGTTGCTCGGCGGCGGTCACAGCCTATTCGCACAGTACGCACGTGGGTTCCGCGCGCCGCCGTTCGGTGACGTCAACATCGGCCTGATCCTGCCGGTCTATCACTATGAGGTGCGCGCAAATCCGGATCTGCGGCCCGAACGCAGTCATGGCGTCGAACTCGGTTGGCGCCACGTCGGCGACCGCCTGCGTGCCAGCGCTTCGATCTACGAGAACCGTTATCGCGACCTGATCGAATCGCGCGCCAATCTGGGCATCGAACCCGGTACGGGTCTGCTCGTGTTCCAGTCGGTCAACCGCGACCGCGCGCGCATCCGCGGCGTCGAGGCCGACCTGTTGTGGCGCGTGCCGTTCGACGCCGGTGGCCCGGGCGGCTGGCAGCTGCGCGGTGCGTTGGCATGGTCGCAGGGCGACGACCTGCGTCGCGGGCAGCCGCTCAACAGCATCGATCCTGGACGCATCACCCTCGGCCTGCGTTACGAAGCCGATTCGGGGCGCTGGGGCGTGGAGACCGCTGGCGTCGCCGCACAACGCAAATCGCGCATCGACCACCAAAGCGGGCGTCTGTTCGCGCCACCCGGCTATGGTCGCCTGGACCTCTACGCCTGGGTCGAGCCCTGGCAGGGTGCGCGCATCAATGCCGGTCTCGTCAACCTCGCCGACCGCCGATACTGGGATTGGAGCAGCATCCGTGGCGTGCGCGCCGACGCCAACGACATCGGCTTCTTCACCCGTCCAGGCCGCAGCCTTGCGCTGAGTCTCGCGATGGAGTGGTGACGCACGGCACCATGTCGCCTCAGTGCGTCGAGGGTTCGTCCTCGTCGGCGACGAAGCGTGCCGGGTCGGCTATTTCCAGCGAGCGCAGCAGCAGGCTGGCCTGCGTACGGGTGCGCACGCCGAGGCGCTCGAACACGGCGCTCATGTGCGCCTTGACCGTACGTTCCTGGATCGCCAGGCGGTCGGCGATCTGCTTGTTGAGCAGGCCTTCGGCGACGAGGCCGAGCACGCGCAACTGTTGCGGGCTGAGCGATCCGAGTCGTGCGGCAAGTTCGCGGTCGCCGGCCTGCGCGGGTGCGTCCGGCAAATCCGGAACCGGCAGCTGCGGAGTCTCGCAGGCGAGCACGGCGCGCAGGGTGCCTGCAAGCTCGTCCAGGCCAGTGCGCTTCGGCACGAAGCCGGCGGCACCATAGGTCAGCGCTCGGCGGATCACCTGCGGATCGTCGTTGGCCGAGATCATGACCACCGCGACAGCCGGGAACTCACTGCGCAGTGCAACCAGGCCGACCAGGCCGTGGCTGCCCGGCATGTGCAGGTCGAGCAGGACGAGATCGGTATCCGGTTGCGCCTTCAGGGCCTCGCGTGCGGCCTCGAAACCGCCGGCCTCGTCGACCACGGCATCGGCGATGAGGCTGCGCACGGCCTGGGCGAGGGCGAGGCGGAACAGCGGGTGGTCGTCGGCGATCAGGATGCGCGGCATGGTGGGACTCTAGCAGGTGTCGGGCGTATCACCCGCACGCACATTCGCATCGTATGAGCGCCCGTACGAGCCTCTCCAGGGGCGATGCTCCTTCTCCAGGCGCATCTGACGAAGAAAGAGCATCGCCCGTGAACGGGCTCCTACTGGTGAGCTGTTTTCGCTTGCGCGGCGGAGCGGAATGTTCGTAGGGTGGCGGCATGGACAGACTCATGGTTAGACCGATCCTCCTGCTCGCTGTTGCGACCGTCGTCGCCTGCGCGCGTGTTCCCGTCACTGCGGAGAAGGACTCGATGGCTGACGATGCTTTCGGCACGCTGCGCGTGACCACCCACCGCGATGGCGACGATCTGTTGAGCGCAGGTCTCGGCCTGGCCGGCCTGCGTGGTGCGCAACCGGGCTTCGCCGACTCCGAACGGCCCACTGCGGCCGAGCTGCGTCGTCGCGCGATCCACGCGAACTGGCGCGGCATCGCTGACCTCGGCCCTCTCGGCGGCTATGGCGAAATCTATGGTGCCGTGCCGGTCGTCAGCGGGCGCGAATACAGCGCCTTCGCCACCTTGGCCGGGGCCACGTCGGCACATCGCGTGCTCGTGCAGGTGCCCGATCTGTTCGACCGCGAGCGTCGCTGCGTGGTGGTCGCCGCTTCCTCCGGATCGCGCGGCATCTACGGTGCGATCGCGCTGGCTGGTGCCTGGGGCCTGCCGCGCGGTTGCGCGGTGGCGTATACCGACAAGGGGGCCGGCACCGGCTATTTCGATGTCGCCAGCGGCACGGGCGTGCGTCTGGACGGCACGCGGGGCGAGGCCGGTAGCGAGCCGCTCGAGTTTGCGCCACCGCCCGGGGCCACGATCGCGCCTTCACAGGCCATCCTGGTCAAGCACGCGCATTCCGGCGACAACCCAGAGGCCGAGTGGGGGCGCCACGTGCGCCAGGCGGCGCGGTTCGCCCTGCATGCGCTCGACCAGGCCTTTCCCAGTGAAGCTCCGTTCACGGCGGAGAACACGCACATCATCGCTGCTGGCCTGTCCAACGGTGGTGCTGCGGTGTTGCGTGCGGCCGAGATCGACGATGGCCTGCTCGATGGCGTGGTTGCGATCGAGCCGAACGTCTGGGCTGGGCAGGGTGGTCGGGCTCTGTACGACTATGCGACCGAGGCGGCCCTGTTGCTGCCGTGCGCGTTGCTCGATCCGAGCTTCGACGGTGTGCCTTTCGCGCGCGCGAACGGAGTGCCGCCACCGGCCTGGCGCGCACGCTGCCAAGCGCTGTACGAGAATGCTCGCCTGGCCGGTGCAGACGAGAGCGCGCAGGCCAGGGAAGCACTGGAACGCCTGCGCGACGGCGGCTGGACCGATGCAGCGCTTGCCAGCGCTGCTGCGAGTACGGCACTCGACCTCTGGCGTGCGATCGGCGCAACCTATGCGGCAGCGTATTCGCGCAGCGGCGTCGGCGACATGCCGTGCGGTTACGCGTTCGCGGCGTTCGACGGCAACGGCCGCCGGCATGCGCCGACGGCGACCGAACGTGCGGCGTGGTGGGCCGAGGCCAGCGGCATCCCGCCCGGTGCCGCCGTCGGTCTGGTCGATTCGCGAGCCACCGGCGCCGATGCGGCCATGCCGGGCCTGCTCTGCCTGGCCGAGCTGTGGACACGCTCCGACGCCAGTGGCGAACGCCTGCGTGCCGGCGTGGCGATGGCACGCGCTGCCCTGCCGCGCGCGGACCTGCCGATTGCGATCGTGCATGGCGTCGCCGACGGGCTGATCCCGATCGCGTTCTCTTCGGACCCCTATGTGGCTTGGCTCGAGGCGAACGGGCGCACCCCGATGTACTGGCGCATCGATCATGCCCAGCACTTCGACGCCTTCCTTGCCTTCCCGGGATTCGGCGACCGCCACGTGCCGATGCTCCCATACGCCTATGCCGCCCTCGATCATCTGTGGATGCGCGTGGTGCATGGCATGGCGCTGCCGGAAGGTCGCGACATCGCGACGACGCCACGCGGCAGCGAGGTGCTCGGCGCGCATCAGCTCGGCCGTATCCCGGGCGACTGATTGCCGCAGTACGGGGACGTTCGCAGCGGACGTCGTCGCGACGGAAGCCGCTTCCAGCAAGGTTCGAACTCGTGCAGTCGTGGCTCCGGTTGCGCGCAGGGGAGACGAGCCATCCTGGTCTCCGCCGCAACCGTACTATCATGCGCGCCGACGACACTCGTCGCGACCGTCTGTTCCGGAGATGCATTCGATGACCGATCCGATCGATTTCAGCCAGTGGGCCCGCCAGTGGGAAGCGACGATGCGCGAGCTCATGGCGAGGATGCCGGACGCCGGCAATGCCGCCGCACTCGGCACGACGCCATGGGGCACGCTCGGCACTTCGCCCACGCAGGGCGAGGCAATCGAACGCATGCTCGCTGCCGCACAGGGCTACCTCGGTTTGCTGCAGTCGCTGACCTCACCGGCTGCCGTGCAGGGCACCGGTGGTGTCGGCACGATCCCGCCGTGGCTCTCCGCGCTCGGCAACAGTGCCGGATTCGCGCCGGCCTCGGCACCATGGTTCGCCAATCCGGTCAGCCAGGCCATGCGCGGCGTCGGCATGCAGGGTGCGGCCGGCTTCGAGCAGCTGATGGAGCGGTTCGCCAGCGCCGCCGGCCCGATGCTCGATGGCGCCAAGGGCGCACTGGATCTTCCCGCATTCGGCTTCCTGCGCGAACACCAGGAGGAAGCACAGGCCACGGCGAAATCGTTGGTCGACTACCAGGAGCAGATGGCGCGCTACAACCGCTTGATGCTCAAGGTCGGCGAGCAGGGCTTTGCGCGCTTCCAGCTCAAGCTGGCCGAACGCGAGGAGCCGGGCCGGCAGGTCGAGTCGGTACGTGGCCTGTACGATCTCTGGATCGACGCGGTCGAGGAAGCCTATGCCGAGATCGCCCTGTCCGAGGAATTCCGCGAGGTCTACGGTGCCCTGGTCAACGCGCAGATGCGCGTGCGCGAGCACGTGCAGCGCAAGGTCGAGCGTTTCAGCAACGAGGTCGGTGTGCCGACGCGCAGTGAGGTCGATTCGATCGGCCAACGTCTGCAGGCACTGCGCCGCGAATTTCGCGCCGAACGTGAGGCGAACGGCGACATTCTCGCCCTCACCGCCGAAGTCGCCGCGCTGCGCGACGAAGTTGCGTCCCTGCGCGCACGCCGGGAGCCGGCCGCGGCGTCCAACGTGGTCGCCTTCGGGCGAGCGCAGCACGTCGCTGCGAAGACAGCCGAACCGGCCGCATCGGTGAAGAAGCGCGCGGCAAAGGCACCACGCAGCCGCAGCGCGGCGCGCAAGGCCAAGTCCGTGCCGCAGGTCGCACGCGCGGCCTCGCGCACGGCGGCCCCGCCACCCAAGCCGAAGCCCAAGCCAGCGCATGCCTCGCGTGCGAAGGTCGCCACCCCGGCCACCCGGCTGCGCGCCGACAAGCCGTCGTTCGCCGCCCGCATGGCGCGCTTCGCACGCGCCAACGTCGACGCCGGCAAGGCCGGCATGAACCCGAAGTCGAAGCCGTCCAGGCGCTGAGGAGCACACCATGGGTCCCGTCCGCATCGAACCTGCCAAGCTCGTCGACGAGACGATCCGCTTCAAGAAGAAGCTCGCCGCCGGCGTGGAGGTTTTGCGCAACCTCGATGACGTCGATTTCGGCTGCACGCCGAAGGAAGAGGTCTACCGCGAGGACAAGCTGGTCGTCTACCGGTTCCGCGGAGATCGCGCGCCGACGGCGCGCGTGCCGACGCTGATCGTCTATGCCTTGGTCAACCGGCCATACATGGTCGACCTGCAGGAAGACAAGTCGCTGGTGCGCAACCTGCTCGCGCAGGGCGAGGATGTATACCTGATCGACTGGGGCTATCCGGACCGAGCCGACCGCTGGCTGACCCTCGACGACTACATCAACGGCTACATCCGCCGCAGTGTCGATGCGGTTGCGCGCAAGGCCGGCGTCGAACGCATCAACATTCTCGGCATCTGCCAGGGTGGAGCGTTCTCGTTGTGTTTCAGCGCGATATATCCGCACAAGGTGAAAAACCTCATCACCATGGTCACGCCGGTGGATTTCCATACACCGGACAACATGCTGTCGAACTGGACGCGCAACATGGATGCGGACCTGTTCGTCAACACGATCGGCAATGTGCCGGCCGACCTGATGAACTGGTGTTACCTCACGCTCAAGCCGATGCGTCTGCTGCAACAGAAGTATGTCGGCATGATCGATATCCTCGACGACAAGACCGAACTCGAGAACTTCCTGCGCATGGAGAAGTGGATCTTCGATTCACCCGACCAGGCCGGCGAGGCGTTCCGCCAGTTCATGCGCGACTTCTATCAGGGCAACAAGCTGCTCAAGGGCGGCCTGCGCATCGGCGATCGCGCGGTCGATCTGAAGAACATCACGATGCCGGTGCTCAACATCTTCGCCGAGCAGGACCACCTCGTTCCGCCGGACTCTTCTCGCGCACTCAAGGATGCGGTCGGCAGCCGCGACTATACGCAGATCGCCTTCAAGGGCGGCCACATCGGCATTTATGTCTCCGGGCGCGCACAACGCGAGGTTCCACCAGCGATCCACGAGTGGCTGAAGGCGCGGAGCTGACCGGGTTTGCTGGCAATGCAGAGGAGCATGCTGTAGGAAACGGCTTCAGCCGTGATGGCTTGGCCGTACAACGCCACCAAGACAGGGCATCACGGCTGAAGCCGTTTCCTACGGGGGCGTCGAGCGGATGATTTTCGTGATGTGGCTAGAATGTGCGCGTCCCCATTGCACGTCGAGCCACCATGAACGAAGTCCTGTTCCATATCCACAGCATCGGCGTGACGCCGTGGAAACTCGTGGGGTATCTCGGCGTGCTGCTGTTCACCAGTCGTTGGTTCGTGCAGATGTACGCGACGAAGCGTCTCGGTCGTGTGCACATGCCGCGGGCCTTCTGGTGGCTGTCGATGGCCGGAAGCCTGATGCTGGTCAGCTATTTCACATTCGGCAAGAACGACTCGGTCGGCGTGCTTTCGAACCTGTTCCCGGCTTTCGTTGCCATCTACAACCTCGTCGTCGATTTTCGGCATCGCCGCTCGACCGAGGTGGCTTGAGGCAGCTGGCGCGCTTGGGATTGATCAGAGCGTCCCTTGAGCCCAACGTCGAGACGACGGATGGGCAAAGTGTCCACCCAGTCCGCGGAGCAATACTCTCCGAGCGGAGCGCTGAGGTGGGGCATGCGCGCAATCACTCGGGATCGTAGTCGAGATTGGGTGCAAGCCAGCGCTCGGCTTCACTGAGCGACCACCCCTTGCGTTTCGCATAGTCCTCGACCTGTTCCTTCGACAGGCGGCCGACGACGAAGTACTGGCTGCGCGGGTGCGAGAAATACCAGCCGGAAACGGCCGCCGCCGGGTACATGGAAAACCCTTCGGTCAATTCGATACCGGCATTGGTCGTCGCATCGAGCAGATCGAAGAGGGTCGCCTTCTCGGTGTGGTCCGGACAGGCCGGATAGCCGGGGGCGGGGCGGATGCCGCGGTACTTCTCGTCGATCAGGGCATCGTTGTCGAGCGCTTCGTCCGGTTCGTATCCCCAGAACTCCGTGCGCACGCGTTCGTGCATGCGCTCGGCGAACGCCTCGGCGAGGCGGTCGGCGAGGGCCTTTAGGATGATCGCCGAATAGTCGTCGTGATCGGCGAGGAAACGGTCGATATGCGCCTCGATGCCAATGCCGGCGGTCACCGCGAACGCACCAATCCAGTCCTCGCGCCCGGAGTCCTTCGGCGCAATGAAGTCGGCGAGGCAGAAATCGGGGCGATCGATGGGTTTGTCGGCCTGCTGGCGCAGGAAATGAAGCCGGGAATGGGACAGCGTCGCGTCTGCTCCTGACGATTCTCCGGTCTCCCCGTGACCGCCTGCGGCCACGACCACATCGTCACCCAGGCTGTACGCCGGCCACAAGCCGATCACGCCGCTGGCCTTCAGCCACTTCTCCGCGACGATACGTTCCAGCATCGCGCGCGCGTCCTTGTACAGGCTGCGTGCCTGCTCGCCGACGATCGCGTCATCGAGGATGGCCGGGAATCTTCCAGCCAGCTCCCAGGCGCTGAAGAACGGCGACCAGTCGATGTAGTCGACCAGTTCGGCGAGCGGATAGTCGGCAAAGACGGTGACGCCAGGCTGGCGTGGTGCCGGGGGTACATGGTCGGCCCAGCCGCCGTCGAAGCGCTGCGCGCGGGCCTTGTCGAGACTGACCAGGCGCTTGGCGTTGCCGCGGTCCTTGTGCCGCTCGCGGATCTCGGCGTACTCGGCGCGGATTCGCGCCATGAAGGCATCGACGAGTTCCTTCGAGATCAGCGACTGGGCCACGCCGACCGCGCGCGAGGCGTCCTTGACCCAAACGGTCGGCGCCCTGTAGTGCGGCTCGATCTTCAGTGCGGTGTGCGCGCGCGAGGTGGTCGCACCACCGATCAGCAGCGGCAGGTGAAAATCCTGGCGCTGCATCTCGCGGGCGACATGGCTCATCTCGTCGAGTGAGGGCGTGATTAGGCCGGACAGGCCGATCATGTCGGCGTTTTCGGCACGGGCGACGTCGAGGATCTTCTGTGCCGGCACCATCACTCCGAGATCGACTACCTCAAAGTTGTTGCAGCGGAGCACCACGCCGACGATGTTCTTGCCGATGTCATGTACATCGCCCTTGACCGTGGCCATGACGATCTTCCCGTTCGACTTTGCAACATCGCCGGTGCGGGCCTTCTCGGCTTCGATGTGAGGCAGCAGCCAGGCCACGGCCTTCTTCATCACGCGTGCCGATTTGACCACCTGTGGCAGGAACATCTTGCCGGCGCCGAATAGGTCGCCGACGATATTCATGCCGTCCATGAGCGGCCCCTCGATGACGTCGAGCGGCCGCGCGGCGTTGAGTCGCGCCTCTTCGGTATCTCCGTCGACGAAGGTATCGATGCCGTGTACGAGCGCATGTGCCAGGCGCTTTTCCACCGGCAGGTTGCGCCAGGCCTCGTCGCGCACGTCGGTTTCGTTGGCCTTGCTGCCCCCGCGATACCGGTCGGCGATCGCGAGCAGGCGCTCGGTCGCATCGGGGCGGCGGTTGAGGACGACGTCTTCGACGTGTTCGCGCAGTTCGGGATCGAGATCGTCGACGATCGGCAGGGCACCGGCGTTGACGATCCCCATGTCCATTCCGGCGGCGATTGCGTGGAACAGGAACACCGAATGGATCGCCGCACGCACCGGCTCGTTGCCGCGGAACGCAAACGACACGTTCGACACGCCGCCGGAAACGTGGCAATGCGGCAGGGTGGCGCGGATGATGCGGGTCGCTTCGATGAAGTCGACCGCGTAGTTGTCGTGCTCCTCGATGCCGGTGGCGATGGCGAAGATGTTCGGGTCGAAGATGATGTCTTCGGGCGGGAAGCCGACCTCGTCGACGAGGATGCGGTAGGCGCGCGTGCAGATCTCGACCTTGCGCGCGCAGGTGTCGGCCTGGCCCTGTTCGTCAAAGGCCATGACCACGGCCGCGGCGCCGTAGCGCAGCACCTTGCGCGCCTGGTTGACGAAGACGGCTTCCCCCTCCTTGAGCGAGATCGAGTTGACCACGCCCTTGCCCTGCAGGCATTTCAGGCCGGCCTCGATGACGCTCCACTTCGACGAATCGACCATCACCGGGATGCGTGCGATGTCGGGCTCCGAGGCGATCAGGTTGAGGAACCTGACCATGGCTTTCTCGGAGTCGATCAGGCCCTCGTCCATGTTGACGTCGAGGATCTGCGCGCCGTTCTCGACCTGCTGGCGCGCGACCTCGATGGCGTCCTCGTAGCGCCCCTCCTTGATCATCTTGCGGAACTGCGCGCTGCCGGTGACATTGGTCCGCTCGCCGACGTTGATGAAATTCAGTTCGGGCGTGATGACCAGCGGTTCGAGGCCAGCCAGGCGCGTGTGGCGGGCTGGTGCGTTCATGCGGCGCAGGCCAGTCCCCGCGAGGGCAGTGCTCGCGGCGCGATCCCGCGCACCGCTTCGGCGATCGCGGCGATATGCGCGGGCGTGGTGCCGCAGCAGCCGCCGACGAGGTTGAGCAGGCCGGCTTCGGCGAATTCCTTCAGCGTCGCCGCCATTTCGTCGGGAGTCTCGTCGTAGCCACCGAAGGCGTTCGGCAGCCCTGCATTCGGGTGAGTGCTGACCGCGCAGCCGGCGACGCGGGACAGTGTCTCGACGTGTTCGCGCAGATCCTTCGCGCCGAGCGCGCAGTTGAGTCCTATCGACAGCGGGCGGGCGTGTGCGAGCGAGGCGTGGAAGGCCTCGGCGGTCTGGCCCGACAGCGTGCGGCCCGAGCGGTCGGTGATCGTGCCGGAGATCATGACCGGCAGGCGGCTGCCGCGCGCGTCGAAGACCTCCTCGATCGCATACAGCGCGGCCTTGGCGTTGAGCGTGTCGAAGATCGTCTCGACCATGAGCGTGTCGGCGCCGCCTTCGATCAGGCCTTCGGCTGCCTCGGCGTAGGTCGCCCGCAGTTCGTCGAAGTGGGTATTGCGGAAGCCTGGATCGTTGACATCGGGGCTGATCGAGGCGGTGCGACTGGTTGGACCGAGCACGCCGATGACGAAGCGCGGCTGTTCCGGTGTTTTCGCTTCGACCGCATCGCAGCATTCGCGGGCCAGGCGCGCGCCTTCGCGGTTCAGTTCGCGCACCAGGTGCTCGAGGCGGTAGTCGGCCTGGCTGATCGAGGTTGCATTGAAGGTGTTGGTCTCGATGAGGTCGGCGCCGGCGTCGAGATAGGCCGTGTGCACGGAGGCGATGATGTCGGGTCGGGTCAGCAACAGCAGGTCGTTGTTGCCCTTGAGGTCATGCGCGCAGCCGGCGCCGTGCGCATGGCGGTGCGTGGCATCGCAGCCTTCGGCGAAACGCTGGCCGCGGTAGTCGGCTTCGCCGAGCTGCCAGGTCTGGATCATCGTGCCCATGGCGCCATCGATGACGAGGATGCGTTGCGCCAGTGCAGCCTCGAGCGCGGCAACCCGCGCCGGATTCGACCATGGAAGGACGTGGCCGCTCATGGCTTGCACGCGAGCAAGGACAGGACTTCGAAATGCGGCGCCTTGGCCTCGCGCGTGATGCGCTCGCAGGAGACCACGTCCAGCCCCGCGTTGGTGGCGAAGCGACGCAGTTCCTCGACGCGGAAGCCGAGGTTGCGGTGGTCGAAGGGTTCGACCGCGGTGCGGTGGGCATGGCGGGCGAGGGTGGCGACGAGCAGACGTCCGCCCTTGCGCAGCACACGCGCCGCCTCGACGACTACCTCGGCGGGGCGGTCGGTATAGGTCAGCGCGTGCATGAGCAGGACGAGATCGAAACGGCGCGGGCCGAGGTCGAGTGCGTGCATGTCGCCTTCGATCACCTCGACGTTGGCATAGGCCTTCAGGCGTTCCCGGGCGGCACTGACCACGCGCGGCGTGGCGTCGATGCAGACGATCGAGCGCGCGCGCGGCGCCAGCAATTCGGCCAGCACGCCGTCGCCGGAGGCGATGTCGAGGACGTCGCCCGGTTCGGCCAGGCGCGTCATCGAGCGTGCCAGCGTCTCCCAGGTGCGGCCCGGCGAGTAGTGGCGTTCCATGTCGCCGGCGACGGTGTCGGCCCAGCCTTCGGCACGCGCGCGCTTGGCGAGCACGCCGGGCAGGCGGCGCTCGTCGTCACGCAGCAGGGCATCATCGATGTTCGCCTTGAGCGCGTGCAGCAGGGCTGCGTGCGGTGTGTCGAGTTCGCCGTTGAAGCGGTAGTACGAGGACACGCCGGCACGCCGGTCGCGCACGAGATCGGCCTCCTTGAGCTTGGCCAGATGAGTCGACACCCGCGGCTGGGCGAGACGCAGCACCGCCGACAACTCGGCCACGGTCAGTTCCTCACGCTCGAGCAAGGCGAGCAGGCGCACCCGGGTCGGATCGGAGAGCAGGCGCAACAGGGCCGACGTGGCGGCGAGATCCACTTAGTATCCTTTCATCTTGATCGAAAGATGGATGCGCAGCCTAATCGTGGCAGCGGGGGGGCGTCAACGGGGGCGAGAACCGGGAACAGGGAATAGGGAACGGAGAATGATCAGGAGTGGAAGCAACGTCGCTTCTCCGATTCCCCATTCCCCATTCCCGCCTCCTCTACAATGCGGAGCTTCGTCTGCACCGGGAGGACTCCATGGATTTCAACATCACCGACGACCAGCGCGCGATCCAATCGATCGCCCGCGATTTCGCCCAGAAGCGCATCGCGCCGGTCGCCGCAGAGCTCGATCGACTCGGCGAGTTCCCGCTCGACAACATCCGCGAGATGGGCCAACTCGGCCTGATGGGCATCGAGGTGCCAGTGGAATACGGTGGCGCCGGCCTCGACCCGGTCGCCTATGCGCTGGCGATGATCGAGATCGGCGCGGCCGATACCGCGCATTCGACGATCATGTCGGTCAACAATTCGCTCTACTGCAACGGCATCCTCACCTACGGCACCGAGGAGCAGAAACAGAAGTACGTGCGTGCGATTGCCAGCGGCGAGCACATCGGTGCCTATGCGCTGACCGAACCGCAGTCCGGTTCCGACGCCTCGGCCATGCACACGCGGGCGACGAAGAACGCGGATGGCGATTGGGTCATCAACGGCAAGAAGAGCTGGATCACCTCGGGCCCCATCGCGCGCTACATCGTGTTGTTCGCGATCACCACGCCGGGCATCGGCGCCAAGGGCATCTCCGCCTTCATCGTCGACACGCAACGCGATGGTTTCCATGCCGGCAAGACCGAGCCCAAGCTCGGCATCCGCGCTTCGGCGACCTGCGAGATCGAGTTCCGCGACTACGTCTGCCCGGCCGCCGATCTGCTCGGTACGGAAGGCAAGGGCTTCGGGATCGCCATGGGCGTGCTGGACGCCGGGCGCATCGGCATCGCCTCGCAGGCGGTCGGCCTGGCCCGCTCGGCCTACGAGGCCAGCCTCGCGTATGTACGCGAGCGCAAGGCCTTCGGCCAGGCGATCGGTTCGTTCCAGATGATCCAGGCCAAGATCGCCGACATGAAGTGCCGCCTCGACGCGGCGACCCTGCTGACCCTGCGCGCCGCCTTCGCCAAGGGCGAAGCCGCGCGCACGGGGGGGCGTTTCAGCACGGAGGCCTCGGTGGCCAAGCTGTTCGCCTCGGAAACGGCGATGTTCGTCGCCCACCAGGCCGTGCAGATCCATGGCGGCATGGGCTATTCCAAGGAAATGCCGATCGAGCGCTACTTCCGCGACGCCAAGATCACCGAGATCTACGAGGGCACCAGCGAGATCCAGCGCCTCGTCATCGCGCGCAACGAAACCGGCGTGCGTTGAGGGCAGGGCGCGGCAAGCCGCGAAGCGGCTGCCCCGCCTTGGCGCTCGCGGAGCGTTGCAGGACGTGGTGATTCATCGCCACGTACCGTCTTGCCATGTGCCAGGGTAAGCCATGCCCTCATCCACTGTCTTACCCTGTCGTGCTGTGCAATGGAAACCGTCGTGCTTTCGACCAAGGGCCAGCTTGTCATCCCGGCAAGCGTGCGCGGCAAGCTGCGGTGAAAGCAGGCAATCGCCCGAGCGTGGCGGTGAAGGATGAGAACACCGTGCTTCGCCCACAAGTGGGGCCGACGTGGCAGCTGCCGAATCCCGCCGGTGTGCGCCTGAGCACGGCCGAGCTGTCCTGGCCTTCGACAAGTCCTTGCGGCGCAAGGTGGCAAAGCTCGGCCTGGGTGCCGAGGGCGTCACCTGAGCGAGGTAGAGCCTGAAACACGAAGAACACGAGGAAGAGCATTTCAGGAGTTCTGGCTCTTCTCCGTGTGCTCCGTGTTTCCATCTTTCGCGCTCGGCCGACAAAGCCTGGAACACGGAGCACATGGAGATGAGCTCTTCAATGAGCCGCTTCTCCTTCGTGTTTCAGTCTTTCCTGGCGCTTTCGATCGAGTCAACGCAGGTAGGCACCCGCCAGCGTATTGAGATGCAGTCGCTCGGCATCGCGCAGGAACGGGGCGATCAGCATCATGACCTGGTGGATGCCGCGGCCGGGGTCGACGGTTTCGTTCTGCGCGCGGCCGTGGCGCACGGCGTCGAAGTTGAACCAGAACGCGACCACGAGGACGATGTTCTCGGCGGTGGCGCGGATCTCGTCGGCGCTGGCACGCATGACGCCGGCGGCGGTCAGGCCGCGCATCACTGCTGCGGCGTTCTCGGCGGCGCGCTTGAGGATACGCGCATAGTGCAGGCGCAGTTTGCGGTTGCGCGAGAGGATCTCGACGAGATCGCGGTGCACGAAGCGGTAGTCCCACATGCACTCGAAGACCAGGTGCAGTTGGAGCCAGATGTCCTCGAGGCCGGGCAGGCGTTGGTCGGGGACGGCGAGGGCCGAGTCGAGGCGCTGTTCATAGCGCGCGAACAACTGGCCGATGATGTCGTCCTTGTTGCGGTAGTGGTAGTAGAGGTTGCCGGGGCTGATGCCGAGTTCGTCGGCGATGTGATTGGTGGTGACGTTCGGCTCGCCCTGGGCATTGAACATGCCGAGCGCGGTTTCGAGAATGCGTTCGCGGGTCTGGCGTGCCATGGCCGGCAGTCCCGTGTTGCCGTGCTCAGGCGCGCAGCTTGGCGACGAGGTCGATGTATTTTTGCATCGCCTCTTCGGGTTTGGTGCCCTTGAGCTTGTCCCAGGCCTCGTACTTGGCCGTGCCGACAAAATCGAAGAAGCCGGGTTTCGGGCCGGAGACGTCGCCCTCGGCGCCCTGCTTGTAGAGTGCGTAGAGCTTGAGCAGGGTGTCGTTGTCCGGGCGGTCGGTCAGTTTTTTCACGTCTTCGGCGGCTTTCTCGAAGCGCTTCTTCAGATCGGACATGACTTTGGCCTCGCCAGTGATGCGCCCCCTTGCGCGCCGCCTTGATTAACATGCGCCGGCCCGAAGGGTCAACGCGCGCTGCGGCGTGCATGGAAAGCTGCGGTGTGGGCGACTATGCTCGCAGGCCTGAAACGCCCGTGATCGCGGTTCGCGGGCGATGAACCCCGGAGGAAGGCATGACGTATTTCGTGACGGGCGCGACCGGCTTCATCGGCCGTCATCTGCTGGAACGGCTGCTTGCACGCAAGGGTACGGTCTACTGTCTCGTGCGCAAGGAGTCGATGGCGAAGTTCGAGGAGATCGCCGCGCGGCTTGGTGCGGCCGAGGGGCGCCTCGTTGCCGTGACCGGCGATCTCGCCAGGCCGAAACTCGGCGTCAGTCCGGCGACGATCACGCGGCTCGCCGGCAAGGTGAAGCACTTCTTCCATCTGGCCGCGCTCTACGACCTCGCGGCCGACGAGGCCAGCCAGGTCGAGGCGAACATCGTCGGTACGCGCAACGCGATCGCGTTGGCGGAGGCGCTCAAGGCCGGTTGCTTCCATCACGCCAGTTCGATCGCGGCGGCCGGTCTGTACCCGGGAGTGTTCCGTGAGGACATGTTCAAGGAAGCCGAGGGGCTCGACAACCCGTACTTCCGTACCAAGCACGACTCCGAGGGTATCGTGCGCAGTGACTGCAAGCGCCCGTGGCGCATTTATCGGCCGGGCATCGTCATCGGCGATTCGCGTACCGGCGAGATAGACAAGATCGACGGACCCTACTACTTCTTCCGTCTGATCAAGAAAATGCGCCAGGTGCTGCCGCCGTGGATGCCGACGATCGGTCTCGAGGGCGGGCGCCTCAATCTCGTGCCGGTCGACTGGGTGGCGGCAGCGATGGACCACATCGCGCATGCGCCCAAGCTCGACGGCCAATGCTTCCACCTGACCGATCCGGCGCCACGGCGCATCGGCGAAGTGCTCAACATCTTCGCTCGTGCCGGCCATGCACCGCAGATGACGATGCGCCTCGACGCACGCATGTTCGCCTTCGTGCCGGGTGCGGTGCGCCAGGCGCTGTCGAGCCTGCCGCCCGTGCGGCGCATGGTCGGCATGTTCCTGCGTGATTTCGGCATCCCGGCGCAGGTCATGAAGTTCATCAACTACCCCACCCGATTCGATTCGCGCGAGACCGAGCGTGCCCTGCGCGGTTCGAAGATCAAGCTGCCCAAGCTCGAAAACTACGCCTGGCGCCTGTGGGACTACTGGGAGCGACACCTCGATCCGGACCTGTTCGTCGACCGCTCGCTGGCCGGCAAGGTGCGCCGGCGCGTGGTGGTCGTGACCGGTGGTTCGTCCGGCATCGGCAAGGCGGTGGCGCAAAAGCTCGCCGCAGCCGGGGCGAAGCTGGTCATCTGCGCACGCGGTGCCGACGAACTGGCGGCGACCAAGGCGGAAATCGAGGCGGCCGGGGGCACCTGCCACACCTACGTCGTCGACCTCGCCGATCTCGCCTCTTGCGATGCCTTCGTCAAACAGGTGCTCGACGAACATGGCAGCGTCGACGTGCTGGTCAACAATGCCGGGCGTTCGATCCGCCGTGCGATCGCGGCAAGTTACGACCGCTTCCACGACTTCGAACGCACCATGCAGCTCAACTACTTCGGCTCGCTGCGGCTGATCATGGGCTTCCTGCCGAAGATGGCCGAACGCCAGCGCGGCCACATCATCAACATTTCGTCGATCGGCGTACTCACCAATGCCCCGCGATTCTCGGCCTATGTGGCCTCGAAGGCCGCACTCGACGCGTTCTCACGCTGCGCCCAGGCCGAGTATTCGGACCAGGGCATCAACTTCACGACGATCAACATGCCCCTGGTCAAGACGCCGATGATTGCCCCGACCAAGATGTATGACTCGGTGCCGACCCTGTCGCCGGAGGAGGCTGCCGACCTCGTCGTGGAGGCGATCATTGAGCGCCCGGTGCGCGTCGCCACACGTACCGGCATCTTCGCGCAGCTCTTCTACGCGATATCGCCACGCGCCTACGAGATCGTCATGAACACCGCCTTCCGCCTGTTCCCCGATTCGGCGGCGGCCAAGGGCATCAAGGGTGTGCGCGAGGACGCACAGCAGGGGCCGTCATCGGAACAGGTCGCATTCGCCGCGCTGATGCGCGGCGTGCATTGGTAGGGTGCGGCTGTCCTTCTCCCCGCATGCGGGGAGAAGGTGCCCGAAGGGCGGACGAGGGGCGCATTCCCCTCACTGGTCGCCAACGGCGAAAGGCTCGCCCGTCATCCAGTGCTTCGCACCACCTTCTCCCCGTTGTCACGGGGAGAAGGGCGGTCGGCTCAGCGCTTTTTGGCCTTGCCGGCCGGCGTCTTCTTCGCGGCGGGCTTCTTCGCCGCCGGCTTCTTCACGGTGGCGGCGCGCTTGGCCTTGGCCTTGTCGAGCTGGGCCGATTCGAGTTCGCGGGCGACGTCGGCCAGTTCGTCCTTGACGCGGGCGACCGAGCGCGCGGCGCTGGTCTTCGACGTGGCCTTGGCGTTGAGCTTGTGCACTTCGCGGGCGAGTTCCTCGACACGCGTGGTCAGCGCCTTCAGTTCCTGGCTGCCCGGCACGCCGAGGCGGCCGAGGGCGCGTGACACGCGCGACTCGAACACCTTCTCGAGCTTGTCCCAGGTTTCCTGGCTGCGCTCGCGGACCTGACCGACCGCGGCTTCGACCGCACTGCGTGCCTCTTCGGCGCGGCCAGCGGTCAGCTTGCGCGTCTTCTGCTCCAGGGCGACGCCTTCGCGCACGAGTGCCTCGAACAGGCGCGAGCCTTCGTCCTGGGCCTTGGCGAACGCGCCGAGGCCGGCCAGCCAGATGTGCTGGGCCGATTCGATGATCGACTTGCCGGCGGCGCGCGCGGCGCCCGGGATGGCCGAGGCAGCCTTCTCGGTGACGGCGGCGGGCTTGTGCGACTTGAGCTTCGGTTTGTTCACGGGACACTCCTTCGGTGACGGGTGCGGGGGACGGAAGCGCGGCAGGGTAGGCGCAGCGACTGGAGCAAACACCCCAGCGGCGCCGGAAGCCTCACGTGGATGGCCCACGGCTGGCGCGCAGGGGAGGGGTCCGCGCGGCACGCTTGCGTGCCGGCTTGGTTGCGGCCTTGCGCTTGCGCGGCGCAGCACGATTTGCACAGATCGCTGCATCAAGCTCGTCGAGGGCGCGCTGCAAGCGCGAGGTTGCTGCCGAATGCCGAGGTGCTTGCGCGCGCAGGCCGGCAATGAGGGTGCGGCCACGATCGTCGAGCACTTCGTCGCGCAGGCCGAGACCGTGGCGGCGCAGCAGCGGCCCGAGTTGCGCACGGTGCTGGCGCAGGTCGCTCAGGGTGCGCTGGTAGGCATGCTCGGCAAGGCGCTCGCGATGGTGGAAACTGAAGACGTTGGTGAAAAACATTTCGGCGTCGGCGCCGTCGGGTTCGAGCAGGAGCAGGTCCGAGCCGGAATAGCGGCTGGCGTACTTCGGCATGCTCGCCTGCATGCGGGATTGCAGCAGGGTACGGAAGGTCTGCGAAAGAATCGTCGGCAGACCGCCCTCGACGAGGCTGGCCGGCGAGTTGCGGCGTTGCGTGCGCGCCTGCGCGGTGTCGACCGGCACCAGCGGATTGATGGCGAAGACGAGGTCGGCACCGGCATCGAGCGCGACCGATGCATGCAGGGTGTGGCGCAGCACGCCGTCGACGTAGTACTTGCCGTCGATGCCGACCGGCGGATACAGGCCGGGCAGGGCCGAGCTCGCCTCGATCGCGCGCGAGATCGGCACGGCATCGTGGCCCGGCGCGCCGAAGCGCACCGCCTGCCCGCTGTCGAGCTCGACGGCGACAATGTAGAGGCGACGTTCGAGGGTGCGGAAATCGTTGCTGCGCCCGTGCGAGGTGAACGCCTCGCGCATGAAGCGCTCGATCGCCTCGTTGTCGAACAAGCCGGTCGGCAGGGCACTGCCGACGCGCAGAAGGCTGTCGGCAAGGCGCAGGTCGAACGGATGGCGAGCGGCCTCGGCCAGCCAGCCGACCAGCATGCGCGGAATGCCGGCGAGGCGACGCAGGTATTCGTACAGGGCCGGGCGCAGGAAGTCCTCCGTGCGGATGCGGAACTGGTCGGAATCGCCGGTGATGAAGACACGGCACATTTCCGCGGTATCCAGCCGATTGGCCAGGGCGGCGGCGACGAAGGCGCCCGAGCTGACCCCGACGTAGACGTCGAGCGCGTTCATGTCGAGGCCGTCGATGGCTTCGTCGAGGGCGCGCAGGGCGCCCACCTCGTAGATGCCGCCGATCGGGCCGCCACCTGCAACGGCGAGGCCAATGCTTGAAGGCTTGCGTGCGCTGCGGGGCTTCGGTGCGGCGTGGACGACGAGCATCGGATCAGCCGATCTGCTCGTCGAGGTGGCGGTTGATCTCGCTCTCGATAAGCCCCTTCATCATGCCCATGACCAGGCCCAGCTCGGCGTAGACGTGCACCTGACCCTTCTCGAGGGCGATGTGGCCGTCGACGCCGCTGCGCGTGAAGGCGAGGATGTTGCCTTCCCAGGTGCATTCGACATCGAACTCCGTGCCCAGCTGCCGGGCGACCTTGTCCACGGCCTTGCGCGCTTCCTTGAGCGGCAGGTCATGCTTGCGACGGATGTCGATGCGCGCCATGAAGGTCTCCGGTTGCGGACGCGCCGACGGCCAAGGCCGAGCGGCGGGTGCCATTTTGCCTCAAGAGCCCCCTGGCGGGCACGCCGAGGCAGCGGATGCCAGACACCGTTCATCCTGCTATTGTTCAGCCAGTCCCACGGCCCGGTGGCCCGATGCGCCTGAGCTTCCCCAGCGGTGAGCATGCCGATGTCGTTGCCAGCAGCGGAGTCGTTGGCATCGGCAGCGCTGAAGGCAACAGCGTCGTCCTTGTCCGGCCGGGCGTGCAGCCAATGCACGCGCGCCTCGTCCTCGATTCGCGTGGCATGGTCCTGGAGGTGCTCGAAGCCGGCGCGCGCACCCATGTCAACGCCCGTCCGGTCCTCGAAAAGGCCCTGCTGCGGCTTGGCGATACAGTCAACATCGGCAACGTCACGATCGTGCTCAAGCCCGACCGCGATGACATCATCGACGTGCACGTGCCGCCTGCCCAGAAGCCGACCGGCACGCGTGCCGGTGTCGCCAGCGTCGTCCTGCGTGGCGTTTCCGGCACGCATTTCGGCAAGACCATCGCGGTCGGCGAACAACTCGTGCTCGGTCAGGGTCGCCACGGCCTCGAGCTCGACGAGCCCGGCATGGGCGAACGTCACGCGATCATCGAGGTTGTCGATGACGCGATCCACCTGCGCGACCTCGGCTCCTCGGGCGGGACCTCGGTCAATGGCGTGCCGGTGCGCGACGCCGTGCTGCACCCCGGCGACCAACTCGCCTTCGGCCGCAATCGTTTCGTCCTGGAGGCGCCCGGTTTCCCTGCCCGCGGGCAACACCGCACGCCGCCTGCCAGCTTCACCCCGGCGATCACGCAGATGATGGCTGCCGTGGATGTCCCTGACCCGCCCGCCGCAATACCCGAGGTCGAAGACCGCGGCAGCAGCATCTGGTGGCTGCTCCTCGCCGCCGGGCTGATCGGCCTCGGCATCGCCGGGGTGATCTGGCTCGGCGGGTACTAGGGATTGATCGGACATCCCTGAGTTCTCGCCGCGATGGATACAGCAGGCGCTTGCGGGTAGCAGGCCGTGATCCGGTTGCATGGACCAGCATTGGAGCGTTGGGGGCGTTTCGGTATACGATGGGGGGCGCAGGTTCGGTTGAGCTTGCGTTCCGGGGAATCCAGACTGTTTCTTCACCTAATCGGGGTCAAGGGAGATTGTCATGCAGTTCACGAAAGCTGTTTTGGTCTCGTCGCTGGTGCTGGCGTGTACGAATGTGCTCGCGCAGGGGTCGATCACGTCCGGGTCTGCGGTCTATCAGATTCCGGCGAGTCATTTTGATGACTCGCCGACAGTCAACTTCACCGGAGTAGGGACTGGTGACCAGTTGTTCGAGGCGGGGTGGTGGTTCCGCATCGAAGGCGATGCGCGCGAATTCAGTTTCCCGGCGCCGACGGCGCAGAACTACACCGGCGACACCGCCACCATCACCTGGGACAACCTTGCATCGCGCGACCTTGCAGTGACCAAGACCCATGTGATCACCAGTGCAGGCGCCGGTCAGGGCGAAACCGTGACCTCGCTTGCCGTCACCAACAACGCGGCAACTGCGATCACCCTGCAGCTCTTCCACTTTGTCGACTTCGACGTCAATGGCTCGGCCACGGGAGACTCGGCCACGATGGTCGGCAGCAACCATATGCGCATCACCGACGCGACTGCCGGCCAGTGCGAGTACCGCGCACCGACTGCATCTGCATACATGGTCCGGCCTTTCAGCGCCACAAGCGATGTTGCTGCCTTGCTCAGTGATACCTCTGTCACGAACCTTGACAACTCGGGTCTGCCGTTCGGCCCGGCCGATTTCACCGGAGCGTTCCAGTGGACGCTGCAACTCGCCGCCGGTGCCTCGGCGACGGTGAACGTGCACCTGGCGTGCAACACGGCGGCCACCCCGGTTTCGCTGCAGCAGTTCGAGATCGATTGACGTGGCCGGCAGCGCCGCTACACGGCGGCGCTGCCCCTACTTCCGTTGCATCAGCCGCGCGAGCATCAGCGCGGCGAAGACCGTCGCGTAGATCACCGGTTCGGGCGCGGCGATCGTCTCGCCCCATTTGACTTGCCAGAGGAAGTGCAGCACGGCCAGTGCACCGATGGCGTAGACGAGTCTGTGCAGGACGGCCCAGCGGCGGCCGAGGCGGCGCATCATCGCCTTGGTCGAAGTCAGCGCGAGCGGGATCATCAGCAGCCAGGCGAGGAAGCCGACCGTGATGAACGGCTTCTTCGCGATCTCGCCAAAGACCTGTGCCCAGAAGCCGCCGAGGTCGACGACCAGGTAGATCACCAGGTGCAGGCTCGCGTAGAAGAACGTGAACAGGCCGAGCATGCGCCGGTAGCGCAGCAGCCAGTGCCAACCCGTTGCGCGACGCAGCGGGGTGATCGCCAGCGTGGCGAGCAGGAAGCGCAGCGCCCACAGGCCGGTTTCGTGTTCGAGCGTGGCGACCGGGTCGGGCCCGAGCGTGCCGCTGTGTGTGGCGAGCACGAGCAGGGCAAGCGGCAGCAGCGCCGCCGCGAACACGAAGGGCTTGCTGGCGGCAACGCGGTCGAGTCGATGCGGCATCAATGGTGCTTGCGCAGGTCCATGCCGGCGTACAGCGCGGCCACCTCGTCGGCATAGCCGTTGAACGGCAGCGTGTGGATGCGGTTGCCGAGCAGATTGAAACCTTCGCCGGCGATGCGCCGCTCGGTCGCCTGGCTCCAGCGGGGATGGCTGACGTCCGGATTCACGTTGGAATAGAAGCCGTATTCGTGCGGAGCCGAGACGTTCCACGAAGTCGTCGGCTGCTCCTCGGTGAACTCGATGCGCACGATCGACTTGATGCTCTTGTAGCCGTACTTCCACGGCACGACGAGGCGCAGCGGCGCGCCGTTTTGCCCCGGCAGCACGCGGCCGTAGAGGCCGACCGCGAGGATCGTCAATGGATGCATGGCCTCGTCGATGCGCAGGCCCTCGCGGTACGGCCAGTCGAGCACCGGGTAGGACAGGCCAGGCATTTCACGCGGGCGCTCGACCGTGGTGAAGGCGACGTACTTCGCCTGCGAGGTCGGCGCGAAGCGTTTGAGCACGTCGCCGAGCGGGATGCCGACCCACGGAATCACCATCGACCAGGCCTCGACGCAGCGCAGGCGGTAGATGCGCTCCTCGAGCGCATGCGGCGCGAGCAGGTCTTCGAGGGCGTAGCGGCCGGTTCTTTCCGCATGGCCGGCGATCTCGACGCTCCACGGTTCGGGCTTGAAGCGGCCGGAGTTGCGTGCCGGATCGGATTTGTCGGTGCCGAACTCGTAGTAGTTGTTGTAGCTCGTCGCATCGATCTCGCGGGTCAGCGGATCGCTGCTCGAATAGCGTCCGCGTACGGCAACGTCGAGCGCGCGGCGTTGCGGCTGCGTGGGCGCCGGCCCGCTTGCTGCATCGGCATCGCCACGGCCGACGCATCCGGCCAGCGCGAAAGGCGCGGTCAGCGCGGCCTTGAGCACATCGCGGCGACGCAGCCAGACTGCTTCGGGCGTGATCGATGAGGGGGGCAGGTGCGGTGGTCTGTAGCAGGGCATGGGGACCAGTATGGTGCAGGAGAACCTTGCCGTGGGAGCGGCTTCAGCCGCGATGCATTCGGGTAGCAGGTCGGTACGGGAGCGGAAAAGATTGCGGCTGGTCAGCCGCTCCCATGGTATCGATTCTCGAAGGAGCGATTTTGGTCGCGGGCGGCGAAAAAGCCTCGCGGCTGCAGCCGCTCCCCTGGGTACGCATCGGTTGCGGCTTTGCTGCATGGCGGCATAATGCGGGGCCCGGCCATGGCCTGCCGATCCCGGCGGCTTGCCGGGGTGCCCAGAGGATATTCCGTGACACGAGGTTTCAACTTCAGTGCCGGCCCGGCGGCGCTTCCGGAGGCAGTCCTGCGCCAGGCCCAGGCGGAGTTGCTCGAATGGGGCGGCGCGCGCGCTTCGGTCATGGAGGTCAGCCATCGCGGCAAGGAATTCATGGCACTGGCCGAAGAATCCGAGCGTGACCTGCGTGACCTGCTCGACATGCCGTCGAACTACAAGGTGTTGTTCCTGCAGGGCGGGGCGACCCAGCATTTTGCCCAGATCCCGATGAACTTCGCGCGCCGCGAGGGCGTGGCCGACTACGTGGTCAGCGGCGCCTGGGGCGAGAAGGCCGTGCGTGAGGGCTCGCCGTACACGCGCGTGCGCCTCGCCGCCTCTTCGCTCGATTCGAACTACACGTGCATCCCGTCGCGTGGACAATGGGATCTCGATCCCCGCGCAGCCTATGTGCACTACACGCCGAACGAGACCATTCACGGTGTCGAGTTCCACGATGTTCCCGACACGGGCGACGTGCCCCTGGTTGCCGACATGTCCTCGAACATCCTTTCGCGCCCGCTCGACGTCTCGCGTTTTGGACTGATCTATGCGGGTGCGCAGAAGAACATCGGTGCCTCGGGCCTGGTCGTGATGATCGTGCGCGAGGATCTGCTTGAACGTTGTCCGCGCGACATCGCCAGGATCATGAGCTATGCCGAACACGCCGCCCATGGCTCGCTCCTGAACACGCCGAATACGTTTGGCTGGTATCTCGCCGCGCTGGTGTTCAAGTGGCTCAAGGCGGAAGGCGGTCTTGCCGCAATCGGCGAACGCAATCGCGTCAAGGCAGAACGCCTGTATGCGGCGATCGACGCCTCGGCTGGCTTCTACGTCAACCGCGTCGAGTGTTCAGCGCGTTCGTGGATGAACGTGCCGTTCTTTCTGCCTCGCCCTGAACTTGATGCGATGTTCCTCGCCGAATCGAAGGAGGCGGGTCTGCTTGCATTGAAGGGGCACAAGGCCGTCGGTGGCATGCGTGCCTCGATCTACAACGCGATGCCTCTTGCCGGCGTCGATGCCCTCGTCGACTTCATGCGTGATTTTGCGCGCCGCCACGGCTGAATCCATGCCCGGCGCCTCCAGGAAACCGAATCATGAGCGATGACACCACCAGCAATGACCCGGCCCCGAACCTGGCCGAGGTGCGCACGCGCATCGACGCGATCGACCGCAACATTCAGGAACTGATCGCCGAGCGAGCGCGCTGGGCGCACCAGGTCGGACTGGCCAAGGGTCCGCTCGCTGCCGCCGTCGACTACTACCGGCCCGAGCGCGAGGCCCAGGTGCTGCGCATGGTCGTCGACCGCAACCAGGGCCCACTCAGCGACGAAGTGCTGGTGCATGTGTTCCGTGAGATCATGTCGGCCTGCCTGGCGCAACAGGAGCCGCTGAAGATCGGCTATCTCGGGCCTGAAGGCACGTTCAGCCAGCAGGCCGTGCTCAAGCACTTCGGACGCTCAGCACATGGCATGCCGATGGCGAGCATCGAGGAAGTGTTCAACGAGGTCGAGAACGGCAATGCCGATTTCGGCGTGGTGCCGGTCGAAAACTCTGGCCAGGGCACGATCCAGGTCACGCTCGACATGTTCCTCACCTCGAACCTGAAGATCTGCGGCGAAGTCGAGTTGCGTGTGCACCAGTTCCTGCTGTCGCGCTCGGGGCGCATCGAGGACATCGAACGCATCTATTCGCATCCGCAGTCGTTTGCCCAGACCCAGGCTTGGTTGCGTGGAAACCTGCCGAACGTCGAGAAAGTCCCGGTGTCGAGCAATGCCGAGGGAGCGCGCCGCGCGCGCAACGCCGATGATGCCGCGGCGATCGGTGGTGAGGCGGCGGCCCATGTCTATGGACTGCGCAAGGTCATCATGAGCCCGATCGAGGACAACAAGGACAACACCACGCGTTTCCTCGTGCTCGGCCGCCAGTTGTTCCCCGCTTCCGGCCACGACCGCACCTCGGTGCTGGTATTCATCAAGGACCAACCCGGTGCGCTGTTCAACGTGCTCAGCCCGTTCGCACGCCATGGGGTCAGCATGAACCGCATCGAATCGCGGCCTTCGCATCAGGCCAAGTGGGAGTATGCGTTCTTCATCGATCTTGCCGGTCATGTCGACGACGTGCCGATGCAACAGGCACTGGCCGAACTCGTCGAACACTCGGCGCAGATCAAGGTGCTTGGCTCCTACCCGGTCGCGGTGCCGTGAGTTTCGACGCGCTTGCGCTGGCCAACGCGGCGACGGCGGCGCTGCATGCCTACGATCCTGGCCATGACTTGCCGGCGCTGCGGCGTGCTCATGGTGCGCTGCTGGCCGAGCTGGGTTCAAACGAGAACGTGTTCGGGCCGAGTCCGCGCGCAGTCGCGGCGATGCGCGAGGCGATCGGCGAGGCGTACCGCTATCCCGATCCGAAGGGCGGGGCGCTGAAGCAGGCGTTGGCCGCGCAGCTCGGCATTGCGATCGATCGCATCGCGCTAGGCAACGGTTCGCACGAGCTGCTGATGCTGCTCGCACAGTGCTTCGCCGGGCCAGGCACGTCCACCGTGTATTCGCAGTTCGGCTTCGCCGTGTTTCCGATCGCCACGGCCGCGGCCGGTGCCGAGGGCATCCGCGTGCCGGCCTATCCGCGCGAACATGTGCGACGTTACGGCCATGACCTCGATGCCATCGCCGCCGCGGTCAGGCCAGACACACGCCTGGTCTTCCTCGCCAACCCGAACAACCCGACCGCAAGCTGGTTCGCGCAAGGCGAACTGGCCAGCCTGCTCGAACGTGTGCCGGCAACAGCTCTCGTCGTCGTCGACGAGGCCTACCAGGAGTTCGTCGACGACGATGGCCCGCGCAGTGCGCTCGATCTGGTCGCACGCCACCCGAACCTCGTTGTCACCCGCACGTTCTCGAAGGCGCACGCCCTGGCCGGCTTGCGTGTCGGCTATCTGGTCGCCGATGCAGGCGTGGTCGCGGTCATCGAACGCCTGCGTGAATCTTTCAACGTCAACGCGATAGCGCTTGCCGCCGCGGAGGCCGCGCTGTCCGATCAGGAGCATCTCGAAAAGGCGCGTGCCTGGACATTCGCCGAACGAACCTGGCTGTCCGGCGAACTCGCCGCGCGTGGCTACGAGGTCTTACCTTCGCAGACCAATTTCCTGCTCGTCGATCTCGGCCGCGACGCCACCGGACTCGAACAGCACCTGTTCGCACGCGGCGTGATCGTGCGGCCGATGGGCGGCTACGGGCTCGGTCACACCCTGCGCATCAGCATCGGTCGTCGCGACGAGAACGAACGCCTGCTGGCGGCCTTGCCATGAGCGCACGCATCGACTGGACCAGCACACGCTCCGCCGGTCTGGCCGGCGAACTCGTCGTGCCGGGCGACAAGTCGATCTCGCACCGTGCCGTGATGTTCGCCGCACTCGCCGACGGCAGCTCGACGATCGACGGCTTCCTCGAAGGCGAAGACACCTGTGCCACCGCGCGCGCATTCGCGCAGATGGGCGTGCGCATCGAGACGCCGTCGGCGTCGCGGCGCATCGTGCACGGTGTCGGTCTGCATGGTCTTGCCGCCAGCGCACAGCCGATCGACTGTGGCAACGCCGGCACCGGCATGCGACTGCTTGCCGGTTTGCTCGCAGGCCAGAGTTTCGATTCGGTTCTGATCGGCGATGAATCGCTGTCGCGGCGACCGATGCGCCGCGTGATCGAGCCACTGGTCGCGATGGGGGCGTCGATCGAGGCGGGCGAGGCAGGGTTGCCACCGTTGCGCATCCACGGTGGTCGCGTACTGCGTGGCATCCATTGTCGGCCGCCGGTGGCAAGCGCCCAGGTCAAGTCGGCGGTCCTGCTCGCCGGGCTGTATGCCGAGGGCGAGACCGAGATCTCCGAGATCCACCCGACGCGCGACTACAGCGAGCGCATGCTCGCGGCATTCGGCTGGCCGATCGCCTTCGGCGCAGGCTGGGCGCGCCTCCATGGTGGCCATCGCCTCGTCGCCACCGATGTCGTCGTGCCGGCCGATTTCTCGTCAGCGGCGTTCTTCCTCGTTGCCGCGAGCCTGGTGCCCGGATCGGAGCTGATCCTGCGCGATGTCGGCCTGAATCCCCGCCGCACCGGACTGCTCGAGGCGCTGCGCCTGATGGGCGCCGACATCAGTGAGTGCCGCCGCCGCGAACGATGCGGGGAGATGATTGCAGACCTCGTGGTGCGCCACGCGCCGCTGCGGGGCATCGACATTCCGGTCGAACTCGTGCCCGACATGATCGACGAGTTCCCGGCGCTGTTCATTGCCGCGGCGGGGGCACGTGGCACGACGCGCGTGCGCGGTGCAGCGGAATTGCGGGTCAAGGAGTCGGACCGCATCGCGACGATGGCGACCGGTCTGCGTGCGCTCGGCGTCGATATCGCCGAAACCCCGGATGGTGCCGACATCGTCGGCGGAGTGATCGGTGGTGGCCAGGTCGCCAGCCACGGTGACCATCGCATCGCCATGAGTTTCGCCGTCGCCGGCCTCGTTGCCGCGGCACCCGTCCGCATCACGGACTGTGCCAACGTGGCTACTTCGTTTCCCGGATTCGTCGAGATGGCGAATGGTTGCGGGTTCGGTCTGTCATCGATCGGGGCATGAAAAAAGGCGTGGCGGATCACCGCCACGCCTTTTTCGACCCGGGCTTTGGTCCGGAGGCTGACCCGTGTGGATCACGGTGTGAGCGTGATGGTGCCCTTCATCAGCGCCGAATGACCGGGAAAGCTGCAGAAGAACGAATACGGACCCGCGGCGAGCTTGGCCACCGGGAAGGTCATGCTGGTGCTTTCACCACCACCGATCATCTTGCTGTGGGCAATCACGCGGGCGTCGTCCGCCTTGATGTACTCGGCGGCAGCACCGGCCTTGATGCCGTCAGAAGCCACGGCCGCCATGTCGGCAGTCGCGGCGATGACCACGTTGTGGCCCATGGCGGCCTTGGGCAGCTTGCCGACGTGCTTGAGGTTGATCGTGAAGTCCTTGCAGGACTTGCTGATGTCGATGTTCGCGAGGTTGTACTTCATCGCGTCATTGCTTTCGATTTCGACAGAACAGGTCGCGGCCGCGGCGAGGGGGGCAGCAACGAGCAGTACGGCGGCGGCAAGCAGGTGGCGGATCATGTGAATCTCCTGGCAGATGTGGAAGTGGAGGGCGCTGCGGCACGGATCTCGCCCGGGCGGTCGACCGCCTTGCATGGATCCGAAGCCGCATGTCGGGACGGATGTTGGGATGGAACGGCGGGCCGTGCCTTGACTGCGATCAAGACTCGGTACGCCGTTCAGCAAGCCTTGATGATTCCGTTAAGGACGATACACCCGTCGCGGGGTCGCCTTGGGCAGGCATCAGGGTTGCAGACTCGACAGCCAGGCCGACAGCGCGTGGATGCTGTCGTCGTCGAGTTGCCGTCCGATTCCGGTCATCACGAAATCGGTGGTCGAGTAGCGCATCCTGCCCTCGCGGAACGCGGTCAGGCGGGCCTGAAGGTAGACGTCGCGCTGCCCGCGCAAGGCCGGGAAAGCAGCGTAGGGCGTGTGTCCACGGCTGTCGCGCAGGTCTGCAAACGCGGGGCCGCGGCCGTCGGCGCCGTGGCAACCCTGACAGGCCGGGATGCCGCGCGCGGGGTCGCCGTTCATGTACAGATGCTCACCGCGTGCGAGGACCTCCGGACCAGGCGGTTCGACACTGTCGTCGACTGGTTGTGGCTCGGGAGTCTGGACGGCATAGAAACTGGCCAGATCACGGATGTCCTCTTCGGTGACTTCACCGGTCAACACGGTCATTGGTGATTCGAGCAGGGTGCCGCGCTTGTATTCGAGCAGTTCCCAATACAGGTAGCTGGCACTTTGGCCGGCCACGTTGGGGATCATCGGCGCGACCGAAGTGGCTCCGGTGGGGCCGTGGCAGGTGGCGCACAGCAAGGCCTTGGCGCGTCCGGCCTCTATGTTTCCTGGGGGCGCTGCCTGCCGGCGCAGATCGAACCAGTCATGGTTGGCCTCGGCTGCCGTGTCGGCGTTCGTCGCGCAAGCGGTGCCGACGCACAGCGCAGCAGCCAGTGCGCAGATCGGAAGGAGCAGCGAGTGCGCCCGTGTGGATCGGAGGTTCGGTTTCACAGCTTCACCTCCATCATCACCCCGAACAGGCGGGCGTTGTAGTCCTCGGGTCCGCCGTCGATGTAGATGAGATTGCCGGTGGTACGGTCGTTGTCAAAGCCGGCGTAGTGCCAGTCGAATACCCGGCCACGCTCCCAGTTGCCGAACAGGCGCACGGCCGTACGCTGTCCGACCGGCATGTGCAGCGATGCACTCAGCGAGTTGACCCGATAGGTCATGTCCGGGAAGGCGCCGGACAGACCGGCGACGGTTGCGGTCGGACTGGCGAAGCTGGTTTCGGCGACCCACGCGGTAATGCCCTTCGCGCGGATGTAGCTCCAATCGAGATCAAGCGTGGCACGCCCGATGCGATGCCTGAAATTCGAGCCAAGGGTATGGTTGCGCTGTGTATCGCTCATCCACCAGCGGTATCCATCCGGGTAGGCGGCATTGCCTCCGTTGGCAGGAGGGGTGCCACCCAAACCCGGATCGCGCCCCGTGTTGACGTCGTTGGTGTTCGCCACGCGAAGCTTCGAGCGGTCGTAGGCATACCAGGCACTGACCGTGGTCGCTGTGCCAGGCTGCCATTCCCATTGCAGGCTGGCCGCCATCGTGTCGTAGCCGTAGCGCCCGATCAGCGCGTCGTGGTCGTTGTCCTCGGCACGGACCGAGGCGTAAACGGTCATGTCGTTCGGCAACACGAAGGTCGTCATCAAGTCGAGCTTGTTCTGGCGTTTCTCGCCGACGTCGTATTTGCGCAAGGCCGTGGTCGTGTGCGGGGCGACACCGTTGGCCGGTTCGACGAACCCGGGCGCATGGTGCGTGTACATGAATTCGTACGGGTCGAAGTTGTAGTCATCGCCGCGGCGGTCGAGGAAGGCGTAGTTGACGCGCAGGGTGAGCCAGTCGTTGCTGCGGTTGACCCAGGTCAGCTTCAGGCTGTCGTCAGTGGTGACGTCGTACTCGCGGTTCGTTCGTTCGATGCGGGTGTGGCCCAGGGTCGCGCCCAGCGTGTTGCGGTTGCCAAGGCGCCAATCGACGCCTGAGCTGAACTCCAGGGTTTCCTTGTCCAGCGGCAGGTTGCCGATGTGCACGTTGTTGGACGCGCCGGGCATCCAGGTGGTGTTGGGGAATGCGCCGTTCTCGCCGATGTAGCCGTATTGGCCGGTCAACGGGTTGTAGGCGACATAGGTGCCATCGTAGTCCTCGCGCAGGAAGTTGAGCTGGCTGCGCCAGGTGAGGTTGCGAGAAGGCTGCAGGACCAGTTTCCCCGCCAGGCGCTGGTTGTCTATGCCAAGGTCGGCATTGCTGCGCGACAGCGCGGCGGGCGTGTTCCAGTTGTTGCAGTTGATGGTGGCATTGAGCATGCCGGTACAGGCCAGCAGGCCGGGTACGAGCGCTTCGTCCTGGCGCATGCTGGTCAATGCCGCGACCAGCGAGAACTCGCCGTTCCACTTCGCGCGGATCTTGCGGGTGAAGGTGGCGCCGATGCGGTGGTAGTCGTTCTCCGGCTCGTACGAGAACAGTCCGACCGGATTGTTGTTGTTGGTCGTGTAGGGCATTTCGTAGGTGAAATGGTCCATCCCGTTGCGGAAGAACGAGCCCGTATAGGTGAACTCCATGCGCCAGTCGTTGCCGGCAAAGCGCAGCCCGCCATTGAAGTTGCTGGTGCTGTCGTCGATCGGACGCAGCACTTCGACGAGACGGCCGAACGAGAACGGGCCACCGAACGGGCGCGAACCCTCGCGGCTTTCGTGGCTGGCATTGAAGAACACCGTCCAGCGCGGATCGAGAAACCAGTTGAGGCCGAGGCCGTGCTTGTCGCGGGACACGCTGATCCGCGAGGCCGGGTTCGCTGCCATGAACGCATCGAGCTGCGCCTGCGAGGTGGCGCCTCGCACCAGGCCGGGCTTGAGTACCAGGTTCTGCGCGCCGAGGTTGCTCCACAGCGACTGCGCGTTGCTGCTGAGCACGTTGTCCTGGCTGCGCGCGAACAGCTGCACGCGGTACTCGCCGGCACGACCGCCGACCAGGCGGTAGTACTCGCTGTCGGCGTCGATCCGGCTGGCGCGGAAGTCGAGGTAGCTGCCGTCGCCGGGGCGCACCATGTCGACGCGCGCACCGAAGATCGGGCCGTCGTCGAAGCCGTTGAAGCGGCTCCAGGTGGATGAGCCCTCGTCGCCACCGAGTCCCAGATAACCGAGGCCGAGATAGCCGCGCAGGAACCATTCATTCCAGCGTTCCCGGTAGTCATCGGCAGCGGGGACGCAGTCGTAGAGGAATCCCGTCGGCGTGCGCTTGCGCTCGGCCAGCAGCCAGGTCGCGCCATCGGCATCGCAGGCGGTTCCGACCATGCCGCTCGGGTCGAGATCGTTTCCAAACTGCAGGTCGACGCCGAGGCCGCTGTCCTGCGCAAGTGCGGTGCCGATCGCGGCGATCAGCGGCAAGACGACCAACGGACGGTGAGGCAGACCCAGGCGGGCGTACATGCTGTCCCCCTCCAGTTACTGGTGGAATCTCGGTCCGGACGGGCTGTTGGAGCCGTGGACCTGGGCGTGGCAGTTGATGCAGCCGCGCGACATCACTCGCCAGTCGGGTGCCGTTCCGGTCATCAGTCCGGCGGTCGTGGTCAGGTCATTCGGATGATTGATATGCGTATGGCACTGCTGGCAGAGCATGGGGATCGGCGCCACCAGCAGGGCGTGCTGGTTGGAACCATGCGGCGTGTGGCAGTTGAGGCAGCTGTCGCGTACCGGGGCGTGTTCGAACAGGAACGGGCCACGCTTCTCCGCATGGCACTGATAGCAGGTCTCGTTCACGGTATCCGTCTTCAGCAGGGCTGCGTTGAGCGTGCCATGCGGGTTGTGGCAGTCGACGCAGGCCATCTGGCCTTCAGGCAGGGGCATGTGCGAGCGGCGGTTGAATTGCTGGCGGATGTCCTTGTGGCAGGTTGCGCAGGTTTCATTGATCGACTGCTTGGCCATTAACCCTTCGGTGGAGAACTTGCCCATCGGGTTGTGGCAGTCGCTGCATGAAAGCTCGTTGCGTTCGTGCACCGAACCGAGCCAATGGTCACGCGGACCGCCAGCATGACAGGCGAGACAGGTGGCGGCCTGGACGTCGGCGGGGGTACCGCCGTTGTGGGTGAAAGCGATGATCGCGCCAGCCTCGGTCGGATGCTGCGCATGCCGGGAGCCGGGGCCATGACAGGCTTCGCAGGTCGGCGCAGCAGGATCGGCGGCGTACGCCACGTTCATGCCGAGCGCGTGGATGGTGTGGGCGAAGGTCTCGTTCTCGCGCGAATGACAGGCGATGCACACTTGCTGGCCGACGGCCTTGGCGTCGGGATGCCGCGGATTGTTCGGCAGCGATGCCCGGGCAAAGCCTGGTGCTGCGGCAGCGATCGACGCGGCGCGTGTGTTGCCTTCGAGCGCCCCGCCGGGGAGCTGGAGATGTGCCGTGGACGTCGGGGCCGGCTGGGCGGCGAGTGGTTCTGCCCAGTCGATGACGGCGATGGCCGCCGCTGCGGTCATGGCTAACAGCAGGTTCGGCAGGAGCCTCATCACCCGTTACCCCCTTGTTCTGGCTGGCCGATCAAAGCCGGCTGGCTGGAGAACTGCGTGACCCGCGCGAAATGCCTCGCGCGTTTGGTAATGTCGATTACAGTTCAGTCGGGACTTTCGGTGGCTGACGAGTCCGGGTCAATCTGCGCCGCAACATGCATCTCCGGTCAGGGCCGGTTTTCCATGTTCAGCGTGGCAGCACGCCATTGAGGAAGATCACTACGGCCTTGCGGACTTCCTCTCGAACACGCGGCACATCCGCAGGTGTGGCGAACCCCATCACGCTGTCCATGATCGCGCGGGCAAACACCGCCATGTAGAAGCGGTTGGCGGTGACGTCCGGGCATGTCATGCACAACCTGCCGGCGACCTGTTGGCAGCGGAAGTATTCGCCGAGGGCGCGCTCGGCTGGGCGGATGGCGTGCTCGAAATACCAGTCGCGCAGTTCGGGGAAGGCCAGTCCATCGCCGATGACGATCCGGTGAATCACGATCTGCACCGGCGAGAGGATCACTTCGACCATGCGCAAGGCGGTTTCCGTGAGTGCCGCTTCCGGCGCTGCGTCGGATGCGAGAAGCAGGCCCTGCGCTTCGTCGAAGGCATTCATGCCGCGCTCCATGATCGCGCGGGCGAGTCCCTCCTTGTCGCCATAGGCGCGGTACAGGGTGGCGTATGAGCCTCCGGCCCGGGCGACAATGTCGCTCAATCGCGTCTGGCGATACCCCTTTTCAAGGAAGACCTCGATCGCGGACTGCAGGAACATCTCCGCACGTTCTTCGCCGCGTCTGGCGAGGTCGACCTTCCGGCGTTCGTGCACGGGAGCGGTGTTGTCTCGAGGGGGGAGTGCAGGGCTGTTCATTGATGGCTGTGCGCTGAAAAACGGGAGAACGAACCGGGGCGCGGGGAACGGAGCACGGTCCCGGTCCGCACTATGCCGATTTTCGGGCGGCGTTTCCGCGTCATCCCCCAGCGTTGTGGGTTGGCTGCACAGCGAGAGCCACCCGTTCGCTTGATCCCCACCCCGGCCCCATGTGCCCGCTACAATCGCGGCTCCCCACCGACTTTGCGCACCATGCCGAGCAACGCGATTCCGGTACTGACGATCGACGGTCCCTCCGGTTCAGGCAAGGGCACGATCAGCCGCCTCGTCGCCGAGGAACTCGGCTGGCACCTGCTCGATTCCGGGGCGATCTACCGTGCGGTCGGCTATGCGGCTGGCATGGCCGGCATCGACCTGACCGATGCCGATGCAGTCACCCGCATGGCCGAGGCGGCGAAGATCGCGTTCCGCGCACCGAAGGACGGTGGCGAGACGCGTGTGATCGTCAATGGCCATGACGCCACCGACGAGCTGCGAACCGAGACCGCCGGGGCGGCGGCGTCTGCGATCGCGGCGTATCCGTCGGTGCGCAGCGCGTTGTTCGACAAGCAGCGCGGCTTCCGCAAGGCGCCCGGCCTGGTCGCGGACGGTCGTGACATGGGTACGGTCATCTTCCCCGATGCGCCGTATAAGGTGTTCCTCACCGCAAGTGCCGACGAACGCGCGCGCAGACGCTATAAGCAGTTGAAGGACAAGGGGTTGAATGTTACCCTTGCCGCCCTTTTGCGCGAGATTCAGGCGCGCGACGAGCGCGATGCCACCCGAGCGGTGGCGCCGCTGAGGCCGGCCGACGATGCGCTGACGATCGATACCACGGGTATTGCGGTCGACGGCGTGGTCGCCGCCGTGCTCGCTGTCGTCCGTCCTGTCGCCTGAGCGTACGCAAAAGGGAATCAACGGTCCGGCGCCGCGTGCGCCGGTAACAGCAACGGCATGTGACCCATGCCCCCGACAGGTGGGTCGGAACCGTCAACGTGGCCACGGGCCACGCCCGGGCCGGCCTGGTGTCCCCACAGGAAACCCAACCCAATGAATGCAAGTCTCGCCGAATCCACCATGACCGAAAGCTTTGCCGACCTGTTCGAGCAGAGCCAGCAGTCGATCGCCAAGCTCAAGCCAGGCTCGATCGTGCTTGGCACGGTCGTGGAAATCCGCTCCGACGTGGTCGTCATCAATGCCGGCCTGAAGTCCGAGGGCGTCGTTCCCATCGAGCAGTTCCGCAACGACCAGGGTGAACTCGAAATCCACGTCGGAGACGAGGTCAAGGTTGCGCTCGACTCGATCGAGAACGGTTTCGGCGAGACGGTGCTCTCGCGTGAGAAGGCCAAGCGTTCGCTCGTCTGGGACGAACTCGAGGAGATCCACTCGAAGAACGAGAGCGTCATCGGCCGCATCTCAGGCAAGGTCAAAGGCGGCTTCACTGTCGACATCAAGGACGTCCGCGCATTCCTGCCGGGTTCGCTGGTCGATGTGCGCCCGGTGCGTGATCCGTCGTACCTCGAGGGCAAGGAGCTCGAGTTCAAGATCATCAAGCTCGATCGCAAGCGCAACAACGTCGTCGTCTCGCGCCGTGCGGTCGTCGAGAGCGAATTCAGCGTCGAGCGCGAGCAGCTGCTCGACCGCCTGCAGGAAGGTGCAGTCATCAAGGGCGTGGTCAAGAACCTCACCGACTACGGTGCGTTCGTCGACCTCGGTGGCATCGACGGTCTGCTGCACATCACCGACATGGCGTGGAAGCGCGTGCGTCATCCCAGCGAGGTCGTCAACGTCGGCGACGAACTCGACGTGCGCGTGCTCAAGTTTGATCGCGAGCGCAATCGCGTCAGCCTCGGCCTCAAGCAGCTCGGCGAGGATCCGTGGGTTGCGATCAG
Source organism: Dokdonella sp. (assembly GCF_019634775.1). Lineage (NCBI taxonomy): Bacteria > Pseudomonadati > Pseudomonadota > Gammaproteobacteria > Lysobacterales > Rhodanobacteraceae > Dokdonella > Dokdonella sp. The sequence continues at coordinate 632,630 of NZ_JAHCAS010000002.1, forward strand.
CCGCCGCTATCCGGCCAACACGCGCCTGGTCGGCAAGGTCTCCAACGTCACCGACTACGGCTGCTTCGTCGAGCTGGAGCCGGGCGTCGAGGGTCTCGTGCACGTGTCCGAGATGGACTGGACCAACAAGAACGTCAATCCGGCCAAGCTGGTGCAGGTCGGTGACGACTGCGAGGTCATGGTGCTCGATGTCGACGAGGAGCGTCGCCGCATCTCGCTCGGCATCAAGCAGACCCGCGCCAACCCGTGGGAAGCGTTCGCTGCCATCCACAAGAAGGGCGACAAGGTCTCGGGCAGCATCAAGTCGATCACCGATTTCGGCATCTTCATCGGCCTGGATGGCGGCATCGACGGCCTCGTGCACCTCTCGGACATCTCGTGGGCGACCGCGGGCGAGGATCTCGTGCGCAATTTCAAGAAGGGCGACGAAGTCGAGGCGGTCGTGCTCGCCGTCGATCCGGAGCGCGAACGCATCTCGCTCGGCATCAAGCAACTCGAGCAGGATCCGTTCGGCCAGTTCATGGCGAGCAATCCGCGCGGCAGCATCCTTACCGGCACGGTCAAGGAAGTCGACGCGCGTGGCGCGACGATCGATCTGGGTGATGGTGTCGAGGGTTACATCCGCGCCAACGACATCGCCAAGGAGCGCATCGACGACGCCACCCAGCACCTGAAGGTTGGTGATACCGTCGAGGCCAAGTTCACTGGCATGGACCGCAAGGGGCGCGTGCTGCAACTCTCGATCCGTGCCAAGGACGACGAGGAACTGCAGTCGGTGCTCGAGGACTACCAGGGCAACGCAGGTGCGACCACGCAACTCGGTGCCCTGCTCAAGGAAAAGTTCAACCGCGATTGATCGCGGGTGGTGCGCGAGTGCCACTGATGCCCAGGCGCCCACCGTCAGGTGGGCGCTTTTCTGGAAAGCCCGAACATGCGTCCAGCAATGACCAAGTCGGAACTGATCGAGGTGCTGGCAGTGCGTCAGCAACATCTTCCGGCCAGTGACGTCGAACTCGCCGTCAAGAGTCTGCTCGAGCAGATGACGCAGGCGCTCGCCACAGGTGAGCGCATCGAGATCCGCGGTTTCGGCAGCTTCTCGCTGCATTTCCGTCCGCCGCGCATGGGGCGCAATCCGAAGACTGGCGATGCGGTCGCGCTGCCCGGCAAGCATGTGCCACACTTCAAACCCGGCAAGGAGCTGCGCGAGCGCGTGAACGGGGCAGCCGTCGCCGATCCTGACGCGCAGACCTGAATTCGCCGCGGTCGTCCGCTGCGGTCGTCGCTTCCCGGAGTGCTCGAACGATGCGTCTCGGTGCCGTCGTGCTGGTCCTCTTGTTCGCCGTGTTCGGTGCCGTGTTCGGCGCGCTGAATGCCGAGCGTGTCGCTTTCGATCTCTACTTTTTCGCATTTGAATTGCCCAAAGGCGCGGTGGTACTGGTCGCGCTGCTGGTCGGATGGATCGCCGGTGGCCTCGTCGTGTGGGCGCTGCGCGTGCCGCGCCTGCGTCGCGAACTGGCCGCGTCGCGACGCCAGTTGCGCGAGCTGCGCGCCACTTTGGCGCGTGAGGAAGGCGGCGACGGCGATCGCGGGGACACATGAGCGGCCTTCCTCTGCTTTTCCTTTTGCTGCCGCTGGCCGCGCTGTCCGGCTGGTATGTAGCGCGGCGCGGCAGCGAGCGCACCTCCGGCGCGCGCGTCAGCGAGCTGTCGACGAACTATTTTCGCGGCCTCAACTACCTGCTCAATGAGCAGCAGGACAAGGCGATCGAGGTATTTCTCAAGCTTGCGGAGTTCAACCGAGACACTGTCGAGACGCATCTTGCCCTCGGCAACCTGTTCCGTCGCCGTGGCGAGGTCGACCGCGCGATCCGCGTGCACCAGAACCTGATCGCGCGGCCGGGCTTGAGTGACGAGGAAAAGACCATAGCCTTGCTCGAACTGGGCGAGGACTACATGCGCGCCGGTCTGCTCGATCGCGCCGAAACACTGTTCAACGACCTCGTTGCGATGGACGCGCTGGCGCCGTCCGCACTCAACCACCTCATTGCCATCTGTCAGCACGAACGCGACTGGGGCAAGGCGATCGAGCACGCCCACAAGCTTGAGCGCGTCACCGGGGAGACGCAGGTCGCAGTGATCGCCCAGTTTCATTGCGAAATTGCCGAACAGGCGCGCTCGCGCGGCGACCTGGACGGCGCGCGCAAGGCGGTACATGCGGCCTTCGCGGCGCAGCCGGAAAGCGTACGGGCGAGCATCATCCTTGGACATCTGGAGTCTCAGCAGGGGCACCTCGACGCGGCGATCGAAGCCTTCGAACGCGTCGCCGAGCGGGATGTCGACTATGTGCCCGAGGTGCTATCGCCGTTGCTCGACTGCTATGCGCGCGCCGGACGCATGCAGCGTGCCGAGGAGTTCCTGCTGCAGATCAATGAGCGCTATCCGGGCGTGTCGCCGGTGCTCGCGCTGGCCAAGCTCTATGCACGCACGCACGGCGAACCTGCTGCGATCGAGTTTCTCACCCGGCAGCTGCGGCAGCGGCCATCGGTGCGCGCACTGATGGCGTTGATCGAGGTGAATCTGCACACCGCTCAGGGCGAAGTGCGCGAGAACCTGCTGATCCAACGCGACCTCACGCGCAAGCTGCTGGAGGGCCAGGCGATGTACCGTTGCTCGCGCTGCGGATTTGGTGCCAAGGCACACCACTGGCAGTGTCCAAGTTGCAAGAGCTGGGCGTCGGTGCGGCCGATCCATGGCGTCGTGGGTGAATAGGCAGGCATGAGTCTTCTCGGTGAGCCGTCCTGGGCAATGGCCTGCGTGGCCGCGTTGTTCGTATCGGCTCTGCTCACCCATGCCGGCATCCGATACGGACGATCGCGCAAGCTGATCGACGAACCGGGGCGGCGGCGCTCGCACGTCGTGCCGACTCCACGCGGTGGTGGCATCGGCATCGTCGTGGCAGTGCTGGGCTGCGCGATGCTGCCGGCCGTGCTCGAAGGCTTCGGCGGTGAGCGCCTGGTTGCCGTACTGATCACGCTGGCGATTCTCGTCGTCGCCGCGGTCGGCTGGATCGATGACCATCGCGGACTTGGGCGCTGGGTCCGCTTCTTCGCGCAATGGATCGCGGGCTTCCTCGTGCTGGCCGGCTATGAGCAGTGGCCGGCATGGCTCGACATCGACGGGTACTGGTTGCAGGCGGGTATCGTGCTGTTGTTCGGCATTCTCGGCGTGGTCTGGTCGATCAACCTGCACAATTTCATGGATGGCATCGATGGCCTGCTGGCTGCTCAGGCTGTCTTCGTGTTTGTGGCCGGTGCGCTGCTGATGTCAGCGCCCTATCCGTGGCTGGCGGATGAGGAGTGCATCCTCGTCGTCGCCGCTTTCGCAGTGCTCGGCTTTCTCCCGTTCAATTTTCCGCGTGCACGGATCTTCATGGGCGATGTCGGCAGTGGCACGCTGGGACTGCTCGTGGCAGTCGCCGTGATCTGGCTGCTTCAACGCCCGGACATCGCCCTCGGAACCGGGCTCGTGCTCTGTTCGGGCTTTGTCACCGATGCGACGGCGACCCTCGTCCTGCGCGTCGTGCGCGGCCGTCGTTGGTATAGTCCGCACCGCGAACATCTTTACCAGTGGCTGGTCCGCTCGGGTTGGAGCCATGCGCAGGTCGTCACCGCCTACATGGGATGGAATACCTGCATCGTCGTGCCGGTGGTGTGGTGGATGAACCGCGATCCGGCAGCAGCGATCGATGGCGTAGGGCCGAGTGCGCGCGTCTTCGTCCGCGACTGGGTGTCGGACATTGCCGCTGCCGTACCGCTCGTTGCAGGGGTGCATGCGCTGGCCCTGCTGGTGTGGATGCTCGGCAAACGCCATTGCCTGAAGCAGGCACGACTTCGCGTCAGAGGTGCGTGTGCTGGATAGACTCATCGCCCTGATCCATCCGCGACTCGCGGTCGTTGCCCACGATCTGGCGATGGTGTGGCTGGCCTGGACCGCGGTCGGCTCGTTGCGCTGGTCGTTCGAGGCCGCGCGTCCCGATCCGGCCTGGTTCGGACCCGAGGTCGTGCTCGTGCTTGCCGCGCAGGGCGTCGTGTTCTGGATTACCGGCCTGTACAAGGGCTTGTGGCGCTTCGCCAGTCTGCCTGACCTGTGGAACATCCTTCGCGCGACCGTGCTCGGAGCGCTGGCGATCACGGTGACGCTGTTCCTCTACAACCGCATTGCCACGGTTCCGCGCACGGTGCTCATCGTCTACCCGTTCGTGCTCGCCGTCCTGCTCGGCGTGCCGCGCCTGGCCTGGCGTTACTGGAAGGACAATCGCCTCGATTTCCTCTCGCGTTCGCCGATGATGCGCGTGCTCGTGCTCGGTGCCGGACGCGCCGGCGATGCGCTGGTACGCGACCTGGTGCGCGAGAACCGCTACCGTCCGGTCGGCATCCTCGATGACAACGCGCAGATCCGCGGTGCCCGCATCCACGGAGTACCGGTGCTCGGCGCACTTGAGCGCCTGCCCGAACTCGCGCGCGAAACCGCCGCACAGATGCTGCTTATCGCCATGCCGTCGGCGACCAGCGCGCAGATGCAGCGCGTGGTCGGTTTTTGCGAGATGACCGGCCTGCCGTTCCGCACCATGCCACGCCTGGCCGATGTCGTCGCCGGACGTTCGCTGTTTGGTGAACTCAAGGAAGTCGCGATCGAGGACTTGCTCGGCCGCGAACCCGTACAACTCGACTGGACGGCGATCCGTACCGGGCTTGCGGGCAAGCGCGTGCTCGTCACCGGTGGTGGTGGTTCGATCGGTTCGGAGCTGTGTCGCCAGGTAGCACGCCTCGGTGCAGCCGCTTTGACGATCATCGATGTGTCCGAATACAACCTCTACCGCATCGAACAGGAATTGCGCGTTGAGTTCCCGGACTTGCTGCTCGACCCGCGTCTTGGTGACTGCGGCGACGAGTCGGGCTGCGAACGTGCGTTCCAGTGTGCGCGTCCGCAAGTCGTGTTCCATGCCGCCGCCTACAAGCACGTCCCGCTGCTGCAGGATCAGCTGCGCGAGGCGTTCCGCAACAACGTGCTCGGCACCAAGGTCGTCACCGAAGCGGCCGATCGACATGGTGTGGAGTGCTGCGTACTGATCTCGACCGACAAGGCGGTAAATCCGTCCAGCATCATGGGCGCGTGCAAGCGAGCAGCCGAGATCTGGTGCCAGAATTTCGCTGCTCAATCGCGCACGCGCTTCATTACGGTGCGTTTCGGCAATGTGCTTGATTCCGCTGGTTCGGTGGTGCCGTTGTTCCGCGAGCAGATCCGCAAGGGTGGACCGGTGACGGTCACGCACCCGGAGATCACGCGCTGGTTCATGACGATCCCGGAGGCCAGCCAGTTGATCCTGCAGGCTGCCGTACTCGGTCGGGGTGGCGAGATCTTTGCCCTGGACATGGGTGAGCCGGTCAAGATCGCCTATCTCGCCGAACAAATGATCCGTTTGGCCGGCAAACAACCCGAACGCGACATTGCCATCGCATATACCGGCCTGCGCCCCGGCGAGAAGCTGTTCGAGGAACTGTTCCATCCCCTCGAAAACTACCAGTCGACCGCGCACGCGAAGATCTTCCTCGCCCAGCCGCGCAGCATGGCCTGGCCATTGCTGAGCACGCTGATGCGTCAAGCGGAATTGGCGGTGCGTGATTTCGATGAGGACGCACTGCGCCGCGTCATCGACCAATTGTTGCCCGAATTCGACCCTCGCTGCGACGAAGCCGCCACCGTGCTGCCGTTCGCACGTCCTTCCTGACCACACCACGAGTATCGCCATGAGCCAGGCTCGCCTGCGCAAGGTTGTGTTTCCCGTTGCCGGACTCGGCACACGCTTTCTGCCTGCAACCAAGGTTGTCGCAAAGGAAATGTTGCCCGTGCTCGACCGACCGCTGATCCAATACGCGGTCGATGAAGCCGTCGATGCCGGCGCCGACACCCTGGTGTTCGTCACCAATCGCTACAAGCACGCGATCGCCGATTATTTCGACAAGGCCTACGAACTCGAATCGAAGCTTGCGCAATCCGGCAAGGATGAACTCCTGGCCCTCGTGCAGGGCACGCTGCCGAAGCACGTGCGTTGCGTGTTCGTCACTCAGCCCGAAGCGCTTGGCCTCGGCCATGCCGTGCTGTGCGCCAAACCCGTTGTCGGTAACGAGCCGTTCGGCGTGATTCTCGCCGACGACCTGATCTGGAACGGCGCACCCGGCAACGGCCGCCCCGGTGCGCTGCGCCAGATGGCTGCGGTCGCCGAGCGCGAGAACGCCGGCGTGCTCGCGGTCGAGGAGGTGCCACACGAGCAGACCAACAAGTACGGAATCGTCGATGCGGAACCGATCAGCGAGCGCGCGGCGCGGGTGCGTCTCGTAGTCGAGAAGCCCAAGCCGGAGGACGCACCATCCAACCTCGCCATCGTCGGTCGTTACGTGCTGCCGGGCCGCATCTTCCAGTTGCTCGAAAATACCCGGCCCGGTGCGGGTGGAGAGATCCAGCTCACCGATGCCATCGAATCGCTGCTGCACGAATCGTCGGTTCTCGCCTACCGTTTCGAGGGTACGCGCTTCGACTGCGGCAACAAACTGGGACTGGTTCGCGCAACCATCGCGATGGCCCTTGAGGATCCGGCGCTGGCAGCGGCGACGCGTGAATACATCCGCGAATGGGGAATGGGGAACAGGGAATAGAACAATCGCGCGCAGGGAGTGGCGGCAGCATAAGTGCAGGAGCGGACATGAACGAAGAATCCCCGGTTCCGATCCCCCATTCCCGATTCCTTGATCTGAGCCACATCCTCAACCATCTCGGTGAGGAGCGCGAGGGCTACCACGGCGCGGTATCGCCGCCGCTGGTGCAGTCTTCGATTTTTGCGTTCCCGACCGTTGCAGCGATGCGCGAAGCGTTCCGCGACGAGTACGCGGCCCACCTGTACACGCGCGGCAACAACCCGACCGTCTCCATCCTGCGCAAGAAGCTCGCCGCGCTCGAAGGGGCCGAGGATTGCCTGGTCTTCGCCAGCGGCGCGGCGGCGATGGCCGCTGGCATTTCCACCTTCGTGCGTGCCGGAGAACATATCGTCTGCGTGGCGCGACCTTACAGTTGGACGCGTGGCCTGCTGCGCGACCTGTTGCCCAGGTTCGGCGTGGCCACAAGCTTCGTCGACGGCGGAGAAGTGGCGGGCTTCGAGGCGGCGTTGACGCCGTCCACACGCCTGATCGTGCTCGAAAGTCCGAACTCGATGACCTTCGAGCAACAGGATCTGGCTGGAATCGCCGCCCTCGCTCGTCGGCACGGCATCCTCACCCTGTGCGACAACAGCCATGCGACACCGCTGAATCAGTCGCCGCTCGCGTTGGGCATCGACCTGGTCGCGCATTCGGCGACGAAATATCTCAACGGCCACAGTGACGTCGTCGCTGGCGCGCTGTGCGGACGCGAGGCGCTGCTGCGCGAGGTGTTCAAGGGGCCGTACATGACCTACGGCGCGATCCTGTCGCCGCATGACGCCTGGCTGATGATCCGTGGCCTGCGCACGCTCGGCGTGCGCGTCGAGCGCATCGCCGCGACCACGACAAAGGTGAGGGCATTCCTCGATGCGCATCCGCGCGTGCGCAAGCTGTACGCGCCGCATGCCGGCGACAATCCACAACTCGCCATGACCCGCGCGCAACTGCACGGTGCGAGCGGTCTCATGTCGATCGAACTCGATGTCGACGACATCGCCGCGGTCGAACGCTTCTGCGATGGCTTGAAGCGCTTCCTGATGACGGTGTCGTGGGGTGGCTACGAATCGCTGGTGATGCCGCTCTGTGCGGTGTTTCCGGCTGGTGCCTCCCTGCATCCGGCCGGTGGCCTGCCGCTGAACCTCGTGCGCCTGTCAATCGGCCTCGAGGATGCCGATGCCCTGGTCGCCGACCTCGAACAGGCGCTGGCACGGATGTAGGCTACGCCGATTGAATGTCGACGTGGCGGCAGCGATCCCCGAATGGGATTGCTGTCGTGGCGGGAACTCGCTCGCGATCGGCGGGGCGGGGTGCGTTCGATCTTCGTCGATGCGGCCGGCCATGCGCCCGCAACGTCGTCCACCAGGGGCATAACCTGACCCTGCGCCGGTGCCATGCGCGTCGGGCAAGAATGCTTCGGGAGGATCCACGGATCCCGACGAAACGACGGATCGCGACCGACATGGCGCGCTGGTGGAGCGCTCGGACAGCGGAGGAGCGACATGCCCACATCGTCCAGGCGGGTTGCCATCGCCGGCTACGGCACCGCCGGCCAGGCCTGCGCGATCCTGCTCGCGCGCGACGGCTGGTCGGTCGACGTGTTCGAGCAGGCGCCGGCGACCGGCCCGGTCGGCGCCGGCTTCCTGCTTCAGCCGGTTGGCCTGCAGGTACTCTGGGAGATGGGGCTGCTCGACGCCGCCCTGGCGCATGGACGTCGCATCGACCGCCTCTACGGCGACACGCCGCGGGGGCGCGCGGTCATGGACATGCGCTATGGCGGACTCGATGCGCGCCTGTTCGGCCTCGGCATGCAGCGTGGCGCATTGTTCGCCATGCTCGACCACGCCTGGCCGGGCAGGGAAACGATCCGACTCGGTCATCGCATCATCGCGGTCAGCGTGGACGGTCGCCACGTGCGCGACGAGCAGGGCAGGGAACACGGTCCCTACGATCTCGTCATTGCTGCCGATGGTTCGGCCTCACGCCTGCGTGCTGTCGTCGGCAAGGCGCGGCTCGATGCGCCGTATCCGTGGGGCGCGCTGTGGTGCCTGCTCGATGAAGGCGACTGGCCGCATGTCAACGAGCTTCGCCAGCGCTACCGCGCCGCGCGCCGCATGATCGGCATGCTGCCGGTCGGCACGCGGCCGGATGATCCGGTGCCACGCGTCAGTTTCTTCTGGAGCCTGCGTGCCGATAGGTTCGGACGCTGGCAGGACGAAGGCATTGCCACGTGGCGCAACGAGGTCGTCGCGTTGTGGCCCGAGGTCGCGCCCCATGTCGGCACGATCGGTGACTGCGCGCAGCTCGCACGTGCACGCTATCGCGATGTCGTGCTGCGCGACTGGCACCGTGGCCGCCTCGTCCTCGTCGGCGATGCCGCGCACGCGATGAGCCCGCAGCTCGGTCAGGGCGTGAACATGGCCTTGCTCGATGCGCTGGCCTTGCGCGATGCGCTGCGTACGCACGGGCATATCGAAGCCGCACTCGCCGCCTACCAGCACGAGCGCCGCCGCCATGTGCGCATCTACCAGTTCTGGAGCCGCTGGCTGACGCCGCTGTTCCAGTCCGAACGCGATGTCCTCGCCGGCTTGCGTGATCTCGCTTTCGCGCCAATGGGGCGATTGCCCGGATCACGCGGTCAGATGCTGCACGTGTTGAGCGGCACGCGTCTCGGCGCGTTCGGACGCCTGCGCCTGCCGCCGGCTTTCCTGGCGGAACTCGGGAAGTGCGCATCACTCGGTTAGACTGCGCGCAATTTCGCGGAGAAGTGTCGATGCAGAGTTTCATTCCCCCCGATGTGCTGTTGCTTGGGCCGGGCCCGTCGCCGGTGCCGCCGAATGTCCTCGCCGCCCTCGCGCGGCCGACCATCGGTCATCTCGATCCGCGCTTCGTCGGCATGATGGACGAACTCAAGGATCTGCTGCGCTATGCCTTCGAGACCGACAACGCGCTGACCCTGCCGGTATCGGCGCCCGGTTCGGCCGGCATGGAAACCGCCTTCGTCAACCTCGTCGAACCGGGCGATACCGTCGTCGTCTGCCGCAACGGCGTGTTCGGTGGCCGCATGCGCGAAAACGTCGTGCGCGCAGGCGCGAACGCGGTCGTGGTCGACGATGCCTTCGGCACGCCGGTCGACCCGAACAAGGTCGAAGCCGCGCTCAAGGCCAACCCGGGGGCAAAGGCGCTCGCTTTCGTGCACGCGGAAACCTCGACCGGCGTCGAATCCGATGCGGAGGAACTGTGCCGGCTCGCGCGTGAATACGGCGCGCTGGCGATCGTCGATGCGGTGACCAGCCTCGGCGGCATTCCCGTGCGTGTCGACGCCTGGGGCGCCGATGCGGTCTATTCGGGTTCGCAGAAATGCCTGTCGGCACCGCCCGGCCTGTCGCCGGTAACCTTCAGCGAGCGTGCCGTCGAGGTCATCAAGTCGCGCAGGACCCCGGTGCAGAGCTGGTTCCTCGACCTCGGCCTGGTCATGGGCTACTGGCAGGGTGGCGCTGCGCGCGCCTACCACCACACCGCGCCGATCAACATGCTCTATGCGCTGCACGAAGCCCTGCTCGGCCTCAAGGAGGAGGGCCTCGAAGCCGCCTTCGCCCGCCATCGCGCCAACCATGAGCGTCTGCGCGATGGCCTTGCCGCGATCGGCCTCGACCTGCTCGTCGCCGAAAACGTGCGCCTGCCGCAACTCAATGCGGTCAGGGTTCCCGAAGGCGTCGACGAGGCGGCCGTACGCCGGCGGCTTCTGCAGGACTTTTCGATCGAGATCGGCGCCGGCCTCGGCGAACTCGCCGGCAGGATCTGGCGCATCGGCCTGATGGGCGCCGGCAGCACGCCGCAGAACGTCGACCGCGTCGTCGGTGCGCTCGGTGAATGTCTGGGACGAAAGGTGGCTTGATCGTTGTGCGTTCGCCGCTGCGGCCCGGTGGAGAATATGACAGGGGACGCACTGCGGCCGGCCTCCGGCGCGGTCAATGAAAGTCCCGCGACTGCGGGTCGAGGCCGGCCAGCAGGGCATCGTGGTTGAGCAGGCGTTCGGCGACGATGTGCTGCACGCCATGGCTCGATTGCAGTTTCCCTTCGACGCCGAGCAGGACAGTGTCGAGCAGGATGCGGCGTTGTCGTTCGGCGAGGGCCCGCCAGACGATGATGTTGGCGATGCCGGTCTCGTCCTCGATGGTCACGAAGGTCACGCCCTTTGCCGTGCCGGGGCGTTGGCGCACGATGACGATGCCGGCACAGCGCACATGACGGCCATGCGCAAGACCGAGCGCGTCGCGCGTGCGCAGCACGCGGTGCGCATCGAGCGATGGGCGCACGAGGGCGAGCGGGTGCCGGCGCAGGCTGAATCCGGTGTGTGCGTAATCAGCCATGACCTCGCTGCGCAGCGAGGGGGCGGGCATCGGCACGTGCTGCTCGTGGATGCGCGTGTCGGCGAGAACCTCGGTTTCGCGCAGGCTGCCGGCAGCTTCCCATCGAGCCTGGTGACGATGGCCGGCGAGGCTGCGCAGCGCGTCGGCGTCGGCGAGGCGCGCACGCTCGCGGGCGTCGAGGCAGGCACGTTGCACGAGGTCGGCGACGTCGGTAAAGGCTTGTTGTGTGCGCGCGGCGATGATGCGCAGGGCAGTTGCCCTGGCCAGTCCGCTGATGCGTGAGAAGCCCAGGCGCAATGCATGCGCATGCCGGTTCGAAACGGCCTCCGTTTCGAGCGTGCAATCCCACGCGCTGGCCGTCACGTCGACTGCCAGCACGCGCACGCCATGTTGCCGGACGTCCCTGATGAGTTGCGCCGGTGCGTAGAAGCCCATCGGCAGCGAGTTGAGCAGGGCGCAGGTGAATGCCGCCGGATGGTGGCACTTGAGCCAGGCCGAGGCCCAGGCGAGGTGGGCGAAGCTGGCCGAATGCGATTCAGGGAAACCGTAGTCGCCGAAGCCCTTGATCTGTTCGAAGATGCGCTCGAAATACGCTTCGTCGTAGCCATTGGCGAGCATGCCGGTGCGGATCTCGTCGTGGAACGGTTCAAGGCCACCCTTGCGTTTCCACGCAGCCATCGCCCGGCGCAGCGCGTCGGCGCGCCCCGGCGTGAAGCCGGCAATGGCCTGCACGAGCCTCATGACCTGCTCCTGGAAGATCGGAATGCCGAGCGTGCGCGCCAGTATCTGCTTGACGCGAGGGTTCGTTTCGCCGCGCTCGCGTTCGTCGCGTGACAACGGATGATCGACCGCTTCCTCGCCGCTACGTCGACGCAGATAGGGATGCACCATACCGCCCTGGATCGGACCGGGACGCACGATTGCGATCTGGACGACGAGGTCGTGGAAGTTCTCCGGCTTCAGGCGCGGCAGTATCGACATCTGCGCGCGTGACTCGATCTGGAACACGCCGATCGTGTCGGCACGTTGGATCATCCGCCAGGTTGGCACATCGTCGTGCGGGATCGTGTACAGCTCGAGCTGGCGGCCTTCGTGTCGGCGCACGAGATCGAAACAGCGGCGCAGGCAGCTCAGCATGCCGAGGGCGAGGCAGTCGACCTTGAGCAGGCGCATGTACTCAAGGTCGTTCTTGTCCCACTGGATGATCGTGCGCTGTGCCATCGCTGCGTTCTCGACCGGTACCAGTGCATGCAACGGACGTTCGGAGATGACGAAGCCACCGACGTGCTGCGAGAGGTGGCGCGGAAAGTCGATGAGCTGCTCGACGAGCACGACGAGGCGGCGAATCAGCGCGTTGGCGGGGTCAAAGCCGCGCTCGCGCAGGCGTTCGGCCAGATCGACGGAGCCGTTCGAACGGGAGTACGCCGCACCCAGCTCATCGAGCTGGTCTTCGCCCAGGCCGAGCGCACGACCGACGTCGCGCGCTGCGCTCTTGCCGCGATAGTGGATCACCGTGGCGGCGAGCGCCGCGCGTTCACGCCCGTACTTGCAGAATACGTACTGGATGATTTCCTCGCGGCGGTCGTGCTCGAAGTCGATGTCGATGTCCGGTGGTTCGTCGCGCTCGAGCGAGAGGAATCGTTCGAACAGCAGGTTGCCGTCCTCCGGTCGGACCGCGGTGATGCCTAGTGCGTAGCAGACCGCCGAGTTCGCCGATGAACCACGGCCTTGGCAGAGGATCGGCGGATCGAGTTTGCGCGCGTGGTGCACGATGTCGGCGACGGTGAGGAAGAAATGCTCGAATTTCTTCGTGCGGATCAGCGCGAGCTCGTGTTCGATCTGGGTGGCGACAGGCGCGGGGATGCCATCGGGCCAGCGTTCGTTCGCACCCTTGAAGGTCAGCTGGCGCAGATGGGTGGAGGCGTCCATGCCTGCCGGAACGAGTTCATGCGGATAGACATAGTCGAGGTTGCGCAGCTCGAACGAGATGCAACGTTCGGCAATGCGCAGGCTTTCGGCAAGCAGGTCGTGCGGGTAGATCGCTTCGAGGTCGGCCAGTCTACGCAGGTGGCGTTCGCCATTGGGGAACAAGGCATGGCCGGCTTCGGCGACCGTGCAGCCGATGCGGATGGCGGTCATTACGTCCTGCAGCGCGCGCCGCCCGCGCACGTGCATGTGCACGTCTCCGCTGGCGACCAGCGGCAGGCCGTGGCGTGAGCCGAGGTTGCGCAGGTCGGTGAGCCGTTGCGCGTCGTTGCCGCCACGATGCAGTTCGACCGCGATCCAGACGCGATCGTCGAAGCACTGGCGCAGCCAGGATGCGGTGGCGTCGAGTGCGTCCTCGCCAGCCTGTGGCGGCCATAGGGCGAGCACGCCGGAGCCGAGTGTCTGCACATCGGCGCGGACGAGATGGTAATGTCCCTTGGCGCTGCGTCGCCGGCCGAGCGTGATGAGCCGGCAGAGGTCGGCATAGCCATCGGCACAGGTGGCGAGCAGGATCAGCTTCGGCCCATCGGCGAGTTGCACTTCGGTGCCGACCACGAGCGGCACGCCGGAGCTTTCCGAGGCCATGCGTGCACGCACGATGCCGGCCATCGAACATTCATCGGTGATGGCAAGCGCCGAATAGCCAAGCGCGGCGGCGCGTTCGAACAGTTCGTCGGCGGACGAGGCGCCTCGCTGGAAGCTGAAGTTGCCGAGTGCGTGCAGCTCGGCATAGCCGACTGCGCTTTCGCCGCACATTGAAGGAGGGCGTGCAGCTGCATGCGGCGTGCGCCGTGCACGCGCGCTCATGCGAACCATCCGTGCAGCATCCAGCCTGCGGTCGCGCCGGCGGCAAGATAAGCCCAGGCACGTTGGCCTGTGGGCAGGCGCACGATGTAGTAGTCGCGGCGCTCGTCGCCACCATCCCACCAGCCGCTTTCGATGCGCTCGGGGCCGGCGAGAATGGCGATCGGCCCGGGGCGCAAGGGGATCACGCGCGGCAACAGCCAGAACGGGCGTGCACCGGCCGAGGAGGAGACTGATTCGCAAGTGGCGACCATTGGGCCCGGGGACCGCGATGACCTGCCCATGGCAGGTGGCGCCAGCCGCCAGGCGCGAGCGGGGCGATGCTCGGCGCAGGCGGCAAGGCCGTGCAGGGCCTCGTCACCGAGACGTGCACGCAGACGCTCGGCCAGGGCTGGCCAGTCGAGCGCGCCCTGACGATGGTCCTCGAATAGGTCGGCATGGACGGGTTTCAGGGTCGGCAGGTCGTCGGCCACGAGTGCCATCGCGCAGACGGCATCGGCCAGTTCGACGCGCTCCAGGCGCGCGCGCGCGAACTCAAGCAACGCCGCAGCCTCGCATTGCGGTGCAAGCAGGCCGACTGGCACACGCCGACGTGCACCACCCTCGTGCTCGAGCACGATCTCGAAGCGCTGCACGCCGCCATCGCGCGCGACGAGGAACCGAGCGAACTCGCGCAGCAGGCGTTGCAGCGGGAAAGCGAGGGCGTGCACCTCATCGATGCGGCCATCGAACTCGAGGCGCCGCGCATAGCGCGCCGGTGGCTGCCATGCCGGCAGGACCTCGGGAGCCAGGCCGCGCAATCGATCGAGATGGGCGAGCGCGGTTGGGCCGATGCGTCGCCCCAGTTCGGCCCGCGGCAGGGCGAACACCTGACCGAGCCGGGTCAGGCCCATGGCCGACAATGAAGATGAAGTTTCTTCTGCAAGTCCGCATTCCGTAACGAAAATCCCATCAAGTTCAGCGAGCAGCGATGGCATTTCCATGCAGGCGCGACCCGGCAGACGGCGGGCCAGCACGCGCGCCGCCGAGGCCACCGGCGCGAGCGCCAGTGCATGCCCCAACCCGCTCGCGGCGAAGGTTTCGCGCAGGCGCCGCTCCAGCCGCGGCCAGCCACCGAACAGGGCGAGACTTGCCCCGATCTCGACCAGCAACGCGCACGGTGCCGCGAGACTGACGTTCGCGCTGTAGCCATAGGCCAGCGCGGCCAGGCTTTCCAGCAGCACCCGCTCGGCTTCGTCATCGCGCGGCCAGGCCGGCAAACCGGCATGCAGCGACCGCGCCGCCGCCAGCGGCTGTCCCGCGCGCACCCCGAGCGCCTGTGCCGCCGCATTCGCCAGCACGATGCGCGGATGGCGCAGCGAACCATCGGTCAACACCGCCGCCGTCTCGGGTGCCAACCCGTCCGGGCGGACGGCGGCAAACGGCAATTCGGGGAAATGCAGGCAGGTCCAGAGCATGACGAATCGCAATGTACGTATTCAGTACGTATCATCGCACCAGGCATGGCAATGGCCAAGCAGCAAAGGCTTGCGGCAGCGCGGCCCTTCGAGAAGGCCAGGTTCGTGCGGTGCTGGCGGGTTTGCCAAGCCCTGATCGATCCCGGTCGTGGCGGAAGTCGCTTCCACCAGGGTGGTGATCCTGAGGGACTGATCAGAGCATCCCTGAGGGAGGGACATTGCCATTGGTTGCGCAAGCAACTGTGGGCATCGTGCAATCGCTGTGCTATCTAGCGCCCATGTCGACGAACTTCTTCCGCCCGTATTTCTGGTACCGCAGCGCATCGGCGCGGCTTGCGGAGGAAAGCGTGCGGTCGGTTTGAGTCGACCTGACACCGGAAACTCCAAGGGCCGCCCATCAGGGCGGTTTTTTTTTGCTTCGTCAGTTGTGCGATCGTCCGTGATCGCTGCTTCGACTGCTTTTTCATTTGCATGCGAGGTGGTTCGATCGTGGATTCCAGAAGTGGCCATCCATGGCCGCACTTGTCGAAAAGCGGGAACCACACCATGACCACCCCCACCGATGATCTACGCATCCGCACGATCCGCCCCCTCGGTACGCCGGCCGAGGTGACCGCCGCGGCGCCATGTACGGAAGCCATTGCCGCGACGGTCAGTCGTGCGCGCCGAGCCGTGCATGCCATCCTCGAAGGCCACGACGACCGCCTCGTCGTCGTCATCGGGCCGTGTTCGATCCACGATCCCATTGCCGCGCTCGACTATGCACGCCGCCTTGCGGCCGAGCGTGAGCGTCACGCCGGTGACCTCGAGATCATCATGCGCGTGTACTTCGAGAAACCGCGCACGACGGTTGGCTGGAAGGGCCTGATCAACGATCCGGGCCTCGACGGCAGCTTCGACATCGACCGCGGCCTGCGCCTCGCGCGCGGCCTGTTGCGCGACATCAATGCGCTCGGCCTGCCAGCCGGCTGCGAATTCCTCGACATGATCACGCCGCAGTACATCGCCGACCTCGTCGCCTGGGGCGCGATCGGGGCGCGCACGACCGAGAGCCAGGTGCATCGCGAGATGGCTTCCGGCCTGTCCTGTCCGGTTGGTTTCAAGAACGGCACCGATGGCAGCGTGCGCGTGGCCGTCGACGCGGTCATGGCCGCCTCGCAGCCGCACCATTTCATGGCGGTGACCAAGGACGGCCGCACGGCGATCGCGACGACCGCCGGCAATCGCGACTGTCACGTGATCCTGCGCGGCGGGCCGCAGCCCAACTTCGACGCGGTCAGCGTCGCCGCGGCCTGTGACCTGCTCGAGCGCAGCGGGCTCGGCCCGCGCCTGATGGTCGATGCCAGTCACGCCAACAGCGGCAAGAAGCATGACAACCAACCACGCGTGATCGATGACCTCGCCGCACGCATCGGCGGCGGCGATACACGCATCGCCGGCGTCATGGTCGAGAGTTTCATCGAAGCCGGACGCCAGGACCTGATCAACGGTTGCGCGCAGGTGTACGGGCAAAGCATCACCGATGCCTGCATCGATTGGCCGACCTCGGTCGCAGTCCTCGACTGCCTCGCGGCTGGCGTGCGCGCACGGCGTTCTCAGCGTCGCGAGGCGGTGGCGGCGTGAGCGGATATCGCGCGCCGAGGTCGACCCGGTGACGCATTCCGTCGGAAACGCCTTCAGGCGTGATGCTTTTTCGCTTTGGGGCGTTGTACGGCTGAAGCATCACGGCTGAAGCCGTTTCCTGCCGCCATTTCCCACGCTGTTTTCTATGGCTATTTCCGGCGGTCGACGCCGGTGAACTCGACCGCAAGCGCCTCGGCGACGCGTAGCCCATCGATCGCTGCGGAAAGAATGCCGCCGGCGTAGCCGGCGCCCTCGCCGGCCGGGTAGAGACCACGCACATTGATGCTCTGCAGGCTGTCGTCATCGCGTCGAATGCGGATCGGCGACGAAGTGCGCGTCTCGACCGCAGTCAACACGGCATCGGGCAGGGCAAAGCCACGAATCTGGCGGTCGAAGATCGGGATCGCCTCGCGCATGGCCTCGATGGCAAAGGCCGGCAGGCAAGTGGCAATGTCGGCCGGTTTCACGCCCGGCGTGTACGAGGGCACGACTTCTCCGAGCGCCGTCGAGGCGCGGCCGACGAGGAAGTCGCCGACCCGCTGTGCTGGTGCCGAATAGTCGCTGCCTCCGGCGACGAAGGCGAGCGATTCCCAGTGGCGCTGGAAGTCGATGCCGGCGAGCACATGGCCCGGATAGTCCCGCTCGGGGGTGATGGAGACGACGATCGCGCTGTTCGCGTTGCGTTCGTCGCGCGAGTACTGGCTCATGCCATTGGTGACGACGCGGCCTGGCTCCGAAGTTGCGGCGACCACGGTGCCGCCCGGGCACATGCAGAAGCTGTAGACCGCGCGTCCGTTGCCGGCGTGGTGGACGAGCTTGTAGTCGGCCGCGCCGAGCAGCGGATGGCCCGCGCTGGGGCCGTAGCGTGCGCGGTCGACCAGCGATTGCGGGTGCTCGATGCGCGCCCCGATCGAGAACGGCTTGGCCTCGATGTGCACGCCGCGCCGGTGCAGCATGGCGAAGGTGTCGCGCGCGCTGTGGCCGATCGCAAGCACGACGTGATCGGCGCGGATTTCCGTGCCGTCGGCGGTCACGAGGCCACGCATGTTGCCATCCTCGATGAGGATGTCGTCGACACGCTGGCCGAAGCGGATCTCGCCGCCCAACGCCTCGATCTTCGCACGCATGTGCTCGACCATCTTGACCAGACGGAACGTGCCTATGTGAGGCTTGCTCACGTATAGAATCTCCGCCGGCGCGCCGGCTTCGACAAATTCCTCCAGCACCTTGCGGCCATGGTGCCGAGGATCGCGCACCTGGCTGTAGAGCTTGCCGTCGGAAAACGTGCCGGCGCCGCCTTCGCCAAATTGCACGTTCGATTCGGGGTCTAGCACGCGCTGCCGCCACAGGCCCCAGGTGTCGCGTGTACGTTCGCGCACGGACTTGCCACGTTCGAGCACGAGCGGTTCGAGGCCCATCTGTGCGAGCACGAGGGCGGCCAGAAGGCCGCATGGTCCCGTGCCGATGACGACCGGGCGCGGTTGTCGCGCAGATGCGGCAATGGCCGCGGGGTCGCCGCGTGCAACGACCGGCCGGTAGCGCATGTCAGGCGTCGGCATGACATGCGGGTCCTTGGCGAAGCGGGTCAGCAGTTCGTTGGCGCGCGGTGTGTCGAGATCGAGCGTGTAGGCGAACAGGATTGCAGACTTGCGCCGTGCGTCGACGCCGCGCCGGTGCACGTGGATCGTCAGCGGCTCATGCGTGCCGATGCCAAGCCGCTCGCGGACCGCCACGTCGAGCGCGGCTTCGGTGTGGTCTAGGGGCAGTTTCAGTTCAGTCAGGCGCAGGGTAGGCATCGGCAGGTCGTCGGTGTTCGCCGGTTCATGGTGTCATGCGGCGAGACCCGCCGCATGCCCAGAGGCCCAGGCCCATTGGAAGTTGTAGCCGCCGAGGTGACCGGTGACGTCGACGACCTCGCCGATGAAGTACAGGTTCGGCACGTGTCTTGAAGCCATGGTCGAGGATGACAGCGTATTCGTGTCGACACCGCCAAGGGTCACTTCTGCGGTGCGATAGCCTTCGGTGCCGCTGGCGACAAGGGCGAAATCGTGCAAGCCGGCAGCAATCGCCTTGAGCTCCCTCGGTGTGTACTGGCGCATCGGCTTGTTGGCAAAGCGCGTTTCGCACAGGCGTTGGGCGAGCCGGCGCGGCAGGGCCTCGGCGAGCAGGTTGCGCAGTTCGGCAGCCGGATGCGCAACGCGGAGTTCTTCGAGGAAAGCGAGAGCATCGCGATCGGGCAGCAAGTCGAGGCGCAGGTCGTCGCCCGGTTGCCAGTACGAGGAAATCTGCAGGATCGCTGGCCCGCTGACGCCGCGATGCGTGATCAGCATGTCCGCGTCGAAGCGCACTCCGTTGCAGCGCGCTGAAACCGGCAGGGCAATGCCACTGAGGCCGGCGAGTTCATCCTGGTGACGCCCGCTCAGGGTCAACGGCACGAGCCCTGCGCGGGTCGGCAGCACAGTGTGACCGAAGCGTTTCGCCAGCGTGTGGCCGAAGCTGCTCGCACCCATGCTCGGAATCGACAGGCCACCGCTGGCGACGACCAGGGATCGCGCTGTCATCGCCCCGAGCGAAGTCGTGAGCCTGAATCCATCGCCATCCCGTTCGAGGTTCTCGATCGTACAGCCGGTGTCGATGCGCACGCCGGCCGCGCGGCATTCGTCGACGAGCAGGGCGACGATTTGCTTCGAGGACACGTCGCAGAACAACTGCCCGCGTTCCTTCTCGTGATACGCGATGCCGTGGCGCTCGACGAGGGCGACGAAATCGGCCGGCGTGTAGCGCGCCAGTGCAGACTTGCAGTAGTGCGGATTGGCCGAGATGAAGTTCGCCGGCGTCGTGCCGAGGTTGGTGAAGTTGCAGCGCCCGCCGCCCGACATGAGGATCTTCTTGCCGACCCGGTTGGCGTGTTCGAGCACGCGCACGCGCCGCCCGCGCTGGCCCGCCGTCGCTGCGCACATCAGGCCGGCCGCGCCGCCGCCGATGACGACGATGTCGCAGGAATCCATCGGGGCTCCGGGTGTGCTGCGCAGGGGCGCGCATTGTAGGCGGGTGGGCGATCACGTGTAGGAGCCTGTTCACAGGCGATGCTTCCGTGCGGGGTTGTACGGCCAGGACATCGGCCGTGAACGGGCTCCTGCATGCGCGATTACAATCCCTCGCCGTGCCGTCACCACAAGCGCATCGATGACCATCCCCCTTCCAAGCGCGATCCTGTTCATCTGCATGGGCAATATCTGCCGCTCGCCGACCGTCGAGGCGGTCGCGCGCAGGCGTTTCGCCGACGCCGGGCTGCGCATCGAGGTCGCCTCGGCCGGTACCGAGGACTACCACGTCGGCGACGGTGCCGATCGTCGCTCGGTCTGTCATGCCGAAGCGCGCGGCTACGCGCTCGGCGCGCATCGCGCGCGCCAGGTCGAGGCGGCAGATTTCACTCGCTATGACCACCTGCTCGTGATGGATCGGGTCAATTTGAACGCTCTGCTGGCGCGGGCCCCCCGCACGGGCCGCGATCGCGTCGCCCTGTTCCTGCCATTCGCCGGCGTACCCGGCATCGAGGAACTGCCTGATCCCTACTACGGCGATGCGGCCGGTTTCGAATACGCGCTCGATCTCGCCGAGACTGGCGTGGATGCCCTCGTGAACAGTTGGCTGGGTCATAATCGGCCATCGCCGCGCGCTTGAGCGG
This sequence comes from Dokdonella sp., assembly GCF_019634775.1. Classification (NCBI taxonomy): domain Bacteria; kingdom Pseudomonadati; phylum Pseudomonadota; class Gammaproteobacteria; order Lysobacterales; family Rhodanobacteraceae; genus Dokdonella; species Dokdonella sp. Next base: position 653,309 of record NZ_JAHCAS010000002.1, read on the forward strand.
GGCTGCCCGACGGGGAGGGCAATGATGGAAACGCGCTTGCCGGCACCGGAGTTCCCGGCTGGGCTGGAATGGGTCAACGTCAGCGAGCCACCGATGCTCGCCGGCCTGCGCGGGCGTGTGGTTCTGCTTTGGTTCTGGACCTGCGACAGTGCCAATTGCTGGAACCTGCTGCCTGATCTTGCCTGGCTCGAAAGCCGTCATCACGATGGCCTCACCGTCATTGGCATCCATACACCGAAGTATCCGCAGCACCATGACGCGGGCGCCGTGCTGAAGGCGGTCAACCGCCTTGGCATTCGCCATGCGGTAGCCAGCGATCCGGAATTCGTCCTGTGGCAGCGCTATGCGATCGACGCCTGGCCGACCGCCGTGTTGATCGATGCAGAAGGCCTAATCGCCGAGGTCGTCCCCGGCGAGGGGCGCCGCCGCGATCTCGACCAATGGATCACACGTTTGCTCGACGAGGCGGCCGAGCGCGACCTGCGCGAGTATGGACCGGCGATGCCGGCGTCCCGACCCGAACCGCGCATGCCATTGGCCTTCCCGGGCAAGCTGCTGGTGGCCGACAACGTTCTGTTCGTCGCCGACAGTGGCCATCACCGCGTGCTCGAATGCACGCACGAGGGCCGCATCCTGCGCCAGTTCGGTTCGGGTGATCCCGGTTTCTGGGACGGACGCAACAGCGAGTGCGGCTTCAACGATCCGCAGGGCATGGCGATCCGCGACGACATGCTCTACGTCGCCGACCGCGGGAACCATGCCGTGCGCCGCATCCGACTCTATGGCGGCGAGGTCGAGACCGTGCTCGGTACCGGACACCCGGGCCGCGAGCGCCCACGCGATGCCGAGGCGTTGCAGACGCCGATCGGCCTGCCGACCGACCTGGCCATGGTCGCCGATTCGCTCTACGTGGCCTCGGCTGCGCAGAACCAGATCTGGCAGCTCGACCCGGCGCGAGGACGTGTCGGCATGTTCGCCGGCAGCGGCCAGCTCGGCCTCGAGGACGGCCATGGCCTCGATGCGGCCTTCGGCCAGCCGAGCGGGCTCGCCGCCAGCGGCCTGCAACTGCTCGTCGCCGACGCGGCGACCTCGGCGATCCGCCTCGTACGTCTATCCGACGCACGGGTGACGACCTTTGTCGGGGTGGGCCCCTGGGAGTTCGGCGATGCTGCCGGTGGTCGCGACACCGCACGTTTGCAGAACCCGCTTGCCGTCGCCCTTGATCCGCGCGGCATCGTTTTCATTGCCGACAGCTACAACCACCGCATCAAGGCGCTCAGCATGAAAACCGGGGTGCTGCGTCCCCTCAACATCAACTACCGCTTCAACGAACCTGGCGGCCTTGCTGTCGGCGGCGGTGCGCTGTGGGTCGCCAATACGAATGTGCATGAGGTCGTGCGCATCGACCTTGCCAGCGGCGCCGGCAAGCGCGTGGCGGTCGGCGAGTAGTCGTCGACTCCAACCGCGCCGCCTTGGCCGTTCTTCCCTCGCGGGGCTCGGACCTTGAGGTTTTCCGAGGCCATTTCCGGCAATCCCGCGGGGGCATGGCCATCCCGGCTTCAGGTTGAATTCCGTGGACAGCCGAGCGGCCTGCTTCTATCATTCGCACTCGCCTTGATTCCCTTTCCACGCCCTTCCACGGACTGGTAGCCACCGGACCGCGGGTTTCGTCGCACCCGCTGCCGGCCGGTGACGGCGCAGGGGCCCCCACGCAGGCGAACGCATGACCACCCCAGCCCTGCTCGCACTCGCCGACGGCAGCCTCTTCGAAGGCCGTTCGATCGGCGCGCACGGCGGCACGACCGGCGAAGTCGTGTTCAACACGGCCATGACCGGATACCAGGAGATCCTCACCGATCCCTCGTACGCGCGGCAGATTGTCACCCTGACCTGTCCACATATCGGCAACACTGGCTGCAATCGGGCCGATGCCGAGTCCGACCGCGTGCATGCCGGCGGCCTGGTGATCCGTGACCTGCCGCTGCTGGCGAGCAGTTGGCGCAACGAGATCGCGCTCGATGACTACCTCAAGCAGCACGGTGTGGTCGCGATTGCCGACATCGACACGCGCCGCCTTACGCGCATCCTGCGCGATACCGGTGCGCAGGGCGGCTGCATCCTTGCCGGTGACGGGATCTCCGCCGAGGCGGCTCTGGCTTCCGCGCGCACATTCCCCGGACTGGCCGGGATGGATCTCGCGAAGATAGTGTCGACGAGCACATCCCATGTCTGGAACGAAGGCACGTTCGATCTCGACCGCAACAAGCCACGCATCGGCACCCGCCGCTTTCGTGTCGCGGCATACGATTTCGGCGTCAAGCACAATATCCTGCGCATGCTCGTGGACCGCGGTTGTGAAGTCACCGTATTGCCCGCGCAGACGCCAGCCAGCGAGGTGTTCGCACTCGCGCCTGACGGCGTGTTCCTGTCAAACGGCCCGGGCGACCCGCAACCCTGCGACTACGCGATCACGGCGATCCGTGAGTTCATCCGTGCGCGCCTGCCGATTTTCGGCATCTGCCTCGGTCACCAGTTGCTCGGTCTCGCCGCTGGCGCGCGCACGCTGAAGATGAAATTCGGCCACCACGGTGCCAATCACCCGGTCATCGACATCGCCACGGGCGGTGTGATGATCTCGAGCCAGAATCATGGCTTTGCGGTTGACGAGGCGACGCTGCCGGCCAACGTGCGGGCCACGCACCGTTCGCTGTTCGACGGCTCGCTGCAGGGCATCGACCTCGTCGACGCGCCTGCCTTCGGCTTCCAGGGCCATCCGGAAGCAAGCCCGGGCCCGCACGATGTGGCTCCTTTGTTCGATCGTTTCATCCAACTCATGGAGGCGCGCGCGGTCGCCGCGGCGTAGACGTCATGACGCAAGTGATAACCCGACTTTCCCTGCTGTGCCTCGCCCTCGCCGTGGTGATTGCCCCGGCACTGGCTGTCGAACCAGCCAAACCCAAGGCCGAGCAGGCTGCATCGAACCAGCGCGAGGTCGAATACCCCGCGCTCGAGCGGCATGTCGGCAAGGCCATCGTCGTGCACACGACCAATGACACCGTGCGCACAGGCACCCTGCTCAAGTACACCAACGTCAATCTGACCATCCAACTCGGCCCCGAAGCCGGGTCGATCGAGCTGACCGTGCCACGGAACACCGTGCGCCGTGCCTTCGTCACGGTCGGCAATGCCGATCCATTGTTCCCGAACGACACCTTCCACCAGGAAACGAAACCCGGTGCCCAGAAGAACTGATCTCCACTCGATCCTCGTCATCGGCGCTGGCCCGATCGTTATCGGCCAGGCCTGCGAGTTCGACTATTCCGGCGCGCAGGCCTGCAAGGCGCTGCGTGCGGAAGGCTTTCGCGTCATCCTCGTCAACTCGAATCCGGCGACGATCATGACCGACCCCGACACGGCAGATGCGGTCTACATCGAGCCGATCACGGCGGCCACGGTCGAGAAGATCATCGCCAAGGAGCGCCCCGATGCGCTGCTGCCGACGATGGGTGGGCAGACCGCACTCAACTGCGCGCTCGACCTGGCGGATCATGGCGTGCTTGAGAAGTATGGCGTTGAGCTGATCGGTGCCTCGCGCGAAGCGATCCGCATGGCCGAGGACCGTGAGCTGTTCCGCGTTGCCATGGCCGAGATCGGCCTTGAATGTCCGAAAGCCGAAGTCGTGCGCACATTCGAGGAAGCCCTCGCTGTGCAGGCCAAGGTCGGTTACCCCACCATCATCCGCCCAAGCTTCACCCTCGGTGGCTCGGGAGGCGGCATCGCCTACAACCGCGAGGAGTTCGAGGAGATCGTCAAGCGCGGCCTCGACCTTTCGCCGGTGCACGAGGTCCTCGTCGAGGAATCGGTGTTGGGATGGAAGGAGTTCGAGATGGAGGTCGTCCGCGATACTGCGGACAACTGCATCATCGTCTGTTCGATCGAGAACCTCGATCCGATGGGCGTGCATACCGGGGACTCGATCACCGTCGCCCCGGCGCTGACCCTGACCGACAAGGAATACCAGCGCCTGCGCGACGCCTCGCTCGCCGTGCTGCGCAAGATCGGCGTCGACACGGGTGGCTCGAACGTGCAATTCGGCATCAATGCCGAGAACGGTCGCGTCGTCGTCATCGAGATGAATCCACGTGTGTCGCGTTCCTCGGCACTGGCCTCGAAGGCGACGGGTTTCCCGATCGCAAAGGTCGCCGCCAAGCTCGCCGTCGGCTACACCCTCGACGAACTCAAGAACGAAATCACCGGTGGCCTCACGCCAGCCTCGTTCGAGCCGGCGATCGACTACGTCGTCACCAAGATTCCGCGTTTCGCCTTCGAGAAATTCCCGATGGCCGATGCGCGCCTGAGTACGCAGATGAAATCGGTCGGCGAGGTCATGGCGATCGGCCGCACTTTCCAGGAATCGCTGCAGAAGGCACTGCGCGGACTCGAAACCGGCAAAAATGGCCTGAGCCCGATCTGTGCGGAACCCGCCGGCGACGAGGCTCTGGCCACGATCCGCCGCGAATTGCGCGAGCCCGGTCCCGATCGCATCTTCTGGATCGGCGATGCGTTCCGTGCCGGCTTGACCCGCGATGATGTCTACGCGTTGACCCGTGTCGATCCCTGGTTTCTCGCCCAGATCGAGGATCTGGTCGCCACCGAGTCGGTCGTGCGGGCGCAGGGGCTGCCGGCGATCGACGCCGCACGTCTTCGCGCGCTCAAGCGCAAGGGCTTTTCTGATTCACGCCTGGCCGAACTGCTCGGCACCGACGAACATGCTGTGCGCCATTTGCGCCGTGCGTTCAATGTGCGCCCGGTCTACAAGCGCGTCGACTCCTGTGCCGCCGAGTTCGCCACGACCACTGCCTACCTCTACTCGGCCTACGAGGAAGAGTGCGAGGCCAATCCGTCCACGCGCGAGAAGATCATCGTGCTCGGTGGCGGGCCGAACCGCATCGGCCAAGGCATCGAGTTCGACTACTGCTGCGTGCACGCTGCGCTTGCGCTGCGCGAGGATGGTTTTGAGACCATCATGGTCAACTGCAATCCGGAAACGGTCAGCACCGACTATGACACGTCCGATCGCCTGTACTTCGAGCCGCTGACGCTCGAGGACGTGCTGGAGATCGTCGACAAGGAAAAGCCGAAGGGCGTCATCGTGCAGTATGGCGGTCAGACCCCGCTCAAGCTCGCTCGCGCGCTGGAAGCGGCCGGCGTGCCGATCATCGGCACCAGCCCGGACAGCATCGATCTCGCCGAGGATCGTGAACGTTTCCAGCAGATGATCGCAAAACTCGGCCTTGTGCAACCGCCGAACCGCACCGCGCGCAATGCCGACGAGGCATTGGCACTGGCCCGCGAGATTGGATACCCATTGGTCGTGAGGCCGAGCTACGTGCTCGGCGGGCGCGCGATGGAAGTCGTCCACGACGACGCCGACCTCGCACGCTACATTCGCGACGCGGTACGCGTGTCGAACGATTCGCCGGTGCTGCTCGACCGTTTCCTCGATCATGCCACCGAAGTCGATGTCGACGTTGTCGCCGATGCCGATGGCGATGTGCTGATTGGCGGCGTCATGGAGCACATAGAGGAAGCCGGCGTGCATTCCGGTGACTCGTCCTGCTCGCTGCCACCGTATTCGCTGTCCACGGATTTGCAGGTGCGCTTGCGCGATCAGGTCACGCGCATGGCGCGCGAGTTGAACGTCGTCGGTTTGATGAACACGCAGTTCGCCATCCAAGGTGAAACGATCTACGTGCTCGAGGTCAATCCGCGCGCTTCGCGCACCGTGCCGTTCGTGTCCAAGGCCACCGGTGTTGCACTGGCCAAGATCGCTGCGCGCTGCATGGTGGGACGCAGCCTCGCCAGCCAGGGTGCGACAACCGAACTGGTTCCGGAGTACTTCTCGGTCAAGGAAGCGGTCTTCCCGTTCCTGAAGTTCCAGAACGTCGATCCGATCCTCGGCCCGGAGATGCGCTCAACTGGCGAGGTCATGGGCGTCGGGCGCAGTTTCGGCGCGGCTTTCGCGCGCGCGCACGAAGCCGCCGGCATTGCCGCGCCCGGCATTGGCAAGGCCTTCCTGTCGGTGCGCGACTCCGACAAGGAGCGCCTGTTGCCGATCGCGAAGGACCTCCTTGCGCGCGGTTTCGGTCTCGTTGCTACGGGCGGCACCTGTGCCTTCCTGGCCGGGCAGGGCATCGCCTGCGAGCGCATCAACAAGGTGATCGAGGGTCGTCCACACATCGTCGACCTGATCAAGAATCGCGAGATCGCGTTCATCGTCAACACGACTGAAGGCAAGCAGGCGATCGCCGATTCGTTCTCGATCCGTCGCCAGGCCTTGCAGCAGCGCGTGACTTATTCGACTACCATCTCCGGCGCCAGGGCTTTGCTGCACTCGCTCGATTTCCGCGACAGCGGCGGCGTGCACAGCCTGCAGGAACTGCACAGGGAACTGACCGCATGAACCGAGCACCGATGACCCGCAAAGGGGCCGACCGCCTGCGTGCCGAACTCGAGCGCCTGAAGAGCGTGGAACGCCCGCGCATCATCGCCGCGATCGCCGAAGCGCGCGCGCATGGCGACCTCAAGGAGAATGCGGAGTATCACGCCGCACGCGAGATGCAAGGGTTCACCGAGGGGCGCATCAACGAGCTCGAGGCGGCACTCAGCCATGCCGACGTGATCGATGTAGGCAAGCTCAACGCCGGTACGCGCATCGTGTTCGGCGCCACCGTCAGGCTGGCCGACGAGGACAGCGGTGAGGAAGTCACTTATCAGATCGTCGGCGACCTCGAAGCCGACATCAAGCTGCGGCTGATCTCGGTGTCGTCGCCGTTCGCGCGCGCGCTGATCGGCAAGAATGCCGGCGACAGCTTCGAGTTCACTGCACCGAACGGCTCGCGTTGGTACGAGATCCTGTCCGTTCTCTACGAAGGCTGAGCACGGCCCGCGCCGTGTCTGGACTCCTGTTCTTCCTGCCAACGCTGACCCGTTGCCGCATGATCCGCGGCCTGGGTGACGGCGTACTCGATCGCTGGCTTGCTCGCGGCGATGCCCTGACCCCGGCTGCTGCCGGGCGCCAGGCGCAGTGGCGGCATGCCTTCGACTGGCATGGTCATGACTGGCCAGTGGCCGCGCTGACCCGCCAGGCCGATGTCGGCGACGCGGCCGGCGCACACTGGCTGCGCGCCGATCCAGCCCACGTGCGCGCCGACATGACCACGGCGCGCATGCTCGCCTGCGGTGCGCTCGGCCTTACGCCCGACGAGACGCAGCGCATCGCGCGCGACCTCAAGCCCCTGTTCGGCGATGCAGGGTTCCTGTTCGACGCGGCGACGACGGATCGTTGGTACCTGCGCGCGGAACCCGGCAGCGGGTTGCCCGATGGTGGCGACCCCGACGAAGTGCTCGGTGACGATCTCAAGCTGCACCTTCCGGCCGGCGCCGCCGGCAAGCGCTGGCGCATGTTGTTCAACGAGGCGCAGGTGCTGCTGCACAACCACGTGGTCAACGTCGAACGCGAACGGCGCGGCGCGGTCGCCGTCAACGGCCTGTGGTTCTGGGGAGGCGGTGCCTTGCCCGAACGTGTGCGCAGTCACTGCGGCGAAGTGGTGACCCGCGATCCAGCGTTGCGCATGCTGGCCACGAGCGCCGGTGCATGTTGCCACGATCCGGATCCACAGGGGGGCGTGCATGCGCTCGGCGCTGATTCGGACAAGACTTGGCTCATCGATCTCAATGATCTGCGTGACGAGACTCTCGAAACGCACTGGCTCGCCCCGGTCGATGCCGCGTTGCGGCGCGGTCGCCTGCGCCGCGTCGAACTCGCCTTCGTGTCGGGCGAGCGTATCGAAGTTCGGGCCGTCCATCGCTGGCGCTTCTGGCGACGCATGGCGCGGCATCCCGCATGAGGCCCATCGAAATCCGCCAACGGGAATCTGCAGGCGTTGTGGGTGGGTGGCCCGAGCATGTGCATCCAGTGCTGCACCGGGTCTATGCGCAGCGTGGCATCGTGGATCCGCGCGAGGTCGAGCATCGCCTTGGCGCGCTCGCATCGCCCGATCTTCTCGGCGGCATCGACACCGCCTGCGACATGCTGGAGCATGCAATCACGCACGAGCGCAGGATCACCATCGTTGGTGATTTCGACTGTGATGGCGCGACCGGGACGGCGGTCGCCGTGCGCGGCCTGCGCCTGCTCGGCGCGAAGCATGTCGATTTCCGCGTACCGAACCGAGTACTGCACGGCTACGGGCTCAGTCCAGCACTCGTCGCCACGCTCGATCCGCGCCCCGACCTTGTCGTTACCGTCGACAACGGCATAGCCAGCCATGCCGGCATCGATGCTGCGCGTGCACGCGGTATCGACGTGCTCGTCACGGACCATCACCTGCCCGCGGCGACGCTTCCGGCTGCGCGTGCGATCGTCAATCCGAACATCGATGGTGATGCGTTTCCGAGCAAGGCTCTGGCGGGCGTCGGCGTGATGTTCTGTCTGCTCATCGCCTTGCGTGCGCGCATGCGCGTGCGCAGGGCGTTTGCCGCCGGCGCAGAACCCGATCTGTCCGCGCTGCTCGATCTCGTTGCGCTCGGCACGGTGGCCGATCTCGTACCGCTCGATTTCAACAATCGCATCCTGGTCGAGGCTGGCTTGCGCCGCATCCGTTCGCGGCGCGCCTGTGCGGGCATACAGGCTTTGCTTGACGTAGCGGGGCGTGATCCGACTGGTGTCGTGGCCGCCGACTTGGGCTACGTGCTCGGACCGCGCATCAACGCGGCAGGTCGTCTCGAGGACATGGCGATCGGCATCGAATGCCTGCTCAGCGACGATGTCCACGAGGCGCGCATCCTCGCCGCGCGGCTCTCGGCCATCAACGCCGAACGCCGGGACCTGCAGGACACCATGGTCGAACAGGGCGAGGCCGTGGTCGCGCGCTGGATCGCGCAACACGGGAGCGAGGCACTGCCATTCGGCGTCACCCTGTTCGATGACGACTGGCATGCCGGCGTGGTCGGTCTGGTCGCCTCGAAGCTCAAGGAGCGCCTGCATCGCCCGGTGGTCGCCTGCGCACCGGCCGGGGATGGCAGTGACGAGGTGCGTGGCTCGGCGCGCTCGATCCGCGGCGTGCACGTGCGCGACCTGCTCGCCGAAGTCGATGCGCGCTGTCCGGGTCTGATCCGCCGCTTCGGTGGCCACGCGATGGCCGCGGGCCTGAGCCTCGCGCGGGCCGATGTCGCCCGTTTCGCCGCAGAGTTCGACGCGGTCGTGCGCGAACGCACGGCGCGTGAACTTTTCGATCCGGTCCTCTACAGCGATGGCGAACTCGAACCGGCCGACATCTGCCTCGAACTCGCGCAGCAGTTGCGCGCTGCGGGCCCGTGGGGGCAGGGCTTCGCCGAACCGCTGTTCGACAATGTCTTCGAACTCGACTCCTGGCGGATCGTCGGCGGCCGCCATTGGCGCCTCGACCTGCGCTTGCCTGGCTGCACCGGCGTCATCGAGGCGATCCTGTTCAACGCCGAGGCCGGTAGCGCACCGCCGCCGCGCTTCCGGGCCGCCTATCAACTCGACGTCAACGAATGGAATGGTCGCCAGCGCGTGCAACTCGTGGTGCGGCATCTGCAGGCGGCGTGATGGCGAAGCCGATGACATACAGCGCGAAGTATTGGGGATGCCCTGATCAATCCCACAATGGCGTCACCGTCCTGTGCGGGCGCAACGTCGAGCTGCGCCCGCACAGGACGGCCCCAACCTTTTGATTCCCAACGGCGGGGGGCGAGTCGAGCAGCGCGAACCGGCCGATGCAGACGGCGACCGGGTACAGCAGCGGCCACAGCAGCGCACCCTTACGGGCGTGATGCCGCCTGAGCGGGCGCACCGCATGATTTGCTATCCTTCGCGCCCTTTTTGCTGCAACGCAATGACACCGTGATCGAGACCAATCCGATTCAGGCGCGCATCGAAGATCTCAAGGATCGGGTGCTGTCGCTCAGGGGGTATCTTTGACTTCGATGCAAAGGCGGAACGCCTCGAGGAAGTCACCCGTGAACTCGAAAGCCCGACCGTCTGGGACGATCCGCCGCGCGCCCAGGAACTCGGCAAGGAGCGGGCGCGTCTCGAACGCATCGTCGTCGGCATCCGCTCGCTGACCGGCGGGCTCGGCGATGCCGCCGAGTTGCTCGAACTCGGCATCGCCGAGAACGACGAGGCCACCGTGATCGGTGTGCGCAATGACGTCGAGCGGCTCGCCGGTCAGGTCGCCCAGCTCGAGTTCCAGCGCATGTTCTCCGGCAAGATGGATTCCGCGAACGCCTTCGTCGACATCCAGGCCGGTGCCGGCGGTACCGAGGCACAGGATTGGGCCGAGATGCTGTTGCGCATGTACCTGCGCTGGGCCGAGGGCAAGGGCTGGAAGACCGAACTGCTCGAAGCCTCTGCTGGCGAAGTGGCCGGCATCAAGAGTGCGACCTTCCGTGTCGAAGGTGACTACGCCTATGGCTGGCTGAAGACCGAGATCGGCGTGCACCGCCTGGTGCGCAAGTCGCCGTTCGATTCCGACAATCGCCGCCACACGAGTTTCACCTCGGTGTTCGTCTCGCCGGAAGTCGATGACGACATCGATATCGACATCAATCCAGCCGACCTCAAGACCGACGTCTATCGCTCATCCGGCGCCGGTGGCCAGCACGTCAACAAGACCGAGTCGGCGGTGCGCATCACCCACGTGCCGAGTGGCGTCGTGGTCGCATGCCAGACCGAGCGTTCGCAGCATGCCAACCGCGACCGCGCGATGAAGATGCTGCGCGCCAAGCTGTACGAGATCGAGATGCAGAAGCGCAACGCCGAGAAGGATGCGCTCGAGGCATCGAAATCCGACATCGGCTGGGGCAGCCAGATCCGCAACTACGTGCTCGACCAGTCGCGCATCAAGGACCTGCGCACCGGCATCGAACGCAGTGACACGCAGAAGGTGCTTGACGGCGACATCGATGAGTTCATCGAAGGCAGCTTGAAGGCCGGCCTCGAGGCCGGTGCCAAACGCGTCGATGCCTGAACCAGCCCATCCGGATGCTGCATGTGGCGGGATGATGATCCCCACGCATGAGCAACCGACCCAGGCCATTGAAACTTACATCCTGGAACCGCGCCCGCCATGACCGAGCCCGCCCCATCGCCGCCCGCTGACGAAAACAGCCTCATTGCCGAGCGCCGCGCGAAACTGTCGGCGTTGCGCGCGAACGGGCAGGCCTTCCCGAACGACTTCCGCCGCGAAACCTATGCCGGCGACCTCCAAGCCGAGTTCGCCGATGCCGAGTCGTGGAACGCCGAGGCGCTCGAGGCGAGCGGCCGGCGTGTGCGGCTGGCTGGCCGCTTGATGGCCAAGCGCGTGATGGGCAAGGCGAGTTTCGCCCAGATCCAGGACGAGTCGGGACGCATCCAGTTGTTTCTGCAGGGCAACGTCCTCGGCGACGCCTATGAGGCCTTCAAGGGTTGGGATGTCGGTGACATCATCGGTGTCGAAGGCGGGCTCACGCGCACGCGCACCGGCGAACTGTCGATCAGGGCCGATCACCTGCGCTTGCTGGTCAAGTCGCTGAGGCCGCTGCCTGACAAGTGGCATGGCCTGGCCGACGTCGAGCAGCGTTACCGTCATCGCTACGTCGACCTCATCGTCACCCCGGAGGTGCGTGAGGTATTCGTCCGACGTTCGAAGATCATCCGCGCGATCCGCTCTTGGCTCGACGCACGGCGCTTCCTCGAGGTCGAGACGCCGATGATGCATTACATCCCCGGCGGAGCGACCGCGCGGCCTTTCGTCACCCATCACAACGCACTCGATCTCGACCTTTACCTGCGCGTCGCGCCGGAGCTGTATCTCAAGCGTCTCGTCGTCGGCGGCCTCGAGCGCGTCTACGAGATCAACCGCAATTTCCGCAATGAGGGGGTGTCGACGCGGCACAACCCCGAGTTCACGATGCTCGAACTGTACGAGGCCTATGCCACCTACCACGAGGTCATGGATCTCACCGAGACATTGATCCGCGACGTCGCCGAGGAAGTCCTCGGTACCACCCGTATGACCTGGGAGGGCGCCGACATCGACCTCGGTCCGGCCTTCCGCCGCTGGCGCATGGACGAAGCGGTGCGCCACCACAATCCCGGGCTGTCCGTCGCCGACTGCACTGATCGCGAGGCTCTACAGCGCCATTGCGCGACGCTCGGTATTCGCGTCAAACCGTCCTGGGGCTGGGGCAAGCTCCTGCTCGAAGTGTTCGAGGCGACCGTCGAGCACACCCTGGTGCAGCCGACCTTCATCACCGATCACCCGGTCGAGGTGTCACCCTTGGCACGGGCGAGCGACAGCGACCCCGGATTTACCGACCGCTTCGAGTTGTTCGTCAACGGCAAGGAGCTTGCCAACGGCTTTTCCGAGCTGAACGACCCGGAGGATCAGGCTGCGCGCTTCCGTGCCCAGGTCGACGCCAAGGCGGGCGGTGACGACGAGGCGATGCATTTCGACGCAGACTACATCCGCGCGCTCGAGGTCGGCTTGGCGCCGACCGGTGGCCTCGGCATCGGCATCGATCGCCTGGTCATGCTGCTGACCGGTTCCGACTCGATTCGCGACGTGCTGCTGTTCCCGTACATGCGACCGCAACCCTGAGCGTCGACCAGCGAGGAAATCGTAGACAATTGTCATCTTGCCGTTCGGTCGTTGTGCTAGCCTCGACGCCGTTGTGGCCCAACCGGGGTGGAATCGGCACGGGGGAGGGGTACCCCTGCCGGCGGAGAGCACGTCGTGAATGTATTGATCGTCGACGACCAACCGTCCGCCCGGACGATGCTGCGGCACGTGATCGAGGGCATCGGCCCAGGTGTGCATGTATCGGATTTCGGCAATCCGGTCGATGCCTTGCGCTGGTCGGAGAACAATACCCCCGACCTGCTCCTGCTGGACTACCGCATGCCCGAGATGGACGGGCTCGAGTTCGCACGCCGGTTCCGCCGCCCGCTCGTGCGGCGTGATGTTCCGATCGTCCTCATCAGTGTGGTCGGGGACGAGCCGGTGCGTCAGGCCGCGCTCGATGCTGGCGTCATCGACTTTCTGGTCAAGCCAGTGCGACCACGCGAACTGCGGTCGCGCTGCAAGAACCTGCTGCAGATGCGCCGCCAGGGCGAAACGGTCAAGGAGCGCGCCCGCTCACTCGAGCAGAAGGTCATCGAAGGGGTGCAGGACGTTGAGCAGCGCGAGCGCGAGATGCTGTTCCGCCTTGCCAAGGCCATCGAATACCGCGATTTCGGTACCGGCGCACACCTGCTGCGCATGGCCCGCTACTCGGAACTGATAGCCGAGGAACTCGGCATGCCCGACGAGGAAGTGCGCATTCTCACCCTCGCCGCACCGCTGCACGACATCGGCAAGATCGGCGTGCCTGATTCGATCCTGCTCAAGCGCGGCAGCCTTACCGACGAGGAAATGGCGGTCATGCGCAAGCATCCGCTGATCGGCTACGAGATCCTGCGCGACAGCCAGAGCCGCTTCATTCAGATCGGCGCGGAGATCGCCCTGCGCCATCACGAGCGCTGGGACGGCAGCGGCTATCCGGACGGACTGCGCGGTGAGCAGATCCCGCTGAACGCGCGTATCGTGGCAATTGCCGATGTCTTTGACGCACTGACATCCGAGCGCCCATACAAACATGCCTGGAGCAACGAGGAGGCTTTCGCCTATCTCGAGGAGCACGCTGGCACATTTTTTGATAGAGCTTGTGTCAAGGTCCTGCTCGCCAATACGGCGAGAGTGGCTGACATCCAGCAGGCCCGCCTGGAACCGCCTGGGCTGGGGCTCTGAGAAGATCCGGACGGGCCGCAGGAGGTGGCCGGATGCAATCGATGATCGAGCGGGCGTGGTCGCGTTTCGAGAAGCGGCCCGACAGCGAGCATGAGCAGGCGTTCGTGCGCCTGACCATCAATGCCGTGTTTCTCGTCTACCTGCTCGGACTGGCTTCGGCCAAGGGTCTGACCGGTGACGTGCTGCCTTATGCGTTGCTGATTCTGGTCGTCGAGACCGTGGTCTGCCTCGGCATCCTCGCTCACATGCTCATCAATCCCGGCGTGTCGCATGTGCGGCGCTGGATCGGGATGGTGACCGACTATGCGGCGATGGGTGCGATGATGACCCTCGGCCCGGAGCTGGCGCCGATCTATGTCGTGATCCTCTGGGTCACGATCGGCAACGGGCTGCGCTATGGTCCGCACTATCTGTTCTCAGCCGTATCGTTGGGCGTGCTGTCGTTTCTCGGTGTCATTCTCGTCACGCCGTACTGGCAGCAGAATGGTGCCCTGGCTTGGGGCCTGCTCGGCGGCCTCGTCGCCATCCCGGCCTACCTGAATTCGCTGTTGCGCCAGTTGACCCGCGCAACCGGCGAGGCGCGGCGCGCGAACGAAGCGAAGAGCCTGTTCGTGGCCAACATGAGCCACGAATTCCGTACGCCTCTGAACGGCATCGTCGGCATGTCGGAACTGCTTTCCACCACGCCGCTCTCCGAAGAACAACGCGAATGCGCCGAGGTCCTGCAGGCGTCGGCGCGGTCACTGCTGACCCTGGTCGAGGACGTGCTCGACATCTCGGCGATCGAAGCCGGCAAGCTGCACAGCCACGAGGTCGACTTCCGGCTGTCGGACCTCCTGCGCGGCATTCAGGTCATGCTTCAGCCGACCGCCACCGACAAAGGACTCGCATTCCACATCGGCGTCGGCGACGGCGTCGAGGATGAGCTGCACGGTGACGTCGACCACCTGCGGCAGATCCTCATCAACCTGCTCTCGAACGCTGTGAAGTTCACCGAACAGGGGCGCGTAGGTCTACATGTGACTCGCATCGGCACCCGTGGTGACGGCCGCATGCATCTGCGTTTTTCAGTGCAGGATACCGGCATCGGCATTCCCACCGAAGCGCAGGCGCGCATCTTCCACGCGTTCGAGCAAGCCGATCGCGGTCATGCGCGCCGTTTCGGCGGCACCGGCCTGGGCACGGCCATCGCCAAGTCGCTGACCGAGCTGCTCGGCGGCACCATCGCGTTCATCAGCAAGGAAGGCGAGGGCTCGCATTTCTGGGTCGATATCGCATTCGCCCGGGCCAGCACCTCGTTGCGTGCGCCGACCGGGATCGGCGCGCCGGCGGCGCCGAACGTGATCGCCTTCGACGATCCGTTCGTGCGACATCGCGCACGTGTTCGGCCCATGAAGGTGATCATTGCAGATGACCAGCATGCCAACCTCACCGTGCTGTGTCGCCTGCTCGAAAAGGCCGGCCACCAGGCGCGCACAGTGCACAGCGGAGAGGACGTGCTCGCGGCACTCGAAGCTGAACACTTCGACTGCGTCATCATCGACCTGCACATGCCAGGTACCAGCGGCATCGATACGATCAAGCAGGCCCGCATCATGGAGGCGGGGCGCGAGCGCACGCCCTTCATTGTTCTGAGTGCGGATGCGACCTCATCGGCACTGCGTTCGGCCGAGCGGGCAGGTGCTTTCGCCTACCTCACCAAGCCGGTGGTCATCGGGCGCCTGCTCGACACATTGGCCGACGTGGCTATCGCGGAGGAACCTTCCGAAACGATGGTTCGGCATGTCTCGAGCGTCGCAACCCCTGTGACCGGCGAGGCACCGCTGATTGCTGCTGAGGTACTGGGTGAGCTCAGGGAACTGAACCTCGGCGATGAGTTCATCGCGCTGTTCATCGATGAATGCCTGCACGATTCAACCAAATGCATCGCCGATCTCGAGCGCGCCGCGCAGTCGTCGCAGTGGGACTCCTTCAGGGACCTCTGCCATGCGCTCAAGGGCGTGGCGAGCAATATGGGAGCCATGCGGCTTGCTGAAGTGGCTTCACGCCTGATGCGGCAAGGGAATGCGGAGCTGGCAGCGGGGTGGACGTCGCGACTTGCGGAGCTGGTCAGCGAACTCGGCAAGGCACGCCTTGCCCTGAAGACATCGCTCCCACGGGATCGCAACCAGGCCGGACCGGACCGCCGCTGATTCGTTCCGACCTGTTGCGTAGCCCGTCCTCAGCCGACTTGGCGAACAGCTGCGGTTGTCGGTTTCGCTGGAACCTCGTGCAGCGGCCGCTTTTCCTGCGCACGTACAAGCCGCTCCATCGTACGCAGCGACTTCTCGCCGAGTCGCATGGCCGTGTCGACCCAAATCTCGGTGATCTGCATCAGTTCGGCAAGACTTATCGGCTGCGCGATTTCGCGCACGCGGTTCATCGCTGCGCGCGCATGGCCGATGCGCTGGTTGCGGCGGATCAGGTCGTGGACGGCCTGCACGCCATCGCCACGCGGAACGAGCACGTCGACGATGCCGGCCCGGTGCAACTCGTTGCTCGAGTAGATCGCGCCGTTCAACATCATCTCCTCGGCATATTTCGGGCTCACACGCTTGCACAGGAAGGAGTACGCGCCCATCCCGGGGAACAGGTCGAACAGCACCTCGGGGAAGCCCATGCTGGTGCCTTCCTCCGCGATGATGGTCTGGCACGACAGGGCGGCTTCGAAACCACCGCCGAGGGCATCGCCCTGTACCAGGGCGATCGAATGCGCATTGCGGTTGAGATGTGCGTGGAACGCGTAGACGCCCTCCACGCACTGGCGTGCATAGGCCAGCAGGTGTTCGCGGTTGCGCTCCCGGATCAGGCGGCAGAACAGGTCGAGGTCGCCACCGAGATTGAACACGTCGGCATCCGAGGCGAGCACGATGTGGGCCAGTCGGCTGTCGGCATGCGTTGCGCCTGCAGTCAACTTGTCGGCAGTGCGTTTCTGGAACTCGCGGATTTCCTTGATCAGCCATGGCGAGAAACAGGCGCGGTATCCCGGCTGCTTGGGGAAGTGGCGCGCGTGCATGAAGCACCAATGTGTATTGGTCTGCGGATCTTCCTGCGTGCGCAGCAAGTGGAAGTCGCAGTCACGACGGAGCGGTTCGACGGCGGTCATGGGGGCACCCTCTATGCAACGGCACCGCCAAACCGGATCGCGCGATCTGCGCGGCACATTTCGGCATGAATTATGCATCCCCTCGTGGGGGATGCACGCGATCGCGACCAGTTTAGTCCAAACGTGACATTCCGCTGGGTGCCGGCATTCCGGAAAGTGTGATCTCGCGCGCAGTTTCGGTGACTGTGTGGTCACGGAATCCGCGTCAGTCATGTTCGCTGCCAAAGGCCGGCCCATGCCGGACACGAGTCCAGTCGTGTCTGTGGCAAAGTCGGTCGGGAATGGCGAGGAGAAAAAAGCGATGCGAGCGGGCAACGAGTACGAACGACCAAGGCATTCCCGAATGCCGATCCGTTCGGTCGTCCTCATCAGCCAAGGGCCACTGTCCTGGACTTCCGAAGTCGAGAACATCTCGGCAACCGGGGTGCTCGTCCTCCGTCCTGCCGGCTGGCACGGTGCGCCGGGCGACACCTGTGTCCTGGATCTGCTCCTGGGGGAAGAATTGCACATCAATCTCGAGGCCTGCGTGGTCCGCTTGTCCGCCGACCACATCGGTTTCGAGTACACCCGCATTCCCGAGAACAAGGAGGCTGAGCTATGGTCATTGCTCGGCCGCCACGCCGACGATGTCGCCGGGTGAGGCTCTGCCGCCTTATGCCTGGGGATGTTCTGATCAGATCTCTTCGCGGCTGAAACCACTCCCGCAATGCCTTGATTTCGTCGAATCGACTTCAGCCGTGAAGGGCAGAATCAGAGCATCCCTAGGATGGATCGGGGGTATCGTGCAATGCGCGGCGGAGAATCTTGCCGACATTCGTCTTCGGCAATGAATCACGAAACTCGATGTACTTCGGCTGCTTGTAACCGGTCAATTCGGAACGGCAGTGTGCGCGAATGGCTTCCTCGGTGAGGCCGGGGTTCTTCTTCACGACGACGAGCTTGACCGCCTCTCCGGATTTCTCATCAGGCACGCCGATAGCTGCGGCTTCGAGAACATCCGGCATGAGTGCGACGACGTCTTCGATCTCGTTCGGATACACGTTGAAGCCGGAAACCAGGATCATGTCCTTCTTGCGGTCGACGATGTAGAAAAAGCCTTTCTCGTCCATGCGCGCGATGTCGCCGGTGTGCAGCCATTCGTTCGCGTCAATGACCTTGGCGGTTTCTTCGGGGCGGTTCCAGTAGCCCTTCATCACCTGCGGTCCGCGCACGCAGAGCTCACCGATTTCACCTGCAGGCAGAAGCTTGCCGTGATCGTCCTGGATGCAGACGTCAGTCGATGGCACCGGCAGGCCGATCGAGCCGTTGTATTCGGCCAGGTCGAGCGGATTGATGCATACTGCCGGCGAGGTCTCGGTCAGGCCGTAAGCTTCAGCGAGCGTCGAACCGGTAACCTTCTTCCAGCGTTCGGCAACAGCCCGCTGCACGGCCATACCGCCGCCGAGAGTCATGCGCAACGTGGAAAAATCGAGTTGGTCGAACCCGGGCGTATTGAGCAGGCCGTTGAACAACGTGTTGACGCCGGTGAAGCTGGTGTAGCGAATCTTCGCCAATTCGGCGACGAACCCCTTCATGTCGCGTGGATTGGTGATGAGATGGTTGAGCCCGCCGATCTTCATGAACGTCAGGCAGTTCGCCGTCAGTGCGAAGATGTGGTAGAGCGGCAAGGCCGTTATGATGATCTCCTCGCCTTCGCGCATGCCACCGCTGATCCAGGCCGATGCCTGTTGCATGTTGGCGATCATGTTGCGATGGGTGAGCATTGCTCCCTTGGCCACGCCGGTTGTGCCGCCCGTGTACTGAAGAAAGGCGATGTCGTCAGGACTGACGCTCGCTTTCGGAAGGTCGCTGCGCGCACCGCGCCGAAGTGCGTCGCTGAAGCGGATCGATCCTGGGATGGACCAAGCAGGCACCAGTTTTTTCACATGCTTGACCACGAAGTTCGTGATCATGGATTTCGGGAAGCCGAGCAGGTCGCCTAACGCGGTGGTGATCACCTTCTCTACACGGGTACTGCCAACGACATCGGCCGCCACGTGGGCGAAGTTGTCGAGCACCACCAGCACACGTGCGCCTGAATCATCGAGCTGATGCTTGAGTTCGCGCGCCGTGTACATCGGGTTGGTGTTGACCACGGTGAGACCGGCGCGCAGCGCGCCGCAGATCGCAACCGGGTATTGCAGCACGTTCGGCATCATCATGGCGACGCGGTCGCCCTTGGTGAGCTTGAGCTCATCAACGAGGAACGCGCCGAACTGACGGCTCAGTTCTTCAAGTTCACCGTAAGTGATCGAGCGGCCCATGTTCGAATAGGCCGGCCGGTGGCGGAAACGGTCGAACGAGGATTCAAGCAGGTCGACGATCGAGCCAAATTCATTGAGGTCGATTTCGGTGGGAACACCCTTCGGATAGTGAGCCAACCACGGGCGATCGTTGCTGCCGGACATGCTTCCTCCGCTGGCGTGCCGTGGCCTGGCCGCGGGAAGGGCGAGGCTCCATACAGACACGAATCGGCCCGATTGCAACACAGCCCGCGAAGGTCCAGCAAGGCGCAGCGCAGCGCTGCCTCGCTGGAGTGACCCGCTCGCTTGCAGGGTTGGCCCGCACGTGCGACGGTCGCCTCCAACTCGCACCGGGTGGGTTTCCGATGATCGTTTCCACATGTCGTGGGTTGCTTGTGGGTTGTCTCGTGGCGCTCGCCGCCTGCGCGCGCACGCCCGACGAACAGTTGCTGCGCGAGGCCATGGACACGATGCAACAGGCGCTCGAGCAGGCTCGGCCTGCCGATTTCATGGAACACGTGGCCGAGGATTTCACCGGCGCAGGCGGCAGCATCGATCGCAAGGGCCTGCGCGACCTGCTTCGCGCGCAGATGCTCGGCAATGCCCGCATCGGCATCACGCGCGGCCCAGCCGACATCGAGGTCCATGGTGATCGCGCCACGGTGCGCGTCACCGCGACCTTCACCGGCGGCGATTCGCGCTGGCTGCCAGAGCGTGGCTCTGTGTACACGTTGACCAGCGGCTGGCGCAGGACCGGCGGCAAATGGCATTGCTACAACGCGCAATGGGAGCGTGTGCTGTGATGTCCCGGGAGGAACATGGCGGTCCCACCCGGCTGCCGCTGGAGTTCGGCAATGCCACCGAACCGTCGTTTCCACACGGCAATCCCCGGATCAGCCCTTTTTGCGGGCCAGTTGACGCAACACGTAGTGCAACAGACCGCCATGGCGGAAATACTCGACCTCCTTTGGCGTCAGCAGCAACACCTTCGCCTGGAAGCGACGCTCGCTGCCGTCGTCACGCCGCGCAATGACCGTGGCGGTGTGGGCAGTGCCGTCATCCAGTCCGGTGATGTCGAAGATTTCCGAGCCGTCGAGGCCGAGCGATTGCGCGTTTTCACCCTCGCGGAACTGCAGCGGAAGCACGCCCATGCCGACGAGGTTGGCACGGTGGATACGCTCGAAACTTTCGGCGATAACGGCCTTAACGCCGAGCAGGAGAGTGCCCTTCGCCGCCCAGTCCCGTGACGAACCCGTGCCGTACTCCTTGCCGGCAAGCACGACCAATGGCGTGCCGTCAGCCTGGTATTTCATTGCGGCATCGTAGATCGAGAGTTTCTCGGGTTCGCTGCGGCCAGGCGGGCGGTACAGCGTATTGCCGCCTTCTTCGCCGCCCAGCATGAGGTTCTTGATGCGGATGTTGGCGAAGGTGCCACGCACCATGACGTCATCGTTGCCGCGTCGGCTGCCATAGCTGTTGAAATCGGCCGGTTGCACGCCCCGGCCGATCAGGTACCGCCCGGCCGGTGAATCCTTCTTGATGCTGCCGGCTGGCGAGATGTGGTCGGTGGTGATCGAATCGCCGAACAGGCCCAGCACGCGAGCGCCGTGGATATCGGCGATGTGGCCTGCATCCATCGTCATGCCATCGAAATAGGGCGGGTTCTTGATATAGGTGGATGCGTCATTCCATGCGTAGCGTTCTCCGTCCGGTGAGTCGATGCCGTTCCAGCGCGCATCGCCCTTGAATACGTCGGCATAGTTCTTCGTGAACATGTCCGGGGCGATGGCGGCGGCGATGGTGTCGCCGATTTCCTTCGCGCTTGGCCAGATATCGCGCAGAAACACCGGTGTACCGTCACTGCCTGTACCCAGCGGTTCGGACATCAGGTCGATGTCGATGCTGCCGGCGATGGCGTAGGCCACCACCAAGGGGGGCGATGCGAGATAGTTCATCTTCACTTCAGCATGGATGCGGCCCTCGAAATTGCGGTTGCCGGACAGCACCGATGCCACCACCAGGTCGTTCTGGGCGATGCCGTCGGACACCGCCTGCGGCAACGGGCCGGAGTTGCCGATGCAAGTGGTGCAGCCGTAGCCGACCACGTAGAAGCCGAGTCTTTCCAGATCGTCGAGCAGGCCGGCTTTTTCCAGGTAGTGGGTGACCACACGCGAGCCCGGCCCGAGTGAAGTCTTGACCCACGGCGCAGCCTTCAGCCCTTTCGCCACGGCATTGCGCGCCAGCAGACCCGCGCCCAGCATCACCGCCGGATTGGAGGTGTTGGTGCAGGAGGTGATTGCGGCGATAACCACCGAGCCATCGGTCAGTTCATGTTCGCCATCATCGAGCCTGATCTTCGAGACAGGTTTCGCCGCCAGATGATGTGCTTGCGGCTGTGCACCGCCTTCATCCTTGAACCCTGCCACCTGCCTGCCTTCGGCAGGCTTGCGGCTGCGTGCAAACCCGCCGAGGTTCTCGTGGAAATTGCGCTGCACGTCCTCCAGCAGCACGCGATCCTGCGGACGCTTCGGGCCGGCCATCGACGGCCTGACTTCGCCCATGTCCAGATACAGCACGCTGCTGTACGCGGCTTCCGGCGCGCCGGGTTCGTGCCATAGGCCTTGCGCCTTGGCATAGGCTTCCACCAGCGCGATCTGGTCTTCACTGCGACCAGAAAGGTGCAGGTAGTTCAGCGATTCGGCATCGATGGGAAAGATGCCGCAGGTCGCGCCGTATTCCGGTGCCATGTTGCCGATGGTGGCGCGGTCGGCCAGAGGCAGGTGTTGCAGGCCATCACCGAAGAACTCGACGAACTTGCCGACCACGCCATGCGCGCGCAGCATCTGAGTGACGGTCAGGACCAGATCCGTCGCCGTCGTGCCTTCCGGCAGTTTTCCGGTCAACCGAAAGCCGACTACCTGCGGAATCAGCATGGACGAGGGCTGGCCGAGCATGGCGGCCTCGGCCTCGATCCCGCCCACGCCCCAACCCAGCACGCCGATGCCGTTGATCATGGTGGTGTGCGAATCGGTGCCGAACACGGTGTCGGGGAAGGCCCACGATTCGCCGTCCACCTCACGCGTCATCACTACCCGCGCCAGGTGCTCCAAGTTGACCTGATGGACGATGCCGGTGTTCGGCGGCACCACTTTGAAGTTGTCGAACGCCGTTTGCCCCCAACGCAGGAAGCCATAACGCTCGGCATTGCGCTGGAATTCGATGCGTCCGTTGAGGTCGAGCGCATCGGCGCGCCCATAGGCATCGACCTGCACTGAATGGTCGATCACCAGCTCCGACGGAATCAGCGGATTGATCTGGCCGGCATCGCCACCCAGCGTCACAACCGCATCGCGCATCGCGGCCAGATCCACCACGCAGGGAACACCGGTGAAGTCCTGCAGGATCACGCGCGCCGGCATGAAGTCGATTTCGGTGGCTGGCTCGGCCTTGGCATCCCAGTTCGCTGTTGCTTCGATATGGTGCGGCAGTACGGAAACGCCGTCCTCGTGACGCAGCAGGTTTTCCAGCAGGATTTTCATGGAGTAGGGCAGGCGCGCGATGTCGTGCCGCTGGCCGAGTCTGGCCAGACTGGCGAAGGCGAAGCTGCGTCCGTTGACGGTAAGGGTGTCACGGGTCTGGAAGCTGTCGTTCATGGCAAATCCTTCTTGCTGGAAGCAAAGGGGTTGCTGGCTGGACCGATCATTGTGCTCCCGTCGGCAGGAACCTCCCAAGCCCGCCGTGTTTCGATGCCTGGCGTGTGTATCAGGGCAACGTGAATCAAAATCGAGTTGCCGGTTTTCGGCAGGATCGTCGGTGACCGTTCTGCAAATGCGGACATTGATCACTTGGCTTCTTCCGGTTGCCAGCCTCGTGTGATCGGCTCAGCCCGATAGGCACTTTGGGGCATGACATGATCGTTACACGGCACGGCAACACGCTCATCGGCATCCTGACACGGGTTGCGCGCGAGGCGTTGAATGCCGATAGCCTGGAGCCTTTGCTGCAAGGCATTTGCGATTTCATCGTGCGCGAGCTGCCGGTGCAGGTTGCCAGCATCATGATGCTCGACGAGCAGGTAGCCTGCTTCATTCACGAGGTATGGGCCGGCGAGCCGGGTTTGACACCGCCTCCACCCATCGGCGAGTGGCCGAGTCATTGGCCGTTGACCATGGGCGTAGCCGGTCGCTGTGCACGCAGCGGCACCGCACAGCAGGTCGAGGATGTTCACGCTGATGCTGATTTCGTGCCGGGCAATGCCGCCGTGTGATCGGCGTATATGGTGCCGGTCCGGTGTGCAGGATCACGGCCAATCACGAGATCATCGGCGAAACACCGGCTCCGAAGCCCACCGAAGGTTCCGGAGCCGGTTTTGCTTATTCAAAGCCATCCGCGAGGATGATCTCATCAACCGTCAGGCGGGTCACGAAGCCGTCAGCGAAGCCGCCACCGTATGCCGCCTGCGCGCCGCCGGCCGTGCCGGGCAGGTTGCTGGAACCGGTCTCGCCTGCCACCAGCACATCGCCATTGCTGGCCAGCGCCAGCGTAGAGATATAGTCGTTACTGCCGCCGCCCAGGTAGGTGCTTTGCACCAGCGTCTGCAGGTTGCCCGTCAGGCGGGTCACGAAGCCGTCTCTGCCGCCAGCGTGTGCCGCCTGCGCGCCGCCGGCCGTGCCGGGCAGGTTGGTGGAAGTGGTATGGCCTGCCACCAGCACCTCGCCATTGCTGGCCAGCGCCAGCGCGCGGATATCATCATGAGCGCCGCCGCCTAGGTAGCTGCTTTGCACCAGCGTCTGCAGGTTGCCCGACAGGCGGGCCACGAAGCCGTCGTAGCCGCCCGCGTTTGCCGCCTGCGCGCCGCCGGCCGTGCCGGGCAGGTCGGTGGAACCGATCTTGCCTGCCACCAGCACATCGCCATTGCTGGCCAGCGCCAGCGCGCGGATATCATCATGACCGCCGCCGCCTAGGTAGCTGCTTTGCACCAGCGTCTGCAGGTTGTCCGACAGGCGGGCGACGAAGCCGTCGTAGTTGCCAGCGATTGCCGCCTGCGCGCCGCCGGTCGTGCCGGGCAGGTCGGTGGAATCGGTGACGCCTGCCACCAGCACATCGCCATTGCTGGCCAGCGCCAGCGCGCGGATTTCTTCGTAACTGCTGCCACCCAGGTAGCTGCTTCGCACCAGCGTCTGCAGGTTGCCCGTCAGGCGGGTCACGAAGCCGTCGTAGATGCCACCAGCAAATGCCGCCTGCGCGCCGCCGGTCGTGCCGGGCAGGTTGCTGGAATCGGTGGAGCCTGCCACCAGCACATCGCCATTGCTGGCCAGCGCCAGCGCGGTGATGCGGTCGTCACCACTGCCGCCCAGGTAGCTGCTTTGCACCAGCGTCTGCAGGTTGCCCGACAGGCGGGCCACGAAGCCGTCGTAGCCGCCGCCAGCGTATGCCGGCTGCGCGCCACCGGCCGTGCCGGGCAGGTCGCTGGAAATGGTGATGCCTGCCACCAGCACATCGCCATTGCTGGCCAGCGCCAGCGCGTAGATGTGGTCGTCACTGCCGCCGCCCAGGTAGCTGCTTTGCTCCAGCGTCTGCAGGTTGCCCGACAGGCGGGCCACGAAGCCGTCGTAGCTGCCAGCGTATGCCGCCTGCGCGCCGCCGGTCGTGCCGGGCAGGTTGCTGGAATAGGTGTAGCCTGCCACCAGCACCTCGCCATTGCTGGCCAGCGCCAGCGCGGAGATGTAGTCGTTATCGCTGCCACCCAGGTAGGTGCTCTGGATCAGCGGGTCGATGGTGAGCGGGTGGCGCGGGTCGTGCGCGGCGAGCACGAAGCCGTAGTGGTGTGCACTGCCCTGGGTTTGCTTGAGGGCGTAGCGCACGTCCACGGACACGCGCTGGCCGTCGATGTCCTGCCAGGCGATGGGGGCGGTGTAGGCCACTTCGCCATTGCCGGTGCCGGCGATCAGGCGGCCGTCGGCGTCGATGCGCAGGCTTTGCGCGCCCTCCAGGGCAATGCCGATCTGGCCGGCGTCGGCGCCGGGGGCGACGTGAAACAGTTTTTCGACGTTGTTGCCGCGCGCGCTCAGCTCCACCTCGACGCCCGGCCAGGCCTGGCCCAGGCGCACGCCCTGCCAGGTGCTGGCCTGGTGGGTGCCGGCGGGGGTGAAGCGGGTGATGTGGGTGCTGGCAGCGGCGGTGCCTTGCGGCGTCAGGGCTTGGGCGCCCAGCAGGGTTTCCTGTAGCGCCCAGCCGGGTCCGCGTTCGGTGCGCTGCTGGCGCTGCGGCGGCTGGCTGGCGCTGGTGTCTGCATCCAGCGGCTTGCCGGGCAGGCTGTAGACGATGCGCCCGTCGCGAGTGACGAACACCGCGCCGGCAAAGGTTTTGGCCATGTAGGCCACCTGGGGGTCGAACTGGCCCTGGTTCTGCTCAAAGGGCACGGCCAGCCCAGCCAGAGCCTGCTGCACGGCCTGGCGGTCGGGAGTGGCCGATTCAGCGGCCGGGCGTACGGCTGCGGCGGCGTTGCCGACCAGCAGCACGGCGCTCAGCGCCAGCGTGACGCTGGCAGCCTGTCGCCAGAGGGATGTGGCAAACCTGCGCACCGAGCGGCGCAGGCGTTGACTCCAGGTGGCAGTCGAGTGCATGGAGGCTCCTCCTTGATCGATGACCTGTGGGCATGGCCCGCATCGGTGGGGCGGCTTGGCCGGTCGTACCGACGCTGCTGCCGACGTGGATTCTCATCTCGTGCAGCAGCGGTGTGGCGGCGCACGCGTTGCGGGCCGGCACAGTATGCCAATGTTCGACAGGATGCGGGATGCGCCCCACATCCTGTCGCAGGTTGTTATCGCTGCTTGGCGGGTCAGTTGATCCGCCGCCACGCCAACGTTCCCATTAACACTGCCAGCAACAGCAGCACCCAATGCGACAGCGTGGGCAGCTGAGTCACGGTGCTGAATCCTGCGACGATGGTGATGGTCTGGCTCACATCGGCCGCCGGCAGCCAGTTGGCATCGCCCGCCTGGCTGGCCACCACGGTGCAGGTGCCCGCCGCCACCATGGTCACGGCGCTGCCGCTGGTCGAGGATGTTCACGCTGATGCTGATTTCGTGCCGGGCAATGCCGCCGTGTGATCGGCGTATCTGGTGCCAGCCGGTATCGCCGGCGCCTGCATGGCGTACTCAACATCGAAACCACGCGGTCGGGGTTTTTCCACAGCGAGGTCTGTGCGGTGTTCGATGCGGTGGCCGACCAGATCGCCGGAGCCATTCATTTCAAGCGGGTGGCCGATGAGCTTGCCGCGGCCAACCGCAAACTGGAACGGCTCTCCATGCTCGATGGCCTGACCGGCATCGCCAATCGCCGCAGCTTCGATCCGTGCTCGCACCGGACGGACCCACCATGCCGGCAGTTTCCGATTGGTCGAAGCCGCAGCCAAGCGCATGTGTTCGCGTTTGCGAACCCCGCAGCAGCCGGGAATTCCGTGTGGCTGGCCGGGACGCCTGCAAGCGCATCCGGATCGACGGCGATTTCTCGGCGGATGCTCGTAGCATGCCGGTGTTGCCGACAGGACGCCGGGAGTTTGCCAAGCGTTCATGAGTATGCAACGAAATGTATGTATAATTCCCGCATACCAGCGACTGCGGGAGAGCCACATGGAAGCCATCGTTGCTGAACGCGGCCAGATCACCCTGCCGAAGGCGGTACGCGACGCGCTGGGCCTGGGCAAAGGCAGCGTGCTGAAGGTGGAACTGGACGGCGGCCGGATCGTGCTGTCCAAGCGCGTCGACGATGCGATCTCCCGCGTGCGCGGCAAGTTCGCCCTCGACGTCGGCAGTGACGGCAAGGACACCGCGTGATTGCCGTTGACGCCCCGATCCTGGTCGAGCTGCTGGCCGACGGCCGTCGTGCCGACGCGGTGGAGGCCAGTCTGCGCCAAGCCCTGGTCGCCGGCCGGGTGGTGGTGTGTGACGCCGCGCTGGCGCAGGTCTGCGCCGCCCTGCGCAACGGTGTCGAGGCGCTGGCCACATTGGAAGGAATGGGCGTCCACTACAGCGCGACCGAGGCAAAATCCGCGTTGCGCGCCGGCGAAATGCAGCGCCGCCAGCGCCAACGGGGCGAGGCCCCACGCCCGATCGCGGATTTTCTTGTCGGCGCCCACGCGCTGTTGCAATGTGACGCGCTGATCACCTTCGATGCCACGTTTCACCGTGACTACTTCAAGGGCCTGAAGCTGATCGTGCCGACGCTGCTGGCTGATTCTCGTTGATTGTCACCCTTCTCCGGAGATGTCCCCATGTTGGAAGCCTACCGCCACCACGTCGCCGAGCGTGCCTCGCTCGGAATCCCACCGCTGCCGTTGACCGCACAGCAGACCGCCGCCGTCATCGAACTGCTCAAGGCGCCGCCGGCCGGCGAGGAGGCGTTCCTGCTAGACCTCATCACGAACCGCGTGCCGGCCGGTGTCGACGATGCAGCCAAGGTCAAGGCCTCGTACCTCGCCGCCATCGCCTTCGGCAGCGAGAAAAACCCGCTGATCTCCCGCGCGCGCGCAACCGAACTGCTCGGCACGATGCTCGGCGGCTACAACATCCATCCGCTGATCGAGTTGCTGGACGACGCCGAGGTCGGCGCGGTCGCCGCCGATGCGCTGAAGCACACCTTGCTCATGTTCGATGCCTTCCATGACGTGCAGGAGAAAGCCGGCAAGGGCAACGCCAATGCCCAGGCCGTGCTGCGGAGCTGGGCCGATGCCGAGTGGTTCACGTCGCGCCCCGAGGTGCCGCACAGCCTGACCGTCACCGTGTTCAAGGTGCCCGGCGAAACCAATACCGACGACCTCTCGCCGGCACCGGACGCGACCACGCGCCCGGACATCCCGATGCACGCGCTGGCGATGCTCAAGAACAAGCGCGACGGTGCGCCATTCGTGCCCGAGGACGACGGCAAGCGCGGTCCGATCCAGACCATCCTCGATCTCAAGCAGAAGGGCCATCTCGTCGCCTATGTCGGCGACGTCGTTGGTACCGGCTCCTCGCGCAAGTCGGCAACCAACTCGGTATTGTGGTGGACCGGCGAGGACATCCCGTTCATCCCGAACAAGCGCTTCGGTGGCGTCTGCCTCGGCGGAAAGATCGCGCCGATCTTCTACAACACGATGGAGGATGCCGGCGCGTTGCCGATCGAGCTCGACGTTGCGCGGATGAATCAGGGTGACGTCATCGAGCTGCGCCCGTACGACGGCAAGGCGCTCAAGGACGGCCAGGTCATCGCCGAGTTCAAGGTCAAGTCCGAGGTGCTGTTCGATGAGGTGCGCGCCGGTGGACGCATCCCACTGATCATCGGCCGCGGCCTGACCGCCAAGGCGCGCGAGGCGCTCGGCCTGCCTCCGTCGACCCTGTTCCGGCTGCCGCAGCAGCCAGCCGACAGCGGCAAGGGCTACACGCTCGCGCAGAAGATGGTCGGCCGTGCCTGCGGTCTGCCGGAGGGGAAGGGGGTGCGTCCTGGAACCTACTGCGAACCGAAGATGACCTCGGTCGGCTCGCAGGATACGACCGGGCCGATGACGCGCGACGAGCTGAAAGACCTCGCCTGTCTCGGATTCAGTGCTGACTTGGTCATGCAGTCGTTCTGCCACACCGCCGCCTATCCGAAGCCGGTCGACGTCAAGACGCATCACACCTTGCCGGAATTCATCTCCACACGCGGCGGCATCGCGTTGCGTCCCGGTGACGGCATCATCCACTCGTGGCTCAACCGCATGCTGCTGCCCGACACGGTCGGCACCGGTGGCGATTCGCATACACGCTTCCCGATCGGCATCTCGTTCCCGGCCGGCTCGGGCCTCGTCGCCTTTGCCGCGGCGACCGGCGTGATGCCGCTCGACATGCCGGAATCGGTGCTGGTGCGCTTCAAGGGCACGATGCAGCCCGGCGTGACCCTGCGCGACCTCGTCCACGCGATCCCGCTGTACGCGATCAAGTCCGGTCTGCTGACTGTCGAGAAGCAGGGCAAGAAGAACGTTTTCTCGGGTCGCATCCTCGAGATCGAAGGCCTCCCCAACCTCAAGATCGAGCAGGCCTTCGAACTGGCCGACGCTTCGGCCGAGCGTTCGGCGGCGGGTTGCACGGTGAAGCTCAACAAGGAACCGATCATCGAGTACATCAACAGCAACATCGTGCTGTTGAAGAACATGATCTCCCAGGGTTATGCAGATGCGCGCTCGCTGGCTCGCCGCATAAGGAAGATGGAGGAGTGGCTGGCCAATCCGCAACTGCTCGAAGCCGACGCCGACGCCGAGTACGCCGCGGTCATCGAAATCGATCTGAACGACATCGTCGAGCCGATCGTGTGCTGTCCGAACGATCCGGATGATGCCAAGACGTTGTCCGACGTGGCCGGGGCGAAGATCGACGAGGTCTTCATCGGTTCGTGCATGACGAATATTGGCCACTTCAGGGCGGCGGCCAAGTTGCTCGAGGGCAAGCGCGACATTCCCACGCGCCTGTGGGTTGCGCCGCCGACGCGAATGGATGCCGCCCAACTCACCGAAGAAGGCCATTACGGCACGTTCGGCACGGCCGGCGCACGCATGGAAATGCCGGGCTGCTCGCTTTGCATGGGCAATCAGGCACAGATCCGCGAAGGTGCCACGGCCATGTCCACGTCGACGCGCAACTTCCCGAACCGGCTCGGCCGCAATACGAATGTCTACCTCGGATCGGCTGAACTTGCGGCGATCTGCTCGCGCCTCGGCCGGATCCCGACCCGCGAGGAATACCTTGCCGACATCGGCGTGATCAACCAGAACGGCGAGAAAATCTACCGCTACATGAACTTCGACCAGATCGAGGAGTACGCGGAAGCGGCGAAGGGCGTGGCGGCTTAGTCCTCGGCGCCGCGATACGGCCACGACAAGGGCCAGCCGCGCTGGCCTCGTCGCGTCGCGGCAGGCAGGCCGGCGATGTTGCGCATATGCATCGCCGGTCTGCCGACGAGACGGCGTCGGCGTTTTGGCCACGGTTGCACAAATGCCGCACGACTCACCGCAGTGACATCGATCAGGGCGGTGGGCGCACGGTACGCCAAGGATCGGCTCGTGCGCTCTACCTGATCCACGGGGACGTCGTGGACCGAACACGGTGTGCGGTGCTGCCCGTCGCAAGGCCGGGCAGGCAGGGGTTCCGCATCCAGGCCAGGGATGCTCTGATCAAGCCCGCAATGGCGTCATGACATCCGCAAGGCTCGCAGCGGGGTGCAGGCTGGTTGTCTGGGCGAGCCGCGCACGCCGTGCTGCGGGCCTTGCGGATGTCACCCCGTCATTGGGGATCTAGAGGTTGGGGCTGTCCTGTGCGGGCGCAGCTCGGCCTTGCGCCAGCTCGACAGACGACCAGTCTGCCTTCGCCGTCGCGCCTTGATCTGCGCCCGCACAGGACGGTGACGCCGTTGTGGGATTGATCAGAACATCCTTGGGCCTCGCCGTCGTAGCCGCAGCGTTCGACGCCGCCTATACTTCAACCCGCTGCCGCTGCGCGCGGACGCCCGTACCAAAGGACCCGTCTGCCGGCCACGGGCGAGTTTAGGGGCTCGACTTACGATGCAGGCGATGACGCCAGGCTGGAGTGCCGCGGCACCCGCTCCCACAGTCCCGGACACGGGGATTGCGTCCCTGCTCGCACTCGACGACCTCATCGAGCTCGACCGGCACATCGCCAGAATCATTCCTGCTTGCTTTGCAGGAACAACAGCAGCGGCCATTGTCTTTCGGCACGAAACGGGTGCCGACGCAGGTCGACCGGAAACGTTGCTCGACGCGCAGCAACGCCATCGCCTCGAGGCTGCGCAAGGTGCCTGGCATGTCGACGCATTGACGATCGGGGCCGACGGCAGCGGCTGTTGGCTGGTTCGCGTCGGAATACCGATCGATACCGAAGACGCTGGCTGGCGCATGTTCGTGGAACTGTTGTCGGCATGTGCATCCCGCCTGCTCGAGATCGAATACCTGCGTCTGGAGGTCAAGCGCACCGACCGCGCACGACATATTCAACGCGCGCTGTTCGCAATCGCGACGATGGCAAGTTCCGACCTCGATATGCCGGAGATGCTGCACGGCATCCATGAGGTCATCGCCGAACTCATGTATGCGGAGAACTTCTTCATCACCCTGTATATGCCAGAAAGCGACAGCCTGCGCTTCCTGTACATCCGAGACTCCGTCGACACCACGCCGACCAGCCTCGAGGTTGACCTGCCGGTGAGCTCGATCCCGGATAGCCTGACCGTGGCGATGATCCGCAGCGGTGAATCGCAAATGGGGCCGTCGGTCGAAATCCGTCGGCGCTTTGGTCTCGGCTTCAATCCGCAGCTCGGCCCCGAAAGCGAAGACTGGCTCGGCGTCCCCATGTCCGGGAGCGGCGACATCCGTGGCGCGATCGTCGTGCAGAGCTACTTGCCCGACGTGCGCTATACCGAGGAGGATCGTGCCCTGCTCCAATACGTCGCCCAGCACGTGCTGACCGCGTTGGAGCGCAAACAGGCACGGGACGAGCTCGAGTTGCGTGTCGAACAGCGTACGCGCGAACTCGCCGAGGCGAACCGCGTCCTCCAGCACGAGATCAGCGAGCGCGAACGCGGAGTACGGGTGCAGTCGGCCCTCTTCCGCATCGCCGAACGCGCAAGCACGGCCGATTCACTCGATGAGTTCTACGCAGCCGTACACGGCATCGTCGGCGGGCTGCTCAACGCGCGCAATTTCTATATCGCCCTGCTGTCCGATGACGGCGAATCGCTGGATTTTCCCTACTCGGTTGACGAGATCGACCCGGTACGCCCAAGCCGCCGCCTCGGCACTGGCGTCACCGAATACGTCTTGCGCACGGGTCGTGCGCTGCTGGCCGATCGCGCCAGCATTGAGGAACTGACGGCCGAGGGTGCAATCGCGACATATGGGCCGCGCGCCTACTCCTGGCTTGGCGTGCCGCTGATCTGCAACGAGCGTACTGTGGGCGTGCTCGCGGTGCAGAGCTATGACGATGCCTCGCATTTCAGCGCCGCCGATCAGGAACTGCTGACTTTCGTTGCCTACCACATTGCCAACAGTCTCGAACGCAAGCTCGCCCAGGATTCACTGCGTGTCGCCTATGTCGAGCTCGAAGGCAGGGTAGAGGAGCGCACGCGTGAACTCGGCCGAGCCAATCGCGATCTCACGCGGCAGATTGGCGAGCGCGAACGCATCGAGGCGCGCCTCATGCACCAGGCCTTGCACGATACCCTGACCGGCTTGCCGAACCGCGCCCTCCTGCTCGAGCGCCTCGATCAGGCCCTGTCGCGTTACCGTGCCGATCCGGCACAGGTGTTCTCAGTGTTGTTCCTCGACCTGGATCGTTTCAAGGTCGTCAACGACAGCGTCGGCCATCTGATTGGGGATGAACTGCTCAAACAGGTCGCGCAGCGGCTCGCTTCGGCGTGTGGTGACGCGCTCGTCGCGCGGCTCGGTGGCGACGAGTTCGCTGTGCTGGTCGAGCAGCATGCCGATGTTGCGCATGCTGCCTCGGTCGCACAGAACCTGTTGGATGCCCTGGTCGAACCGGTGCGCGTCGGTGACAAGGAGATGTTCACTTCCGCAAGCATCGGCATTGCCCATGTCGAGCCACACTACCAGCGAGCCGAAGAGTTGCTTCGCGATGCCGACGCGGCGATGTATCGCGCCAAGGCGCAAGGCCGCCAGCGCCACGAGATATTCGACGAGAAGCTGCGCATGGAAGCCTTGCGCGCACTCGATCTCGAAGGCCAGTTGCGCCGCGCGATTGCACGCAACGAATTCGAACCACACTTCCAGTCGATCGTCTCACTCAGCGACGCACGAGCGGTGGGGTTCGAGGCATTGCTGCGCTGGAACCATCCGGAGCGCGGCATTCTGTTGCCGGAGGATTTTCTTGGTGCAGCCGAGGACAACGGCTGTATCGAACAGATCGACTGGCTGATGTTCACGCAGGCCTGCGAACAGGCGCAAAGGCTGCCTGATCACACCTATGTCTCGATCAATGTCTCGGCGTCTCATCTGCGCTCGCCCGGGTTCGAGGAGAGCCTGCTGCACGTGCTCTCACGCAGCGGGTTGTCGCCAGACCGGCTGCGCCTGGAGATCACCGAGGGTGCGCTGCTCGATGAACCGGAACAGACGCGGCGAGTGCTCCTGCGCCTGCGCCATGCGGGCATTCTCGTCCAACTCGATGATTTCGGCACCGGCTATTCCTCGCTCAGCTACCTGCACCAGCTGCCGATCCATGCCTTGAAGATCGACCGCTCTTTCGTCGCCGATCTGTCGACGCGCGGAAGTTCGATGGCGGTCATTCGCGCGATCATCGCGCTCACCGAATCACTCGGCATCGAAGTGATCGCCGAGGGCGTGGAAACGCCGGAGCAACGGAAATCGCTTATCGAACTCGGCTGCCGGATGGGGCAGGGCTATCTGTTCTCGATGCCGGCACCGGTTGCGCGGATCAATGCCTGAGCGCATGGGAACCCCCCTAGGAGCCCCTTCAGGGGCGATGCCCCTTCCGTACCCCCCAAGCTGAAGCATCACCCGTGAACGGGTTCCTGCTGAGCATTCATTCTTGCGGTGCGGCCGTCAGTACAACACCCGCGTGCGCAGCGTACCCGGGATCGCCGCCAGCGCCTCACGCAATGCGCCGGCCTGCGTTTCCGTCGTCGAGGCATCGACGACGACATAGCCGATCGACGGGTTGGTTTGCAGGTACTGGCCATCGATGTTGACGTTCTCGCGCGAGAAGATCTCGTTGATGCGCGAGAGCACACCTGGGACATTGCGGTGGATGTGCAGGATACGATGGCTGCGTGGATGCTCGGGCAGTGTCACTTCGGGAAAGTTGACCGCCGACAGGGTCGAACCGTTGTCACTGTAGCGCACCAGCTTGGCGGCCACTTCGAGACCGATGTTGTCTTGCGCCTCGAGCGTGCTGCCGGCGACGTGCGGGGTGAGGATGACGTTGTCCATGCCCGCCAATGGCGAGACGAACGCTTCGGCATTGCCTTTTGGCTCGACCGGAAATACGTCGACCGCCGCGCCGGCCAGGTGCCCCGAGGCGAGACTCGCGGCAAGCGCGTCGATGTCGACCACCGTGCCACGTGCCGCGTTGATGAACACCGCGCCGGGTTTCATGCGCGCGAACTGTGCCGCACCGATCATCCATTTCGTCTGCGGTGTTTCCGGCACATGCAGGCTGATCACGTCGGCGCGCTCGAGCAGTTCGTCGAGGCTGGCGACAGCGCGCGCGTTGCCGAGGGTCAGCTTCGCTTCGATGTCATGGAAGACGACCTGCATGCCGAGGCCTTCGGCGAGCAATCCGACCTGGGTGCCGATATGCCCATAGCCAACGATGCCGAGCGTCTTGCCGCGGACCTCGTAGCTGCCGGCCGCCGACTTCGACCAGCCACCACGGTGGCATTCGGCGTTCTTCTGTGGAATGCGCCGCATCAGCAGGATCGCCTCGGCGATCACCAGTTCGGCAACGCTGCGGGTGTTGGAATAGGGCGCGTTGAATACCGGGATGCCGAGTGCCTGGGCGGCGGCAAGGTCAACCTGGTTCGTGCCGATGCAGAAACAGCCCACCGCGATCAGCTTCCGCGCATGCTCGAACACCTCGGCAGTGAGCTGGCTGCGCGAGCGGATGCCGACCAGGTGTGCCTCGGCGATGCGGCGCTTGAGTTCGTCCTCGGACAGGGACTTGTCGTGCAGCTCGATCTGCGTGTAGCCGGCGGCCGCGAAGGTCTCCACGGCGGTGCGGCTGACGCCTTCGAGCAGCAGCACACGGATGTCCTGGCGCGGAAACGAAGTCTTCTTCATGGGCGCGGGGTTATTGACAGGGGGGCAGGGGCGGGCGGTCGACTATGCCAGAACCGGGCCGGGCTGTGCGGCATTGCAGCAGTGGACGGCTCGCGGCGACGCTGGCAGGCTGGCGGAAGCCTTCCCTGATGCCGATCCGATGACAGCACCCCTGGCCGAACTCGCCGCGCAACTGCCGCATCTGGCGCTGAAGACCGCGCCGGCGGACCTCGAATACTACGGCCGTGACTGGACGCGGCGCTGGGCGCCCACGCCGCTCGCGGTCGCTATGCCCGGCACGGTCGACGAGGTGCGGGGCATCGTGCGCTGGGCGCTGCTGCACGGCATTGCCCTGGTCCCGTCCGGTGGTCGCACCGGCCTGTCGGGCGGTGCGGTCGCCGCGAACGGCGAACTTGTCGTCAGCTTCGAGCGCATGAATCGCGTGCTCGGTTTCGACCCGGTCGACCGCACCTTGACTGTCGAACCCGGCATCGCCCTCGAAGCCTTGCAGGCGGCCGCGAAGCAGCACGGCCTCATCTACCCGGTCGACTTCGCTGCGCGCGGTTCCTGCTCGATCGGCGGCAACATCGCCACCAATGCTGGTGGCATCCGCGTGATCCGCTATGGCAACACACGTGAATGGATAGTCGGCCTCAAGCTGGTCGATGGCAGGGGTGATCTACTGGATCTGAACCGTGGCCTGATCAAGAATTCCAGTGGCTACGACCTGCGTCACCTCGTGATCGGCTCGGAAGGGACCCTTGGTCTGGTGGTCGAGGCCAGCGTACGCCTGACCGACCCGCCACCACCATCGAACGTCATGCTGTTCGCCCTGCCGGCGATGGACGCACTGATGAAGGTATTCGACGTCTGC
The DNA here is from genome assembly GCF_019634775.1 of Dokdonella sp. NCBI lineage: Bacteria > Pseudomonadati > Pseudomonadota > Gammaproteobacteria > Lysobacterales > Rhodanobacteraceae > Dokdonella > Dokdonella sp. Next base: position 689,283 of record NZ_JAHCAS010000002.1, read on the forward strand.
CGGCGTGGACTGACCTTGAGTGCCTTCGAGTTCTTCACCGATCGCGCCCTGCATCACGTCCTCGCGCATGGCGCGCAGCGACCGTTCGAGGGTGATTCGCCGTACTACGTGGTCACCGAATTCGATGCCGCCAGCGAGGCGCAGCAGGCCGCCGCGCTGGCTGTGTTCGAGGAATGCGCGGGGCAGGGCTGGGTCGACGACGGCGTGATCAGCCAGAGCGAGGCACAGGCCGCAGCGCTGTGGCGTCTGCGCGAAGGCATCACCGAAAGCCTCGCGCCGCACAAGCCGTACAAGAACGACATTTCCTTGCGCATCAGCGCCATTCCGGCCTTCATGCACGAGATGGCTGCGATCTTCACGCGCGAATACCCGCAGTTCGACGTCGTCTGGTTCGGGCACATCGGTGACGGCAACCTGCACATCAACATCGTGCGTCCACCCGGCCTCGACGATGAATCCTTCATCGCCCAGTGCGAACACGTGACCCACCTGCTCGGCGAACGCCTGCAACACTTTGGCGGCAGCATCTCGGCGGAACATGGCATCGGTCTGGTCAAGAAACCCCATCTCGGCAGCACGCGCAGCGCCGCGGAGATCGAGCTCATGCGCGGGATCAAGCGCGTGCTCGACCCGGCCGGCATACTCAATCCAGGCAAGCTCTTCGATTGAGATGCAAGGAGCGTCGCCCGTGAACGGGCTCCTTCGGAGAATCGGATACGACCCCACGCCATGCCGACTCGCGCTACGTCGATGCGCCTGCTGGCGACGCAGACCGTGCAGCAGCGCCGCGAACGCGCGAAGCGGGAGATCAACGAGCGCCTGCGCACCCTGATCGCGGCTTATCGCAACCCTGGCGGTTCGTTCACCGGCAACCTCGCCGTCGATCCGACCTACCTGCGCGAGCTGCACCAGTCCGGTGCCGAAGGCGCCGAAAGCGACGAGTGAACCGCCCCGGGAAACGTGGAGGCTCCAACTCTTGAGAGAATGGAGCCATGAACAAGTCGAAGAAGTTTTCCCCTGAGGTCCGCGAGCGTGCAGTCCGGATGGTGCTGGAGCATCGTGGAGAGTACCCGTCGCTGTGGACGGCCGTGGCGTCGATCGCCCCCAAGATCGGCTGTGTGCCGCAGACGCTGCTGACGTGGGTGAAGCAGCACGAGGTCGATGCAGGGACGCGCGATGGCGTGACGACCGCGGACGCCAAGCGGATGAAGGAGCTGGAGCGCGAGAACAGGGAACTGCGCCGGGCCAACGAGATCCTGAAGCTGGCGAGTGCTTTTTTCGCCCAGGCGGAGCTCGACCGCCGGCTGAAGCCCTGAGGACGTTTGTCGCCACGCACCGGAGCACGTTCGGGGTCGAGCCGATCTGCAGGGCCTTGCAGATCGCCCCGTCCGGCTACCGGCGACACGCGGCCCGCCATCGCGAGCCTGAGCGACGCCCGGCGAGGGCGAAGCGCGACGAGGCCCTGATTCCGGAGATCCACCGGGTATGGCGGGCCAACCTGCAGGTCTATGGCACCAACAAAGTGTGGCGACAGCTCGGCCGTGAGGGCATCACGGTGGCTCGATGCACGGTCGAGCGACTGATGCGCCAGCAGGGCCTGCGCGGCGTGATGCGCGGAAAAGCGGTGCGAACGACGATCAGTGATCGCAACGTGCCGTGCCCACAGGACAAGGTGAACCGGCAGTTCCGCGCCGAACGGCCGAACCAGCTGTGGGTGTCGGACTTCACCTACGTTTCGACCTGGCAGGGCTGGCTGTACGTGGCCTTCGTCATCGACGTGTTCGCCCGCCGCATCGTGGGCTGGCGGGTCAGCGACTCGATGCGGACGGACTTCGTACTCGATGCGCTGGAGCAGGCGCTGTACGCACGCCAGGCGGAGCGTGACGGCACGCTGATCCATCACAGCGATCGGGGTTCGCAATACGTGTCGATTCGCTACAGCGAGCGGCTCGCCGAAGCGGGCATCGAGCCGTCCGTTGGCAGCCGAGGAGACAGCTATGACAACGCGCTGGCCGAGACCATCAACGGGCTCTATAAGGCCGAACTGATCCACCGCCGTGGCCCCTGGAAGACGAAGGCGGCGGTGCAACTGGCGACGCTGGAATGGGTCTCGTGGTTCAACACCCAGCGCCTCCTCGGATCGATCGGCCATATCCCGCCGGAAGAGGCTGAGGCAAACTAGAGGGTCGGCAGGGATTCGTGAGAATTTCGCGGTTCCACAGATAAGCTCTTGAAAGAAAAGCCTAGTTGGAGCGCGATTTGCCTTAGAACTCACGACGCGGGCTTGCTGGCCGCAGCGGCCGCGACAGGATCCCATTTGGCAAATACTGCCTCCAGCGTGGCACGTTGTGCCAAGGCGGCCTCCGCGGCGCTCTGCGCCGCGACGCGCGCTTCGCGCTCGCCTTCGAGCGCCGCGCGGGTCTCGACGAGTTCCCGGCGGACCTGCTCGAGCGTGCTGGCGTCCCCGCTCCAGCGCGACTTGAGCGCCTGCAGCTCCTCGCGCACGCCCTGCTGTGCCGCCAACTCGTCCTCGCGCCGACGCGCTTGCTGATCGGCGTGCTGAAGCTGTTTGCTCAGGCTGCCGACCTGCTCGGTCAGCCGAGCCGCCGCGGCGTTGATCTGCACGAGTTCGTGGTTCTTGCCGGCGAGGGTTTCCTGCGCCTGGCGCAGATCTGCCTGCAGTCCCTGGACCTGATGTTCGTGGCGGCGCAACTCCTGCTCGCGCTGCTCCTTGGCGGTGGTGCGAAAGTGCTCGAGCGCCTCGCGGGCCTGCACATGCTTCTGCTCCAGCGAGGCGGCATACATTTCCTGCTCCTGTAGGCGCGCCTGCAGACCGGCTTCGCGCTCGGCGTGGGCGGCGGCCTCTACCCGCGCCGCCTGCAGCTGCCCCTCGAGAACGGCCAGGCGGCTGCGGGTATCGGCCAAGGCGGTTTCGGCCCGTTCGGCCTGCGCCCGGAACTGCGCCGCTTCTTGGGCGACGCGCTCAGCGGCGGCCTGCTGCGCTTGGCGTTCGGTGGCGGCCTGGGCGCGAACCTCCTCGATCCGGGCGTCGGCTTCGGCATGCAGTTGGGCGGCCAAGCTCCCGACAAGGTCCTGCAGGGCATCGCTAGTGCTGGCGGCCGAGCCAGTGTTGGCCCCTTCCTCGGCTTCCAGCTCTTTCAAGTAACGGTGGATGGTGGTCTTGGAACCGGTGTTCCCAAGCGCCACGCGCACCGCGTCCACGGACGGGTGCTTGCCTTGCGCGAGCAGGCTGCGCCGCGCTTTCTGGATCTCGGTTTTGTACACGCCGCCCCGCGCCATGGTTGTCCCTCCGATATTTCGTAATGTATTACATACCATGTAATTACATACTGAGTCAATTACAAACAACGGGTATAGTCGGTCGAAATTACATGCGGGATAATATGGGA